>NZ_JBEZVL010000021.1:0-119579 GCF_040636975.1 Streptomyces sp. NPDC032198 | reverse complement strand
GGCCACAACGGCTGGATCACCCTCGCCTGGTGCCTCGGACTCTCCACCCTCGGCTACCACTGGTCAAAGACAGTCTTCAACCGCGACCCGAAGTAACCGCCATGACGACGCGGGCCAACTCCCGCACCTCGCCTCGCCCAAGGGTGGCGTACTCCGACACCGCGTCGGCGCGCGCCGCCCTTTCGGCGTATTCATGGCAGAGCGTTCAGAACATTCGGGGCGTTCAGAGCATGATGAGCAGACGCGTTTTCGGCTTGAGCTTCCTGTTCACCGAACGACTCTGTACGTAGACCTCCAGTTCGGGATTATGCCCCGCCTTCACCGAGACGGTTCCTTGGATACCGGTCCCGAACAGAAGGTTCCGCGCCGCATCTCCCGTATAAGCGCGATCGGTGCTCTTCTCGACCACGATTACTTCCTTGTTGGGCTGCACCTGGGCACGGGTGCCCAACTGGTAGTAACAGGAACCGCGTTCGTACGCCACGCCCGGATGCGAATCGACGAAGGGGCGGATCTCGACTTCCTTGTCGACCTTGAGCAGTCGGTACCTGTCGGCCGGAATCGGTTCGAGATTTGCCCGTACTTCGTCGATCGATATGTCCTGACCGACGGTGAACAGGTTCTTCGTGCCGCGCACGCCCTTCTCGCGGGCCCGGAGGAAGCTGGTGGCGGCGGCACGCACGGTGCCGATGGCCTCCTCGACGCCCTCCTGGGAGTCCGCGTCCCAGATGGCTATGTTCCCGGCGGGGAAGCCGTAGTTCTGCGCTGTCCGCTTGGCCAGGGAGTTCGGTACCAGGATGGCGGACGTCCAATGGTCGGGGAGCCCGCCCATCTTCGCCGCGATCCGGTCGAGCCAGGGGCCGAGGATCTTCATGTCGCCGTCGTGTCGCCTGTCGCCGCCGGAGGCATTCTCCTCACCGTCCGTCACGACGATCTGGAGGAAGCTGTGCTCGCCGTATTCCTCCCAGATGTGTCCCAGGTCGTCCAGGGATTTCAGCGATGCCTCGATGAGGGCCGTGGCGCCATTGTTCACTTGGTAGAGACCCCGCATGGACGGAAGATGCTTCACATCCATGTCCCAGACGAGATTCTCCACCCTGTGGTCGAAGGAGTAGAGGCTTATGCGGGTCTCGTGGCCGAGGCTGTCGGACTCGGCTTTCAACCCCGCCACGAACTCGTCCACAACGCGGATGAGTTGACTCTCGTGCGGACGCATGGAACCCGAACAGTCCACTACCAGAGCGACGTGATTCACCTTGTGCTGAATCCTGTTGGCGGACATGCTTCTGCTCCTTCTTCGAGGCATCCCCGAGCTGCTTCCCGAGTGATTTCACTCTATAAGGAGGCACTGACAACGGCCCTTGATGCCTCGTCACCCGGCCGCCGTCGCTACGGCCTTGCGAGCCACAGGTCGGGGCCGAACACCTCGTAGTGGATGTCGGCGGCAGCCACGCCCTGGTCGAGGAGCTGCCCCCGCACCGCGCGCATGAACGGCAGCGGCCCGCAGAGGTAGGCGCGGGTACCGGGCGCCAGGGGTACGACGCTGAGGCCGACGCGGCCGGTGTGGTGTCCGGAGCCGGGATCCTCGTACCAGAAGTGGGCTGTTCCGGCCGGGAGTTTGGCCGCCAGGGCCTCGTGATGGGCGCACAGTGCGTGGCTTTCGGGGGAGCGGTCGGCGTGCACGACCCTCACGGGTCCCGGGTGTGCGGCTGACGCGAGCTCTTCGAGCATGGCCAGCACGGGTGTGCAGCCGATGCCCGCGGAGGCGAGCAGCAGGGGTGCGTCGCCCGGCTCCAGGACGAGGTCGCCGTAGGGCGGCGAGACGTGCAGCAAGTCGCCCTGCCGGACGTGCGCGTGGAGGTGGTGCGAGACCTCTCCGTCGTGGTCGCCGCTCGTGCCGGTGACCTTCTTGACCGCGATCGCGCGGGTCGTGGCGGACGGTGCGCCGATGAGACTGTACTGGCGTATCTGCCGGGCGCCGTCAGGTAGTTGTACCTGTACGGAGACGTACTGTCCGGCCCGGAACGCGGGCGCCGGGCCGTCGTCGGCCGGGCAAAGCAGGAACGACGCGACGTGGGGCGTCTCCTCCGTGCGGTCCACCACCTCCCACGGTCGCCATACGTCTGCGTCGAGCACGCCCTGCTCCGCGTACAGCCGACTCTCGATCGCTGTCAGGGCGTTCGCCATCAGCCAGTACACCTCGTCCCACGCGGCGGCCACCTCAGGTGTCACCGCGTCGCCGAGAACCTCGGCGACGGCTTCGAACAGGTGCTGGTGCACGACCGGGTACTGGTCGGCCCGCACACCGAGCGACGCGTGCTTGTGCGCGATCCGGCGCAGCATCACGTCGGGCCGGTCGTCCGGGTGCTCGACCAGGTAGGTGGCGAAGGCCGCGATGGACCCCGCGAGCGCCCGGCGTTGGGTGCCGGCGGCCTGGTTGCCGCGGTTGAACAGGTTGCGGAGCAACTCCGGACGGGCCGCGAACAGCTTCCCGTAGAAGCGCTCGGTGATGTCCTCGATGGCGGAGCCGACCGCGGGAAGCGTGCTGCGGACGACGGCGGCGGAATGCCCGGTGAGCATCAACGGACTCCTTAATCTGCATTTCAGATTCGTATTTAGAGGTGTGCGGCGACGCTGGGCCGTCGGTGGTGGCGCGGTCAGTCCGCTCGGGGCGTGGGGGAGAGTGAGACGAGCAGCGGGCCGGTGGGTGACTTGGTGAGATCGGTGAGCGACAGCGGATCGAGTGAGGCGAAGAAGGCCTCCTGTGCCTGGCGCAGCGCTCCGCGCAGACGGCACGCGGCGCGCAGTGGGCACGGCGTCGCCCCGTCGCAGTCCACGATGTCCCCCGGCCCTTCGAGCTCCCGCACGATCCCGCCGACCGAGGCGTCACGCCCTGATGCGGTGAGGATGAGCCCGCCACCCCGGCCGCGCCGCGCCTCGACCAGCCCCATGTGCTGCAACTTCGCGACGGCCTTCGCCGTGTGCGTATACGGACCTGGGTCTACTCCTGGCTCGGATCGCCCGGCGTCGGCGTACCGGAGAACAGCGGGCAAGCGGCCACCCGATCGACCAAGATGGGGTGCCGTCCCGCGCGGATCGCCGCCCCTCTCGAACGGAGCCGACACATGGAGTATCCGGATCTCTCCGCACTGCCCGTGGAACTGCAGGAGGTCGTGACCGCGTATGGCTCGCTCAACGTCTTCCGGATGCTGATGCACTCACCGAACCTGGCGCCCGGCGTACTGACGCTCGGCGACGCGGTCCTGCAGCGCAACTCGCTGCCGGACACCTTGCGCGAACTGGCCATCGTGCGGGTCGGTCATGCCTATGGAGCGGCCTACGAAGTGCATCATCACGAGAGAATCGCCCGTGTCGTCGGCCTGGGGGAGGACGCGCTCACCGCCGCCGAGACCGGTTCGGCCGGGACACTCCCCGGCCCGGAGGCCGCGGTCCTGACCGCCACGGACCGCCTGCTCGCCCGGCACACCCTCGACGGGGCCGCGCGAGAAGAGGTGTTGCGGTTCCTGACGGTGAACCAGCTGGCGGATCTCGTCATGACCGTGGGCTACTACCAGCTCATCTGCGGCTTCCTCAACTCCTTCGAGGTCACGACCGAGGGCGAGACGTCCTAGCTCCATGGCGGGACGAACTCCGGCACCATGGGTCAGGCCCCTGCCGATCAGTCTCTGCGATCAGTCCTTGCGCTGACGGGCCTTCGTCGATTCGTTCCGGCCCCCGCGGGGGTGCCACAACCGCAGCCACACGTCGCGTGCGTGACGCCCCGCCTCCGTGCGGCTGCGCGCCACCATCTCGCGCGCCTCGTCGTGCGTCTCGACCATGGGGCCCGAGCCGCGCAGCGGCCTGCCTGCTGTCTCGTGCAGGAAGAACGTCGAGATCAGGCCGATCGCTCCTGCCACCATCAAGTAGAAGGCTGGTACCAGCGTGTTGCCGGTTTTTTCCACCAGGAAGGAGGCGAGCAACGGGGTGGTGCCGCCGAAGAGGGAGACGGAGATGTTGTACGCGATGGACAGCGCGCCGTAGCGCAGACGCGTCGGGAAGAGGGCCGGCAGGGTCGCGGCGGCCGTACCGGCGAAGCAGACGAGAAGCAGCCCGAGGATGGCACAGCCGAACGCGGGCAGCAGGATGCCGCCCTCCCGGATCAGCAGGAACGCCGGAATGGCGAGCGCGATCAGTGCGATGCTGCCGCCCATGAACATCGGGCGCCTGCCCCACCGGTCGGAGCTGCGGCCCACCGTGGTGATGGCGAGAGCGACGAGCAGCATGGTGCCGAGCACCAGCAACTGGGCCGTCGTGTCGCTCTCGCCCAACGTCACTGTCATGAACGTGGGGAGATACGACGTCACCATGTAGTTCGTGACGTTGTAGAGCAGCACGAGCCCCATGCAGATCAGCACGGCCTGCCAGTGGCGGGTGAAGATCTCCTTGAGCCGTCCCTTGCCGGACTGACGGGCCTGCTCGACGGGGTCCTCCTCGCCGCGCTCGGGACCCGCCTCTCGCTCCGCCGCGGCGGTGGCCGCCTCCTGCTGGAAGGCGGGCGTCTCCTCCAGCTTCAGCCGCATGTACAGGCCGATGAGCCCGAGCGGTCCCGCGATGAAGAAGGGGATGCGCCAGCCCCAGCTCTCCAGGCCGTCCGACCCGAGGGTCAGTGTCAGCACCGTCACCAGACCCGAGCCCAGCGAGTAGCCCACGAAGGTCCCGAAGTCGAGCCAGCTGCCCAGGAAGCCGCGCCGCTGGTCGGGGGCGTACTCGGCGATGTAGGTGGTGGCTCCGGCGTACTCGCCGCCCGTGGAGAACCCCTGGACCAGTCGGCACACGAGCAGCAGCAGCGGGGCGGCGAACCCGATCGAGGCGTACGTGGGCAGCAGGCCGACGGCGAACGTGCTCGCGGCCATCATGATCATGGTGGCCGCGAGCACCTTCTGCCGGCCGATGCGGTCGCCGAGAGGCCCGAATACGAGGCCACCCAGCGGGCGGACGAGAAAGGCAGCGGCGAATGTGGCAAACGTGGCGACGACCTGCGCCCCTGGCGAACTGGACGGAAAGAAGACCTTTCCGATCGTGCCCGCCAAATAGGCGTAGACGCCGAAGTCGAACCACTCCATGGTGTTGCCGAGCGCGGCGGCCGTCACCGCGCGCCGCACCTTCGGGCGGTCCGAGACCATCACGTCCTCGGCACTGAGCGCCTTCTTGCGGCGGCGCAGCAGCGTGCGCGCCATACGGTCGGTCGCCGACCGTGACGCGCGCGTCGATTCCGTCTCAGGCCCCCGGGGCCGCCGGGGTTTTCTGTGCGGAATGCCTTTCACCATGAAGCTTTTCTCCTCTTGCCTGAGAAAAAGCTGTGTCGCCGCAAAATTAGGCTGATCAAGGGCGACCGGCAAATTGTCCGCCTGCCCTGGCCCGGAGAGCCTCGCCCATGTTCTCCGCTCGCCAGCGGCGCAGAAGTTCATGGAAGGCGACGGCGCCGTGCGGGTAGGCCGTGGGGCCGTTCGGGCGGCCGCGGCCCTCGCCGTTGTAGTAACCGGGGGTGCATTCGGCGTGGAACCACGCGTGGTCGGGGGCGCCCTGCGCGCAGATGTCGATCCAGGCGTCCTCGGCCTCGGGGGCCGGCTCGACGACGGCGCCCTTCTCCTCGGCGGCGGCGACCAGGGCGGCGGCGTGCACGGCCTGCTCGTCCAGGATGTGCGTGAAGTTCACGCTGCTGGCGTTCTGCAGTGAGCCCATCCGGATCAGGTTCGGAAACCCGTTGCTGGTGAAACCGTGCAAAGTGCGCGGACCCCGCTGCTTCAGCGCGCTCAGGAGCTGGATGCCGTCGCGGCCGGTCACCGGCAGCTTCCCGGAGGTGACGCCGGACAGGCCCACGGAGAACCCGGTGGCGAACACCAGGCAGTCGACCTCGTACTCCACTCCGCCCACGACGACACCACGCTCGCTCATGCGCTCGATGCCGTGGGTGTCGGCCGTGTCCACCAGGGTGACGTCGGCGCGGTTGAACGCGGGCAGGTACGTGTCGGAGAACGTGGGGCGCTTGCACGCGTACCGGTACCAGGGTGCGAGGGCCGCGGCGGTCGCGGCATCGGTGACTTCGGAGGCCACGCGTGCGCGGATCTGGTTCATCGTCGCGTGGTCGGCGACCTCGTATGCGGCCTCGAAGTCCGGCTCGCCATGGCGGCGGAAGCTGGGCAGGAGCTTTTCGAGCAGCCCGGCCGACTCCGTCCAGCGATCGGCCACCAGGTCCTGCTCGGCCTCTTCTCCCGAGCAGATGCGCAGGAAGTTCTCACGGCGCTCACCGGCCCAGCCCGGCCGCTCGGCGCCGACCTGGCGCGGCGTCATGGGCTGCTGGCCACGCACGTCCACGGCGGAGGGGGTGCGCTGGAAGACGTAGAGGTGACCGGCGTCCGCAGCCAGCATCGGGATGACCTGCACACCGGTGGCACCCGTGCCGACGACGCCGACTCTCTTGCCCGCGAGGCCCGCCATGCCTCCCTCGGGACTGCCGCCGGTGTACGCGTAATCCCAGCGAGAGGTGTGGAAGGTGTGGCCCCGGTAGTCCTCGATCCCGGGTATGCCGGGCAGCTTGGGCTCCGAAAGTGTGCCGGTGGCGGTGATGACGTAGGTGGCCCGGAACTCATCGCCGCGATCGGTGGTGACCACCCACTGCTCAGCCGTCTCGTCCCAGGCCAGGGAGGTGACGGCGGTGGAGAACAGGGCGTGCTCGTACAGGTCGAACTGCTCGGCGATACGCACCGCGTGGCGGCGGATCTCCTCGCCCGGGGCGTACTTCCACCCGGGCACGTAACCGGTCTCGTCCAGGAGCGGAAGGTAGACGTGGGACTCGATGTCGCAGTGGATGCCGGGGTAGCGGTTCCAGTACCACGTGCCGCCGAAGTCGCCGCCCTTCTCGACGACACGCACCTTCGCCACGCCCTGCCGGCGCAGGCGCGCGCCCGCCAGGATCCCGCCGAACCCGCCACCGACGACGGCGACGTCCACCGTGTCGTGCAGAGGCTCGCGCTCGGTCGCCTCGCCGGCGTACGGGTCGGCGGCGAAGTAGCCGAACTCCGCCTCGGCGGGCCGGTACTGGCCCGTGCCCTCGGGGCGTACGCGGCGTTCCCGCTCGAGGCGGTAGCGCTCGCGCAGGGCGACGATCTCCTGCGGGGTGGGCTGATTGGCGCACTGCGGCAGGGACATGGGGCGAGGTCCTCTCGTGGGGGTGGGGGGAAGCGCGTCGGGCGCCGCGCGGGCGAGATCAGTGCCCTCGCCGGGGGCGCCCCGAGCGGTCAGAGGTACCGTAACCCAGGAACCGGACAGTGTTGTCCGGTTGGGTTCGATGCCTCCCCGCGAACCGCCCGAGCGCCACGACACGCGATGACGCCATGCCACGCGACGACGCCACGACACGCGACGACATGACGCCACGACAGACATGACGCCACGACATGAAAGGCCTGCGATGCCGAACATCACCCCCGCATCCCCGCTGCGCGACTGGCTGGCGGAACCCACCGCCGGACAGGTTCTGCGTGGTCTGCTGGTCTCCCAGGGGCAGAGCGAAGAGGCCCTCGCCCCGGCCCTCGGCCTGCCGCTTGAGCAGCTCGTGCAGATGTCCGGGGGGAAGTTCCCCGCGGAACTCGTGGACGTACTGGTCACCGCCGCCGAGACCGGGCAGATCCCCGACAGCCTGCCGGCGGCGCCGCCGACCGAGGCCGCCGCGACCGCCGAGCCCGACCCGGGCGTCGAGATCGGTGCCCCCGAGCCGTGGATCGAGCAGGTCACGCCGGGCCGCTTCGGCGGTCAGAAGGTCGTCGTCACCGAAGCCGCCTCCGGCATAGGCAAGGCCGTCGCCTCCCGCATCGTGCGCGAGGGCGGCATCGTGGTCGCCGTCGACATCTCCGCGGGCGGCCTCGCGTCCCTGGCCGCGGACCTGGGCGAAGCGCTCGTGCCCGTCACCGCGGACATCACCGAACCCGCGTCCGCCGACGCGGTCCTGGCCGCCGCGGCCGGCCGCGTGGACGCCCTGGCGAACGTCGCGGGCGTCATGGACAACGACGCCGCCGTGCACGAAGTCGACGACATCACCTGGGAACGTGTCCTGCGCATCAACGTCGACGGCCCGATGCGCCTGATGCGCGCCGTCGTGCCCGGCATGCTCGCCGCGGGAGTCGGCCGGATCGTCAATGTCGTCTCCGAGGCGGCCCTGCGCGGCTCGGCGGCCGGAGCCGCGTACACGACCTCGAAGCACGCGCTGGTCGGCCTGACGATGTCGTCGGCCTATCAGTACTCGGGAACGGGCGTACAGATCAACGCAGTTGCCCCGGCGCTGTCGCCACCGGCATCGCGATGCCGGCCGCCGCCCCGTACGGCTCGGCCCGCACCGCGAAGATGCGCGTGGCGATCCCGCGTCTCGCCATGGCCGAGGAACTGGCTGCCTCGATCACGTTCCTGCTCAGCAAGGACGCGGTGAACATCAACGGCGCCATCCTGCCGTCCGACGGGGGCTGGTCGGCCGCCTGACCCTGACCCATGTCCGGCTGCCCCGGCCTCATGGGCGGCCGCGACCGCACCCGTACCTCACCACGTCTCCTGCACATCACCACGTCCGAGCCGTTCGGACGTGCAGGAAGGAGCACCCCACCGCATGAACGCTCGTTGCACGCCCCGCCGCCGTCCCCGCGCCGCCCTGGCGGTTCTGGCCGCCGGCGGCCTGCTGGCCCTGACCGGCTGCGGCACCCAGACCTCGGCCGCCCCGGCCTCGCGCCCCGCACAGTCGGGCGAAGGCAGGGCCATCCGCGCCACGCAGGTCGCACACGTGACGGACCCGCACGAGGCCACCGGCAGGACCCTGCTGGAGGGCCCGGTCCTGGACGAGGACGGCGACCTGTACGTCGTGGACGTCACCGCGCCCGCCGGCGAACCCAAAGTCATCTCCGTGGACCTGGCCACCGGAAAGCACAAAGGCATCTACACCGACAAGACGGGCGCCTACACCTCCGCGCAGATCAGCCCGTACGACGGCCGCCTCTACCTCACCGACTACACCGGATCCGTCGTCAGCACCGAGCCGGACGGCTCGCACCCGCGCACATTCTTCTCGGGTGAGGTCGACGGCTCCACGATGAACCTCGACGACATCGCCTTCGACGACGAGGGCAACCTGTACGTCAGCGACCTGCACGGTATGGAGCCGGGCAAGGCCGAGGGGCGCATCGTGCGCATCGACCGCGACGGTGGGAAGGCCACGGTCCTTGCTGACGGGCTCGCCCACCCCAACGGGGTCATGTTCGACCCTGACCTGCGCGGCTTGTGGATCAGCGAACTCGCCGAGAACACCATCTCGTACCTGTTGCTCGACGCCGACAAGACCGCCGTGACCTCTCAGCACGAGGCCATCCACGTCGACGGCGGCGTGGCCCAGACCGACTCCATAGCCGTGGACGCCGACGGCAACCTCTACCAGGCACTGCATGGCCGACCGGCCATGGCCGTCTACAGCCCCGACGGTGAACGGCTCGCCACTGTCGAAGTTCCCGCCAAGTCTGCCAAGGGGCTGGAGTCGGCGACCAACGTCGCCATCACCCAGGGCGGCACGAAGGCGTACATGACCGTGAGCGGTCCCGACGGCGGGTACGTCTACCGCTTCACCGCGCTTGGCGAGGGCATCCGCCAGTCCAACGGCGGCTGACGGTCACCCGTCCACGGGAGTCTCGACGGGCCGCAACGGCCCCACGTCGACGCCGAGCAGGCGCCAGGCCGCCAGCGCACGGTGCTCCCGCTCGTCCGGTGTGGGGCCGTTGACGGCCCCGGACACCATGGCGACAGCGAGCATGACGTCGTCGGCGGACAGCCGATGGCCTGCGGGCAGGCACCGGGACAGGACGCTGTGGACGCGTCCGGCCAGCGCCAGGGCCTGCTCGCTGTCACCCCGTGCGCCGCGTATGCGCAGGAGGTCGACGAAGGCCGTCGAGCGGGTCAGATGCCAGGTGACCACGCCCAGGACGCTCGCCAGATCCGCGTCGGGTTCGTGCGCGGCCTGTTCGATCTGCTGGACGTTCTCGTCCAGGACGGCGGAGGCCAGCGCGATCCGGTCGGCGAAGTGCCGGTAGAGGCTGCCCTGCCCCACCTCGGCGCGGCGCGCGACGGCCGACAGCGGTGCGTCCAGCCCTTGCTCGGCGAACACTTCTCGGGCGGCGGCGATGAGGGCGGCGCGATTGCGGGCCGCGACCCGCCGCCCCTGGTTGGCCGGACGGACCGCGCCGACCGTGCTGCCCTGCACGGCGGCCGAGCCCTGGGCGGCCGACTGCGGGCCCTGGGGCTCGATGTGGTTCATCACGCTCGAAGGGTAGTACGACCGCTCTGTCCGCTTCGGCATCCGGCTCGACGACCGACCCCGTACGTGTCACCGTCTTGACCGGTGACGCATGAGCGAGCGAGACTCGTCACCTGTGGAACCGGTGACGCTGCGGGTCTGGTCCTTGTCGCGCTCAGCTGCTCTGCGGTTGCCGAGAAGTGGAAGAGGAACAGGAGGCCGGATGCGTGGGACGGATGACGTCGGCATCGGGATCGAGGCTGTCGTTTTCGACGTGCTGGGAACGATGGTGGATGAGACCGGAGGACTACGGGCGGCCCTGAGCGAGGCGGTGTCCGCGTCCGGCGGGGCGTCTGCCGACGAGTCGCCCGGAGGGGCGTCCGTGGAGCAGCTGCTCACGGTCTGGCGGGAGCACGTCGAACGCGAGCAGCGGCGCATCGAGGAGGGCGGCCGAGCGTATGCCAACAGCGAGGTCGTCGACCGGGAGGCGGCTGAGCGTGTGGCCGAGCGTGCCGGGCTGAGCGATCCGGTGGCGATCGGCCGGCTGGCCGGCGCGTCGCGGCGCCTGCGGCCGTGGGGCGATTCCGCTGCCGGACTTGCGCGCATGGCCGGACAATTCCCTGTGCTGGGGCTGTCTCACGCCAGCCGCGGGACGCTGCTGCGACTGAACGCGTACGCGGGTCTGCGCTGGCACCAGGCGTTGTCCGGCGAGGACGTACGGGCCTACAAGCCCGCACGGGAGGTCTACCGGCTCGCGATCGAGGCGGCGGGCTGCCCGGCCGAGCGGGTGCTCATGGTCGCCGCGCATGCGTGGGACTTGCGGGGAGCGCAGGCGGTGGGGATGCGAACGGCCTATGTTCAGCGCCCGGTGGGGGATCCGCCGAGGAGCGGCGACTCCTTCGACTGGCAGGTGGAGGGTCTGGAGGAGCTGGCGGACGTGCTGGCGGCGGTGTAACGCTGCCGATGTGCGCCGCGAGGCCCTCTCCATGACCCTGTGCACGTGTCCCCGCCCGGCACAGCCGGTGACGTCATACGTCGGGGCGGTGGCACAGCACCGGGACCCGTTGCGTGGCGTTGTTCCCGAAGCCGCCCCGGTTCCAGGGCTGTTCCACGGGCTGGGTGTGTCCGTCGGCGTCGGACGCGCGGACGGACAGGGTGTGGTGGCCGGCGACCGCGGTCCACGTGGTGTGCCAGGGCTGCCAGCCCCAGCGGTGCGGGCCGCGGGGAGTGACCTCGGCGTCGACCCAGGTGCGGCCGTCGTCGGCGCTGACCTCGACCCGCGTGACCGGCCCGTATCCGGACCAGGCGCGCCCCTCCAGCTTCACCGGCCCGGGGCGCACGACCCGGACGCGCGACATGAAGTCCGGGAAACCCGGGGGTATCAGGAGGGCGCGCGGGGCTATGTGCGTGACGGGCTCACCAGCGTCCTCGGGGGTCTGCCGGTAGCGATACGCGACGGCTTGCTGGAAGCCCGTGAAGGGGGAGCCGATCAGTTCGATCCCGCGCAGCCATTTGACGCTCGCCATGCCGTACCAGCCGGGGACCACGAGCCGCAGCGGGTAGCCGTGCTGGGGCGGGAGCGGGCCGCCGTTCATCTCATACGCGAGCAGTACGTCCGTGTCCGCGTCCACGGGGAGCGGCAGGCTGCGCCGGTAGTCCTGTTCGACGCCGCGCTCGACACCGTGGTCCGCCCCTGTGAACACGGCCTCGACCGCGTCCTCTTCGACTCCCGCCGCCGCGAGCACGGTCCGCAGTGGAACCCCGGTCCAGTCGGCGGTTCCCACCGCCTCCACGAGCCAGGGCTGGCTGACCGGCCGCGGGTGCAGCCGGGCCCGGCCGTTGCCCGCGCACTCCATCGTGACGCGGTGGGTGACGGCGGGCAGCGCCCGCAGGTCCGCGAGGCCAAGTTCCAGGGGCGTGCGAACCAGGCCGCTCACGGAGAGCCGCCACGCGTTCTCCTCAGCCATGGGGATGTCGTAGTGGACCAGCACGTAGTGGAGGCCGGGGGGTGTGACGTCGTGACGCATGGCTTCCAGCGGCAGGCCGTGATTGCGTGCCGCGAGGGCCAGCTCTTCCTCGCTGATGCCCTCGTCGGCGGCGGCGACGCGCCCCGGCGCGCTGACATCGCCGAGGGATGTCGGCTCCATACCTCCATGGTGGCCCGTGCGACGCGGGTCCGCACGGTTACACGGTTGGAGGACGAACGAATTTCTCGGGGGAGGGGACAGCAGAAAGCCCCGGACGGATTCGATCTGGTCCGGGGCTTCGCGTTGAGCGCTGGGCAGGCCTTGCACCTGCATTTCCCCGCAGGAAGCGGGGCGTCTTTCCTTGGACGACCAACGCGGGGCCCGCTGCCGGAAGTTTCCCGCTGCGAGCTCAAGATCAACTATAGCCTGCGGGATGAGTGCTCCGTGCCACGCCCGGCGCTGTCCTCGCCGGGCTGTGCCCGGGCCTTCCATGGCTGTGCGGTCTGGGCGCAGAGGCGGGAGTGATGGTCACATCGAGTGACCCGGCACGAGTGTTTCGTTGTGACCTTAACCCTCAGGCTTAGCTTTACTGTCGGCTTCTGTCGAGCGCGGAGTGCCGAGCACGGAGCACGAGGCGCCTTCCTCTCTGAACGTTCAGGGGATCGAGGAAATCGGTTGCCTGGCGGCCAGGGTGGTGGATGCAATGTCCGGCATGATCACCCATCGCAGCCCGGGAGACGCCACCTCATGAGTACGCCGCCATCGCCATCCGGAGAGCGAGCAGGAACGGGACCAAAAACAGGAACAGGAGCTGGAGCGGAGAGGGCTGACGGGGCGTCCGTCCGGATCGGCGCTCTCGTTCCGCTCACCCGGCCCGGCTGGGTAGGAGCGGGCCAACACCTGCTCGCCGGACTGGAGCAGGGAGTTCGCGAAGTCAATGACGCCGGAGGGATCGCTGGAAGGTCAGTTGAACTGGTGGTCCGCGACACCGCGGCTGATCCGCGGAGGGCAGTGGACGCCGTGGACGAATTGGCCGCCCTGGGGGTGGCTGCCGTGGTGGGGGAGTATCACAGCGTCGTCGCTCGCGCCGCGGCCGCCAGGGCAGACGCCGTCGGTCTGCCGTTCCTCTGCTCGTCAGCGGTTCTCGACGCGCTCACCGAACAGCCGACGGAATGGGTCGCGCGCCTCTCCCCGCCGCAGTCCCGAGGTTGGCAGGTCTACGCGGACTTCCTTCTCGGCGCGGGCCACAGCCGCATCGCGGTAGCAACGCAGCCGAGCGTCTACTGGGCGTCCGGGACCCGCATCCTGCGCGACTACCTCGCGCCACGGGGCGGCACCGTCCTCGAACTCGACATGAGCGTGCTGACCCCCACGACGTTGTGCGACGAACTCGTCGAGAACGGCGCGACAGCCCTCCTGTTGCTGGCCGGACACCCGGAGCCGGCCGTCCCGATCGTCAAGTCCGTACGCCACGACCAGCGCCTCGGCGAGATCCTGATCGGTGCTCCGGCCGGACAACCGGAGCTCGCCGAATGGGCCGCGCTGCTGGGCGGCGACGGCGCCGCGATCCCGTTCCTGCGGTACCTGCCCGAGCGGCTCAGTCCCCTCGGTACGCGAGTCGGGACGGCCCTGCGTGAGCGGCTGGGCGCAGCGCCTTCCTTCGTCGCCTTCGAGGGGTACGACACGATCGCCGTCCTCGCCGAAGCCCTGCGTTCCCATGGCACGGACCGGGTGGACCGGGCACGCATCGCCGAATCCTGGCCGCGCGTCGCAGTCGAAGGCACCCGTGGCCAGATCCGGTTCTCCCGCATCCCGGGCATCAGCGTCTGGCAGTGGGCGCGGACGCCGATCCAAGTCGTCGATCGAGACCCGGCGGACCCCGATCGCTTTCGAACCCTTCACGCCGACTGAGACCTGCCCCTCCCTCTGAGACCTGCCCCTCCCTCGGCCAGAAACCAGGTGCGTACAGGCGGTGCGGTGACGTCTGATCAGGGCATGGCAATTGTGGTGAGCGAGCCGGGAGTTGACGGTCTGAGTCAGGCTGTGGGCGTGCTGCGGGAGTGGCAGTACCTTGTGGCGTAGAGGAAATGCGTAGGGTCGGCCTGTTTTCGGCTCCGTCGAAGGAGGACGGTGGAGGTAGGGCGTACCGTCCGCGACGAGCTCCCCTCCACGGCCGGTGCTGCCCGACCATGGGCGCCGACGCGGCGGGAATGCGTCGGCGTTCATGGGCGGTGGGCAGCTCCAGCAGTGTCGAGCAGTGGCGCTCAGCGGCGATCGGTAAAGTCGCAGCCATGCATGGTGTGCGGGTGGTGCTGATCGGGGGAACGTCGCACGTCGGGAAGTCGACCGTCGGCCAAGTGGTGGCGGACAGAGCGGGATTCGAGTACCGGTCGACGGACAGACTCGCCCGGCACCCGGGGCGCCCCTGGCGAACGCCGGACTGGGAAGTTCCCGCGCACGTCGCGGAGCACTACAGAACCCTCCCGGTGGACGAACTGATCGCGTCCGTGCTGGACCACTATGAGCGGCTGTGGCCCCGCATTCAGGAACTGATCACGGAGTACGCGGCCGGGCGGCAAGGTGTCGGAGGGGGCCTGGTCCTGGAGGGGTCGGCGCTCTGGCCCGACCGTGTCGCGAGTCTGACGGCCCCTCACACGGCTGCCGTGTGGCTGACCGCGGAGGAGTCTGTTGTCCGCGCCCGGATGTACGAGGGCAGCCGCTACACGGAAGCCGCCGCCGAGGATCAGCACCTGATCGAGAAGTTCCTGGCCCGCACCGTGCGCTACCAGGCGCTCATGCGAACTGCCGTCGACAGGCTGGGCCTTGACCGCATTGAAGCCGACAGAGGCCGGTCTCCTGAGGAACTGGCCGACGTGGTGCTCACGGCTGTCGGCTCGCAAGGTGCGGTCGGACGCTCGACCGCCGGATGATGACGCCTGCTGCGATGGCCCGCGGGCAACTCCGTCAGGTCGGGGCGACGGTCGGCCATGAGGTGGTTCTCGCCACCCGTGAGCGCTTCGAGCAGGCGGTGACCCGCGCCCGCGCCCAGGAAACCGCCGCCGCCCTCGCCCACGAGGACGGCACCCGCCAAGTCCTCGCGGCCGTCGAACGGCTCGGCCGACGTTGAGGGGTCGGGGGGCTGAGGATCTGAAGGGTGCACCCATGCGTCAGTAGAGGCCGGAAAGGCCAGCCGTTATACGGAATCGGCTACTCCCGTGTGGCAGGGGCACACGGAGGCCATGACTCTGGCGAGATCTCTTCCCGACAGCCCCACCGAGTGGTGGATCTTCCTCGGGGGCCTGGCCCTCTATCTGCTGGGGCGGTGGTTCTTCGCCTGGCGCCAGGCCCGCTCGGAAGGACGAAGAAGTCCTGCGCGCGCCGCGCTGAACGAGGTGGGGGACGACGATCACCCCGACATGTACCCGGCGGGGGTCGCAGCCGGAGGCTTCTACAGCTGGCAGCAGTTCATCGGGTTCCTGATCGGCGCGGCGGTGCTCGTCGTGATAGCCGGTCTGACGGACGGGCCGCTGCGCCTCGCGCTGCTCTGGGTCTTCGCCCCGGTGCTGGTGATCGCCCTCGCGTACCTGGACTTCCGAACAGCCCGCAAGGCGAGTGCGAAGAAGGCCCGCACGAGCACCTGAGGGGCTGGCGGGTGTGCAGCGCGGTGTGCCGCCGACCGGGCCCGGCTTTCGCGCCCGCCCGGTATGGCTTCGGAGCGAAGGAGTGATGCGACGCTTCCGACCAGCCCGGGGGCATCGGCATCGCCCTCGCCGCCGTGCTGACGGCCATGCTCGCGCAGGGCTCCTGGCAGTGGTTTGCCACGTACGTCGGGGTGACTCTCCTCGCGGTGGTCTTCTCCTACTACCGTCTGCGCTGGGCATGGCTGTTCCCGATGCCGGGCACGCGCGACAGGTGTGATGCGCTGGGTGCCTACGAGAGCATCCGGGCGGAGGCGTCGCTCGGGAGCCTGGTCGGTCGAGACGGAGTCGCCTTGGCCGACGCCCAGGAGGTCCGGAGCCATGAGGCCGTCGCCGACTGCCTGTCCTCCACCACCCTGTGGCTGCCGGTCGGAAGCCCCCGGATCCTCCGGGGCAGGGCTGAACAGGCCACCGCATACGGCGGGCAGCGGGCCGCAGACTACGCTGACCGCATGATCATCCCGCTCCTCGTCGGCCTCACCGTCCTCGCCACCGTCGGCGCCGTGGGCATCTGGGTGTCCCTGGAGTTCTGCAAGGCGTTCCGCGATCGGAGGCGCATGCCCGCCGGGCCCGCCGCCGGCGGGCAATAGCCCCGATCCAGACCTGAGCACGCAGGACGACGGGTACACGTCGGTGTGCTCACCGCGGCATACGACTACGACGCCCCCGGACCGTAGCGCGCGGCGATGTCCTCCGAGCCCACCCACCGGCTGTAGGTGGGGGACTGCGGCCAGCCCTTGGGGGAGTCCTGCCACTCCTCCTGCCGCCCGTACGGCAGCAGGTCGATCAGCGCGAAGCTGTGGCTGAGCTGCTCGGTGCCGCGGCCGGTCGTGTGCCAGGTGCGGTAGACGGTGTCGCCGTCACGCAGGAAGACGTTGACCGCGAACCCGCCGCCGGGCGGTGCGCCCACGTCGCTGCCGAACGTGCTGTTCGCGGTGGAGTACCAGGTCATCTTGTTCCCGACCCGCTCCTTGTACGCGAGGGCCTCGCCGATCGGGCCCTGCGTGACGATGACGAACCTGGCGTCGTAGCCCTCCAGGAACCCCAGCCGCGTGAACTGTGACGTGAACCCCGTGCAGCCGGGGCACTGCCACTTCTCGCCGGGGAACCACATGTGGTTGTAGACGATCAGCTGCGACGCGCCGTCGAAGACGTCGGCCAGCCGCACCGGTCCTTCCGCGCCCTCAAGGGTGTAGTCGGGCATCTCGACCATCGGCATACGGCGGCGCTGGGCGGCGATCGCGTCGAGTTCCCGGGTCGCAGCCTTCTCCCGAACGCGCAGGTCGTCGAGCTGACGCTGCCAGGTCTCGACGTCGACAACGGGCGGTAGTGATGTGGGCTCCATGAGTGCCTCCGGCTCGCGGTGTGCACGTACAGACCCTTGGACCGATCCCGTGCACGAAACTCATCGCTCCGCGCTGCCGTGAGTCGCCCGCCTCCGGACCCGTCAGCCCCCGGGCGTCGTGGCCGGACCGCCCGCCAGATCCGGACCGCCCGCCAGATAGCGGGTGAGCATCGTGGCGAGTTCGTCCTCGAAGCCGGCGACGCACCGCGGTATCTGTTCCTCGCGGGCGGGATCGGGATCACGCCGCTGCTGCCGATGCTGCGCTCGGCGGTGGCCGCCGGACTCCCCGCGACCCTGCTGTACGTGGGGCCTTCGCTGGACGGCATGCCCTTCGCCGAGGAGCATCGCCGCTCCTACGGGGACCGGGTGCGGATCGTGGAGACCGAGCGGCCGGGGAGACCGGACCTCGACGCCCTCGCGGCCGTGCTGGAGGCCGACACCCTGGTCTACTGCTGTGGTCCCGCGGCCATGCTGGCGGCCGTTGAGGCGGCGTTCCCCGCCGGGAGGCTGCACGCCGAGCGGTTCCAGCCGGTGGCTCGCACCTTCGGCCCCGACACGCCGTTCGAGGCGGTCTGCGCGGCGCGCTCCGGGAGCACCGTCACCGTGCCGGCCGACGAGTCGCTTCTGGATGCCCTGGCCCAAGCTGGGCACGCCCTGCCCTCCGGATGCCGCGAAGGTGTCTGCGGCAGCTGCGAAGTCACCGTCCTGTCCGGCGAACCCGACCACCGGGACGACATCGGCGCCCCCGAGGCCCGCATGTACGCCTGCGTGTCCCGCGCACGATCCCCCCGCCTGATCCTCGACCTCTGATGGGAGCCGTACCCGCAAACTTCCCTTCGCCCTGAGCCTTGCCGCCGCCCGGATCAGCCGACACACGGCCGTAGTCCCCCTGTCGTAATCCGCCTGCATGGTTGATCGTTGGGCCGTGGGAAGCAGGCATAGACCGAACAGGGGGACGACCAATGACCATCAGCCGCAGGGGGCTGCTCGGGGCCGGCGCGGCAGTGGGGCTGCTGAGTGCGTGTGGCTCCAACACCGGCCGCGACGACGGTGGTTCAGGCGATGGGCCCAAGTTGTCGCAGTGGTACCACCAGTACGGCGAGCAGGGCACCGAGCAGGCCGTGAAGAAGTACGCCGCCGCCTACAAGAAGGCGGACGTCAACGTCCAGTGGCGCCCCGGTAATTACGATGAGCAGACCGCCGCCGCGCTCCTCACCGCCTCTGGACCCGATGTCTTCGAGGTGAACGGGCCGAGTCTCGACCAGATCCAGGGCAAGCAGGTCGCCGACCTCACCGAGCTGTTCGACGGGGTCAAGGACGACTTCAATCCGGCCGTCCTTGCCCCGAAGACGTACGAGGGCAGGATCTGGGGCATCCCTCAGGTCGTCGACATGCAGATGCTCTACTACCGCAAGAGCCTGCTCTCCGATGCCGGTGTCCGGCCGCCGCAGACGCTGGACGAGCTCGTGGACGCCGCGAAGAAGCTCACCTCGAAGAAGACGAAGGGCCTGTTCCTGGGCAACGACGGAGGCGCCGGCGTCCTGGGCGGCATGCCCCTGTACGCGGCCGGCCTCGAACTCGTCACCACCGACGGCAAGGTCGGCTTCGACGATCCGGCCGCCGCCCGCGCCCTCGGCAAGATCCACCAGTTGTACGCCGACAAGTCGCTGCTCCTGGGTGCGCCCGCCGACTGGTCCGATCCGTCGGCGTTCGTCCAGGGGCTGACCGCCATGCAGTGGTCGGGCCTGTGGGCGCTGCCCTCGGTGCAGAAGGAACTCGGCGACGACTTCGGCGTCCTGCCGTTCCCGAAGGACGGGGCCGAGGGCAGGCCCGCGGTGCCGGTCGGCGCGTACGCCGCCGCCGTCAGTACCCGCAGCAAGCACCAGAAGGCCGGCAAGGACTTCCTCAAGTGGCTGTGGATCGACAGCACCGACCGCCAGGAGGACTTCGCCCTCGGGTACGGATTCCACATCCCGGCCCGCATGTCCCTGGCGAAGAAGGCGGAGAAGCTCAGGAAGGGCGCCGCGGCCGACGCCGTCCGCTACACCACCGACCACGGCCGTGCCGAACCGCTCCTCTGGACCCCGGCCAGCAGAAGCGCCTACCAGGACGCCCTGAGCCGCATCATCAAGGACGGCGCGAGCCCCGACGACGAGCTCAAGAAAGTCGTGCGGAAGGTGTCCGCCGAGCTCGGCCGGGTGAAGAAGAAGTCGTGACCACGACAGCCCCTCGCGAACAACAGGGAACGGGGCGCAGGAAGGTGTGGGGGACCCAGAACCGCACCCTCTGGTTCTGGGTGTTCGTCGGGCCCTTCCTGCTCGGCCTGGGCGTCTTCACGTACATCCCGCTCGGCTGGAGCGTCTACCTCAGCTTCTTCGACGCCCACAACACCGTCACCCCGGACGACTTCGTAGGCTTCGGCAACTACACGGCGATGCTGCGGAACGAGGCGTTCACCGACAGTCTGTGGACCTTCTTCGTCTTCTCGCTCTTCATCGTGCCGGCGACGTACGCGCTCTCCCTCGCGCTCGCCCTCATGGTCCACCGGCAGCGCCGCGCCCAGGCGTTCTTCCGCTCGGTCTTCTTCCTGCCCGCGGCCTGTTCCTACGTCGTGGCCGCGCTCATCTGGAAGATGTCGATCTTCAACGGGGTGCGGTTCGGGCTCGCCAACACCGTCCTCGGCTGGTTCGGCGGCGATCAGATCGCCTGGCTCTCGACCACCGACCCGCCCTGGTACTGGGCCGTCATCGTCACCGTGCGGCTCTGGCTCCAGGCAGGCTTCTACATGGTGCTCTTCCTCGCCGGACTCCAGCGCATCAGCCCCACCCTCTACGAGGCGGCGGCGGTGGACGGGGCGCGGCCCGGCTGGCAGGTCTTCCGGCACATCACGTTCCCGCAGTTGCGCGCCACGTCCGTGGCGGTGGTGCTGCTGCTCGTCATCAACGCGTTCCAGGCGTTCGACGAGTTCTACAACCTGCTCTCGGATTCCCGCGGCTACCCGCCCTACGCCAGGCCCCCGCTCGTCTACCTCTACTACACGGCGCTGGGCCAGGGGCAGAACCTCGGTCTGGGCAGCGCTGGCGCCGTCCTCCTCGCGCTGATCATCGCGGTGGTGACGGTGGGTCAGGCGAAGTGGTTCGGGCTCGGCAGGAAGGACGCGGAATGAGCGAGCATCCGAGGGCCGGGCGGGACGACTCCAGGGTCAGAGCGGGCCGCGCGCTGCGGCTTTCGCTCCTGATCGCGCTCGCGCTCCTGTTCCTGATCCCCTTCTACCTCCTCGTACGCAACGGGCTCTCGGCCGAGAGCGACATCACCTCGCCCGAGTGGACCTTCTTCCCCTCCTCGCTGCGCTGGGGGAATGTCAAGGAACTCTTCGACGACACATCGGTACCGTTCGCGCGCTCCCTGCTCAACTCCTCGCTCATCGCGGTCGCGACGACGCTGGGCACGCTGCTGCTTGCCTCGCTGGCCGGCTACGGTCTGGCCCGCATTCCGTACCGCCACGCGAACAAGGTGTTCTACGCGATCCTCGGCACGCTGATGGTCCCGGCCTCGGTCACCTTCGTGCCCAGCTTCGTCCTGGTCTCGTCGCTCGGCTGGGTGTCGACGCTGCGCGGCCTGATCGTGCCGACCCTGTTCTCCGCCTTCGCGTGCTTCGTCTTCCGGCAGTACTTCCTCGGTTTTCCACGGGAGCTGGAGGACGCGGCGCGCGTCGACGGGCTCGGCTACTGGCGTACGTACTGGCGGGTGGTCGTGCCCAACTCCCGGCCGGTCTTCGCGGCAGTGGGCACGATCGTCTTCATCGGCGCGTGGAACTCGTTCCTGTGGCCGCTGGTCATCGGCCAGGACCGGAACGCGTGGACGGTGCAGGTGGCCCTGTCGTCGTTCACCACGTCCCAGGTGATCAGGCTGCACGAACTCTTCATCGCGGCTGCCGTGTCGATCGTGCCGCTGCTCGTGGTGTTCCTGTTCTTCCAGCGGTGGATCGTGGCGGGGGTGGAGCGGTCGGGCATCGACGACTGACCCCGCCCCGACCCGAAAGGACCGGCGCTGGGGGCCCGTTGCCGGGTCCAGGGTGAAGCCCACTTCGATCCACTCGCCCTGGCTCGACTGCGCGATCCCCGGGCCCCACCAGGTGTTGCTGAGCTTGTCGAAGACGAGCTTCGGACCGTGGCCCGCGTACGAACGTGAGGCGCGGATCGTGTCCGGCTCGACCGGCGCCCGCTTGGCGAAGTGGTCCCGGGTGGCCTGGATACCGGCGGAGAGGTTCACCGCGGCGAAGATGAGCAAGGTCAGGACGATGGCCAAGGTGACCCAGGTGCCGATGTTGTCGAACACACGGCGCAGCCGCGGGCGGTCGGCCGACTTCGAACGGGGCTACGCGGTCACGGCGGGGGCGGTCTTCTTCCGTGCGCGGTAGGCGGCGGCCTTGAGCTTGTTGCCGCAGGACTCCATGCCGCACCACTGGCGCCGCATGCCGCGGGAGCGGTCGATGTAGACCCGCGTGCACTCCGGGTTGCCGCACTCCTTCAGCAGCGGCACGTCCGGGCCGCTGAGCAGCTCGACGGCCTGCCGGGCGACGGTCGCCAGGGCCTGGCCGGGGGTCGCCTCGTTGTGCCGCCCGGCCACGGTGAGTTGTGGCGTCACGGGGGTCTCGCGCGCCGCGCCGTTGAGCACGGCGAGCGCGTCTCCGTCGAACTCCTCGCCGAGGCGGCGTTTGGTGAGGAGCCGGTAGACGGCCTCGCGCACGGTCCTCGCCTCCCGGACGTCCTCCTCGTCACCGGGGGTGATCGCGTCCACGAGGCCGGACTCCAGATACCAGGCATTCAGCCGCTCCGGCGTCACGAGCACCTCGAACCGGGAGGAGCGGCGCGCACGGAGTGTGGCCGCGAAGTCGAGGGCCGGGTGTCCGCAGACGAATACATGGTCGAGGTTCACATCACCATCCTGGCAGGTGACTGTTACGGAACACAATCATCGGCACTGCCCGCCCGTGCGCAGGCGCCCGGGTCAGGAGCGGGAACGGCTCGCCACAGTGCCCTCCGACTGTCCGCTTCCGCCCCCGAGCCGTATCTCGCGGCCCTGCCACCGTCGGCGGAGCCAGCGGTCGTGGCTCGCGACGACGATCGCGCCGGGACCGGCACCCAGCGCCTCCTCCAGTTCGTCGCACAGGCGCGGGGAGAGATGGTTGGTGGGTTCGTCGAGCAGCAGCAGGTGGGGTGGCCGGGCCACCAGCAGTGCCAGCGCGAGCCGCCGCCGCTGCCCTACCGACAGCCTGCCGACAGGCTTCTGCAGGTCCTCCGTGTGCAGCAGGCCGAGCGATCTCAGCGGCACCTCATCGGCCCGCACCGGGCCCAGCGTCAGCTCGTAGGTGTCCTGGGCCGTGCGGTCGGGCCGGTCGAACACGGTGTCCTGGGCGAGCAGCCCCACCGTCAGGCCGCGCCGTCTGCGTACCTCGCCCTCGGCGGTGAGATGGCCGGTGAGTACGGCGAGCAGCGTCGACTTGCCCGTTCCGTTGCCGCCCGTGACCAGCAGCCGGTCCGTCGCCGACACCTCCAGGTGCTCCAGCGCGAGCCGCCCCGGCACCCGTACGTCGCGCAGCGAGACCAGGGGCTGCGGGCTTTCGTCCGCCTCGGCGGCCAGCGCTCCCGCCGCGAACCGCAGGGGGTGCGGCGGCTGTGCGACCTGGGCGCGCTCCAGCTCATCGAGGCGCCGCGCGGCGTTGCGGACCCGGCGGGAGATCTGGCTCTGCACCCGGCCCGCCCGGTGGCCGTAGCCCATCTTCTCGTTGTCGCGCGGTCCCCGGTCCGGCGCGACCCGGTGTGCGGTCACGCCCGCCGAGCGGCGCAGTTCCGCCAGCTCCTCCTGCTCCTCGACGTACCGCCGCTCCCAGCGCTCCCGCTCGGCGCGCTTGTGGCTCAGGTAGGCGCTGTAGTTGCCTCCGTGCCGGACCGGTCCTTCCACCGCCGGGTCGAGGTCGACGAGGTCGGTGCAGACGGCGTCGAGGAACGCCCGGTCGTGGCTCGCGGCCACCACGGTTCCCGGCAGATCGCGGAGCTGCTGTTCGAGGAAGGCGGCAGCGTCGTCGTCGAGGTGGTTGGTGGGCTCGTCGAGGAGGAGTGCCGACGGCCGCCGGACGAGCAGCGCGGCCAGGGCGAGCCGGCCGCGCTGCCCGCCGGACAGCGAGCCGAGCCTACGGTCGTGCCCGAGGGTGCCCAGGCCGAGGCCGCCGAGGACAAGTGCCGCGCGGCGGTCGGCGTCCCAGGACTCGCGGTCCTGGGCCAGTTCGAGACGCCTGCCGTAGGCGTCGAGGAGGTCCTGGTGGCCAGGGGCGTCGTCGGGGACGCGGGCGAGTTCCTCGCTGAGCCTTTCGAGCTCCGCGAGGTCTTCCCGGGCCTCGCGCAGCGCCTCGTCCAGGACAGCGGCGATGGTCGAACCAGTGTCGTAAGGCATCTCCTGGTGCAGAAACCCGAGGTCACCCGGGCGCGAGACGCTTCCCACGTCGGGTTCGTCCACACCGGCAAGGACCCGCAACAGGGTGGACTTGCCGACGCCGTTCTCCCCGATCAGACCGATGCGGTGACCGGGGGAGGCGGTCAGGGAGACACCGTCCAGGACACGTCGGCCGCCGAGGTTGCGTACGAGGTCATGGGCGACCAGAGCCGACTGGACCTGGCTCCGGGGTTGGTGTCGGGGGTGGAGTTGGGGCACAGGAATCCGTCCGATGTGGTCGGTGGTCGGCCCGCCGGGCGCACGGCCTCGGCGCGGGCCACTTCACGCACCGGCGGCTCACACCTCGGGTGCCCCGGTCTCCTTGAGCGTCCCCTCGGCCAGCCGCAGCCAGCGGTTCACCCCGATGTCGGCGAGGAAGCGCTCGTCGTGACTGATCACCACGAAGGCGCCCTGGTAGGAGTTGAGGGCGCTCTCCAGCTGGCCCGCGCTGACCAGGTCGAGGTTGTTGGTCGGCTCGTCGAGCAGGAGCAGATGCGGTGCCGGTTCGGCGCACAGTACGCAGGCCAGGGTGGCGCGCAGCCGCTCGCCGCCGGAGAGCACCCCCACGGGCAGGTGCGCGCGCGGGCCCCGGAAGAGGAAGCGCGCGAGCAGGTTCATCCGCTCCGCCTCGGGCCGCTCGGGGGCGAACACGGCGAAGTTCTCCGCCACGGTGCGCTCCAGGTCCAGCAGGTCGAGGCGCTGCGAGAGATAGGCGATCCGGCCGTCGTTGCGCTTGATCTCCCCCTCGTCCGGAGCGAGGTCGCCGGTGATCAGACGCAGCAGGGTGGTCTTGCCCGCGCCGTTGGGCCCGGTCAGGGCGATGCGCTCGGGTCCGCGGACGGTCAGGTCGACACCGCCGTCGGCGAACACGGCCCGGCCGGTGTGACGGACCTGCATCCCCTCCCCGAGGAAGAGGTTGCGTCCGGCGGGCACCTGCGTGTCGGGCAGCTCAAGGGTGATGCGCTGTTCCTCGCGCAGCGCGCGTCCTGCCTCGTCGAGCCGGGCCTTGGCGTCGCTGACCCGGGTCGCGTGCATCTGGCCCGACCTGCCCGCTGATTCCTGTGCGCCGCGCTTCATGTTTCCGGCGAAGATGCGGGGCAGACCGGCGCTCTTGAGGTTGCGGGCGGCATTGCTCTGCCTGCGTTCGGCGCGTTCGCGGGCCTGCTGCAACTCGCGCTTCTCGCGCTTCAGTTCCTGCTCGGCGTTGCGGATGTTCTTCTCGGCGACCTCCTGCTCGGCGCGCACGGCTTCCTCGTACTCGCTGAAGTTGCCGCCGTAGGAGCGCAGTTCGTCGCTGCCGAGCTCGGCGATGCGTTCCATGCGGTCGAGCAGCGCGCGGTCGTGGCTGACCAGCAGCAGGCAGCCGCTGAAGTCCGAAAGGACGTCGTAGAGCTGGTGCCGGGCCTCCGCGTCGAGGTTGTTGGTCGGCTCGTCGAGCAGCAGCACGTCGGGACGCCTGAGCAACTGCGCGGCGAGCCCGAGGGAGACGACCTGGCCGCCGCTGAGCGTGTCCAGGCTGCGGTCCAGGGCGAGGCCGGACAGGCCGAGACGGTCGAGCTGGGCGCGGGTGCGCTCCTCGATGTCCCAGTCGTCGCCGATGGTGGCGAAGTGCTCCTCGCTCACGTCACCGGACTCGACGGCGTCGAGCGCGCGGATCACCGCGGCGACGCCGAGCACCTCGGCGACCGAGAGATCGCCGGTCAGGGGAAGGCTCTGCGGGAGGTAGCCGAGCGTGCCGCTGACCGACAACGAGCCGGTGGCGGGCGTGAGTTCGCCGGCGATCAGCTTGAGAAGGGTGCTCTTGCCGGAGCCGTTGGGCGCGACCAGACCGGTACGGCCGGTGGCCACCGTGAAGGAGAGGTCATGGAAGACCGGGGTGTCGTCGGGCCAGGCGAAGGAGAGGTTCGTGCAGAGAATGGCGGCGTCGGACATGGAGGTGACCTCGAAGAAGTGAGGGCAGACAGAACTCTGCCCTGAGCAGCGGGGGAGAGGGGGTACGACGAAGAGGGCCACGGCAGCAGCGCCCTTGCGGCGCCGTCCGATGGCCGGTCACATCCGGATCTCATCCGGAGATGTCGTCTTCACCCACCACGTCTGCGACTCCTTGATCCATACGGTCCAGGTCTCTCGCAGCGTAACAGGTGTCTCCCGCACGACCGGCGTGGTGCGAGGGCCTCCACCGCGGCGCACCTGATCCACTCTTGGCAGGAGACCGCACGACCGACGAACAGGAGCGGGCAGATGAACCGGCCCCACAGCCGCACCTCGCGACGGCCTCGGATGCGGTTCGACGGCTGGATCGCAGGAATGGGGACCGCCGGCGGGACACGCATCGTCCTCGGCCACTGGCAGCGGACGCCCTTCGGACCGTTCAGCGACGTGATGGTGGAGGACGCGGACGGGGAACGGCTGCTCCTTGCCCCCTCGCAGGAAACAGCGGACTTCATCAGCGGCACCTACACCTTCGACGCCGTGCGAGTCGTCCCGGTCGAAGTGGACGTACGCGACGACACCTGGACCGTCACGGCGGACCCGCTCAGCCTGTGCTTCACCGTCGGCCGGCGAGGATGGCTGGGCCTGGCCCTTTGCGCCGTCCCCGACGGGATCGCCCGCCGACCGGCGTGGAGTGCTCTGACGGACTGGCCGGCCCGCGTGCTGATGAGCGGAGTGCAGACCCGCGGCAGTGCGGGTGGAGGCCGCACGGAGTGGTACGGAGCGTTGGACCTGCATCCTCTGCGTACCGTCTCCGCCTCCTTCGACGGGGCGGACCTCGGCCCGATCGCGCCCGTCACACCACCCGTCCGCTTCGGGTTCGGCTCGGCGCCGAGGACGCCGAGCCTCACGCGGATCACCACCACCGTGGCGCTGAGCCCGGAGCGACCTTGAACGTCGCGGCGCGCCCACGAAGGCGGTATCCATGCGGTGGTCTTTCGCCGCCCCGGGCCCGGATCGGTACCTGCTCGCGCCGGTAAGGTGAGGCAGCGCTGTGGTCCGGCTCGGTCGCGCGCAGGGGCTCACTAGGTGCAGGGATGTGGCGAGCGTATGAGGCGACCTGAACGGCTGTGGGCGATACCGAGGCTGGGGAACCGGCCGACCGCACCCCTCGCCATGTCCCGTTCCGTGCGGGGGAGTGCCGTCGCATCCTTGCTGCGCAAGGTCGCCGGGCACGACGGGGTCTGGCTGGGTACCGCGGCGGTCCTTGCGATGTCGGGTGACAGGAGTGCCCGCAGAGCCGCGCTGCGTGGAGCGGGTTCCGTCGCGATCGTCGCGGCGGTGAATCACGCCCTCGCCAAGCCGGCCGCCCGCAGCGCGCGCCCGGTGCGGGACGCGTTCCCCCGAGTCTTTCCCCGGCCGAACACGGCGTCCCTGCCGTCGAGTTCCCTGGCGTCGGCCGCCGCCTTCGTCACCGGAGTCGTCCTGGAGTCGCCCCGCTCCGGCCTTGCCGTGCTGCCGTTCGCCGCGGGCCTTGCCTACGTGCGCGGCCGCGAGGGACTGGACCACCGGGGTCGCGTGGCGGCCGGGGTGATGGTCGGGATGGGCGCGGCGCTGCTCACCTGCCGCTGGTGGCCGGTGAAGCCGGAGGCCGCAGCCGCCGCGGCTCCTCCGCGCAGGCCGGCACCCGCCCTCAAGGACGGCAACGGCCTGCACCTGGTGGTCAATCCCTCGTCCGGCATCGGCTGGACCAAGGACACCGTCGAAACCCTGCGCACGTTGCTCCCCGAGGCCACGATCACCGCATTCGAGCCGGGTGACGACCTGTTGGCGCTACTCGACGGGGCAGCGCTGCGGGCCGTCGCGGACGGCGGGGCGCTCGGCGTGTGCGGCGGCGACGGCACGATCAACGCGGGGACGGCGACGGCCGCCCGCCACCGGGTCCCCCTCGCTGTCTTCCCCGGCGGGACGTTCAACCATTTCGCTGTGGACCTGGGGAACCAGACCATGGAGGATGTCGCCCGCGCGATCCAGGCCGGCGACGCGGTCACCGCCGACGTGGGCCGCGCGTCGTCCCCCGCGGGCCGCGACGCCCAGGCCGAGGCGGGTACCCCCAGCGGCTGGCCGGGTGGAGCGACGGCCAGCGCCGGGACCGGAGGTGACCAGCAGCTCTTCGTCAACACCTTCAGCATCGGGGTGTACTCCGAACTCGTCCACGCCCGGGAACGCCTGGAGAAGCGCATCGGCAAGTGGCCCGCGCTGGCCGTGGGCCTGGCCAAGATCCTGGCCACCGGCAGCCCGCTCTCCGTGGTGATCAACGGCCGGGCCCGCAGCATCTGGCTGCTCTTCGCGGGCAACGGCATCTACCACCCGGCCGGTTTCGCCCCGACGTACCGCACTCAGCTCGACGACGGCTTCCTCGACATCCGCGTCGTGGAGGCCGGCACCCCCCTGGCCCGTACGAGACTCCTGCTCGCCGTGCTGACCGGGACCCTGCACAACTCCCGCGTCCTGAGGACCGCTCAGGCACGCCGTCTCGACCTGCAGATCCTGGAGGGCGAACCGCACTTCGCCTACGACGGAGAGGTGACCGACGCCGCGTACCGCCACCTGGTCCTCGACAAGCTCCCGAAGGCGGTCACGCTGTACCGCCCCGCCGACCAGGACCAGTGGCTGCACTGAGGCGCCGGATCGCGCTGGGGCGTCAGACCTTGCGCCAGCGCGCGTTGGCCCAGGAGAACACCCCGAAGGCCACGAGGCCGACCGCGATGAGCACCAGCAGCCACGGGCCGACAGGAGTCTCGGTGAAGGAGCGCAGCGTGTCGTCCATGCCCTTGGCCTTGCCGGGCTTGTGCTGGACGGCCGCGGTGACGGCGAAGCCTCCCGCGACGGCGAAGACGACGCCACGGGCCACACCGCCGAACACCCCGAGGAAGGTGACCACCTGACGGGTCCGCGCTGACATCTGGGACATCTTCAGGTGCTTCTTAAACTTGCGGCGGATGGCCCTGACGGCGATATACACACCGGCCCCGGCCACCACGGCACCGGCGATGGCGACGACCCACTGGCCTGCCGGCCAGTCCAGGACCTTCGCCGTGACGTCCCGGGAGCTCTTGTCCGAGCTGCCGCTGCCGCTGCTCTTGTCTCCGGCCGCGTAGGACAGCACGGAGTACGCGACGAAGCCGTAGAAGACGGAACGGCCCGCGGCCATCGCCCGCTTGTTCGCCTTCCGGCCGTCGGGCCCGGCCTGACCGAACGCCGCCTCGGACAGCCGCCACAGGGCCATGCCCACCAGGGCTATGCCGAGCAGCCAGAGCAGAGCCTCACCGAAGGGCTTTCCGGCGATCTCGGCGACGGCTCCACCCCTGTCCGCCTGCTTGCCGCCGCCGTCCGAGAAGGCGATCCGTAGCGAGAGAGCGCCGATCAGGATGTAGATGATCCCGCGGGCGACGAAGCCCGCACGGGCTCCCGCCGCGACCGCCGTACTGTTCGCCGCGCGTCTTGCCTGACCGCGCCCACGTGCCGCTGCCGTTCCTCTAATCATTTACACCCAGTGCCCCCAGCGGAGGAATCGACGCCTGTCGGGATCGTGTCAGGACCCCCGAGCCCGTGGGAGGGGTCGTCACCGCCTTGACGGGTGACGGACTCTGGGTACAGGCTGAGAGCCGCTACGAGTGGCGGCGAAGTTCGATGGGATTCGCCGTCCACGCGCACGATCGACGAAGTGGAGATCGGCCATGAAGAAGGAACTCACCGGTGATGCCGCCACGGCGGCGCGGCACGAGCGCTACGGCCGACTTCCCGAGCGCGTCGTCTTCGAGGACATGACCGAAGAGGTGAAGGCCGGGCGGAGCGGCGGGGACAACGGTTCGTACAACCCCGAGGGCTCATGGAAGTACTACTCGTGCCTGGCCCTCGACCTGGGGCTGTAGAAGCCGCGCAGGCATCGCGCCGCGTTTTGGCGTCCAGCGGTCACATTCCTTCGTCGCCATCCGTCAGGGCAGTGAAAGCGATACACACTTGCCCTGAGGAGACAGTGATGGAAGCACGTTTGATCACGGCCGAGGTTCCGATGGCCCCGCGGATGGCCGAGGACCCCGCTGCGCTCGTCCCCGAGCTGGCGGCGGTTTCGGCGGCGCTGTTCAAGGTCACCGGCAACGGCTCGATACCGCGCTCCACGATCAGCCTGATCCAGCTGCGGGCCGGGCAGATCGTCGGCAGCACCTATCTGACCGTTCTGCACACGGGCTTCCTGCGCAAGGCGGGGGAGTCGGAGGAGCGCATCACGTCGGTGGCGTCCTGGCAGGACTCGCCGTACTTCACCGTTGCCGAGCGGGCCGCGCTGGCGCTCGTGGAGGCCGTGCTCACGCCGTCCGGGGACGGGGAGCGGGTGTCCGACGAGCTGTACGCCCAGGCGGCCGAGGTCTATGAGCCCCAAGCCCTCGCCACACTCATGTTCGCCATCGGCCAGGTCAACTTCTTCATCGCCGTGGCGCTCATCGCCAAGCCGGTGCCCGGCCGGTCGTTCACCGACCCCTGGAACTGACCCTATGCGCCAGTACTGACCCAACCCAGCCGTCCGGGTCCCGCACGCAAAGCGGGGCCCGGGCGGCTTTCGCGCGTGAGGACGCCACGGGCGTACGCGTCGCCCAGAGCGCCCCAGAGCGCCCAGAGCGTTCCGGCGGACACCACCGCCCGCCCCTCCGGGCAACCGCCTCTGCCCTGCCGCCTCCTGACGGACCGCGCGGGCCCGGGAGTTGCTGGGCGGGCAGCAGTTCGTGCGGCAGCATCGTCGCCAGGACGGCGGACAGCAGCCGGTGTTCGTCCTGCGGAGTCTTCGTCCAGGCCGTCACCAGATAGGCGAGCCGGAACCACCGCGGGGGACGGCGGCGGCGTACGACGACGTCCCGCTCGTCGCGCAGCCCGGTGCGGCCGCGCCGGCGCAGCGACACGTCCTCCCGGATGTCGTACAAGTAGGCGTTGACCACGGGTGCGTTGCGCCGGGCCGCCCAGTCCCGGGTGGGCACGTCGAAGGACACGTCGATACCGGATCCGGCCAGTGCCCCGCCGCTGATGAGCTTCTTGAGGACCTCGTCCACCTCATGGATCACTCGCAGGCTCCCACGTGCCGTTCGCTTCCGTGCCGCCCGGTCGCGGCCCTGGCATCGATCGTGCGCCCCGCGCCGACCGGAACGCAGGCACGACAGGGATGACGACGGGGCAGTGCTCTGTGCCTCAAGGGGCCGACGTCGGAGCCCGTCCGGTCAGATGTAGCCCTCGCGCAGGGCGTGCGCCACCACGTGCGCCCGGTTGCGCAGGTGCAGTCGTGTGGTCAGGCCGTGCATCACGTTCTTGACGGTACGTTCGGAGTACGACAGCTTCAGGGCGATCTCCGCGGTGTCGAACCCCTCGGCCACCAGCCGTACGACGTCCACCTCGCGCTTGGTGAAGCTCAGGAAGCCTCCCGGCAGATCGGTGCTTCCCCGGTTGAGCCGCCCCACCTGGCCGATGAGCTGTCCCAGCAGGTCCGCGGGCAGATCGCCCCCGCCCTCGGCCGTCGTCAGGACCGCCTGCACCAGGCGCCGGGCGGTCGCTTCGCGGCGCCAGACGATGGCGCCGACACCGCACTCGATGACATCCAGGAGCTCGTGTTCGCGGACCGTCCCCGCGACGAGCACCGCACGCGTACCGTCGCTGCGCACGGCCCGTCGCAGCCGGGTGAGCGCCGCTTCGTCGAGGGTGTCCTCGACGAGCAGGGCGACCGCGGCGGGGCCGGACTCCAGGTTCAGGTCGACCTCCGGATGCCGGCGCAACTGGCTGAGGACTCCCTCGCGGCTGATCGGGTCGGGGGCGGTGACGGCGACCCGTACCCGGTTCGGCTTCGGTACGGCGGTCGCTAAGGCCGATGGGGTCGAGGAGGCCGGGGGCGGCGGGCTGGACAAGCGCGTTTCCTTACCTCTGGGGCCGGGCTACGTATGGGACCGGGCGTTGCGTGAATCGCGGAGAGCAGGTCGCCGCGCTCGCGGAGAGCCGGGCGCCGCCTCAAGGGCGGGGCGGCGCCCGATGGGGGTCAGGAGCAGTTCTTGTAGAAGTGCTTCCAGCCGTCGCTGGGCATGGCCGGCGGCTCGGCCGGGGTCCCGGTCTCGCCGTACTGCTGCTGCTGGTCGCTGTCGTACGCGCCCGGACCCTTGCCCGGCACGGACAGGCGCACGCCGCGCTCCCACACCCCGTCACCGGCGTTGCTGAGGATCGCGAGGTCCGGGTACGCGTCACCGCCGTAGTTGGCGATCCTCAGCTCCTTGCCCTCACGGGCGTCGCCGATGTCGGAGTGCCGGGCCTGGGCGGAACCCAGGTTCGCCCGCTTGAGCGGGCCGGGGCGGAACTCCGCGATGCGGGCCGTCGCGGGGTCGTCCACGCCGGACGGCTCGACGACGTTGACGACGATGTCCAGGGTGCCGTCGTTCTGGAAGTCGGCGACCGCGGCGGTGGCGACCTCACCGGTCCTCGCGCCCAGGAGCTTGGCGACGGTCTGCTTCTGACCGAACGAGCCGTCAGCCTTCCCCCACTGGACCGTCATCTTGGTGCCGGTGTGCCCGGGGTTCGCGATCTTGTCCGGGTTGCCGTCACCGTCGAGGTCACCGACCAGGGTGGTGGCGTTGGCCAGGCACGGGGCCGCAGCCCTGGCGGACTCGCCGGACCGTCCCGCGCCGCCGGAAGCCGACGACCCGGCAGCACTGGCCTGGTAGCCCGCGACCGTCAGAGTGAGGGCGACAGCCGCGATCGGCGCGGCGATCAGACGTGAGCGCTTGTGAAGCATGTGCGAACTCCTCATGTTGTTGCTTCTGAGCCGTGCTCGCCGAGCGGGCGCCTTGCCACACCCACCACTGCGTACGAGTGCCGTACAACTGCCACTGCGGGGCGTGGGCGGAGCTCCAGAACGAGCACGACTGAAGCGTGTGGGGCGATACGCCCACATGGCCAGGAAAGGCGGACAGTTCGGGACGATGGAACGCTTGAACGTATCTGACCTGCGGAAACGTAGGGCGCCTGGAACGGAGGGCTGGAACGTCCGTGCCCCTCCGGATCAGTCGCGATCCGAGTGGCGGGGACGCATCCCGCCCGGCGATGTGCCCTTTCCGCCCCCTGGCTCTGCCTCCGCCGCCGCCCCTGCCGCCCTTTCGTGGACCGAGGCGACGAGTCACCGTGGAGGCCGAGTGACCGGACCACCGACGGAGCCGTCATGGGGCCGCGGCCATGAACACGTACGCCGAGCAGGTCGTGACGGGCGACCGCGCCCGCCAGGAGGCGGCGGGCCGGGAGCCCGGGAAGTACGTGATGGAGCTGGGGGTCGCCCACGCCACCGCGCACCGAAGCCGCGACGGCGGCCCGGTCCGGGCCGATGACGCCACCCTCCCGGGCCTCTTCCCCCGCATGTCCGAGCTGCTGAACGTCCCGGCCGTGGAGTTCACCGAGGACGGTGACCCGCCGCGCCCGGCGCTGAGACGGATCCGCCCCACCGCGCCTCCGAGGCAGAGGGACACCGGCGTGTGACACGCCGGTGTCCCTCAGGGAACCCGGAGCCGGAGGAGGCGGCCACGACTCCGGGAGGCGAACGCGAGAGCGACGCGTTGGACATTCCCGGGAGGCGTCTGGCAGGGTCGCCCGTCCGGTCCCCCATCCCTTGAAGGGAGAGACGCGATGATCGAAGTGAGCACGCGTAGCGTCAAGGAAGCGGCTGCCGCAGAGCAGCTGCGCGCGAACACCTCGACCCTGGACATTCCGAAGGGCTTTGACCTGTGGACGGCCGAGGAGATCTCGGAGTGGCTCGACCAGGTCGAGGACGACCCGGGCGTCTCCGACGCCGACTTCTACGCGGCCCAGCAGGCGGTGCGGCGGGTGCTGGGCGACGAGGGCATCTGACGGGGATGCGTGTACGTGGACGGCGGGCGCATGACGGTTGGTCAGGAACCGGCGATGCGAGAGCCGTCGGTGCACGGCCCGGTGGTGGATTCGGACAGGCCTGAGCCCCGGACACCTGGGGTGCCGGGGCTCGGGGCGGACGAGACCGGATGCGGTCCAGTCGGGATCAGTACGCGCCGTTGACGTTGTCGATCGAGCCGTACCGGTCGGCCGCGTAGTTGCAGGCGGCGGTGATGTTGGCGACCGGGTCGAAGCTGTCCGACGAGGTGCCGGGCACGTGGTAGGCGTCGAACGTCGGGGCGATGACCTGCAGGAGCCCCTTGGACGGGGTTCCTGCGACGGCGTTGGAGTCCCAGTTGTTTATGGCAAGCGGGTTGCCGGAGGACTCGCGTATGACGTTGCGGTGGATGCCCTCGTAGGTACCGGGGATGCCGCGCTGGGCCATGATGTCCAGCGATTCCTTGATCCAGCCGTCCAGGTCGTCGGTGTAGGACTTCGCCGCCGGGGCCACGGCGGGCTTGGCGGTGAGCGTGTCATCGCGCTCGGAGCGGTCCGCTCGCTCGGCGGGCGCGGCCGGCGAGCCGAGCGTGAGCTTGAGGCCGGGGTGGATCAGCTTCGGGTCGTCGCCGAGCGCGCTGCGGTTGTCCTCGTACAGCTTCTTCCAGCCGCCGCTCACGGAGTGCTCCCGGGCGATCTTGGCGAGGGAGTCGCCCGCGGCGACGACGTACGTCTTGGGGGCCGCGGCGGGCTTGGCGGCCGTCCCGGCCGGTGCCGCGGTGGCGGCGGTGGCGCCGAGCACCGGGAGAACGAGTACGGCCCCGCCGGTGCCCGCGACGGCGAGCCCCCGGCTGAGTGAGCTGGACTTGGGGCGGCGGTGCTTTCCCTTTGCAGGCATGACGAATTCCTCTCCGTCGCCTACGAGGTGAGCTGTCGGGTTCGGACGGGAGATGTCCGGTCGCACTGCGCATGCGACTTCACCCCGAGCCGTTCCGGAATCCGGATCGGCGACTTACCTGGGTCCCCCGCTCCTGCCGAGCGAAAGTGATTGATGGGAAGGGTTTCCGGACAGCGGCAGGATTCGGCGTTCCATCCGGATTGACGGTGACGTTAGGCGAGAAAGCCCGAACGGAACAAGAGCCGAATTTGCAGAGGGAATGGGTGAGGCCAGTATCCGTCGCCCGGAACCCATCCCATTCTTTGATCGAAAAGCCCCAACTTTCTTTGCGCGGAGCGGAAGTGCGCTCGACGGCTCCCGAGCCCCCCGAACTGCCGATGTGACCGATTCCACTGAAAGGGTGCAGGTCGCGCGGCGAATGGAGGCGTATCGGATCGCGCTATTTCACACAAGAATCGCGCAATGCGGACAGTGGTCTCTATGCATTACGAATAAGGCAAGAAGGGGCTTTATTGGGCAAGATGGACATGGTGCAAGGTGCGCCATGACCGCCATAAGGGGCATATCGCCTTCGATGGGTGTGCGCCTGCGATGCGTGCGCTCTGGGGGCGGCTCGGACCGCGGAAGTACCCCAACCAGCCTGAAGAATAGGCGCGGTTGGTCATGGATGCGCGGCTATGGACGAGTCATGTGGCGCCCGGTGGCTGGGGGGTGGCGTTAGGTGGGCCCGGCTGCGGAACATTGTTCATCTCGTCCACCTCGCCCTCCTTTCCAACCTTGCTCGCCTTGTTCGCTTTGGCAATGACTGCCGCGAGTTGCTTCTGTACGGCCTCGGGCAGGTCGGTCCCCTGCGCGGTTCCCACCAAGTTCTCCGCCAAGTGGTGGAGTTTTGTGTTGGTGTTCTGCGAGGCCGTGACGAGTACTTCCCAGGACGCTTCGGGACTCAGGCCGAAGGCGGACATCAGGACGCCGTGGGCCAGGTCGATGGTCGGACGGGTCTGCATGGCCCGCCGCAATGGGGAGATGACGGTCCGCAAGCTCTCCTCGGAATCCTTGTCGGGCTCCGTTTCATCGCCGGCGGGTCCGCTCTCCTCCTCGCTTTCGGGGGCGGGCGGCTCAGTCAACTCGGGCGGCGCGAACAGGTCATGGGTGGCAGTCAGGTCGAACATCCGCTCAACCGCGGTACTGGTCGAGAGCACCGCCACGGTCTTGCCGTCCCGCAGGGCCAGCCGGCGCAGGTCGAGCAGAAGGTTCGTCCCCGAGCAATCGCAGAAGGTCACTTCACTCAGATACAGGTCGATGCCCTCGGTCGATCCGCTCAGGGCGCGGAGCAGGTCGGGCCGGAGCCGTTCGCCGGTTTCGAGGTCGAGTTCTCCGCGCACGATCACGCTCACCCGGGTGCCGTCCGACACGGTGTCGACCGTGGCCGGCAGCGGGAGCCGGGGCGGCGACGGGTGGATGTCCCGTGCGGGCTCGGCGCCCTTCCCGGCGAGGGGCTCGTCTGAGTGTGCAGGCTCCGGCATGGCCTCTCCCTCTCGTGGTGCCTAGCGCCGCTCCTAGGCTGCACTTCGCAGCGCAAGCACGTCAACTAATACATGAAAGGAAGTACGTGTTTTTGAAAACGTGTACGCTTGCTCGCTAGAGTTGTCGCATGCATGAAGTGCCCGAGCCCCACACCGGATGGACGTTCCTCACCAACCATGCGCGGGTGCTGGCGGCCATCGCCGACAACCGCAACGCCCGGATCCGGGACATCGCCGCGCACTGCCGACTGACCGAACGCGCTGTTCAGAAGATCATCGCCGACCTTGAGCAGGACGGTTACCTCTCCCACGTCCGGAAAGGGCGCAGCAACACCTACCGGATCGAGCCCGGCGAGGTGCTGCGCCACCCGGCGGAGTCCGGCCTGGCCGTGGCCTCGCTCCTGTCCCTGCTGGCGCCGGACGAAGCCGGCCGCGCCACCTCTTCGGACGTCGATGGGGGGAGCCGCGCCAGCGCGTGACGCGGGAGAGTACTGGAGCTGCTGCCCCGGCTGAGGCGGGGGAGGCGGCACCACTCTTGTGCAGGGGCGGCGATTCCCCTTGAGCGGTCGCCGGCTACCTCGGCGGTACGTGTGTGAAGTGCTGCCGCACGCCGTCGCTGGCGTCCGCGTCGAGGGAGAGGCGCCACTCCAGGCCACCCTAGGCCCGAGGCGCAGCCCCCAGTCCCGTAGCTGTCGGCTCCTGGGCGTCGGCTTCGTGGTCGGTGACGTCGCGACGGACCCCCGCGCAGCTATGGCCGTATTACTGACGCGTCAGTACGGTGCTGGCCAACCCCCCTTTGCCCACAGGAGAGTTGGGAGAGCTGCATGATGCCAGCTTTACGCAGACGACCGGTGGCCGCGGGTGCCGTTCTCGCGGTGGCGGTGCTCGGGCTCCCCGGGTCCGCCGCCGCGCAGAGCACCAACGCTCCGGATGGTGCCCGGGACGCGACCCCCACGACCCGGTCCGCGGCGCAGTCCGCCGGAAACGCCCTCAGCGCCGCGCGGCACGGCAGGGACAAGAAGCCGGGGAAGAAGAAACCGGGGAAGAAGACCGCCCCCGGCGCGATCCTCACCTCGAAGCCCTCCTCCTTCCAGTACACGCCGGGCGTTCCGACCCCCACCAAGGCTTGGAAGATCACCTACCGGTCGACCTCCGCCGACGGACGGCGCAACGCGGTCTCCGGCACTGTGATCGTTCCCGATGACGGCAGGACCACCCCACGCCCGCTGATCACCTACGCCGTCGGCACGGTCGGCCTCGGCGACAAGTGCGCGCCGTCCGCGGGATTCCCGGGCGGTACGACGGCGGAGGCACCACTCGTCAACGCCGCGTTGGTACGGGGATACGCCGTCGTCGTCACGGACTACGAGGGCCTCGGCACCCCGGGCGACCACACCTACATGGTGGCCAAGGCGCAGGGCAGCGCTGTCCTCGACGCGGCGCGCGCGGCCCAGCGGCATCCGGAGGCGGCGAAGTACGGCGTCTCCGCGAACGCACCCGTCGGGATCATGGGCTACTCGCAGGGCGGCGGAGCCAGCGCGAAGGCCGCCGAGATGGCCGCGACCTACGCTCCCGAGTTGAAGGTCAAGGGAACGGCGAGCGGCGGCGTTCCCGCCGATCTCAACAAGGTAGCCGAATCATTGGAGGGCGGGGACAGCGCCGGCTATCTGCTGATGTCCGCCGTCGGCCAGAACGCCGCCCAGCCCACCCTGGCGCTCAACAAGTACCTCAACAAAGAGGGCCGCAAGCTCGCCAAGGTGGTGCGGACCGAGTGCGTCGGTACGGTACTGGAGGCAGGGCGGGGCAAGGCGATCGAGGACGTCACCACGTCCAACCCGCTGGACCGGCCGAACTGGCAGAAGGCCATCGCCAAGCAACTGATCGGCACCAAGCGTCCGTCGGCGCCCACTTTCCTGTACCACGGGGACGCGGACGAGACGATTCCCTACGCGGTCGGTCAGAAGCTGCGGGCCGACTGGTGCGCCAGGGGAACCGCCGTGGAGTGGCGGTCCTTCGCCGGGCAGTCCCATGTGGGGACGGCGATTCAGGGCAACGGCCCAGCACTTGAGTGGCTCGGCCGCCGCTTCGCGGGCGAACCCACATCGGGCAACTGCGGCACCTGATCCGGGGCCCCGCACCCGCCGCTTCGCCGCCGCCCATGAACGGCGCCGAAGCGGCGCCGATGCCTGATGGACGTCTCGGCGCGGGCCTCGGACTACCCCGCCCCGGGCGCAGGCAGCCGTTCCGTGATGCGGTCGAACAAGTTCGTCAGTGGCTCGCTGACGTACTGGCCGAACTCGGTCAGCCCGTAGGTGACCTGGGGCGGTGTCGTCGGCTCGACCTCTCGCCAGATCATGCCGTCCAGGACCAGCGCGCGCAGAGTCTGCGCGAGCATCTTCTCGCTGATGCCCCGGATGCCGTCACGCAGCTCGTAGAACCGAAGGTCGTTGCTCCGCAAGGAGATCAGCACCCAGATGCCCCACTTGCTGGTCACGTGGTCGACCACGTCACGCGCGGGGCAGTCTGTGTGAAACACCTCATACCGAGTGCCTGCCTCGCTCTGCGTCAGCTGCACACCTTCATTCATGCCCGGAGCTTACCCATAGGTATGTCCTTACGGAAAGTAAGCCCGGCTCCTAGCGTCAACTTCCGCAGTGCACAACGGACTAGGAGCTGAACATGATCGTGGTTACCGGAGCTACCGGAAATGTGGGCCGACCCCTGACGCAGGCCCTGGCCGAGGCGGGCGAGCAGGTGACGGCGGTGTCGCGGCACGCTGCGGCGGTGCCGGACGGAGTCCGGCATGTGGCGGCCGACCTGACCGAAGCGGGAAGCCTTACCACCGCGTTGCACGGGGCGAAGGGGCTCTTCCTCCTGCTGTCCGGCGACCTGCACGCCCCCGAAGCCACTCCGGCCGACCTCATCGGCCTGGCCGCGGCCAGCGGGGTCCGCCGAGTCGTCCTGCTGTCTTCGCAGGGCGTGGCGACCAGGCCGCTCGGCCCGACACGGGTCGCGATGCGCGCGGTGGAGGACGCGTTGCGGGAGTCCGGCCTGGACTGGGCCGTGCTGCGACCGGGCGGATTCGCCTCCAACGCCTTGGGCTGGGCGGAGTCCGTCCGCACGCAAGGCACGGTCGCCGCGCCCTTCGGCGGCGTGGGGGTGCCGGTCATCGACCCGGCGGACATCGCCGAGGTCGCGGCGGCCTGCCTGCTGGACGACCGGCACAACGGCGGGGTGTACGAGCTGACCGGCCCGGAGGTGATCACGCCGCGTCAGCAGGCGGCGGCGATAGCCGCCGCGCTCGGCTCGTCCGTACGGTTCCACGAACTCACCCGCGACGAGGCCAAGGCCATGATGACCCGGTTCGTGCCGGCGGAACTCGCCGACGACACCCTGGACATCATCTCCGGCCCGAACCCGGCCGAACTGCGGATCAGCCCGGACGTGGAACGAGTACTCGGCCGCGCCCCGCACCCCTTCAAGGACTGGGTCGACCGCAACATCGCCGCTTTCCGCTGAGGCACGGCTCAGCGGAAGCACCAGGGTGGTCTCGCGCGCCGGAAACGTAAGCTTGCGGGCATGCGGACGCGACCCACCTTGACCTGGGAGCCCACCGGCGGCTCGCTCCCGGCCTCGACCGACCTCACACCGGTCGTCGATGCGGTGCGGGCGGGTGGGGTCGCGGTGCTGAGCGGCGCCGGTCTGTCCACCGAGTCAGGCATCCCGGACTACCGCGGGGAGCACGGCTCCCTGCGGCGGCACACTCCCATGACGTACCAGGAGTTCGTCGGCGCCGAGCAGGCACGGCAGCGGTACTGGGCCCGCAGCCAGCTGGGGTGGCGTGCCATGACGACGGCCCACCCGAACGCCGGTCATCGGGCCGTGACCGCGCTGGCCGAAGCGGGCCTCGTCACCGGCGTGATCACACAGAACGTCGACGGGCTGCAGCAGGCCGCCGGGGCCCCGGACGTCATCGAGCTCCACGGGAGCCTGAGCCGGGTGGTCTGCCTGGACTGCGGGAACGGCATCACCCGCGCGGAGCTCGACCGGCGGCTGCGGGAGATCAACCCTGATTTCGAGGCCGCAGCCGAGCGCTACCGCGCCGCGCGGGTCAATCCGGACGGTGACGTGGAACTGCCCGACGAGGCGGTCCGCGAGTTCCGGGTGGTGGACTGCTCGGCCTGCGGCAACGGGATGCTCAAGCCGGACGTCGTCTTCTTCGGCGAGAACGTGCCCCCCGAGCGGGTCGCGGCGTGCCGGCGCCTCGTGGAGGAGGCCGAGGCCCTGCTCGTGCTCGGCTCTTCCCTCACCGTCATGTCCGGGCTGCGTTTCGTGCGCCAGGCGGCCCAGTCGGACACACCGGTCCTGATCGTCAACCAGGGCGCGACCCGAGGCGACCGCTGGGCCACCCAGCGTGTCGATCTACCGCTCGGGGATGCGCTGCGCACCCTCGTGGCGCAGGTGTGCCCCTGAGCTCTCCTTCGGGCTCGGAAGCGCTTCCGGATCGGGCTGAGCCGTACGGTCCGGGCAGACGAAAGCCCCGGCTGGACGGGGGAGACCAGCCGGGGCAGACGGTGGTGGCATGCGGAGGGCGGTCGCCTCTCGGCGAGTGGCTCCATGGGGCTTCAGCCGAACGATCGTCCCCATGGGCTATGTGTGGGCCCGGGGACACTGTCCCCTCCGCAGCCACATACAGAAGAACGGCGGGCCCTCCTGGTTTGTTCCGGCCTTCTCGCCGCTTGCCGGGTGAGGCGGGCCACACCGGCCCGCTTCCCGTTCACCCACGCTACGCCGCGCCGAGCGTCCCCAGCAGGGCGAGCGACAGGATCACCTCCACGGCTCCGATCACCGGAGCCCGTACGGTGCCGCGCGTCGGCATCCACACGGCCCGCAGGAAGCAGACGCCGAAGAAGGCCACTGTCGGCACGGGCAGGTGCAGGCCGTACGCCGCTGCCACCGCGCCGCCGTGCCAGAGGGCGGATGCCCAGCGGTACGGGGAACTGCCCCGCTCCCGGATCATGGTCTTGACGTAGAGGACCGTGCCGGCGAAGTAGAGCAGGCAGGCGAGCGCCGGGCGCCACGCGTCGCCCAGATCGCCGCCGCCCAGGAGAAGCGCGACCGGAAGCATGCCGCAGGCGGGGATCACCGCGGCGATCCCGTTCGGCAGAGCCCGCTCGCGGTTGCGCCACGCGTAGGCGTAATTGACGGCGAGGAACGGCACCGCGCAGACCCCGGCCGACAGCAGCCACGGCGCGTGGACGACCAGTACCGCGGCGAGCGGCAGGAGGGCGAGGCCGAAGACCCGGGCAGGCAGCGCGTGCCGCCGGGCGGCCCGGGGGTTGCGGGAGTGCCGGCGCAGCCGCAGCCACTGCTGGGTGTGGAAGGAGGCGAGATACCCCAGCAGCCAGGCGAGCAGCAGGACGGCGTGCCAGGGAGTGGGCGTACCGAGGAACATCCCGGTGAGGAACGGTACGACGAGCATCGCCCAGGCCCCGTGCTGATTGGGCAGCCAGCGTCGGGCGGCACGCGATGCCATGACACCCCCTTCCCGACTCCGAGGATTCCCGGCTCGGCGGGCTCAAGGCTTCTCGGAATCCTTGGTTCTCGGACTGCTGCCCAGCCTGGCAGCCGACTCGACCCGCGGTTGCAGTCGTTGGTCCCGTCCCCGGCAGGCGTAGGTCCCCCGCATCAGGCTCTCCCGGCCAACTTGCCGCCGCCGGAAGCCGCCTGGGCGGGCGGCACCCGTAAGTACGGGCCTTGGTCCCGCCCTCATGGGACCTATGCCGTGAAATGACCGAAGGGCGCGCACATAGTGTCATTGCGTACCGATGTTCGTACCGGTGCTCGCGCCACATCGGGCGCCGTGGCGCGCCCGATCCGTCGATGTCCATGAGGAGTCCGGGTGCAGCAGAAGCAGGGCGGCGACCCCGCCGACCTCCTGATCAGGGCCGGCCGTTTCTTCAGCCGGGATGCGGTCTCCGACGATCTGCGGACGGTGACCCGTACCGGGGGCCGCGACGCGGAGTCGTTCTACCGGGACCGGTGGAGCCACGACAAGGTCGTGCATTCGACGCACGGCGTGAACTGCACGGGTTCCTGCCGGTGGAAGGTGTACGTCAAGGACGGCATCATCACGTGGGAGACGCAGGCCACGGACTATCCCAGCGTCGGCCCCGACCGGCCGGAGTACGAGCCGCGCGGCTGCCCGCGCGGCGCCTCCTTCTCCTGGTACACCTACTCGCCGACGAGGGTGCGCTACCCGTACGTCCGCGGCGCCCTGATCGAGATGTACCGGGAGGCGAAGTCCCGGCTCAAGGATCCGGTGCTCGCCTGGGCCGACATCCAGAACGACCCGGAGCGGCGCCGGGGTTATCAGCGGGCGCGCGGCAAGGGTGGGCTGGTGCGGGCCACTTGGGAAGAGGCCCTGGAGATCGTGGCCGCCGCGCATGTGCACACCATCAAGACGCATGGCCCCGACCGGGTCGCGGGCTTCTCTCCGATCCCCGCGATGTCGATGGCGTCGCACGCGGCGGGCGCACGGTTCCACTCGCTGATCGGCGCGCCCATGCTGTCGTTCTACGACTGGTACGCGGACCTGCCGGTCGCCTCGCCGCAGGTGTTCGGCGACCAGACCGACGTCCCCGAATCGGGGGACTGGTGGGACGCCGCGTATCTGATGATGTGGGGCTCGAACGTCCCCGTCACCAGGACCCCCGACGCGCACTGGATGACCGAGGCCCGTTATCGGGGCCAGAAGGTCGTCGCCGTGTCGCCGGACTACGCGGACAACACGAAGTTCGCCGATGAGTGGATGCATCCGCACCCCGGCACGGACGGCGCGCTCGCCCTCGCCATGGGTCACGTGATCCTCAAGGAGTTCTTCGTCGACCGGCAGACGCCGTTCTTCACCGACTACGTAGGCAAGTTCACCGATCTGCCGTTCCTGATCACCCTGAAGGAGACGGACGCCGGGCTCGTCCCGCACAAGTTCCTCAACGCCTCCGACCTGGGCCAGGACGTCGAGAACGCCGAGTGGAAGCCGGTCCTGCTCGACGACGCCACCGGCGAACCGACCGTGCCGAACGGCACCCTCGGCCACCGCTGGGGCAGCGGCGAGAAGCCCGAGTGGAACCTCGATCTCGGTGACGTCGTCCCCCGCCTGAGCCTCTACGCGAACGGCTGCGAGAGCGCCGAGGTGACCCTTCCCCGCTTCGAGGAGGGCGCTCCCGGCACCGAGCGCCGCGGTGTTCCCGTGCGGCGCGTCGGCGGAAGGCTCGTGACGACCGTGTTCGACCTGATGCTCGCCCAGTACGCGGTCGGCCGCCCGGGTCTTCCCGGCCGGTGGCCGACGTCGTACGAGGACGCGGACACGCCCGGTACACCGGGCTGGCAGGAGACCCTGACCTCGGTCCCGGCCGCCCAAACGGTGCGTGTGGCCAGGGAGTTCGCCGACACCGCCGAGCGGTCACAGGGCCGCTGCATGATCCTCATGGGCGCCGGGACCAACCACTGGTTCCACTCCGAGACGATCTACCGCGCGTTCCTTGCGCTGCTCACCCTGACCGGCTGCCAGGGCCGCAACGGTGGCGGCTGGGGGCACTACGTCGGCCAGGAGAAGTGCCGCCCGGTCACCGGCTGGGCCACCCTCGCGGCGGCGTCGGACTGGTCACGGCCGCCGCGCCAGATGATCGGCGCGGGCTGGTTCTACCTCCACACCGACCAGTGGCGCTACGACACGCTGCCCGCCGAGGCACTGGCATCACCGCTCGGCGACGGCCGCTTCAGCGGTATGACGGGCGCGGACTGCCTGGCGGCCTCGGCCCGCATGGGCTGGATGCCCTCGTACCCGACGTTCGACCGCAACTCCCTGGACCTGGGGGAGGCCGAGGACCCCGTCGCGCACACGGTGGACCAACTCAAGTCCGGCAAGCTGAAGTTCGCGACCGAGGACCCGGACGCGCCGGAGAACTGGCCGCGCGTGATGACCGTATGGCGGGCCAATCTCCTCGGCTCCAGCTCCAAGGGCAACGAGTACTTCCTCAAGCATCTCCTCGGGACGCACTCCAACCTGCCGGACGACGGACGGCGCTGCACCCCGCGCGACGTGACATGGCGCGAGGACGACGTCGAGGGCAAGCTCGATCTGCTGCTCTCGCTCGACTTCCGCATGACGTCGACAACGCTGCTTTCCGATGTCGTGCTGCCCGCGGCGACCTGGTACGAGAAGCACGACCTCTCGTCGACGGACATGCACCCCTTCCTGCACGCCTTCACCCCCGCGATCGACCCGCCCTGGCAGGCCCGCTCCGATTACGACATCTTCCTCGCGCTGGCCCGCGGCTTCAGCGACCTCGCGGACCCACACCTCGGCGTACGCAAGGACCTGGTGGCCTCGGCCCTCCAGCACGACACGGCGGGCGGCGAGATGGCGCAGCCGGGCGGCGTCGCCCTGGACTGGTCGAAGGGGGAGTGCGAGCCGATACCCGGGCGCACCATGTACAACCTGACCGTCGTGGAGCGCGACTACGGCGCGATCGGAGAGAAGTTCGCCGCGCTCGGCCCGCTCGTCGACACCCTCGGCGTGACGACGAAGGCGGTCACCTTCGAGGTGGGCGAGGAAGTCGCGTATCTGGCGGAGAAGAACGGCGCGGTGCGCGGGGGAGTGGCCGACGGAAGGCCCCGCCTGGACACCGCGCAGCGGGCGTGCGAGGCGATCCTCAGCCTGTCCGGCACGTCGAACGGCCGCCTCGCCACGCAGGGCTTCCGCACCCTGGAGGCCAGGACGGGCCAGGAGATGGCGCACCTCGCCGCCGAGCACGAGGGAAAGCACATCACGTTCGCGGACACCCAGGCGGCACCCGTACCGGTGATCACCTCACCGGAGTGGTCGGGCAGTGAGTCCGGCGGACGGCGCTACACCGCGTTCACCGTAAACACCGAACACCTCAAGCCCTGGCACACCTTGACGGGTCGTCAGCACTTCTTCGTCGACCACGACTGGATGCACGAGGTCGGCGAGGCGCTGCCCGTCTACAAGCCGCCGCTGAACATGCACCGGCTCTACGGAGAACCGGAGCTCGGCACCGTCAGCGACGAGCGCGAGGTGTCCGTCCGGTTCCTGACCCCGCACAACAAGTGGGCCATCCACTCCCAGTACCAGGACAACCTCTACATGATGACGCTCGGCCGTGGCGGCCAGACCGTGTGGATGTCGCCGCAGGACGCCGACGCCATCGGCGTACGCGACAACGAGTGGGTGGAGGCCGTCAACCGCAACGGTGTCGTCACGGCCCGCGCGATCGTCTCGCACAAGATGCCGCCCGGCACCGTCTACATGAACCACGCCCAGGAACGCACGGTCGGCGTCCCCAAGACACAGAAGAACGGCAAGCGCGGCGGCATCCACAACTCGCTCACCCGGATCATGCTCAAGCCCACCCATCTCGTGGGCGGCTACGCCCAGTTGACGTGGGCCTTCAACTACCTGGGCCCCACCGGCAACCAGCGTGACGAGGTCACGGTCATCCGCCGCAGGTCGCAGAAGGTGGAGTACTGACATGCGTGTCATGGCACAAGTGGCGATGGTGATGAACCTCGACAAGTGCATCGGCTGCCACACCTGTTCCGTCACCTGCAAACAGGCGTGGACGAACCGGCGCGGCACCGAGTACGTGTGGTTCAACAACGTCGAGACCCTCCCCGGCCAGGGCTACCCGCGCCGCTGGCAGGACCAGGACCGCTGGAAGGGCGGCTGGGAGCGCACCCGCTCCGGCCGTCTCCGCCTGCGGGCCGGCGGCCGGGCGAAGCGGCTCGGTTCGATCTTCGCCAACCCCGATCTGCCGACGGTCGACGACTACTACGAGCCGTGGACCTACGAGTACAAGAACCTCACCGAGGCCCCCGCGGGCGACGACATGCCGGTCGCGCGCCCGTACTCGCAGACCACCGGTGAGCCGATCGACACGATCCAGTGGGGCCCGAACTGGGACGACAACCTCGGCGGCGCCCCCGAGCACGGCTCCAAGGACCCGATCGTCGAGCGCATCAGGGAGGAGGTCGGCGAGCGCATCCGCTTCGAGTTCGAGCAGAGCTTCATGTTCTATCTGCCGCGGGTCTGCGAGCACTGCCTCAACCCGGCCTGCGTGTCGGCCTGCCCCTCGGGCGCCATGTACAAGCGTGCCGAGGACGGCATCGTGCTCGTGGACCAGGACGACTGCCGCGGCTGGCGGATGTGCGTCAGCTCCTGCCCGTACAAGAAGGTCTACTTCAACCACGCCACCGGCAAGGCGGAGAAGTGCACGTTCTGCTTCCCGCGCGTCGAGATCGGCATGCCGACCATCTGCTCCGAGACATGCGTGGGCCGCATGCGCTACCTCGGTGTGATGCTCTACGACGCCGACAAGGTGACCCGGGCGGCGGCCGTCGAGGATGAACACGACCTGTACCCGGCCCAGTTGGAGTGCTTCCTCGATCCGCGCGACCCGGCGGTCATCGAGGCGGCGCGGGCGAGCGGCATCAGCGACGACTGGATGGACGCGGCACGTCGGTCCCCGGTCTACGACCTGATCCGCACCTACCAGGTGGCCCTCCCGCTGCGCCCCGAATACCGCACCATGCCGATGGTCTGGTACGTCCCGCCGCTCTCCCCGGTGGTCGAAGCGGTGGCCGCCAGCGGCCACGACGGCGAGGACGCCGGCAATCTCTTCGGCGCCATCGACAGCATGCGCATCCCCGTCGAGTACCTGGCCGAACTGCTCACCGCGGGCGACACCTATCCCGTGGACGCCGTACTGCGGCGGATGGCCGCGATGCGCGCCCACATGCGCAGCCGCAACCTCGGCGAGGAGCCCGACCCGGCGGTCGCCGCGTCCGTACGGCTGACCGGGCAGGAGCTCGAGGACATGTTCCGGCTGCTCGCCATCGCCAAGTACGAGGACCGGTACGTGATCCCGAGCGCGGCCCGCGCCGACGCGGACGCACTGGCCGATTCCCATCCGCTGGATCCGCCGGACGCCGAGTGCCCGGTCGGTTCGGTGCCGAACGAGCCCGTGCTGCTCAATCTGCCGACCCTCCGGAGGTCCGCATGACACCGGATGCCACCCTGTGCCTCGCGGCAGCTCGTCTGCTGGTCTACCCCGACGAAGGCATGTATCAACAGCTGCCTCTAGTAAGGGAGTTGTCGGAGGCGCTCGACGGTGGGCCGGACGGCCACCTCGCGGCCTTCCTTGCCTACGTCGACGAGGAGCGCCCTCTCGATCTGGCGGCGCACCACACCGCAGTGTTCGACACACGCAACCGCCGCTGCCCGTACCTGACCTGGTGGACCGACGGCGACACCCGCAACCGCGGCCTCTCGCTCGTCCGCGTGAAGCAGGTCTACCGCGAACACGGCCTGGCGTTCGGCAGCGAGGAACTGCCCGACTACCTGCCCGTCATGCTGGAGTTCGCGGCCCTCGAGCCCGCGGCGGGCACCGAACTGCTCCAGGAGCACCGCGCCGGACTCGAACTCCTTCGGCTCGCACTCACCGAGCACGGTACCCCCTACGCGCACCTCCTCCAGGCCGTCTGCGCCACCCTTCCCGGCCCCTCACCCGCCACCCGTGAGGAGGCCAAGGCGCTGGCCCGCCAGGGCCCGCCGCGCGAGAGCGTCGGCCTCGAACCTCTCGGCCCCGGCATCGAACTGCCCTGGCCGACCCTGCCCGAAAGGACCCCGGCGTGATGGACCTGCTGCTGTGGGGCGTCCTGCCCTATGTCGTCCTCGTCCTGCTCGTCTCGGGCCTGGTGTGGCGGTCCCGCCACGACCGCTTCGGCCTGACGACCCACTCCTCGCAGCTCCACGAATCACGGCTGCTGCGCATCGGCTCCCCGCTGTTCCACTTCGGCATGGCGTTCGTGGTGATCGGCCATGTGGTGGGCCTGCTGATCCCGCAGAGCTGGACGGACGCCGTCGGGGTGAACGACCACCTGTACCACCTGGTCGCCGTCTCGACCGGCGCCCTCGCGGGCATCGCCGCCGTGACCGGCATCGGCATCCTCGTGTACCGCCGCTTCACCGTGCCCGGCGTGCGCCGGGCGACCCTGCGCAGCGACCACCTCATGTACACGGTGCTGATCGGCGCGATGCTCCTGGGCCTCGTCGCGACGCTCCTCAATTCCGCCGGAATGAGCGGGGATTACAACTACCGCGAAGGCATCTCGGTCTGGTTCCGGTCGCTGTTCACGCTCCAGCCCGACTACGCACTGATGTCGGGGACCCCCCTGGCCTTCAAGCTGCACATCCTCTTCGGCTTCGCGCTCCTCACCCTCATCCCGTACTCGCGACTGGTCCACATGTTCAGCGCGCCGGTGCGCTACCTCTTCCGCCCGTTCGTCGTCTACCGGCGGCGGGATCCGCGGCAGCAGCCCGCGCAGCGTGCACCCAGGCGCGGCTGGGAGCGCGTGAAGTGAAGGCGAACCCGAGCGTGCGCAGCCCGCGCCATGCCGTCGCGGAGCGGCCGTTCATCGTGATCTGGGAATCCACCAGAGCCTGCCCGCTCGCCTGCCTGCACTGCCGTGCCACCGCACAACCCGACCGTGACCCCGGTGAACTGAGCGGATCCGAGGCGCGGGACCTGATGCGTCAGACGGCGGAGTTCGGGCGGCCGTCACCGCTGTTCGTGATCACCGGCGGCGACCCCTTCCAGCGCCGTGACCTCAACGACCTCGTCGCGTACGGCACGTCACTGGGTCTGCGCATCGCCGTATCACCGTCGGGGACACCCACGCTGAACCGCACCAACCTGACGGCGGTACACGATGCCGGCGCGGTGGCCCTGTCGCTGTCCCTGGACGGATCGACGGCGGAGCGGCACGACGCCTTTCGTGGGGTCGACGGTGTCTTCGAGTGGACCATCGACGGCTGGCGCACGGCACGCGACCTCGGCCTCAAGGTGCAGATCAACACGACCCTCACCCGGAACAGCCTGCCCGACCTCGCCGACATCGCCGCGCTGGTGCGCCGCGAGGGGGCCACGCTCTGGTCCGGTTTCCTCCTGGTGCCCACCGGGCGGGGGACGCAGCTGGACGGCCTGACGCCCCAGGAGGTCGAGGACGCGATGCACTTCCTCTACGACTGCGGCGCGGTGATCGCCACCAAGACCACGGAGGGGCACCACTTCCGGCGCGTGGCGGTGCAGCGCGCGATCCACGCCGAACGCGGCACCCGCCCAGCGTTCGGCCCGCTGCATGGTGAACTCATGCGACGAGCAGCCGAGTTGGGGCTGTTCGATGGTCAGCTACGCACCCGACGCCGCCCGCCCATGGACGTGTCGTCGGCGCGCGGTTTCGTCTTCGTCTCGCACACCGGAGAGGTGCACCCGAGCGGCTTCCTGCCCGTCTCCGCGGGCAACGTCAGGCACAGATCGCTGCCGGACATCTACCGCACCTCCGACCTGTTCGTCTCGCTGCGGGATCCGGCCCGGCTTCGCGGGAAGTGCGCGCACTGCGAGTTCAGCCAGGTGTGCGGCGGCTCGCGGTCCCGCGCCCACGCGCTCACTGGCGACATGTTCGCCGAGGACCCGTACTGCGCGTACCGTCCGGGCACCTTCCCTCACCAGGCCGAGCTGCGGGCAGTCCTCGCACCGGCCTCCTCCCGAAGTGGATCGTCATGCGATCGGTAATCGTCATCGGCGCGGGCATCAGTGGCCTCACCGCCGCGTGGGCCCTGCGCGACACGGCCCGTGTCACCGTGCTCGACAGCGCACCCCGGGTGGGCGGCAAGATCCGTACCGGTCGTGTCGCCGGTGTCCCGGTGGACCTGGGCGCGGAGTCCATGGTGACGATGGGGCCCGACGCCGTCCGCCTCGCGGAGGCCGTCGGCCTGGGCGACGCGCTGTGCGAGCCCGCCGCCGCACCCATCACGATATGGACGCACGACGCCCTGCGTCCCATGCCGCCGGGGCACCTGATGGGCATCCCCTCGCGCCCCGAACTCATGGCCAGATCCGGCCTGTTGTCGGACGAGGGCCTGAACCGTCTGCACCTCGGCGAGGATCTCGAGCCGCTCCCGCCGACCACGGACGTGACCGTCGGCGGCTACCTTGAGCCGCTGATCGGCAGGGAGGCGGTGGACCGCCTCGTGGCCCCGGTGCTCGGCGGCATCTATGGAGGCGACGCCTACCGCCTCTCGCTCGCCTCGGCACTGCCCTTCCTGACCGGAATCACCGAGTCCGGCGAACCCCTCATGACTGCCCTGCGGCGCCGCGAGTCGGCCCGCGCGGGCGCGCCGCGAACCTCGCCGGTACGCGGTGTTCGCGGCGGCATGGGACGCCTCGCGCAGGCGGTCGCGGAGTCGTCCGGAGCGACCGTGCTGACCGGCACGACGGCCCGCGCCGTGTGCCAGGAGGCGGAGACGCGGGCGCAGGCGGATGCGAAGGCGAACGGTGCTTGGCGCGTCCACGCCGACACCGACGACGGGCCGCTCGCTCTGGACGCGGACGCCGTGATCCTCGCCGTACCCTCCGACGTCGCCGCACGGCTTCTGGGCCCGCACGCGCCGCACGCCGCCAAGGCCCTCGCGGAGGTCGAGCACGCGAGCTCCGCGGTGGTCACCCTCGCGTTCCCCGCGGACGGCGCGACGCGGGAGGCCTTCGCCGGCCGCAACGGATTTCTCGTGCCGCCCGTCGACGGACGCGCCGTCAAGGGCGCCACCTTCCTGTCCGCGAAATGGCCCTGGTACGCGCAGGACGCCCCCGGCGTCTTCATCGTCCGGGCCTCGCTGGGGCGGGCGGGGGCCGATTCACCGCTCGGTGTCCCGGACAGGACGCTGGCGGACGCCGCCCTGTCGGACCTGACGGCGGCACTGGGCCCCTTGGATGAGCCAGTGGCGAGCCGCGTCACCCGCTGGGAGCGCGGCCTGCCGCAATACCACGTCGGCCATGGCGCACGCATGGACCTGGTCAGGGACGAACTCGCCTCTCTGCCGGGACTCGACGTGTGCGGTGCGACGTACCGGGGCGTCGGAGTCGCGTCCTGCATCAGCAGTGGGCTCGCCGTGGCGCGCCGCATGGCCCCCGAGACCGAGCCGTTCACACGACAGGAACCCGCCGATGAGCAATAGGAAGAGCTACAAGAAGAGCGACGAGCCGAGCAACATGAAGCAGGCGCGCTTTCGTAGGCGCGCCCTCATCGGCGGCTGCGCCGCCATCGCCGTGGCGTTCGCGGCCGGTGTCGGCATCGCCACCGGAACCGGCACCAGCTCGGCGGAGGAGGCGGACCGCCCGCTGAAGGTTCCCGCGAACTCCTCAGGAACTGACGGCACGTTGATCGCCTACGGCGACAGCAAGGCCGGGACCACCGTCAAGGTGTACGAGGACCCGCGCTGCCCGTACTGCGGCGAATTCGAGCGGAAGCTCGGCCCGACCCTCAAGGACATGGTGGACTCCGGCAAGGTCAGGGTCGAGTTCCACCTGGCCGCCTTCCTCGACAAGAGCCTCGGCGGCCAGGGCTCGAAGACCTCGCTCGCCGCGCTCGGAGCGGCCCTGAACGAGAGCCCGGAGAAGTTCCAATCCTTCCACGATGTGCTCTTCGCCCATCAGCCCGCGAAGGAGACGGACGACGACTTCGGCAGCACCGCGAACCTGCTCGAACTCGCGAACAAGGTACCGGGGTTGCGCACACCGTCCTTCAACAAGGCGGTCAAGGAGAAGACGTACGCGCCATGGGCGGACAAGGTCGCCGACGCCTTCTACGACAGCGACGTCACCGGCACACCGACCGTGAAGGCCGACGGCGAGAAGCTCACCGTCATCGGCGAGGACGGCAAGGCGGTCAGCCCCAAGGACTTCACCCGCCAGGTGGATGCCGCGGTCGCCGGCAAATAGTCATCTAACGTTGGTCCATGCCCAACATGCCGCCACGGGTCGAACTTCGCCCGCTCACCCTCTCCGACCAGGACGAGTTCTGTACGCTCGCGCAGGCCAGCTCCGATCTGCACCGGCCCTGGGTGCAACTGCCCGCGACCGCCGAGGAGTTCCAGGCCTGGATGCGCCGCTTCGACGACGGCACCAACCTGGGTTTTCTCGTCCGCGTCCGGGAGACCGGTGCAGCCGCCGGCATGGTCAACATCAACTCGATCATCCGGGGCCGCTACCAGGGAGCGTCCCTCGGCTATGCGGCTTTCGCCCCGTCCGCGGGGTACGGGTACATGACCGAAGGGCTCGCCGTCACCCTGCGGCACGCCTTCACCGACCTGCGGCTCCACCGGCTGGAGGCCAGCATCCAGCCGGGGAACACAGCGTCCCTGGCCCTGGTCCAACGGCTGGGTTTCCGCTACGAAGGCGTCTCGCCCGCCTACCTCTACATCGACGGGGACTGGCGGGACCACGAACGCTGGTCCATCACCGCGACGGACCCCTGGACAGCCGATCCCTCACTCCCGGAGGTCTGAGTCGCACGGCGCCGCTCATGACGGTTCGACCAGCCCCGCGCGCTCTTGCTCAGTCGGGGAGTTCCACCCGGACCACCGCTGTGGTCCATTCCTCCGGGCTCCTGTCCTCATGTGCGGGCTCGGCCTCCACCGCGGCGTACAGCGCGTCAGGCGAGCCCGCTATGGCCTGCACTCCCGCGATCACGGGGGAGAGTTCCCCGTGGGCCACCCGGTGGACGAGTTTCCCGCCCGACGACTCCTCGATGAGCTTCTTCTGCGGGGCGGATGAAGCGCCGCGCCAGCCGTAGGCGCCGTTCAGGCTCGGTTTGAGGCTGCTTCCCGCATCGGAGAAGTAGAGCTCATCGCGCCCCGGCACGAGCGTCAGGTCGCCGCGTGTGCCGCCGGAGGCGTGGCGTGGGATGGTCGCGTCGGCCGCTCTGCCCACACTCTCGAACGGTCCGTCCGCCTCGGTGATCTTCTTGGGTGCGGCGGCCGAGACGACGGGGCTCAGTGTGCCGTCGCCGTTGATCCGGACGATGCCTTGCCCGGTCCTCCAGTAGAGGCCGTCCTTGCCGGAGGCGAGCCAGCCGGAGTTGAAGCTGTCCGTGACCAGCACGTCCTTGGCCTTGGTGTGGGGCGATGGGTTGATGCCGTTCTTCACTGCCGGGTTGGAGGGTTTGTACGTCTCGCCGTCCTTCGGCGGGCGCCCGGCGACCAGCTCGATCGAGTCCCCGTCGACCTTGTGGACGTAGGAGGCCACGTCATCCCGGTTCACCTGGTCGCCTATGTAGAGGGAACCGTCATCGGCGAGGGCGACGCCCGTGATCTGCCCGGCGCAGAACTTGCCCGCGACTGTGACGCGCGGGTCGGGGCTCTTGCACCTGCCGTTGATGACCTTTGTCGCTTTCCCCGCCGCGCTGACCTTCCAGAGGTCGTCCGCCGCGAGGTAGACGGAGCCGTCCCGGGCCACCGCCGCCTGCTGGGCCGTGACGGTGTCCATGCCGGAGATGGGGATGCGCTTGACGGCTCCGGAGGGCTTCCGTCGCCACGGTCGAGGAACGGCCGGACCGACGGATCCTATGCACTCCCACCGCGCCCCGGCCATGCCGTTGCGGCTGCCTGACAAAGCTGAAGCTCCCTGTACGCCGCCGTGGCGCCCGGGAGCGCCCCGGAAACCCGCGCCCACCCTTGCGCCGGATGCTGTCCGTGTAGTCCGCTGATCCGCATGAGGAACAGGAGCATTGCCGCAATGACCGCCGCCCTTGTCGCGGGGGCCCTTCTGACCGGCGTACCGAATGCCGGTGCGCAAGCCGCCGGGCACGGCGCCGACGACTCGTCGCCGACGAACGGGTCAGCCCACGGCCTCGGGGTCGACCTGGACACCGTGACGATTCCGGAATTACAGGCACGCATGGCGAAGGGTTCGCTGACTCCCACGATGCTGACCAAGGCGTACCTGCGGCGCATCGAGAACGTTGATCCCAAGATTCACTCGGTGCTGCGCACCAGCCCGACGGCTCTGCGCCAGGCGGCCGCCAGTGACGCAAGGCACAGACACGGTAAGACCCTTGGGCCGCTGGACGGCATCCCCGTTCTGCTCAAGGACAACGTGAATACCCGTGACATGCCGACGACTGCCGGGTCGCTCGCGCTCGCCGGGAGCCCGCCCGGCACCGATGCCGCGCTGGTGACCCGGCTCCGGAAGGCGGGGGCGGTGATCCTCGGCAAGACCAACCTGTCCGAATGGGCCAACTTCCGTGGTGCGAAGCCGACATCGGGGTGGTCGGCAGTGGGCGGGCAGACCAACAACCCGTACGTCCTCGACCGGAATCCCTGCGGTTCGTCGGCCGGTTCCGGCGCGGCACTCGCCGCGTCGTTGTCGCAAGTGGCCATCGGCACCGAGACGGACGGGTCCATCGTGTGCCCGGCCGGAATGAACGGCGTCGTCGGCCACAAGCCCAGCCTCGGCCTGGTCAGTCAGTCGGGCGTGGTCCCGATCTCCGCCGAACAGGACACGGCCGGGCCCATGGCACGCAACGTGACCGACACCGCGCTCACCCTCTCGGTGCTGAGCGAACACAAGAGCGCGCGCGGTGAGGGCGGGAGCGCCGACCTCCGCGGCAAGCGGATCGGCCTGTGGCGCCTGCCCTCCCTCGGATCCGACGTGGACGCGGTGATGAGCCGTACGGCGAAGAAGCTGCGCAAGGCCGGAGCCGTGGTCGTCGAGGTGACACCCCCTTACCAGGCACGGCTCGCCGAACTCGAATTCCCGGCGCTGCTCAGCGAGTTCCACCGGGACATCGACGCCTACCTCGGCACGCGCGAAGGCCCCCGCAATCTTGCTGAGCTGATCGAGTTCAACCGCACCCACCCCGAGGAACAGACCTGCTTCGCCGGCCAGGAGCTGTTCGAACAGGCCCTCGCCGCGCCGCCCACCACCGACCCCGAGTACCGGGCGATGCGCACCGAACTGAAGGACCTCTCACGGCGCTCCATCGACGAGACCCTGGCCACCCATCACCTGGACGCCATCGCCGCGCCCACGAACCCGCCCGCCTGGACGACCGACTGTGCCCGCGGCGACAACGACGTCATCCCGTCCTCCACCCCCGCGGCCGTCGCCGGATATCCCTCCCTCTCGGTGCCTGCCGGGTCCGTGCACGAACTGCCCGTGGGCCTGCTTCTGATGGCCGGTGACCGCCAGGACACCAAGCTCCTCTCGCTGGGAGCCGCGGTGGAGCACCGGCTGAAGGCCTGGCGGGCACCGCGCTACCTGCCGACGGTCGGGTCCGGCGCGTCACGGTGAACACGGGAAGGAAACCCTCAGCGGCCTGATCACTGAACCTCAGGACCGCCGATGTGATGCCCGCCACGGGCCGGGTGCTTCGGGTCGCCCCTGCGCGATCATGATCCGATGGAGAGTCGATTCCTTGGCATCGGTGAGCTCGTCGAAGCCCCGACCGTGGCGGTCGTGGTCGACGTCATGCGTGCTTTCACGGTGGCCGCCTGGGGCTTCGCCCGCGGGGCGGAAAAGATCGTCCTTGCCGAGTCGCTGGACGAAGCCCTGTCGCTCAAGGCCCGTCACCCGGACTGGCTGGCACTCAAGGACGGCCCGCCCGCACCCGGGTTCGACGCCGTCAACTCGCCGGGTCTGCTGAGGTCCACCGACCTCGGCGGCCGGACCGTCGTGCAGAAGACCACGGCAGGCACGGTCGGCGCCCTCGCGGTCAAGGAGGCTTCGCTGGTGCTGTGTGCCGGCTTCGTGGTCGCGGAGGCAACGGCAGAGGTCCTGCGGACACGCGAATGCGACAGCGTCACGTTCGTGGTCACCGGCGAGGAGGGGCACGCCGACGAAGACCTGGCGTGCGCCCAGTACATCGCTCGGAGGACCACCGAGGCCGGGACGGACGCAGCCGAGTTCCTCCGCCGCGCCGGGAAGTCACGTGCCGCCGCCGAGCTGGCGGAGGGGGTGCGCCAAGGAGTCCATCCTGATGACGTCGCGCTCTGTCTGGAGCTCGACCGCTTCCCCTTCGCCATGGTGGCGACCTTGGAGGACTCACTCATGGTCCTTCACCCGCATGCCGTGGGCGGAGTGACCACCCCTCCGCGCGGGACGCCCCGAGGACGATGACACGCACGAATGCTCCTGATGGTGAGTGGTGCCGCTGAGAAGAGGCGAGGACGCCATTCAGTACGCCGCCACTGGCCCCCCGTGCGCTCCGGTCACCCCACCAGATCGGGCGAGCGCAGCATCTGCGGCGGGATGCCCCAGGCGTCGACGAGATCGGTGGCGAGCGGCCGGATCTTGCGGCACAGGTCGTTCACCTCCCGGCGAATCGCCTTGGAACGCTGCGTCGTCAGCCGGCCGTGTTCCATGAACCAGGCACGGTCCGCCTCGATCGTGGAAAGGGCGAAGAGGTCGCACAGCAGCCCCAGCGCGACCTTGTTGTCGCCGTCGGGCAGCCGGCGCATCGTGTCGACGAACGCCTCGAGCACCAGCCGCTCGACATGTGCGTGGGCCACCGCGATGACGTGGTCCTGCACCTGTGAGAAGACGACACCGGGGTGGGTCTTCTGGTCCATCCCGCGCTTGAGCCGCCGCGCCACACCGGCGAGCATGTGCTCCTCGCGGAAGCGGAGCATGGCGAGCTGGTACTCCGAATCGAACAGGCCCGCTTCCTGATCCCACTCGTCACCGCCGGGCAGCAAGTCCCGTACCCGCTCCAGGAGTTTGTGGGCCGAGGTCTTCTCGATGACTGTCTCGACGGCGAGGTTCGTCACGTACCGGACCATGCCGAGCTGGTCCAGGTTCTCGAACTCGCTCGCGTAGTGAGTCAGCAAGCCCTTCGCCACCAGCTGCAGCAGCACGTGGTTGTCGCCCTCGAACGTGGCGAAGACGTCGCTGTCGGCCTTCAGGGCGGCGAACCGGTTGACGGCAAGATAGCCGGCGCCCCCGCACGCCTCACGGCACTCCTGAATCGTGCGGGTGGCGTGCCAGGTACCGAGCGCCTTGGTGCCCGCGGCCCGCGCCTCCAGCTCACGTCGTGCGAGCTCGTCGTCATTGATCCCCGAGAAGACCTCGTGCAACTGCGTGCGCACGACGTCCTGGGCGAAGTGCAGTGCGTAGGTGCGCGCGATGAGCGGGAGCAGCCTGCGCTGATGCATGCCGTAGTCGAGGAGTACCTGCTCCTCGGTGTCCGAGGCCGCCTGGAACTGGCGTCGGCGCACGGCGTACTTGGTGGCGATCGCCAGGGCGACCTTGCTGGCGTTGATGGCGCCGCCGCCCACGCTGACCCGCCCCTGTACCAGCGTGCCGAGCATGGTGAAGAAGCGACGGTCGGGGTTGTCGATCGGGCTCTGGTAGACGCCTTCGGGCGTGACGTCGGCGAACTGGTTGAGCAGCGCCTCACGCGGCACGCGTACGCCGTCGAACCAGATGCGGCCGTTGTCCACGCCGTTCAGGCCCATCTTGCGGCCGTCGTCCTCGATCCGGACGCCGGGGGCCACCTCGCCGTTCGCGCGGATCGGTACGACGAACGCGTGGACGCCCTGGTGCTCTCCGGCCACCTCCAGCTGGGCGAAGACGACCGCCAGCTCCGCGTGCCGGGCGGCGTTGCCGATGTAGTCCTTGCGCGCCTGGTCTCCGCCGGTGGTGATGACGAACTCCTGGCTCTCGGCGTCGTACCGGGCCACGGTGCCGAGCGCCTGGACATTGGAGCCGTGGCCGGTCTCGGTCATCGCGAAGCAGCCCATCAGCTCCCCGGTGATCAGACGCGGCAGGTAGGCCTCGTGGTGGCGTTCCGTGCCCAGGTGCAGGATCGCGCCACCGAAGAGCCCGAACTGCACGCCGACCTTCACCAGCACCGAGAGATCGCCGAAGGCGAGCGTCTCGAACGCGGCGATCGACGCCCCGATGTCGCCGCCCCCGCCGTACTCCTTCGGAAAGCCCATGCCGGTCTGGCCCGTTGCCGCCATCTCGACGACGAGCTCACGCACGCGCTCGCGGAACGCGTCGAAGCCGAGCTGCTCCGCGTCGTCCAGGACGCCCGCGTACGTCGTCAGGTTGGCGCGGACCAGGTTGCGGACCTCGGCGTACTCGCCGTCGAGCAACTCGGCAAGAGCCGGTACGTCGACGTCGGGCTGCACGTATCCGCTCGGGGGAGTGGCGCTGTCGGTGACCATGTCGCCCTGCTACCCGCCCCGGGGATGATCAAATCGGTCGCTTGGTCCATCCAGTGGCCCCGCCCGACGCTCAGGACGGGGCCCCGTAGCGGGCGGCGATCATGGCGCCGCGGTTGCGTAGGGCGGTACGCAACGACTGCGGGGTCAGGGCTTCCGCATCCGTGCTGAGCTGCCACAGCGCCCATTCCGCATGCCGTGCATCCTGGAAGGTCACCTCCAGCCGCAGCCAGCCGTCCGCGTCGGGTTCTTCCGCGCGAACGGCCAGCGCCGTGTCCAGCAGCTCCTCCCGACGTACCGGGTTCACCCGGACCAGCACAGTGAGGTGCTCGCTGCCGGACAGGAACCGCGCCGAGCGCTCCCGCCAGATCCGGTCCAGATCGACCTCGTTCGGTCGCTGTGCCGGTTCGGGGAGCTCCTCGGCGGCCAGCACCCGCGACAGCCGGTAGGTGCGGTCCGCGCCGGATCTCGTGGCAAGCAGATAGGCCCGGTCTCGTACGGTGACCAGGCCGACCGGATCCACCGTGCGCCACTGGGGTGCCTGGCCCGTGGCCGCGTAGTGGATGCGCAGCTTGTGTCCGGCGAGGACCGCGCGCCGGACCTCGATCATGGTGGTGTCGGCCACCTGCTCGGTGACCAGGCGGCGTGAGAGCAGGTCGGTCTCCGGGTCGATGAGCATGCGCTGGGCCGCGTCGCTCGCGGTGACGCGGTGGCTTTCGGGCAGCGCGTCGACCACCTTCCGTATGGCCGAGGCGAGCGCCGAGCCGAGGCCGAACGCCTGCTCGCCGCGCCCCGGTCCGGCGGTCAGCACGGCAAGGGCCTCGTCGTGGTTCAGGCCGGTGAGTTCGGTCCGGAAACCGGGCAGCAACGCGAAACCGCCGTGCCGACCGCGTTCGGCATGGACCGGGACTCCCGCCGTGGACAGTGCCTCGATGTCGCGCAGCACGGTGCGGGTGGACACCTCCAGCTCGCGGGCCAGCGTGTCCGCGGTCAGCCGACCGCGCTGACGCAGCAGCAGCACAAGCGAGACCAGCCGGTCGGCACGCATGCGGAGAGGTTATCCAAATACATGACCAAGGGTGTCGTGATTTGTTGGGAGGCTCGTTTCCATGACGTCGAGGCCGGCGGCCACCGCGCCGACGGACGTCCGTACGCCCTGCTTCCCGATCCCGATGAACCGACTGAAATGGATGTGGCAATGGAACGAACGGCAGTCAACCCGGTGACGTGGTCGCAGGAGCTGGGATTCAACCAGGGCGAGGTGGTCTCCGGGCACACACGGACCCTGTACTGCTCCGGGCAGACGGCGATGAACAGCGACGGCAAGCCTCAGCATGAGGGCGACATGGCGGCACAACTGGCGCTGACCATCGACAACTTGGAGGCCGTGCTCGGCGAGGCCGGCATGTCTCTCGCGAACCTCGTCCGGCTCAACGTCTACAGCACCGACGTCGATGACCTCTTCCAGCACTACGGCGTGCTGGCGGCGCGTTTGGGCGCCGCGAGAGTGGCACCGACCACCACGATGCTCGGGGTGACACGGCTGGCGATCCCCGGGCAGATGGTCGAGCTGGAGGGGACCGCCGTCGCATGACGCCAGGTCGACTGGCGTATGAACTGAGTTGCGGGGCGAACGCATCCTGAGCCCCTGATGATCGTTCAGCTAGGCATGGAGAACACCAAACGCGCCGTCGTTGCCCTGACCCTTGCCGCCGCAGCCCTTGCCGTGGCCGGACCCGCCGAGGCGGACGACGTCCCCGGCGACAGCGGACGGATCAACCTCCCGCACAGCCCCGGCGAGGTCGTCCACGGAGTACGAACGGGTCTTGACGCGGCGGCCATGACCTGGGAGCTGGCGCAGGCCCGTTGAGAGGTGAGCGCGAGAGAGTCCCGGCCCTGAGGCCGGGGCTCTTCGTCTGTTCACAGATGGCTGTCGGTACAGATGTCTACCGCTCACAGGTGACTGTCGGCCGAACGCCCGTCCGGGTCGTCGGCCAGCGCGAGTGTCGCCGTGATGCGCTTGCCCATCGGCTCCCGGTGCACGTGGAAGTTCCGGCACACGGCCATCACGACTTCCAGGCCGTGCTGTCCGATGCGGCTCGGATCCGGTGCCGAGACCGCGGGAAGGACGATGTTGCCGTCCCGTACGGTGACTTCGACGTTGTCACCCTGCACCTCGAGGCTGAGCAGACATGGCCCGGGGGCATATTTGCGGGCGTTGGTCACCAGCTCGCTGACCACCAGTTCCACCAGGCTCATGGCCCGGCTGGACACGGGAAGCCCGTGAGCGGATCGCACGCCCGCCAGGAAGGCCCGGACCAGATGCCGCGCGGGCGCGATACCCTCGTCGCCCTCGAACAGCTGGGAAACCGACACAGACCCCGCCGGTATCGACGGCTGTCCGTCATCGCCCGCTGTCTGACCCATACAGTCCGCCTTGCTCCCCGATCAGCCCGGCCTCACGCGGACCGACTACCCCCGTAACCGCGCTTAACCCCGGCTCGGCGTCCAACTGCCCGCGGAATGAACGCAACCGGCCCTCATCGAGGTTCTGCCACCCGGCGCAGGGCGGCGAGAAGTTCCCGATTGCTCGCGCCTTTGAGTACGTACTCCGAAACGCCGGCGTTCCTCATCTGCTCCATGGAGCCCTTGTCGTCATACGCGGAGAACGCCACGATTCGGCTGGCCGGTGAACACCGTGCGATGCCCTTGGCGACGGAGTGACCGCCCCCGGGGAAGCGGACGTCCAGGATGACGAGGTCCGGCTGATGGCGATACGCGAGTTCGAGCGCCCGCTCGCTGTCGCGCGCGGTGCCGACGACCTCCAGGTCGGGCTGTGCCTGTACGACCTCGCTCAGGGTCTCCAGGAGCATCGCGTTGTCATCACACAGGATCACGCTGAAGAGTGAACGCGGGCAACCGTCCTCGGCAGCCGCGCTCACGGCGCCTCACCGTTCGATGTCGGTGCCGACGCAGGGGCCGAGGCCGGGGCCGGGAGTGGGTTCGGCACCCAGAACTCGACTGTCGTCCCCTCCCCAGGGCGGCTGTGCATGGACCACCACCCGCCCGCCGTCTCGGCTCGCTCCCGCATCTCGATGACTCCGAAATGATCGCGGGTGCCGTCCCGGGACAACGGCACGCCGGTTCCGTCGTCCACGACCCGCGTCACGATGCCCCCGTCAGCGGACGAGACGCGGACGTCGACTCTGCTCGCGCGCGCGTGCTTGTGCACGTTCAGCAATGCTTCTTGGACGATGCGGAAGATGGTGATGGCCGTCTCGGGCGAGGGCGCCCGGTCCAGCTGGTGCTCGAACGAGTAATCCATCCCCCACGAGGAGCCCACGACGTCGTCCAAGTGGCTGGAAAGACCGTCGACCAGGCCGTGCCTGTCGATCCCGGGTGGATGCAGCCGGAAGGTCAGACTGCGCAGGCGGCCGATCGCCTCGCGCACCGATGCGTCGAGACGCTGCAGTTCGGCGGCGTACGACTCCGGAACCCGGTCGGCCAGCAACTCCAGCCGCATCCCGACGGCGACCATGGCCTGGATGGAGTCGTCGTGGACATCCCACGCGATGCGGCGTCGTTCCGTCTCCTGTGCCTGGACCAGGTGATCGAACAGCCGCCGTCGCTCGCTGAGAGCATGCTGCGCTGCCCGCCGTTCGGACATGTCACGGGTGACCTTGCCGAATCCCCGCAGTACGCCGTCGTCGTCCCACAGGGCGGTGATGACCACGTTCGCCCAGAACCGGGACCCGTCCTTGCGGACCCGCCAGCCCTCGTCCTCCAGTCTGCCGTCGGCCACGGCGGTCTCCAGCTCCCACTGCGGCTTGCCGGACGACTGGTCCTCGGGCGGGTAGAAGACCGAGAAGTGCTGTCCGACGATGTCCTCGGCCCGGTATCCCTTGATCCGCTCGGCCCCCGCGTTCCAGCTGATGATGTGGCCCTGTGGGTCGAGCATGAAAATGCCGTAGTCCAGCACGCCCTGGACCAGCAGCGTGAAAGCCGCTTCCGACATCGGAGCCGCCTGCTTCCGCGCCCGCTTCTGCTGTCGCGGCTCCCGTGTCACGTGAGCAGCCCTTCACGTCGCGCGATCGTCACGGCTTCCAGCTGGGAACGCGCGCCCAGCTTTTCCAGCACCCGCTGGACGTGGTTGCGCCCCGTGTTGAGAGCGACCCCCAGCTGATCGCTGATCTCCGTGGTGGTGCGCCCCTGCCCCAGCAGCTGAAGTGCCTCCCGCTCCCGCGGGGTCAGGTTCGCGCCCGGACTCGGCACCCTGCCGGTCAGCCGGCCCAGCACGTCGCCCAACAGGTCCTGGCTGAACACCATTTCACCCGCCGCCACCCGGCGTACGGCGTCCTCCAGCTCGCTGAGTCCGCGGGCCTTCAGGATCAGGCCGGCCCCGCCCGCCTCGGCTACGCGCGCGGCCACCGATCCGCTCGCTTCGCCCGCCAGGACCAGTACGCGCACGTCCGGCATGATCACCAGCAGATCGGGGATGGCGGTGACCCCGTCACCGTCCGGCAGACGCCGGTCCATCAGCACGACATCCGGCTCGCATCGTCTCGCGTCGGTCAGCGCCGAGGCCACCGACGTCGCGTGGCCGACGATCCGCAGGTCGGGTGAACGCTCCAGGGCGAGGCATATCGCCTCGGCCACCATGTCGTGATCCTCCACCAGCAGGACTCTGATCGGACGGCTGTGCGGGGGAGGTGAAGGCATCAGTGCATCCTTGCAGGGTGGGGGATTGCACGATCATGCCAGAAGGTCCCGGAGCGGCGACTGATCGATGGCCCCCGCCGCATCGTGCCCGGTTGCGACCGTGTCCGAGGGGGAGTGGGCCACCTTCGCCTTCGCCGGTGTGTTCCCCTCGGTGAAGATGTCGTCGGCCCCGATGAGGAAGAGCAGCCGCGCCACCTGCGTTCCGGCCCCTTCGACGTAAAGATCCACGCCTGCCTCAAGAGCGGAGATCCGTACGGTGAGCAGGGCGTTCAGGCCGGCGCAGTCGCAGAACGAGATGCCGGTCAGATCGAGGCAGAGACTCGTTGGCTGCTTCGCCAGACACTCCGCGACCGCCTCCCGGACGAAGGGTGCGGTGTCCAGGTCGAGTTCGCCGACGAGAGTCACTCGGGCGATGCCGGATCGAACGACGGCCTGCGACGTGAACGGGTAAAAGGTCACAGCGTCCCGCACCTCTCCGTGCTCACGTGCGGCGCGCATCCGCGCGGCACGGTCCCAAAAGCCCTTCCTGCGGAGGGGTCCCCCGGTTGTCAGCTGCAGCATCACTACCCCATGGCCGCGTAGTGTGAGGGCATCAGTTCCGCTCTAGTGAATCTGCACTAGACGAGGAAGTCAACACGCTCATACGAGGGTTGACGGCGGGGATTCACCGGGGCAGGGCGCCGGTCAGCAGTTCCACGAGATCGTCGGTGGCGTCGGCGGCCCCGAGGGCGGCGAACGCGCCGATGGCGAGAACTACGGCGGCGACGGCACGCAAGTCCGGCGGCGGTGTGGTCCGCAGCGCGGCGATACGCGCGGTCACGGCGCGGTCGGTGAAGTTCAGGCGGCGGGCCGGACGCGAGCTGTGGGCCGTGAGGGCCGCCCGGGCGAGGGCGCGGGCAGTGGTGTCCCGGTCGCCGACGGTGTGCGCGGCGTGTTCGTCCGCCCAGCGTTCGATGAGGAAGGTGACCGTCGTGTGCACCGGCGTCAGGAGCGGGTTGGCCGCGGCGGCCAAGGCCGCGCCCGCCGAGACGCGTGCGTGGCGATGGGTGAGGTGGGCGCGTTCGTGGGCCAGCAGGACGCGGCGCTCGGCGGGTTCGAGCGCGCTCAGCATCGAGGAGCTGGCGAGGATGCGGCCCGGAGAGCCGGGGGAGCCGGGGATGGCGAAGGCCTGCGGAACTGGGGAGTCGATGACGATGAGCTCGCTGCCCGATGGATGGTTCGCAGTCAGCTTGCGCAGGGCGCGCCGCATGGCGTGCTGGGCGCGCAGCACCCGGTGGAGGCGGTACGCGACCAATGCAAGGGCCAGCAAAGCGGCGCAGGCCACGGCCTGGGGAACCGGGTCGGCAAGGTGCTGTCCGTCCTCGCGGGCCTGCGCCTCCACGGGCGGGGCCTCGGTGATGAGAGTTGCCGAGAGCAGGAGCAGCGCCCAGGTGGTGGAGGCCGCGGAGAGGACGGCGGCGAGGGTGAGGGCGCGGGTGGCGGGGGCGGGCGCCAGGCGTCGACCGATGGCTGGGCTGATCGCGGCGAGCAGCACGGACAGGACGAGGGGGATGTACACGTCGAGTCTCATGGGTGGCCCCCGTCGAGGAAGTCCCGCAGGGCACGCTCCTCGTCCGGGCTGAGTCCGCTGACGAACTGCTGGAGCGCGGCGATGGGGTCCGGGCCGCGGTCCAGGGCCTGGTGCATGGCCTCCGCGGTGCTCTCGGCGGCGTTCTTCGCCGGGCGGTAGGAGCCTCGGCGGCCGTGGGCGTCGCGGATGACCAGGCCCTTGTCGTAGAGGCGCCGGAGAATGGTGTGCACCGTGTTGTAGGCGAGGCCGCCGCCCAGTTCGGCCTGGACCTCGCCCGGTGTCAGGGCCTCTTCGGTGGCCCACAGGGTGGCCAGGACTTCGCTCTCCAGCTGGCCCGCGCCGCGCCGTTCGGGACCCGCGCCGCGCCGTTCGGGACCGGTGGCGCTGTGTCGTCCGGGTATGCCGTGGGGGTCCTTGCCTGCCATGCTTTCACCTTACGACGCGTAGGGTCCGGTGCCGGCGGCGGCCGCGGGGGCGCTCGCGGCCCGGCTTCGCCGCCAGCTCGGCGATGAGTGTCTCCCATTGGGCGCGGATGCGCTCCGGCCGGTAGCGCAGGGCGGAGGCGGCGGCCTGCTCGCCCAACTCGGCCCGCATCGTTGGTCGTTCGATCAGATGGGTGACGGCCTGGGTGAGGGCTCTGGTGTCACCGGGGCTGATGAGCAGCCCGTCGCCGCCCGTGATGATCTCGCGGGGCCCGTGCGGGCAGTCGAAGCTGACCGGCGGGACGCCGTGGCTCATCGCCTCGGCCAGCACCATGCCGAAGCCTTCGTGCCGGGAGGCCAGGGCGAAGACGGAGGCTTTGGCGAGCTCGGCCTCCAGGTGTGGCGTACTGCCCATGAGATAGACGTGGTTGTAGAGGTGCCACCGGTGGATGAGGGCGCGCAGGCGGTCGCGTTCGGGGCCGGACCCGTAGATTCGCAACTGCCAGTCGGGATGTGCCTCGGCGACGGGTGCGAAGGCCTCGATGAGGGAGTCGAAGCCCTTGGCCTTCACCAGGCGTCCGGCGCTCAGGACGAGCGGCCGGTCGAGGGTCGAGCGGGTGGGTGAGCCGGCCGGGAGCGGGTTCGGGATGCCGACGATGCGGGGGCCGTCGCTGCCCAGGCGGGCGGTGTAGGCGCCCCGGTCCGCCTCCGTCAGTACCGTCAGCGCGTCGAGTCGCGGATACCAGAGGCCGATCTGCTGGTCCAGGGCCGGTTTGTGGTGGGCGTGGTGCAGGTGCTCCTGGCCGATGCCGATGACGGACGCGGGTGTGAAGCGGGCCGAGAGGAGATTGAGGGCGGGCCGGGTGGTGATGAGGACGCCACCGTCCAGGGAGCGCAGATAGCGGACGAGACGCCGGTCCGTGAGCCGGCTGAAACGGTGGTACTTCACCTCGGCGGCGGGCACCAGCTGACTGGGGCGGGCGCCCAGCCACGCCTCGATGCGGCGGCGCGGCCAGGACGCGCTGGTGGTGGTGCCCGTGGCGGCCGTGTCGTCCACGAGCGCCCGCAGCCGTACCCGCCCGTGCAGGGCGAAGACGGGGGCCGGGCGGTGCCGGTGGACGCTGGTGATCTCCACGTCGTGTCCGGCCTCGGCGAGTGCGTTCGCCTGGTTGACGACGGTGCGTACGGTGCCGCCGACCGCGTACGCGTTGAGCAGCAGGAAGCGGATCTTCACCGGGACCCCCGGTGGCAGCGGATCGAGAGATTGTCCTTGACCGTGAAGTACGGCTCCACCCAGGTGTCTTCGGTGCGCTGAGCCGGATAGACGAAGATCCCCTTCTTGCCCTTGACGTCATCGAGGTGCTTGCCCAGGCGCAGCCGGTCGCGGCCGGTACGGGGGGCGAGGTGGAGATCCCAGACCCACTCGCGGTCTCCTTCGGGCACGCCGGTGCGGGGTCCGCCGGGGGCGGCCAGACAGTCCAGTGGGATACGCACCTCGAAACGACCGCCGCTTCCGGCCGTGGGAAGGCGCAGTTCGTTGTCACGGCCCCGGACTTCGAGCACGAGATCGGCCTGCTCGGCCTCGGCCTCGGTGCCGGCGAGCGTCAGCCACAGCAGGATCTGTCCGTCGCGGGGCCAGACCTCAGCGACTTCCGCGTGATGAGGGCCGGACGTGCAGGGCGCCGTACGCACGGGCACTTCGTGCATGGCTGCCCCCCTTTCGCTCTCCCCAGCAAACCCTACGCCTTGTAGGGTTCGAGGCGACCCTACAGCCTGTGGGGTGAGGCGGTGGGTAGCAGGTGGAGACCGCATTCTCTGGCGTGGAGTTCTCCCGCGCCGGACGCCACGCCGTGCCCGAACCGGACCCGGCTGCTGCGCCGCGTGCGGCGGCTCGCGCTCCTTCTGGTTAATTGTGGCGGGATAAACCAAATACGAGCCTTGGCCGGATCGCCCCCTTTCGTCATGTGGCGCGCTCTGCTTCGCTGCTCCCTTAGGTGACGGACCTTCAGACGGGTCTGGTCATCAGGGGGATCACTCATCGACGGAGGGGGCCACCATGGCGGACGTGCTCAAGTACGGCGACAAGGTGCACATCCAGAACGGCTACGACGGCTGGAAGGGCGGGTACCTCGACACCAACGGCGGCAGCAGTCAGAGCGGATCCCTGTACGGGGTCTCCACCGCCGACACCCCCACCCGGGGCAAGGGCACCGGCACTTGGGAGATCATCTCCGCGACCGGCAAGAACACCGGCGAGCAGGTACTGAGCGGGGACGTCATCCACCTGCGCAACCTGTATGCCAACGATGGCGGCTATCTGGACACCAACGGCGGGGCCAGCCCCGACCAGACGGCGGCCGCCAAGTACGACGTGACCACCCACAAGGACAAGGACCGGGCGTCAGTCGGCACCGCGAGCTGGCGCATCTTCGCCCAGACGTCGGCCCCGGCCGACCAGTTCGTACGGACCAACGACATCGTCATCCTGTGGAACCTGTACTCGCCCACCGGCAGTTTCCTGGAGACGAACGGCGGCACCACGGCATCCGGCGGCAAGTACGACGTATGCACCAGCGCCTACTGGAACCGTTCGAGCAACGTCGGCGACTGGCGTCTGATCAAGGCCAAGGCGTAACGGCACCCACAGAACCTCCGCGGCCACCGCCACCCCTCCGAGGGTCGCGGTGGCCGCGGCTGGTCCCGGGGCCGGGTTGAGGTCACAGCAACCGGTCGACCAGCCCGTCGATGTAGTCCGGGGTGAGCGGGACCATGCCGAACAGGACGCGGATGTACATCGGGGCCAGGATGTGGTCGAGCACGCCGAACGTGTCGGGCGCTTGCTCGCCACGTTCGCGGGCGCGATCGAGCATGGACTGCAGTTGCCGCGTACGTTCCGCGCGAAGGTGGTCAGCCGCCCGCAGGCCCTGCTGGCCGTTGCTGGACAGGGTGACGGCCAGGCGCACCAGCGCCAGGCCGTCGGGTCCGGTGATCTCGCGGGCCACTTGGGCCGCGTAAGCGCGCAGGTCGCCGTCCAGGGTCCCGGTGTCGGGCATCGGTGACCTGGCGTTGAGGCGGTTGAGCGCCACGTCGCTGAGCAGGGATTCCAGGCTGCCCCACCGGCGGTAGATGCTGCTGTCGGCCACGCCCGCGCGGGCCGCGACCTCGCCGACGGTGAAGTTGCCGTAGCCGCGCTCGCTGATCAGGTCGGTGACGGCCTGGTGTACCTCCGCGCCGACGCGGGCGCTGCGCCCGCCGGGCCGCCGGGTTCGCTCTCGGTCGTTCATGCCCTCACCTTAACGCAGTTGGGACTTGCGTTTGTGGGGTGACCCTCCTTATAGTCGCTTAACGCAGTCGCCGACTGCGTTAGAGGGCTCAGGTGTATCGCCACCCGCGTCGACCGCGGCCGGGCGCACCTGACGATCGAGAGGAATACCCATCACCGCATCGCTTGGGGCCGTAGGCAGTCGATCAAACCGGGCCGTGCTGCTCACGGTGACCTGCCTAGGCCAGTTCATGGTCCTGCTCGACAACACGATCGTTGGAGCGGCGCTGCCCGACATGCAGCACCGGCTGCACACCGAGTTGACCGGCCTGCAATGGATCGTCGACGCGTATGTACTGCTGGTCGCCATGCTGCTGCTGTCCGGCGGCATCTTCTGCGACCGGTTCGGCCGCAAGAGGGTGTACCTGACCGGCGTGGCGGTGTTCACCGTCGCGTCGGTGCTGTGCAGCCTGGCGCCCTCGGTCGGCTGGCTGGTCGCAGGACGGGTACTGCAGGGCATCGGGGCCGCGGCGGTGAGCCCCGCCTCGCTGGCCCTGCTCGTCGCCGCCTATCCGGTGCCGCAGGAACGAGTCAAGGCGATCGGGCTGTGGGCCGGACTCAGCGGAATCGGTCTGGCCGCAGGCCCCGTGGCCGGCGGCGTGCTGACGGAGGCCTTCGGCTGGCCCGCCATCTTCCTGGTCAATCTGCCCATCGGCGTGGTCCTTCTGCTGCTCGGACTGCGCAGCCTTGAAGAGGCCCGCAATCCGAGCGCCCCCGCCATCGACATCCCGGGGACGGTGCTGTCCGTCCTGGGGGTGGGGGCGATGACCTACGGGCTGATCGAGGGTGGTGCCCGCGGCTGGACGGCGCCGGTGATCCTGGGCAGCTTCACCGCCGCGGCGATCCTCCTCGCCGCCTTCGTCGCCGTCGAGGCGCGTCGCTCCGCTCCGATGCTGCCGCTGCGACTGTTCCGGCAGCGGTTGTTCACCGTGTCCAACACCGCCATGGTCGTGGTGGGGTTCGCGCTCATGGGCTCGTCGTTCTTCTTCTCCCAGTTCTTCGTGTACGTCCAGGGCAGTTCGATCCTGCGCGCCGGCCTGCAGACCCTCCCCGTCTCCCTCGCCATGGTGATCGTCAGCCCGTTCGCGGGCCGGTTCGCCGCCCGGTACGGCTTCCGGATCGTGGTCACCATCGGCCTGGCCCTGGCGGGTCTGGGCCTCCTTGCGCTCGGCTTGGTGCACGCCGACACGGGTTACGGGAACGTGTGGTGGCGGCTGGGAGTCGTCGGCATCGGCTTCGCCCTGACCATGTCCCCACTGACGGGCGCCGCCATCCAGGCGGTCAGCTCGCAGGAAGGCGGCCTCGCCTCCGGCATCAGCAGCACCACCCGGCAGATCGGCGCGGTGCTCGGTGTGGCGGTACTCGGAGCCATCGTCCGCACCCGGCAATCCGGCGGCGCCTCCTTCGAGGCCGGCCTCAACAGTGCCTTCGTCGCGGCGGGCGTCATCACCTTGGCCACCGCCGTGTTCACCGGCCTGTGGCTGGCGAGGTCCAAGTCCGCGGAAGGCTCCGCGGCGCCGCAACGCTCCACCGACCCGGATGCGGTCGCCGTGACGAACGAGGCGCCCGCGAACAGCCGTTGACCACGGCGACCACCTCGGCCGGGAAGCGCGGGAGCCCCGGCGCGCGACCCGCGCCTGCTCTGCTCGAGGGCGAATACCCCTCTCTCGAACACGCGAAAATCTATGTTGGCCGGAGTAGACACCGCAGGACATCGATAGTCGTAGGCCGGCAGATGGTGTAGCAGTTCCTTCGGGGCCCTGGTGCGAGTTAGGCACCAGGGCCCCTCCACGTGCGCCATGGAGCAGTGAACTCCTCGTCGGGCAAGGCGACTTCGGTGATGCGCGGTCTTGGCGGCATCAGAACAAGCTGGTTAGGGTGACGGGCAGAGGCTGATCCCGATGCCCTTGACCAGGGTGACGGCCGGGCCGGCGAACAGGGTCGCCGGACGGTGGGTCGGACACGACGGGGGGGGCTCGCGTTGGATCGCCTGGCCGGAGCAGATCCGGAGCCCGCGGTGCTGCCCGCCGCGTTTCGCGCCTGGCTCGGGCTGATCGGGGCCCTCTCCGCGCTGGTGGTCGTCCTGCTCGGTGTTCTGTACGCCGGCCACAGCGAGCCCGGCACGGTGGACAGGTGGGTCATCGATCCGACGGCGGACAGCGTCCAGCCGCCGTGGCGGTACGTCGCCCTGGCCACCGACTTCCTGGGAGAGCCCGCCGGCTCGGCGATGCTGATCGTGGCCGTCGTGGCGGGCTGCCTGCTGCGTCGGCGTCCTCGCGCAGCGGTGTTCGTCGTGGTCGGCGTCGGCGTGACCGTCGTGACGGCGACGCTGCTCAAGTTCCTGGTGGGACGCACCATCCACGGTGACGACAACCTGTCCTACCCGAGCGGGCACACCGCCTTCCTCACCGCGCTCGCCCTCATCGTGGCGCTGCTCGCGGCCGGTCGCCTCGGCCTCGGCAGGACGGCTGGGACGCTGCTCGTGCTCGCCGCGGCACTGGTCGCGGGCGCCGCCATGGGCTGGGCGCAGGTCGCCCTGGGCGCTCACTACCCGACCGACGTCCTCGGCGGCTGGTGCACCGCGCTGGCGGTGACACCGACGACCGCGTGGCTGGTCGACCGGGCGGCCGACCGGCGGGCCGACCGGATGGCCGACGCCGGTCGGCAGGAGCACCGCTGACGTCACGTCACGTCAAAGCCGTCCCGCATCACCTCACGCCAAGCGGCGGAACACCGGCTTCACCGGTCGCCCGCCCAGCCAGGGGGTGGGGTCGGTGGCGTCCAGTGCCTTCCGGTACACCGCGCAGGCCTGGGCCACCACATCGACGGTGCGGTCGATGTCGGCGTCGCTGAGCGCGCTGCTCACCACGAACGATGGGGCGAGCACCCCGCCCGCCAGGAGGCGGCGCAGGAACAGGGTGCGGTACTCCTGCGACGGCTGCCCGTTCTCGCCGAGGGTGGCGAAGACCAAGTTGCTGGCCCGGCCCCGGACGACGATGTGCTCGCCGACGCCCATGCCGGCCGCGGCATCGCGGACACCGGCGGCCAACCGCTCGCCGAGGGCGTGCAGCCGCGCGGTGACACCCTCTTCGACGTAGGTGGCCTGCACGGCCATCGCGGCTGCCAGTGAGTGCGTCTCCGCACCGTGCGTGGTGGACAGCAGGAACACCCGCTCGCCGGAGTGACGCAGCCCGCCCCGCTCCATCAGATCGCGGCGCCCGGCCAGCGCGGAGACGGCGAACCCGTTGCCCAGCGCCTTGCCGAACGTGGAGAGGTCGGGGACCACGCCGTACAGGCCCTGGGCGCCCGCCTCGGACCAGCGGAACCCGGTGATCATCTCGTCGAAGACGAGCACGCAGCCGTGGCGGTCGGCCAGTTCGCGCAAGCCGGCGAGGTACCCGGGCGGCGGCTCGGTATGGCCGGCGGGTTCGAGGATCAGACAGGCGACCTCGCCCCGGTACCGGGTGAGCAAATCCTCCGTGGCGGCCAGGTCCCCGTACGGGAACGCCACGGTGAGCTCGGTGGTCGACGCCGGAATACCGGCGGACATCGGGGTGGTGCCGATGAACCAGTCGTCGACGGAGAAGAACGGATGGTCGCCGCAGATGGCCACCCGCGGGCGCCCGGTGGCGGCGCGCGCGAGGCGCACCGCGGCGGTGGTGGCGTCGGAGCCGTTCTTCGTGAACTTCACCATCTCGGCGGTCGGCACCGTGGCCAGGAAGCGTTCCGCGGCCTCGACCTCCACGAAGGAGGGCCGGACGAAGTTGCTCCCGCGGTCGATCTCCCGTCGCACCGCCTCGATCACGCGCGGGTGGGCGTGGCCGAGACTCACCGACCGCAGGCCGGAGCCGTACTCGATGTAGCGGTTGCCGTCGATGTCCCACACATGGGCGCCTTGGCCGTGGCTGATGACCGGGGCCAGGTTCTCGGGGTACTGGTCGTCGCCCTTGGCGTAGGTGTGCGCGCCCCCGGGGACCATGGCATGCAGCCGCTCGTTCGCCTCGCGCGACCGGGGGAGGAGGAACTCCTCGGTGCTTACAGGGCTTTCGGTGCCTGCGGTGTGTTCGGTGTCCACGCCGACCTCAACTCTCCTTGTGCTTCAGGACCTCGGCGAGGCTCGGCGCCTCCCGGTCCCGCTGGGACATCGACGTGACCGGCAGCGGCCACGGAATGGCAAGCTCCGGGTCGTCGAAGGCGATCGTCACGTCCTCGGCCGGATCGTGCGGGCGGTCGATCCGGTACGAGGTGTCGGCGGTCTCCGTCAGGGCCTGGAAGCCGTGCGCGCACCCCGCCGGGATGTACAGGGTCGCCTGCGTCGCGTCGGACAGTTCGAAGAAGGCCCGGTTGCGGTAGGTCGGCGAGTCCGTCCGCAGGTCCACGACGACGTCGAAGATCTTCCCGTACGAGCACCGCACGAGCTTGGCCTCACCGGCACCGGAGCGCAGGTGCAGGCCGCGCAGCACGCCCCGGACCGAGCGGGACAGGCTGTCCTGGATGAAGGCGTCCGGGTCGAGGCCCACCGAGCGGACCACGTCGGCGTCGAAGGTGCGGCTGAAGAAGCCGCGCTCGTCGGCGTACGGCGTCGGCTCGAAGAGGTACGCGCCGTCGATCGCCGGGACTTCGGTCGCTTTCATGGGGTCTCCCGCTTTGCATGGGCGTGGGCATGGGTGCGGTCGGCCGTCGGGAACAAGGCCGCGGTCAGGGCGGTGAATTGGCGCTCCAGACGCCGGGTGGCGACCGCGTTCCGCTCGGTGAGCGTCCGCCGCAACTCGGCCGATCGCTTCTCCAGCTCCCGGAACTGTTCGAGCAGCCGGTCGGCGTCGACCTCGCGGGCCGGGTGGCGGTACGCGGCGAGGCCCATCTCGGTCATGAGCGCGTCGCTCTTCGCCGCGTAGCTGAGCGCGAGCGTCGGTGTGCCGACCTTCAGGGCGCAGATCAGGTTGTGATAGCGGGTCGCCACCACGGTGTCGGCGGCAGCCATCTCCTTCATCAGGTCGGCAAGGGAGGCCGCATCCGAGGTGGTGACCAGCGGTGAGTCCACCGCGTCGCGGATCGCCGCGACCACCGGCGCATCGCACGCGTCGCCGGTGAGCAGCCGGACCGGCCTGCCGTCCTCCACCAGCGCGCGGACGAAACGGGTCGTCCCGTCGAGGTAACGCCGGTAGATCTCCTCGGCCCGGTCGCGGTCGTCGTTGCCGCCGTGGAACGCCATGACGCCGACACAGACCGGACGCGGCGTGTCTGACGGCGCGCTCGCCGGCTGGGTCGGCAGGGCGAAGGCGAGGTCCGGATACACCTCGTCCCGCGAGGTGTTCACACCCATCGCCCGCATCGCGTCACGGGACAGGACGTCCCGGTACGACCGGTACGTGGCAAGCCGCGCCGCCCAGCGCACCAGAGCCCGGGTCGGCCGGTCGCTGATCGTGTCCGCGCCGACGCCGACCAGCGCGACCCGGGTGCCGACCAGACGGCCGCTCGCGCACAGCAGGAACAGCGAGTAGGGGAAGCCCCACGGGCGCAGCGGCAGCGTGGCCTCCAGGACACCCATGCCCGGCACGATCACCACGTCGTGCCGGCGCACCCAGGCGGCGGTGCGCACGACGTCGACGAGTTTGCCCAGCCCCTTGGCCGCGATCGCGCCCGCACGAGACGCGGTCCGATACTCCCCGCGGTACCAGTGCAGCCGCGTCGCGGGTATCCGATACCTGCTCGCGACGACTTCGGGGCCGCCGCACAGCGCGTCCACGGCCGCTTCCGGGTGCTCGGCGCGAAGGTAGCCGAGCACGGCTTCGAGCGACCCGTCGTTGCCGAGGTTGCCGGAGCCGAGCAGGCCGAACACCCCCACGCGCACCGGAGATTCGTCCCCGGGGCTCATGCCTGCCCACCTCCACGGCCTTCACGGCCCGCGACGACGTCGTCGACGGAGACGGTGAGGCCGCCCGGGTCGGCCGGCGCGCGGTCCTCGACCCGCTCGCCCGCGCCGGGACGGACCCGGCTGGTCATCCACGCGGCCAGGTGGCGATAGCAGGCGCGCCGGTCGGCCGCGGACAACGGCGCCCGCCGGATCGCCGAGGTGAAGCCCCAGACGTACTCGGCGAGCAGCCGGGGCGTCGGGTGCAGCGGGCCCGCCCGGCGCGGGTCCAGGTTCACGCACCGGGAGCGCTTGCTCGGGTTGGCCCGCTCGGCGCGGGTGGGGTGGTCGCGGCGGAAGTAGAGCAGCTCCGGCACCTGGTGGAAGGGCCCGTGCAGGACGATCTCGGCGACGAACGTGCGGTCCGCGTGGTGGTAGCTGTCGTGCGGCTTCACCCGGCGCAGCATGTCGGCCCGCATCACCCCGTAGAAGTCGTCGCCGCCGGGCTCGAACAGGAAACTGCGGAACCGCTCCGGCGCGTTCGGCGAGTCGGTGGCGATCCCGTACTCGTACGGGACCTTCACCTGCCCCTCGCCGTCGATGACCGCTTGGCCGGAGTGCGCGAGGACGACGTCCGGCCGCTCGTCCAGCGCCTCCACGCAGCGCAGCAGCAGGTCCCGGGCGTAGAGGTCGTCGTGCGAGGCCCACTTGAACAGCTCGCCCTGGCACCGGGTGAACACGTAGTTGTGGTTCGGCGCGGCACCGATGTTGCGCAGGAGGCGGATGTAGCGGATGCGTGAGTCCTGCGCGGCGTACTTGCGGCAGATGTCCTGGGTTCCGTCGGTCGAGGCGTTGTCGGAGATGACCAGCTCGAAGTCCTCGTAGGTCTGGCCGAGCAGGGCGTCGAGCGACTCGGCGAGGTACTCCTCGCCGTTGTACACGGGCAGGCCGATGCTCAGCCTGGGTTGCGCGGTCATGAAGTCCTCACTTCGGGAATGGAGTTGTGGTGGCGCTCGCTCAGGGCGGACCGCAGCTGCAGCCACCACACGGCCGAGCCGCAGACGGTCGCGGTGGCGACGCCCCAGGCCGAGCCGACCGTGCCGGCCAGGACCGCGCCGCCGAGCCCGCCGGCGACGTAGCAGGCGGAGGCGAACAACTGGCTGCGCAGGCTGCGCCGGGCCGCGGCGAGCGCGCGGAGACCGGCCGCCGCGCCGGTGCCGAGGCCGGCGCCCGCGACGCCGAGCGTGACCGGCACGATGAGCTCCGACGCCGAGCCCCAGACGTCGCCGAGCACGAACTCACCGAGCCGGTCCGGCATCAGGAGCAGCGCCGCGCCCCAGAGCAGCGCGGCGACGGCCTGTATGCCGCCGAGCAGGAGACAGAAGACGCCGAGGCGGTGCGGGGCCTGCCGCAGCACCCGTGCCGCCTCCGCGACGGTGACCAGCGAGAGGCCCATCAGCAGGGCCATGAACGGGCCGAGCAGGAGTTCGGCGCCGCGGACCACACCCACCGCGCTGACCCCGACGATCGCGCCGAGCCCGTAGGCCCGCAGCTGGCTCGCGCCGCTGACACCGACGTTCTCGACCAGGTACCGGTAGCTGAGATCGCGGTGCTCGCGAAGCCACTCGCGCCCCCCGGTCGGCCGCGGCCGGATCCCGGACTGGAAGCAGCCGTACACCGCGGCCACCGCGGCGGACGCGCCCCAGGCGAGCACGAAAGCGGACACGCTGCCCACGTGGGCGGCGACCACCATGGCGGGGACGAGCGCGACGCCCCACACGACGTCGTTGACGAACGCCTTGCGCCCGGCGCCCGCGGCGAAGAACGCGTACCGCCAGGCGTCCTGCAACAGCAGCCCCGGCAGCATGATGCCGAGGCAGGCGAACGCGGTCCCCACGCTCCCGCCGAGGGCGAGGCCGACCACCAGGCAGGCCGCGCCGATGGCGGTACCGACACCGAGCGCGGTGCCCGACGACCGGGCCACCGCGCCGCGCCAGGAGTCGTCGGGCACCCCGCTGAAGCGCACCACGAGCGGGTCGGTGGCCAGGCCGCGGGAGACACTGAGCACCACGCCGTACGTCACCCAGGCCAGGCTGAACACGCCGAACGCGGTCAGCCCCAGTGAGCGGGCCACGTAGATACCCACCACGAAGTTGGACAAGCTGGAGGCCGCCTGGTCGGCCAGCCCCCAGGACAGCCGGCCGACGATGGCCCGGCGGGCGGGTCCGGCCGGAGTCGTCGTCTTGTCCCCCTCGGTGGTCATCGGCGTCATTCCTTGATCAGCGCGGCGGCGTGCAGGGCGTCGGCCGCCGCGGCGACGGTGTCGAACGGCAGCCCGGAGCGCTCGGCCACGTCAAGCAGCCCGTGCTCACCGTCGGAGAGGCTGAGCACCCAGAGCATGGCCATCTGGGCCTGCTTCGTGTCGCTGCGGCCGCCGAGCGCGTCGTACAACCCACGCCGGCCCAGCTGGGGTTCGCCGTAGGGGCTGAGGTTGATGTACCTCCGATTGCGGTCGAGCATGGCGAAGGCCTCGCGGCAGACGGCGAGGGTGTCCGCCATCGCCTCCGGGGAGACGAAGTCCGGGTTGTCCGCCGAGGTGTGGTACTCGGGGTAGCCCGCGTACGGGGTCCTGCTGAGCGAGCCCACGCCGAGATCGAACCCGGGGGAGCAGTACTGCCGCTCGTCGTAGCCGTACGGCGTGAACTCGTTGACGTGGTGCGGGCGTTCGGACGCGGTGAGCACGTGCCGCATCACCCGGTCGATCTCCGCGTCGCCGCGCCTGCTCTGCTTGTACGTCAGCTGGCCCGAGTCACCGGCGCAGGCCAGCACAAGGCCGTGCTTGATCCGCTCCACCCGCTCCGCGTTGCGCGCCAGCCACGTGATCGCCCCGACGGTGCCGGGCGCGAAGATGAACCGGTAGGTGTAGTACGGCGTCCGCTCCGCGAGCGCCCGCGCCAGGAACGTCGCCACCGCGATGCCGGCCAGGTTGTCGTTGGCCAGCGACGGGTGGCAGACGTGGCAGGAGACGATCACCTCGTCCGGGACCTGCCCGGGGACCACGTGCTCGGCGTAGGTGAGGTGACCGTCGGCGATGGTCGAGTCGATGCGGACCTCGTACTTACCGTCCGGCATCGCGTCCAGGGTCTCCTGGGCCAGGCAGAAGCCCCACTCCGGCTTGTAGTAGCTGGTGCGGTACGGCACCCACGTCGGATGGTCCGGCAGGGTGTGCAGATGCTCACGCAGCTCGGAGAGGGGCATGGTCGCCGACACCGGCACGCTGTAGCCGAGCACGTGCAGGCTGGACTCGGCGAAGTCGACGACTCGGTTGCCTGCCGTGTCCGCGATGTACGCGTCGCGGATGTTCCACTCCTGGGGCACCGTCCAGTCGAGCACTTGCGTCCCGGTCGGCACCTCGTGCACCTGCAGCGGGATGTACTCGCCGACGATCTCCAGGGTGGCGCGCACCCCGTCACCGGTGATGCTCCGGCACAGCGGGTACAACCGCTCCACCAGTGTGTGCATCTCCTCGCCGGGCGTGCTCATCCGCGCCGCCGCAGGGTGTCGTCCACGGAGCCTGCCTCGGACGCCGCGCGCAGCACGGCGAGGCGGGTGAAGCGTCGCTCGAAGTCCTCCCGGGTCAGCCCGAACTTCCGGTAGGCGTCGGCGAGTTCGAGGGCTCCCTGCTTCACGGTCCACTCGCAGTCGAAGCCGGGGATCGAGGCGCGGAACCGGGAGAAGTCCACCCGGTAGGAGCGTGGATCGGCACCGTTCTCGCCGGTGATGACCACCTTCGAGCCGGACACCGCAGCGGCGACCTGCTCGGCGATCTCGGCGACCGTGACGTTGTTGACCTCGCTGCCGATGTTGAACGCCCGGTCGTGCACCGCTTCCCGCGGCGCGTCCAGCGCGGCCGTGAAGGCCCGTGCGATGTCGGCGGCGTGTACCAGCGGACGCCACGGGGTGCCGTCGGAGAGCACCAAGACCTCGCCGGACAGGAGCGCGTGGCCCACCAGGTTGTTCAGCACGATGTCGGCGCGCAGCCTGGGGGAGTAGCCGAAGGCGGTGGCGTTGCGCATGAAGACCGGGCTGAAGTCGCCGTCGGCCAGCGCGTGCAGGTCGTCCTCCACTCGCACCTTGGACTCCGCGTACGGCGTCACAGGGCGCAACGGGGCGTCCTCGGCCACCAGGTCGCCGCCCCCGGCGGCCCCATAGACCGAGCAGGTCGACGCGTACAGGAAGCGCCGCACTCCCGCCTCGCGGGCCAGCCGGGCGAGCCGCACGGAGGCGTGGTGATTGATGTCGTAGGTGAGCTCCGGCGCGAGCGATCCCAACGGGTCGTTGGACAGCGCGGCCAGATGGATCACGGCGTCCACGTCGGCCACGTGCTCGGCCGTGATGTCGCGCAGGTCCACCCGGTGCCCTGACGGGTCAGCGGGCGGCGGACCAAGGACGCAGTCGGCGAAAAGGCCTGCGTCAAGACCGACGACCTCGTGTCCGGCGGCCGTGAGTACCGGGGCCATGACGGTGCCCAGGTATCCCTGGTGTCCGGTGAGCAGTACGCGCAAGGTTCATTCCCCCAGGTCGAGAGTGAGTTTGGTGACGGCGAACGCCTCGGCGTAGCGCGCGTGGCATTCGATTCCGCGGATCCGGGCGAGGCCGAGGAAGGCCTCCCGGTCGTACCAGGGACGGTGCCGCTGCGAGGAGTAGTGCTCCTGCAGCAGCCCCACCTTCTGTTCGGCGATCTCCGGGGTCAGCGGCTGGTAGGCCCCCATACGGCCAAGATCGCCGTCCCACTTGACGATCTCGTAGCCGAGCACGAGATGGTCGCGGAACGCGGTGGGGATCAACTGCGCCAGGCCGCGGTGATCCTGGTGCGCGTCATCGACGCGCGGGGCCAGGACCAGATCCGGCTCGGTCTGCCCGCGCAGTTCCTCGACCGCGGCCTTGGCCTCGTCCCAGTGCACGGGCATCCGGCCGTCCGGCAGCTTGAGCACGGTGAGGCGCAGGTCGGCGCCCGGGCAGAAGGCGGCCAGCGCGGCCCGCTCCTCCTGCTCGCGCTCGCTGCCACCGCCGGAGAGCACCAGCGCGTCGACGCGGATACCCGGGTGCGCGAGGCACAGCGTGAGGAGCGTGCCGCCGGCGCCGATGGCGATGTCGTCGCAGTGCGCGCCCACCGCGACGACCCGCTCCAGGCGCCCGGCCCCGAGCCGGATCACGCAATCACCCCGGCACTGTCCCGCTCCCACACGGCCCACGGGCGGTCACCCCGGGCATGGGCCTCGTCCAGCGCTGCCCGCTCCTTCACGGTGTCCGTCGGCTTCCAGAAACCGCGGTGCTGGTGTGCCACGAGGCGGCCCTGCTTGGCCAGTTCGGCGCATCCGTCGGCGACTAGGTCCCCGTTCTCCGGTATGTGGTCGAAGACCTCCTGGCGGAGCACGAAGTAGCCGCCGTTCTCCCACATCGGCAGTTCGCTCACCGGGGTGATGCCTCCGACCAGGCCGTCCTCGCCCAGCTGCACGCAGTGGAACGAGGACTGCGGCGGCACCACCATCATCGACGCACCGGCGTCGCGCCCGGCGAACTTCTCGATCATCTCCGGCAGCGGTGCATCGGTCAGTACGTCCGCGTAGTTGGCGAGGAACATCTCGTCGCCGTCCAGGTGGTGGCGTACCCGGCGCAGCCGCTCCCCGATGGGGGACTCGATGCCGGTCTGCGCGAACGTGATCGTCCAGTCCGAGATGTCGGTGGACAGTAACTCGGGCCGCCCGCCCCGCAGCACGAAGTCGTTGGACGTCGTCTCCTCGTAGTTGAGGAAGAAGTTCTTGATGTGGTGAGCCCCGTATCCGAGGCACAGGATGAATTCCGTGTGCCCGAAGTGCGCGTAGTAGCGCATGACATGCCAGATCAGCGGTCGGGGGCCGACCATGGCCATCGGCTTGGGCACGTCGTCGGCAGCGCCGCTGCGCATGCGCATCCCGTAACCACCGCAGAACAGTACGACCTTCATGATGTGCCCTCGACAATGCTCAGTTCCGGGATGGGAAAGACAAGGCGGCCGCCCCATTCGTGCACGAAGGACAGCTGCTCGACGAGCTCGGCCCGCAGGTTCCACGGCAGGATCAGTACGTAGTCCGGCCGGTCGGCGGCTATTTGCTCGGGCGCCAGGATCGGGATGCGGGTGCCCGGGGTGAACCTGCCGTGCTTGTAGGGATTGCGGTCGACCGTGTACGCGAGCAGGTCGGGCCGGATGCCGCAGTGGTTGAGCAGGGTGTTGCCCTTGCCGGGGGCGCCGTAGCCGACGACCGTCCGGCCGCGCTCGGCCGCCTCGATGAGGAACTTGAGGAGGTCCCGGCGCACCTTGGCCACCCGCGCGGAGAACTCGGTGTACCCGGACAGCTCCTGCAGCCCGGCGGCCTTCTCCCGGTCGAGGACCTCGGCCACCCGCTGCGAAGGCTCACCCGCCGCCTCGGCGGGCCGGGCCCACAACCTGATGGAACCGCCGTGCGTGGGCAGCAACTCGACGTCCACGAGCGTGAGTCCACCGCTGGCGAGCGCCCGGATCGCGGACGCGACCGTGTAGTACTGGAAATGCTCGTGGTAGATCGTGTCGTACTGGTTGTCCTCGATCAGCGTCAGCAGGTGCTGCACCTCGATGGAGACCCAGCCGTCGTCGGCGACCAGGGCGCGCAGCCCCTGCGTGAACCCGACCACGTCGGGGATGTGCGCGTACACGTTGTTGGCCACGACCAGGTCCGCCGGGCCGTGTTCGGCGCGGACCGCCGATCCGGTGTCCGGGCTCAGGAACTCCGTGAGCGTGGGCACCCCCGCGTCCCGCGCCGTCGCGCCGACGTTCACCGACGGCTCGATGCCGAGGCAGCGGATCCCCCGGTCCACCACGTGCTTGAGCAGGTACCCGTCGTTGCTCGCGACCTCGACGACGAACGCGTCGGGGCCCAGATCCACCTTTTGTACGGCGTCGGCGACGAACGTACGCGCGTGCTCCACCCAGGAGGTGGAGAAGGAGGAGAAGTACGCGTACTCGCTGAACGTCTCCTCCGGCGTGATCAGCGGCGGAATCTGCGCGAGCCAGCAGTCGGTGCAGACCTGCAGGTGCAGCGGGTAAGCCGGTTCCGGCTTGTCCAGTTGGTCCGCGGCGAGAAAGCTCTCGCACGGCGGGGTCGCCCCCAGATCGACGACGCTCGCCAGCGCCGCCGAGCCGCAGAGTCGGCATCGTGTCATTTACTGCCCCCATCCCTGCTCGCGCGGATGCCCCATCGCGAGCCAGTGTTTCCATTTCCTGACGGCGGCGGGCTGTCCCCGCCGCCTGACCGACCCGCGATCGCGGTGCGGTACCCCTCCACCAGGCGCTCAAGGCCGACGGCCGGGCTGAAGCCCTGCTCGTAACGTCGCCTGGCCGCCTGGCCCATCTCCCGGTTGCGGGCCGGTTCGGCCGCGATCCGGCGTATGCAGGACGCGAGCGAGGCGGCCTCGCCCGGCTCGTGCAGCAGTCCCGTCACGCCTTCGTCGACGAGTTCGACGAAGGCGCCGTGACCGGCGGCGACGGTCGGGACCCCGGCCGCCATCGCCTCCACGACCACCAGGCCGAACGCCTCGAGCCACGTCGAGGGAGCCACCACGGCCACCGACTGTGCGATGGCCGTCTGGCACTCCGCCGTGTCGTACAGGCCGACGTAGCGCACGTCGTCCCGGCCCGCCGCCCAGCCGCGCACCTCTTGCTCCAGTGGCCCGGTGCCGGCGATGACGAGCGGCACGCCCACACCGCCGTCCGCGGCGATCTCGTCCCACGCGGTCATGAGCAGCCGTACGCCCTTGGCCTCAGCGAGCCGTCCGAGGTAGAGCACGTGCTTGCCCGTGCCCGAGCGGTGGGCGTCCGGATCGGGCACGAAGTTGTGCTTCACCGCGAGGCGCTCACCTGGCATACCGGCCTGCACCAGGACGTCGCGCTGTGCCGCGGAGATGCAGAAGAACCGCTCCACGCCGGTCCACCAGCGCCGCCGGTTGACCGACAGACTGACCGCGAGCGGCACCGTCGCAAGGCGCGAGTTGCGGTAGCAGCCGTGCCGGACGGCGGGCAGCGGCGTGGACCCGACGCACTCGGTGCATGGCCGGCCGTCCCGCTGCAGGGTGCCGGGCGGGCAGACCTGGGTGTAGTTGTGCAGCGTGGCGACGGCGGGCACACCGGCGTCGGCGCAGGCCGCGAGCACCGCGGGTGACAGGAGCGGGAAGACGTTGTGGACGTGCACCACGTCCGGCCGCTCGCTGCGAAGCCTGGCCGCCAACTCCGCGCGCACCGCGGGGTTCCACGGTACGAGAAGCGGCAGCGCGGCCTTGCTCGGCAGGGACTTGGCGGCGATGTCGTCGCTGCGCCGCTCGAACATCTCGACCCGGTGGCCGGCCGCGCGCAGCACCGCCACTTCCTGGTCGACGACCTTGTTCTCCCCGCTCGGCTGCGCCGAGCCGTAGCGGTTGTGCACCACGAGAACGTGCATGCTCAGCTCACCTCCGCTCTCTGGGCCCATCGCGGGACGCGTCGTCGTGGAACTGCGGGTGTGGAGAGGGGAGCGGCCGCGGCGGGCGCGGCGAGCAGCGAGGCGGCCAGGCCCAGATGCAGCAGATACGGCGAGGCGTCGCCGAGACCGGCCTCGGTGTACGACGCGATCGCGCAGTAACTGATCAGGAAGATCGCACAGGCCCTCGCCAGCGACGGCGGCCGCAGCAACGCGACGCCGCCGAGCACGATGAAGATCGCTGCCACCAACGTGACGCCGATCCAGCCCTGTTCGTGGTAAACGGCCAGCCAGCTGTTGTCGATCGGCAGCCCGCCGAACGACTTGTCGCCAAGGCCCATGCCGAACAACTGCTCCGAGGTCGACCGGGGCGCCGCAAGCAGGGCGTCCCAGACCTTGGCCCGACCGGTCAGGCTGGACAAGCCCTCCTGGCTCTGTCCCCGCAGGAACCACACCTGCAGCGCGGAGGCGAACCCCACCCCGGCCACCACGGCGCACACCACCGCCCAGGTGAAGAACCGGCGGGCGGCGGCGCTGGTGAGCAGGAGGGATCCGACCGCCAGTGTCAGCCCGAGGAACAGGCCGAGCGTGGCCGTCCGGGTATGGGTCAGCGCGAGCAGGATGAGCGACGGCACGATGACCACGACCGCGCTGGCCCTGTCGATCCGGCGGCCCAGGACGAGCAGCACGGTGAGCCCGACGATCACCGCGGCGTACTGGCCGATCTGCGGCGGGGTGAGCGGCCACAGCGCGCCGACCAGGCGTCCGCCGTAGAGCTCGGGCATGGCCGCGCCCGGCGAGATGACCAGGCCTGCGGCCACCGACCCGAGCACCGCGAAGTACACGCGGATGTGGCTCCGGACGAACGCCAGGCCACCGTCCCACCAGCGGCTGAGCAGCCATAGCGTGGCGACGAAGAGGGCCAGCCTGCCGCAGCGGAACAGCGCGCCGAACCCGGACTCCAGGTTCACGCTGGAGATCACGCTCGGCACGATCAGCAGGGTGAGCAGGAGCACGAAGGCACTGGGGCGGATGCTCAGCCGGAGATTGACCGCGAGCGCCAGCGCGAACGCGGCGACCAGTGCGCCCATGGTGACCATCTGGATGAGCGAGCGGGGGAGCGGCACGATGGTCACCGCCCCGGCGGAGCCGAGTGTGTTGAGAATCAGCAGCCCCCAGGCCGCCCCGACGAGCTTCGGCGTGTGTTCCCCGCCCATCTCAATCCCCCTCCCGCGCGCGGAAGGTGCTGCCCTTGTCCTGACGGTACGACGGGCCCTGCCACTGCCCCGAGTCCAGGACCCGGCTCGGGTCGTGGGCCACGAACTTCCAGGGCCCGACGTAGACGTTGTCGTGCCAGCGGTTGTGCTGCTTGTTCGTGATCGCCTCGGCCACCCGCTCGCCCTGGTAGGGCGACCAGTCCGGATAGGTGCCGTAGTTGGCGAGCACCGCCATCCGGTCGCACATCGCCGTGCACTCGACGACGGACTTGTCCAGGACGAAGCGGTTGCCGTGGATGTCCACCCGCTGGGTCTTCCACCGGCAGTCGGCGTAGAGCGGTGCCTTGGAGATCGCCGGCTTCGCGCAGCGGTCGGTGTCCCTCACCAGCAACGTGCAGTCGCCGGAGGAGGTGTTGGCCGGGCTGTTGCAGAACCGGTCGGCGTTCTCCCACAGGGTGATGCCGGACCAGTTGTTCTCCAGCACGTTCCCGGAGACCTCGATCTTGTCCGTACGGGCCTTGACCCGTGGCTCGCCGCCGGACTCGGACAAATAGACCGTCGCGTACGGGAAGTTGTCGTCGCGGTCGGCGTACTTGCGGCCCTCGACCCAGTTGTTCCGCCGGATCGTGTTCTTCCGGATGACCGCGTTGTAGCTGGTCTCGTAGATCAGCGCGGCACCGTCGTTGGCCTCGAGCACGTTGTTCTCGATGCGGAAGTCGTTGTTGTTGGTGTCCGCCCACAGGCCGGTCCCGCGGTTGTCGTGCACCCAGTTGCCGCGCACGTCGGCGCCGTTCACGGCCCAGAACTTGATGCCTCCGGTACAGCCGCAGCCCTTGCGCCGCCGCTCCCAGTCGCCGGTGTTGTTGCCCACGATCTCGTTGCCCTCGACCACCAGGCCGGTGATACGGCCCTTGGCCTTGTACGCGTTCATGCCGTACTGCCCGTTGTCGCGCAGGCAGCTGGCGCGGACCCGCTGGCGGGCACCGGCCATCAGTCCGGCACCGGAGTTCTTCTGGATCGTCGCGTGCTCGATCACCCACCCGTCGGCCGAGTCGTGGTTGACCACGCCCTCGTCCGGCGGCGCAACGAAACGCTGCACGGTCAGGTGGCGGATGGTGACGTCCGCTGCCTTGCCCCCGAACGCGTACTGATTGGTCTTCCCGCCGTCGAACACCGCGCCCGGCGCGCCGAGGTAGCGGTTCCCCTTCTTGGGGATGACCTGGGAGTAGCGGTCAGGATCGAGCCTGTGCTTGCCCGGCCGGAGCCAGAACGTGGTCTTCGGGGGGTTGCTCTTGGTCTTCGCGGTCAGATCACCGACCTTCGCCGGGTCGACCGTCACCGCGCCCTTCGGCGCCTTCGCCGGTCCGGCCGCGGGCTTGGCGCACACCCGTGCCACGGGGCGGGCGCCGGACGTGGAGGGCTGGGCGGTCGGCTCGGCCGCCGGGGAGCCCGACGTGCTCTCACAGCCGGTCGCCGCCAGCAGGACCAGCGCCAGCGGTGCCGCAGGATATGCCCAGTGCCGCCACTTCATCCTCACTCCTCCTCCCTTCCTAGTCACGGAACCTGAGTACGGTGGTGAACCCCTCGGTGCCGTCGGCGAAACCGGTGCCGACCAGCGTTGTCGCGGGTTCCTTGCGGCCGAAGCCGGTGGAGTACCAGCCCAGCGGCGGATCGGTCTCGCCGCGGTGCGCGCGCCAGCGCAGCTGCCCGGGCAGGTCAAGCACCGCGAAGCGGTCCTCGCCCTCGCGGGTCCAGGTGAGCACGGCCCAGTTCCCCACCAGGTCCGCGGCGATCGTCGGGCCGAGGTGGAAGGTGAGGTGCACGGCCCGGCGCGGCCCGCGTATCTCGTCGACGACCTTCAGCTCGTGGTTCGCGGCCGTGAGCTCCACCCGGCGGCGGTGCACGGAGTTCTGGTAGCCGTCGTGCTCGGCGCACCAGCGGGACACGCCCTCGTCGGACGGGTCCGCGGTCAGGACGCGGGTGCGGGCATGCCGGGTCCAGAGGAACGGGCCGCCGGAGACGGACTGGTCGCCGCCGTCCAGTTGCAGGGTGTTGTGGCCGAGGGTCGACCGGAAGTACTGCCGCCACTCCGGCTGCCCGTGGTAGCAGAAGGTCCCCGGGTCGGCGAGTACGTCGACCCCGTCGTGCCGGACCTCCACCGAGAGCGCGTCCGCGTGGGCGTGCGCGGCGATGGAGAGGAAGCCGTGCGGACCACCGTCGCAGCGGCACCAGATCCCTGCCGGACCGCGCAGTATGGTCATGCCCGCGTCGGCGAAGTGCCCTGGCCGGCTCGCCGGGCGGGCCTCGGCCGGTGCGCTTCCCTTCTTCGCGTACGGCCGGATGAGCGCGGCAAGGAGCGGCGTGCGCACATCGGCGCCGGTCACCGTCGGCCACCAGTCGAGCCGGCCGAACACGGCGTCTCCGGTGGCGAGCAGCGAGGCCCAGCGGTCGGTGCCCGCGCCGTCCACGATCAGGCCGTGCCCGTCATCGGCGTCCCCCTGGCGAGGAGGCCGCAACCGGCTGTCCACGATGGCCGCGAGCGCGTCGGTCATCCGCAGCAGCACGAGCCGGATCGACGCGGGGACCGGCACGTCCGCCGCGTCCGCCTCGGCCACCGCGGCAAGGCCCAGCTCGAGGACGAGCCCGTGGTACTCGGTGGCCAGCTCTCGGTTGAGGCCGGAGTCGAAGGTGTTGCCGCGCAGGTGCCGCTCCAGCGACCGCAGCGCGCCCGCCCGCCAGCGTGCCGACGAAGGGAACCAGCCGAACGCGCAGGCCGCGGCGAGCTGACCGGCGGCCTCGGCGATGACATGGTTGTTCGCCGAAGATCCCCGGCTGGGGAAAGCGGCCAGCCAGCGCTGGTGGTGCCAGATCTGGTTCAGCGCCACCGGATTGTCCTCGAACAGTCCGGCCACGCCCGGCCAGCCGTCGAGCAGCCGCCGGACCCACACCCAGGAAAGCAGCCGGATCCCCAGCTCGATGCCGCTGATCCAGTGCACGCCACGCAGCGGTGGGTTGGCCGACCACCACGAGCGCAGGTGCTCGGCCACGCGCTCGGCGTACCGCTCGTTCCCGGTGAGCGCGTACGCGGCGGCCAGCACGGTGAGGTACTGATGCCGGGACAGCTCCCAGATCTGCTTGATGTCCCCGACCGCGTCCTCGTTGCGGTAGGGCACGTCGAAGGCATAGCCCCACGGTGCGCGGCGCCCGGTCTTCGGGTCGCTCCACCAGTCCGGGTCGACCAGGTCGTCGCGCTCCACGCCGAAGTACTCGGCGTGCCCGGCCATCAGGCGATCCGCCTCGGCGATGAGACGTTTCGCCGCGTCCGGCGGGACTTCGGCGAGCGTCCCTGCGGGCAGCACCGCGGTGAACCGGGCGCCGGTCACGCTCGGGCAGTGCGGCCGCGCCGACCGCCACCGCCGCCTGCGCACCGTATCGCCCACCCGGCCGCCGACCTCCCGCGGTCCCATCCGGGACAGCCGCCGCAGGTACCAGCCCGGGCTCCCCGACTTCACGGTCATCGTGCCCTCGCCAACGTCACCGGTGCTCCGCCGACCAGTCCGGTCTGCACGGCGAGGGTGGCCGCCGTGGTGGCGACGAGCGACTCCAGCGGCACCGGCATCGGCCCCCCGGCCCGCACGGCCTTGATGAACGCGGCCAGTTCGGCGGACTGGCCCTTGTCCCTGGCCTTGGGCAGCCGCGAACTCACCCAGCGCTTACGGCCGTAGACCGAGGCGCGGACGAAGTCGTCGAGCCGCAGTGCGTGGCCGTCCGCGACCATGTCCAGCGTCTCCTTGGGGAAAGCCGCGGGACCGGAGGTGACGTAGCTGATCGTGGCGGTGGACTCGTCCGGGTAGCGCAGCACGATCTGCAGGTCCTCGTTGCCGGACGATCCGATGGAGTACACCGATACCGGGTCGGCCCCGAGCAGCCAGCTCGCCGTGTCGATGAAGTGTCCGCCCTCCCCGGCGAACCGCGAGCCCTCGGTGCCCTGTTGGAGGTACCAGCTGCCGTGCCCGAGCCGGCCCGCGTTCACGAGATAGCGGACGCTCGCCGGACCGGTCCGGGCGCCGAACCGCTTCTTGGCCTCTTGCAGCAGCGGCGAGAACCGGCGGTTGAAGCCCACCTGCAGCCGGTCGTTGCCGGACTCCTCGACCGCCGCGAGTACGCCGGCCAGCTCGTCCTCGGTGAGGGCCAGGGGCTTCTCCACGAACACGGTCTTGCCCGCCAGGAGTGCCTGGCGGGTCAGTTCGGCGTGCGAGCTGTGCCGGGTGACCACGAACACCGCGTCGATGGACTTGTCGCCGAGCACGGCGTCCAGGTCGGTGGTCGCCTGGGCGAAGCCGAACTTACGCTGCGCGTTGGCCGCGGAGAGCGCCGTCGTGGTGACGACCGTCGACAAGGCGACGCCGTCGCGGTTTGCCAGGTGCGGCAGCAGCATCGACGTCGCGTAGTTTCCCGCGCCGACGAACGCGAGTCGCACCGGTGACTTGGCAGCACGGGCCGGAGCGGACACCTTGCCGGTGGGTCGCTTCACGGCGGGCACGGCCACCGCCGGGGCGACCGACTCCGCCGGGCTGTCGACGGGGCCGGGGTAGCGGAACAGCACGGCCACGGCCTTCAGGTCGCCGTCCTTCAGGCGCTGGTACGTCTCGACGGCGTCGTCGAAGTCGGCTATGTGCGAGATCAGCGGCTCCACATCGACACTGCCGCGCGCGACGAGATCGAGGAAGCACGCCAGGTTGCGGCGCTCGGTCCAGCGCACGTAGCCGATCGGGTAGTCGCGCCCTTCCAGCTCGTACGAAGGGTCATAGCGCCCGGGGCCGTACGAGCGCGAGAACCGTACGTCGAGTTCCTTCTCGTAGTACGCGTTCCACGGCAGGTCCAGGCGGCACTTGCCGATGTCGACGACCCGGCCGCGGTCCCGGCAGAGCTTGGCGGCCAGCTCGACGGGCCCGTTGGTGCCGCCACCGGCGGCCAGGTACACCTGGTCCACGCCGTGACCGGCGGTGAGTTCGGCGACGGCCGCTTCCACGGCCGCGGACGCGGGATCGCCGCAGGCCGCGGCGCCCAGACGCTCGGCGAGCTCGCAGCGCGACGGGTCGGGGTCGACCCCGACGACGCGGACCCCCGCGGCGACGAGGAGCTGCACCACCAGCTGCCCGATCAGACCGAGGCCGATGACCAGGGCCACCTCGCCGAGCTGAGGCTCGCCCTGACGGACGCCCTGCATCGCGATCGACCCGACGGTGCCGAAGGCCGCGTGGCGGGGCGCGAGGCCGTCCGGCACCGGGGTGTAGAGATTCTTCGGCACCCAGTTCAGCTCGGCGTGCAACGCGTGCTCATTGCCCGCGCAGGCCACGAGGTCACCGACCGACACATCGTCGATCCCACTGCCGACCTGCTCGACCACGCCGCACAGCGAGTACCCCAGCGGCGTATAGGAGTCCAGCTTTCCCATCACCTTGCGGTACGTGGCGGGCACCCCGTTGGTGGCCACGCTCTGCATGACCTTGGCCACCTGGTCCGGCCGGGAGCGGGCCTTGCCCACCATCGACATGCCGGCCTCGGACACCTTCATGAGCTCGGTTCCGGTGGAGATCAGCGAAAAGGCGCTGCGCACCAGCACGCCGTCCGCCTTGCACCCCGGCACGGGCACGTCGAGCAGCGTCAGTTCGCCACTCTTGTAGTTCTGAACGACCTGTTTCACCCGAGCTCCTCTTATTTCTACGTTCAAAGCCGTCAAGCCGCTTGTCTCTGGCCGGAGCCAGAGGTCGCGTCGCGATACCAGTACTCAAGGGTCAGCACGTGCCACAGATGCTTGGAGAAGTCCCGCTGACCCGCGGCGTCCTCGGCGACCATCCGTGCCAGCGCGTCCCGGCGCAGGAACCCGGAGTTGACGAGAACCCCGTCGTTCACCACCTCGCGCACCAGCGGTGCCAGATCCCGGCTCATCCAGGCGCGCAGCGGAGCGCTGAACAGCCCCTTGGGCCGGTACACGATCTCCTTGGGCAGGACCGAGGTGGCCGCCTCCTTGAGGATGGCCTTGCCCTGCCGTCCGACGATCTTGCGATCGCCGGGCACGGCGAACGCCGCCTTGACCACCTCGACGTCCACGTACGGGACCCGGACCTCGGTCGACGCGGCCATGCTCGACCGGTCCGTGTAAGCGAGGTTCAGGCCCGGCAGGAACATCCGGGCATCGCCGAGGCACATGCGGTTGACGAAGTCGTCGAGTTCGTTGTCCTCGTAGATGTCCGCATGCTCGGTCAGTACGTCGTCGACCGTCCCGGCCAGGTCCGGATTGACCAGGGCGAGCAGCTCGTCCTGGTCGTACATCGTGTAGCTGCGCCGGAACGCGGTCTCCTCCGGCAGATCGGCGAAGGACAGGAACCGCTTCGCGAAGCGCACCGACCGGTACCCCCGGCGGGCCGAGGCGACCGGCAGCCGGTCCACGGCCGCGGACACCCCGCGCCGCAGGGGACGCGGGACGCGCTGGTAGCGCAGCGCGAGCAGGTTGGCCAAGTGCTTGCGGTACCCGGCGAACAGCTCGTCGGCACCCATCCCCGAGAGCATCACCTTGACCCCGGCCTCCCGGGCGGCCGAGCAGATCAGGTAGGTGTTGATCGCGGCGGGGTCACCGATCGGCTCATCCAGGTGGTACGTCATCTGGGGGAGCAGGTCGAGCACATTCGGAGCGATCTCGATCTCGTGCAGGTCGACGCCGAACTGCTCGGCCACCTGCCGGGCATAGCGCAGGTCGTCCGGCATCGCCTCGAACTTGGCGTCCTCGGCACGGAACCCGATCGTGTACGCGGAGATCCCGGGCCGGTCGCGGGCCGCAAGCGCGGTCAGATAGCTGGAGTCGAGACCGCCGGAGAGGAAGGTCGCCACGGGTACGTCGGACAGCAGGTGCTGCCGCGTCGACTCCTCGACGATGGCGGCCAGGTCCGGCAGCTCGCCGCTGCGGGCCCGCTCGCGGCCCTCGGCGGCGACGTCCTTCAGGTGCCAGTACCGGCCGCGCTCCACCTGGCCGTCGGGCCGGCACCTGAGCCAGCTCCCCGGAGGCAGCTTCTCCGCTTCGCGGAACGCACAGCGCGAGTCCGGCACCCAGTAGTACAGAAGCGAGGCCACCAGCGCCGCGTGGTCCACCTCCAGGGACCCGCCGGTGGCGGTGGCGAGCGCCTTGAGCTCGGAGGCGAACACCACACCCCCGCCGCGCCGGAGCAGGAACAGTGGTTTGATGCCGAGCTGGTCGCGGGCGAGCACCAGTTCACCGGTGCGCTCGTCGAAGATTCCGAACGCGAACATGCCGCGCAGCCGGGGCAGGCAGTCGGTGCCCCACCGCCGCCAGGCCTCGAGCAGCACCTCGGTGTCGGAGGTGCCGCGGAAGCGCACCCCGGCCGCTGTCAGCTCGGCACGCAGCTCGGGCGCGTTGTACAGCTCGCCGTTGTACGTGAGGGCGAGGCCGTCCGAGACCATCGGCTGGGCGCCGGTCTCGGACAGGTCGATGATGGCCAGCCGACGGTGCCCCAGGTGCACTTCGCCGTCACCGGTGGCGTGGCTGTACCGGCCTGCCCCGTCCGGCCCGCGGTGGGCGAGGGTATCGGTGAGCCGGTCGGTCACGGACTTCCCGTCCGGCCATCGGTACGTACCTGCGATGCCACACATGTCTAGCGCGCCTCCTGGTCACTGTCGGGGACTCGTGCGGCCCACATCGGCTGCCGCTCCGTCGGCGGCTGGCCCATCTCGTTCTGCCGGGCCGGCCGCTCGCTGCGTCCTCGCAGCGCGACGTGCAGCCCGTCCCAGAGCGTGCCGTCGGTCCGGTCGCGCGGGTCGGGGTCGATCAGCACCACACCGAGCACCGGAATGCGCTGGTCGGCGAGTTGCCGCGCCACGGTGTGCAGCCATGTGGCGCTGCCGTGCCCGGCACGCACGACGAGCACGGTCCGGCCACCGAGGTACTGGAGGTCGGTCCACGCCGTGCCGGGCGCGACCGAGCCGACGCCGAGCCGGCGCACCTGATGGTCCACGGCCACGGCACGCTCACCGCTGACCACGGCCGGATCTCCGGGTTCCCGGCGGCTGTTGGCGAGCTGCGGTCCTGGCAGACCGTCGACGATGACCACCGGTCCATCCGCCGCCAGTGCCCTGGCGACGTCCAGTGCGATCACGCTCGTGGTGCGCGCACAGCCCAGTTCGAGCAGCGACACCGGCTCCGCGGAGCCGCGTACCGTGCGGGCCAGGGTCGCCGTGAGCCGTTCACGTGCCGCCCGGTTCCGTCGGCGCTGCCACAGCTTGGCCGGCCGGCGGCGCGCGCGATGCAGCTCCGCGATGACCGAGGCACCCAGGTTCGCCGAGATCTCCCGGCGCAGTACGGGTCGGCCGGCCACCACCGCGCCGACCGCGGCCACCGCGAGGCCGAGGACGAGCCCGAGGATGAACCCGATCGCGGCGTTGGTGACGGCGGCCTTGGGCAGGGAGTACCGCAACGCGCGGGGGGCGTCGACGACCTGCGTACCGGCGATGATCTTTGGCGTACCGGTGCGCGCCTCCGCGGCACGCTGGTCGAAGTCCGCGATCCGCGAGTTGAGTTCGGCCCGGCGCGCGAAGAGGGACTCGACGCTCGCCGACGATTTCGGGTCGCTGTCCGGAGACCGGTCGCCGATCTCCTTGTTGACCTTGGCGAGTTCGACCCGCATGCGGTCACGCTGTTCGATCAGTGCCTTGGACTCGGCCTTCGCGGTCTCCCGCATCCGCCGCACATGGTCGGCGACGAACGTGTCGGCCAGCGCCTTGGCCCGGGCCACCGCTTGCGCTTCGGTGTCGGCCGTCACGTCGATCTGCAGCAGGTTGTTGGTCACGCCGGTACCGCGGTAGTCCTGCATGAAGTCTTCCGGTTTTTCCGGGGACTTGAGGGACTTCAGGGCCTGGCCGGCGATCCGCGTCGTCCCCAGCAGCTCGACGTCGGTACGGATCAGCGTGCCGGTGTCGTTCGCCTGGTCCTCCTGATGTGTGACGAGCACCTTGGTCACCGCGGTCGGCGGCGGCGGCATCAGGACCGCCACCGCGGCGCCGATCAGCAGCCCGAGCAGCGCCAGGGAGGACCAGAGGCGGCGGCGCCTGCGCACCGCGACCACCAGTGCCTGAAGATCGAGGAGCGGGGCGGCGGCCGACGACTCCGAAGTCTTGCTCGTGGTCACGCCGAACCTCCCCGCGCGTTGTCGCCGACCGCCATCGCGGCGGGCTGCGGAGGACGGCCGGAGGTCCGTGCCGGACGGGCCCGGACCGCGTCGGCGACGACGATGCCGACGACCTCGTGCCCCGCGTCCTTGCACGCCCCGGCGATGCCGGTGAGCTCTCCCGTGGTCCGACTGCCCGCGCTGAGCACGACCAGGACACCGGACTCGGTGTCGCGGTCGGGCACCATCGGACGGTCCACCGAAACGTCGGCCACCCGCAGCAGCGGATCGTTCGTGGCCTCGGCGGAGAGCTGGTCGGCGGCCCGGCGGGCGATCTCGTCGCCGTCCGGGACGACGACCAGCAGCCGCCGGGGGGCAGGCACTTGGTTTCGGATGCGGGCGCACACCCGCCGGAAGCGGGTGCGTCTGCTGGCCTCGTCGCCGGATGCCCGCGGGGTCGGCATGTCCCACCGCGTGTCGATGCCGAGCAGTCGGCGGATCCAGGCCCGCGGGCCACCGCCCTCCGACCCGTGCGCGAGGCCTTCACCAGGTACGTCGACGGTGCCGATGAGCGCCGCGCCAAGCGCCGCGGTGATCTCCGGTTCGGTGCGCAGCCGACGGTTCATCCGTGTGGCGGCGAGATGGCCGATGACCGCGAGCAGGAAGGACAACAGCGCCCCGGCGACGATCAGTTGCATCCTCGTCGGCGGAGCCTCGCCGGTCGGCCGGGCCGCCGAACCCATGACGACCATGCTGGCCTTGTTCGCCGCCGGGTCGGCCTGGTCCAGCTTCTTCATGGCCTCCGCCAGCGCGGTGCGCAGCTTCTCGAGCTCGGTGCGGGCCTGCACGCTCTCCACGGTCTGCCCCGGATCGGCCGCATTGGCCAGGTCGGAGATGCGGCGGTTGGTCTGCACCACCTTCTGCCGCAGCGCATCGGGCCCCGTCGCCGATTCGGAGTCGGGGTTGTCGCCCGCGATCCGCGCGGCGAAGGTGACGAACTGCTGGGCCACCTCGTCGGAGAGCCGCTGCGCGCGCCCCGGGGTCTCGGCCGTCCCCGAGATCTTGATGATGTTGCCGTCGGTGGCCTTGGCACTCACCTGATCCCGCAGGTCGGTGCCGTTGACGCCGCTCCAGTGGAGCGTGTCGGCCGTGCGGTCGACCACCTCCGAGCTGCTCGCGATCTCCGCCTGGGTCAGCAGTTCACGCTCCTCCCACTGCCCCGGCAGCAGTACCGATGCCGAGGTCGTGTAGCTCGGGGGGAACAGCAAGGAGGCGCCGTAGCCGACGAGGGCGCCCACCACGGCGAGGGCGGCGAGAAGCCGCCACCGCCGACGGAAAATCCGCCCGAGCGTGACCAGGCGTATCGTGTCGTCGCTCAACGCCGCGGCCTCCGCCCTGTCCGGACCGGGCCGCCCGCCGACACCGGAATCTGGTCACGGCAGGCAGCGGCGTACGCGGCGAGCAGCGAGCGCTGGGAGTTCCGCCAGGAAAGCTGACCGCTGATCCGCTCCTGGCCGATCTTGCCCATCCGGGCCCGCTGCTCCGGATCGTCCAGGAGAAGTGCGACGAGCTTGGCGAATTCGGCCTCGTCGTTGGCGGGCGCGTAGACCGCGGCGTCACCGGCGGAGACTCGCGCCTCCCTGAGGTCGAACGAGACGATCGGCCGGCCCATCACCATGTACTCGAGGACCTTGTTCATGGTGGACACGTCATTGAGCGGATTGTGCGGGTCGGGGGAGAGGCACACGTCCGCGGTGGACAGGTACCGCACCAGGTCGGCGTCCGGTATGCGGCCGGTGAACTCCACTTGCTCCGAGAGCCCGAGCTGCCGGGACAGCTCCACCATCGCGTCGAAGGTGTCGCCGCCGCCGACGAACACCGCGTGCCAGTCGGTCCGCCCGAGTTCGTCGCGCAGCTTCGCCAGGGCACGCAAGGCGTAGTCGACGCCGTCCTGCGGGCCCATGACGCCGAGGTAGCACAGCAGATGAGGCTTGCCGCGCTTCAGCTCCGGCTCGGCCGGCACGGGCGCGAACCGGTCGATGTCGGGCGCGCTGCGCACCACGAAGACGTCCTCCGGCCGCCGGCCGCCACGGCGCACCGCGACGTCCCGGTAGCTCTCGTTCGTGGCGAGCACGACGTTCGCGGCCCGGTAGGTCCGCCGTTCCAGCGCGCACACGGCGCGGTAGAGCAGATCCTCGCCGCGGTCGAACCGCGAGAGGTACAACTCCGGCACCAGGTCGTGTTGGTCGAAGATGAACCGCGCGCCACGCCGCTTCATCCACAGCGCCGGCAGGAACAGCAGGTCGGGCGGGTTGCACGCGTGGACCACATCGACCGGGCCGACCTTCCGGGCCAGCCGGACCGTGTGCCACAGCGCGGATCCGTACTCCCGCAGGTAGCCGGAAGGACCTCCGGTGGCCGCGCGCAAGGGGTAGCGGTGGATCCGCACCCCGTCGATCTCGGCCTCCGGCTCGGTGTCCCGCTTCACCCCCTGGGGGCAGATGACGTGTACCTTCCAGCCCGCGTCGCGCAGTGTCGTGCATTCCTGCCACACCCGCCGGTCGAACGGCACCGACAGGTTTTCCACGAGGATCAGCGCGCTCCGGTCCGGCCGGTCGTCGCTGGTCGCGTTGTTACCAAGCAAGGCCTATGTACCCCGGTTCGGTTCGGCGCGTCTCCGCGTCGGGAAGGCGGATGAGATCGACGATCACCGGGCTGTCGCCATGGGGCAGCGCCGAAACGACGGCTGGATCCTTGGTTCCGACCAGGCACACCTCGGCGTGCTCGAGGACCTCGTCGACGGAGTCCACGAGCAGTTGCGCGATGTGCGGCAGCCGGGTCTCGATGTACTCGCGGTTCGCGCCGAGCAGCCGGGAGAGGCTCACGTTGGCGTCGTAGATCCGCAGGTCGTACCCCTTGCCGAAGAGCCTCTCCGCCAGCTCGACGAGCGGGCTCTCGCGGAGGTCATCGGTGCCGGGCTTGAAGGAAAGACCGAAGATGCCCACCTTGCGCTTGCCGGTGCGCTCCACCAGCTCCACCGCACGCTGCAGATGGTCGGAGTTGGAGGGCAGCACGTGGGCGAGGATGGGCACCGAGACGTCGGCCCGTTGCGCCGCGTAGAGCAGGCTGCGCAGGTCCTTGGGCAGGCAGGAGCCGCCGAAGGCGAAGCCGGGCCGCAGATAGGCGGGGCTGATGTTCAGCTTGCGGTCGGCCAGGAACACGTCCATCACCTGATGCGAGTCCACCCCGAGCGCCTGGCACACCGCGCCCAGCTCGTTCGCGAAGCCGATCTTGAGGCCGTGGAACGCGTTGTCCGCGTACTTGATCGCCTCGGCCGTCGGGACCGGCACCCGGAAGACTTCGCCGGGCAGGCCGTCGTACAGCGCCGCCACCACGTCGCCGCTCGCCGCGTCGAACTCGCCGATGACGGTCTTCGGCGGGTCGAAGAAGTCCCGCACGCTCGTGCCCTCGCGCAGGAACTCCGGGTTGACCGCCACCCCGAAGTCCACCCCGGCCGTGCCGCCGACGTGCTTCTCCAGAATGGGCACCAGTAGGTTCAAGCAGGTGCCCGGGAGCATCGTGCTGCGGAACACGACGGTGTGCCGCCCGTCCCGCTCGGCCAGCGCGGCGCCGATCTGCTCGGTGACCCGCTCCAAGTAGGTGGTGCACAGACTGCCGTTGGGCTCCGACGGCGTGCCCACACAGATCAGCGACACGTCGCTGCCCATGATCGCCTCGCGGACGTCGGTGGTGGCGCGCAGCGCTCCGGTCCGCACGACCTCGGCGATGAGATCGCCGATCCGCTCCTCGACCACCGGGGCCTTGCCGTCGTTGACCAGGTCGACCTTCACCTGGTTGACGTCCACTCCGATGACCTCATGACCCAGGCCCGCCAGGCACGCGGCCGACACGCAGCCCACGTAACCAAGCCCTAAGACGCTGACCCTCATATCCCGCTCCTCCCCCAAGGCAGGCCCTTGTGGCCTGCCTTCCGTGCGCCGATCCGACAACCCCCGTGCATCAATAGGCCCCTTGCCCCTGGAGCACCGCACGCAGCGTCTTCCACAAGATCACTGTGTCCAGGGCCAGCGACCAGTCCTCCACGTACCGCAGATCGAGCCGGACCGCTTCCTCCCACGGCAGGTCGCTGCGTCCGCTGATCTGCCACAGGCCGGTGAGCCCGGGCTTGACGAGCAGTCGCCGCCGGATGTCCGGGCCGTAGGCGGCGGATTCCTCCGGCAGCGGAGGCCGCGGACCGACGAGCGACATCGAGCCGGTGAGCACGTTGAAGAGCTGTGGCAGCTCGTCGATCGAGTACCGGCGCAGTACCGCGCCCACCCGGGTCACCCGCGGATCCCGGCGGAGCTTGAACAGCAGGCCCGCGCCTTCGTTGCGGTCGGCCAGCTGGTCACGTGCCCTGTCGGCCCCGGAGACCATCGTGCGAAATTTGAAGATGGTGAACTCCTGGCCGTCCTTGCCGACCCTGCGCTGTCGGTACAGCGCCCCGCCCCGGCTGTCCGCCAGTACGAGCAGCCCGACGAGCACCATCAGAGGAGCGAACAGCATCAGCAGGATGGCCGCGCCCGTGCGGTCGACGAATCCCTTGACCACTCGGCGGCCCCCGGTGAAAGTCGGCATGCTGACCCGCAGCAGCGGGATGCCGAGCACCGCGTCGACGTGCAGCCGTGGTCCTGCCACCTCCATCAGCACCGGGGCCACGACCATCTCGGCATCGCTGCCCTCGAGGTTCCAGGCCAGCCGCTGCAGCCGGTCCGGTGACCAGTGCGGGTCGGATGTGACCGCGACGACTCGGTAGCCGTCGCGGCGCACATGGCCCGCGACGTCCGTGAGTCTGCCGACGACCGGCACCCCGTCCAGGTGATCACCGTCAAGCCCGAGGCCGTCCGGCGTGCACACCGCCTCCACCCGCCAGCCGAGGTGCGGGAGCTTGCGGGTACGGGTGATCAGGTCGCGTACGGTGGCCGGGCTCCCGGCAGCGAGCACCGGGCGCAGGCAGCGCCCCTCCATGCGCTGTCTGTGCAGCCAGAGGCGCAGCAGATACCGCTCGGTCATGGTGATGAGTGCGATCGCCGGGATCGCGACGAAGATCCAGAGCTTGATGTTGCGCGAGGTGAGGGCGATCCCGCCGAGCGCCAGTACGACGGCCGCCGTGAACAGTGAGCGTCCGAGTCTGCGGAACTCCTCGGCGCCCTGGCCGAGCACGGCAGGCGCCCACGACCGGCTCACCGCAAGCGCTCCCAGCACCAGCAGTTCGGTGCCGAAGGCGAGGATGCGCCACTTCTCGTGCCAGTTGGCCGCGTCCCGGACCCCGAAGAAGCCGCCGATCGCCGCCACCACGAAGGCGGTGACCACGGTGTCGCTGGTGATCACGGCACGGCGATAACGCTGCTCCCAATCGATCGGTGGCCGGCTGATTGACCCGTTCCCCGGACGCCCGTGCGCCGGTGGAAACGGGCTGACTAATTCCCCCTGTTGCACTGACCCCCCCAGGTCGTTCATGGGCTCGACGTGTTCGCTCCACACGGTTCCTCCCCCCGGGAGGCACCGCCCCCCGACCCTGTTCCTCCCCCGGGAGACCCCCGCCCCCCGCGCCACGCGTCGTTCCCCGAGAGGTCCCGCCCCCAGCGGATGACATCCCGGTCAATGCAGCGCTACTTGAACACCTCACCCAGGCGGCAGCGGACGCGCACGTCCTGCCGGACCTTCGAGATGCACGGGAACCCGTCGAACCTTGGATGTTCCCCAACACCCAAGGCCCTCTGCCGGGCCCCAAAAAATCGACCACCCCCACGTCCGGCGCCGGGACGCTATTGCTGACTTTCCACGGTGCCGGACCTATAGATCATCTTTTGTCGCCTCGTGTCCAGATGTGAAGCACGGTCAATCTAGACCATTGGCGCTGCTCTGAAGAGGGGATGTGTGAGATTTGTGCTCAAGCTTTGAAGCGGGGTCAACCGACCGGCGCTGCCCGCGGGTGGCGTGGCGCCGAAGGCATGCCGTGTGACCTGTGACGACGTGATTCCGCCGGGTCACCGGAGCCGCTAACCCGCAGGCCATCGCGGGGAGTTGGCAAAGACCGTGGCGCAAATGTTTGGCTGTAACTTTGGCGCGATCAGGTGCCGTGAGGTGAGTGCTGTCCGCGGGGTCCGCTGCCGGACGGACGGCGCGGGGTGAGCACGCCGTGAAAGTCCTGAGGAACGGGCGCGAAACGGAACGCCATTGTGATACGGGCGGGGTTGGGCACGGTGAGGTGGTAACGGGTACTCATCAGGCGGCACAGCGCCATCAGTTGGAACGTGCCCAGCGCCGCGCCCACGCACTTCTTGGGCGTCCAGCCGAAGGGCACGTACGAGTCCCGGCCGGCCGGGCCGTGCGGAGCACCGGCCAGGAAGCGGTCAGGGTCGAAGGTGTCCGCGTCCTTCCAGACCCGGTGGTCGCGATGGATCATGTGCGGACTCATCAGGTAACCCCGCCCCGCGTCGAGGGTGATGCCGCCCACGTCGAATGCCTGTCGAGCCTGCCGGACGAGGAGCAGCGGCGGGCTCCACATGCGCAGTGTCTCCTTGACGAAGCGGTGGGTGAGGGGCGCGGCCTTCGTGGGCGCCTCGAGGAACGCGGCCGTGTCCAGGCCCCCCAGTTCGGCGGTGACCCGGCGGGCCCACTCCGGCTGCCGGACCCACTCGTACAGCACGGCGGCCGCCGCCGAGCCGGGCGGGCCGCCGATCGCCGTGAGCACGGTGGTGACCACGTTCAGGGCGCGGTCCATGCCGAGTTGGGGCAGCAGGTCGACGAAGGGGTCGGCCAGATCGCACTCGCGTGGGCGGCGGCCCGCGGCGCGGGCGCGCAGCACCCTGCGGACGACGAGCCCGGCCCGTGCCTGCACGGCGGCGAAACGCAGCCGGTGGGCCGGGCCGTCACCGGGGGAGCGGTCGATCAGGCGCAGCAGCTTCTGGTCCAGGTCGCGCACGATCCACTCGGTTTCGCGGGGCGTGAGGCCTGACAGGGCGCACGGCAGCAGGGACCGTATGGCGGTGTCCTGGGCGAGGGTGACCAGATCGACGCGCTCGCCGAGCCGGGCGTCCATGACCTGCCGCATACGGTCCGTCAGCGTCGCCCGGTGCGAGACGTCGGCCAGCCGGTGCAGCTGGGCCAGCCACGCGGTGCGCACATGCACCCAGGGCACCACGGGACTGCGCCGGCCCCGCAGGAGGTCGAGACCGCGGTCGGGCATGACGAAACCCCGCCAGTTCGTCCTGCTGATCCGCTGCGCCGCCTCCGGCTCGAACACGGCCAGCAGGTCGTCGTTGACCCAGAAGACCCCGTCCTCGGCCGCGCTGCGCCTGCGCAGGTCGTGCAGGAAGTCGTCGGGATGCTCCGGTGTGGTCACGAAATCCCCTTCACTCGCCGGGAGTTGCCGACGAGGGCGGGAGACCGCCCGGGATGGACGATCTCCCGCCCTCGCATGGGCGATCAGATGTGGTGGTAGAGGTACCAGAAGTTGTGCAGCCCGCCGTAGGCGGAGCGGATGTTGAGAGCGGACAGTGCGGAGCGGTAGAGCTTGCGCATGAGGTTCACCTCCCTTCCCCGGCAGGGACGCGGGTGCCGAGCTCCGCGGTGAAGCGTGGCGGAGCCAGCGCGGGGCCGAGCTGGGGAGCGATCCCCTCGGCGGTGACCGACAGGTGCCAGTCGCACGTGATGATCCGGATGAGGTCCTCCAGCAGCTCCAGCGCCACGGCGGCGCCGGTGCAGCTGTGCGGCCCGTACCCGAAGGGCAGGAACGCGGGTTCGGGCGGCGGGCTTTCCCACCGGCCGGGCAGATACGCGTGGGGCCGGTCCCACTGCCCGGGGTCGCGGTGCACGAGGAGGGTGCAGACGTCCACCGCGTCTCCTGTTCCCACCGGCACTCCGGCGAGTTCGTGCGCGACGTGCGGCGTGCGGGTGAAGAGCCAGGCGACCGGCCACAGCCGCAGCGCCTCCCGCACGACCCACCGCGGGGCGTGCTCCGCGGGCCGCGGGTGGGTTCCGGCCAGGTAGACCGCCCAGCCCAGCGCGAAGCCGACCGAGCCGACCGTGGCGAACAGGAACGAGAGGTAGACCTCTGCCAGTGTGCCCGGGTCCGTCGTACGGCCGCCACCCGCGACGACGACGTCCAGCAGGTCGCGCGGCTCGCCCGGCCCCTCGCCCGGCCCGGCAGTGCGGCGTGCTGTTATCTCCTCGGCCAGCGCGCGCATCACGGCACGCCGGAAGTGCCGCCGCGACAGCGCCGAGTGCCGTTGGCGTGCTCCGGCCAACACTGCGCGATGAACGACGCCCACGACCGCGTCCCGCAGCGACGCAGGGGCCGCGCGGCACAGCAGCACGTCGTCCAGGTGCTCGCACACGAGCAGGTTCCCGGCATCCGGCCATCGGCTCAGTGGCGCGAGCCTGCTTTCGACGAGCGCGGCCAACTCGTGCCTGCGGGCAGCCAGTTGCCGCTGGAGCAGGACGCGCGCCGCGCGACCGATCTCGATCTGCGCGGACCGGGGGCCGAAGACCCCGTGCCGGGTGTGGAAGAAGTCGGACGTCTCGACGTACCACTGCCGCCGGTTCCCCAACACCTCGCGCGCCGCTTCGGCTCCCGTCACCCACACCCGGCCCGAATCCGCGCGGCACACGTCACGCCCGTCGCCGTACTTCTCGATCAGACGCGCCAGCGGGTCCGGCCGGTCGGCCGGAGCGTGGTGCGTGTCTGCCGCAGAGGGGCGGCGCGGACGTGAGAGCCGGTTGTGCCTGCCGCGCGACGGTTTCATGGCTCCTCGCGGTACGGCTTCGGGGCCCGGGTCGGGTACGTGGAGTCGAGTACGTGGAGGAGCCGCCGAGCCTGTCGGTTCACACGTCGTCCGAGGGTCCCCCGCTCGTGCACTGCTCATGGTGACAGTCAGTCAGCTTGCCCCTGGTATTCGGCCCGTGTCACGCCCTCGGCAGCTGCGGGCTGAGCCCGGTGCGGGCCGGGAGCACCGACGCGCCACGACGCACCGGACCGAGCTGCGCCCACCCGGGCCGCCCCTGACCTGCGGTGGGCCGCCATTCCAGCGGTGCGCGCGAGGTGGTGGCCCCCTCTCCGCGTCCCGGGTGGGGATGACGCGCGGTAAGCCTGTTGTGAGAGGGGTGCATCTCCATCCGGCACAGGCCTGGGGGCCCGGCACCGGCATCGCGAGCGGTGCCGGGTAGACGGCCTCCGTACGTGACCTCATTCCCGGCGGACCCGCGGACCTGAAGGCGATCGCTCAGGCGCGGCGGGCGCGCCAGAGCCACACTGCCGTACCGACCAGCAGGGCGAACATCGCCAGGTTGGCCAGGAGGGCCGGGGTGTCGCCCGACGGGCCGCCGCTGGACAGGTTCCAGGTGGCGATGACGGCGGTCGGCAGGACGGCGGTGACCAGTACGCCGGTGGTCTTCTGGACGGTGGTCCAGTGCACCGAGGTGCAGAGAAGGACCGCGCCGGTGATGCGGAACAGGACGGCGAAAACCGGCCCGGGGAGGTCGGGGAAGACCATCACGAAGGGCAGCGAGAGCGTAAGCATGAGGAGCGGGACCAGGGGGTGCACCTTGCCACGCCGGGCGGGTGCGCCGGCACCGCTCCGGGGCGCGGCCCCCGCAGTCCCCGTCCCCGCCTCGGCCAGCGCCGTTGCCGCGATCGTGCGCGGGTCACCCAGCTCCGCGAGGATCTCGCCGACCGTGGCGTCGGGGCGTTCGGTGCGCGTCACCTCGATGTGTTCCGTGAGGTCGGCGAGGAGCTCCTGGCGGCGGTCGGCGGGGAGTGCGGAGGCCTCGCGCCCGACGGCGGAGAGGTAGTCACGTATGGGGTCGGCAGAGGTCTTCATGCGAGGTCTCCGGTGGGGGGATGCGGGGTGGTCAGGAAGGTGTCGACGGCGTTGCGGAAGCCGGGCCAGACACGGGTGAACTCATCGAGCGCGGCGCGGCCGCTGTCGGTGAGCGCGTAGTAGCGGCGGGGTGGTCCGGAGGCGGACTCCTGCCAGGTGGTGGTGACAAGGTCGTCGCGGCGGAGCCGGGAGAGCAGCGGGTAGACCGTGCCCTGGCTGGTGGCCAGGGCACCGGAGTCCTCGAGGGCGTGGAGGAGTTCCACGCCGTACTGGGGACGGTCCCGCATCAGGGCGAGCACGCAGTACTCCAGGACGCCCTTGCGCAGCTGGGCGGCTGCCCGGGCCTGCTTGGTCGAATCACCTGGTTCCATGCGATGCAAGATACCTGGTGGGGCAAGTGGAGGGGAAGGGGGGGTAGGGGTCTACCTGGCGCGGTTGCGCGTTCAGGAGGCAGGGCGGACCTGGACAGGGCACTCCCCGTCGAGCGCGTAGATCGCGTTTCCCTCGGCGTCGCTGAGGTGGAAGCAGTTGCCGTTGGCCCACACCGTGACCGAATCGGGCCGATGGTCGACCTCGAACGGCTCGTCCGTACGCGAGGTCCCGGGCCAGGAACCGCCTCCCGCAGGCGAGTGGGTCACCACGACGCAGCTCTGCTTCGGCAGGATCGAGTGGATCTCCGCCCACGGCTCCACGGTCAGCTCGAGCGGCGCATCACCGCCGTTGCTGAGTACCAGCCGCGCTGTTCCCCCGGCGAACATGTCCACTCTCCTTGCCCTACAGGCGATCCCGGTGCGGCCGCCTTCGTGGTGGGCGCACCCGGCCTGATCCTCACACGTGCGATCAGGTGGCCAGACGGGGCGTCCGTCGCCGGGTGGCGACGGACGCCCCGCGCGGTCATGCGTTGAGGGTGAGCCCGGCAGAGAGAGCCAGGATCAGTTCCTCGGCCATGGCCTTCGGGTTCTCGAGCGGCGCGGAATGCTCGCCCTCGATGCTCCGGACCACGAACGTGCCCCTGGTCACCGTGGCCCAGCCCTCCGCCGTGCCCTCGGGCAGTACCGGGTCGGCCGTGGCCGACACCGCCGTGATCGGGATGTCCAGCGGGCCCCTGCGGTCATGACGCAGCACGAGCTGGTGCCGCTTCCACATCGTGGAGTCGTTCCGCAGGTTCTCCAGGTAGCCGCCGAAGACCTCCTCGTTGGCGAGGATCTCGTCGGGCAGCACGCCCCGGAACGACTCGACGAGGTCCTCCGGCGCCGCCGTGTCCCACAGCGTCGCCACCTCCTGGAACCGCATGAGTGGCTCCGGCGCCTCACTGAACGGCGGCAGCGCGCAGGCGACCACGAGGGACAGCTCCGGTCCGCCCGCCCTGCTGCCCATCCGGTGAGCGACCTCCCAGGCCTGCAGGGCGCCCTGGCTGTGTCCGTACAGGACGGTCGGCACGTCGAGATGGCCGGACATCTCCGCCACGACCCGGTCGACGAGGACGTTCACATCGGTCACCGGGGGCTCCCCGCTGCCTCCCTCACGGCCGGGAACCCGGATGGCGAGCAGTTCCACGTCCTCGGGGATGTACGGGATGAGCGGGACGTGCCCGGTGGTCGTGCCTCCCATCCCCGTCATGCACACGATCCGCGCCCTGGGGTTCTGCGCCGGCTTGAGCACCCGTACCAGCGGGTCCTGCGCGGCCTCGATGACGGGCTGCCGCCCGGTGAGTTCATCCACCAGATGTTCCGCGATGCCCGCGCAACCGCCGTTCTGGAACAGGACATCCGTGCCGAGCCGCAGGCCGCTTCGCCCGGCGAGCCTGGCGCGCAGGCCGACCGCCATCAGCGAGTCCATCCCCAGCTGCTGCAGGGGCTGATCCGCGGGGATCCCGGCTGTCCCGAGAGCGGCGGCGGCCTCCCTGCGGACCAGCTCGAGCACCGTACTGAGCTGTGCCTCCCGGCCCATGCCCGCAAGCCGCTCTTCGAGGCCGCTCTCCTGCTCGTGGCGCTCACCGTTCATCTCGGCGCGCGCCTCCGAGATGCCAAGGAGCAGGGGACGCCGCCCGGCGGCGCAGAACGCGGGGGTGAAGCGGGACCAGTCGATGTCAGCCACCCCCAGCGCCACCCGATCCGTTCCGAGCACCAGGTCCAGCGCCCTCAGCGCATGGTCCGGGGACGTCATCCGCAGCCCCCGCACCCGCAGTTGCTCCTCGGCCTCCTCCGTCACCATGTCCGCGTCGGTCAAGCCGCCCCAGTGCAGCACGGTGGCCGTGCGGTCGTTGGACATGCGGTGCCGGGCGAGGGCGTCCAGCGCGGCGTCGCCGGCCGCGTGGACCGTCCCGCCGCCCGCACTCCACAGACCGGCACCACTGCCCTGGAGCAGGAACGCGTCCAGTGGCCGGTCGCCGAGCAGTTCGTCCAGGTGCCAGGCGCCGGACACCATCGCGGAGAGTTCCTCCGCGGCCCGAGCACCGTCGAGCTCTGCCAGGAGCGTCGCCCCGGAGACCTCCGCGAGGTGCGCGACGACCGTCAGCGGCGGGCCGTCGGCGTCGATCCGGCCGATCAGTTCGGCGACCTGCCTCCCCTCAACGACGTCGCAGGCCGCCGTCACGACCTCCGCCCCGGCCGCCTCGAGTTCCTCGCGGCACTGTGCGGAGACCTCACCCTTGCGGGAGGCGAACATGACGCGCCGCGTCCCGTGTTCCACCAGCCAGCGGGCGAGCCGTCCGCCGAGGGCTTCCGTGCCACCGGTGATCAGGGCGGTGCCACTGGTCGTCCACCGCGGCCGTGGTGCGGGCGTGGTGCGACGCAGCCTTCGCACGTACCGGCCGTCGGCACGGATCGCGATCTGGTCCTCGTCGTCACCGGCGAGAACGGCGCGGACGAGTTGGGCGGCCCAGTCCGGGTGCGGCTGCTCGGGCAGGTCCGCCGTGCCGCCCCAGCCCTCGGGACGTTCCAGTGCCGCGACCCGGCCCAGCCCGTTGAGCAGAGCCTGCCCGGGGCGCGTGACCAGATCGGTCTCGTCCACACCGACAGCGCCCCTGGTGACCAGCCACACCGGAGTGCTCGGATGGCTTGCTCCCAGTTCCTGCAGCAGTCGTACGGTTCGGAGGAAGCCTTGCTGCGCGCCCTCCTCGTCCAGTGGCGCCAGGATGATCACACCGTGCAACGCCGCTGGCAGGGAGGCCAGTTCGGACGGATCCGTGCCGGCGCGGTGTGCGTCGGCCGCCCCGGCCTCGCACAGGGCCGTCACCAGCTCCGTGGCCGGTGACGCGGGGTCTCCGAGCACGGCCCATACTCCGCCTGTGGGGGCTGGTGTCGGTGCGTGGTCGGGCTCGGTGCGCTGCCAGGCCTCCTCGTACAGCCGGTCGGCGATCTCAGTGTGGTCGTCGCGGCCCTCGTGCCAGCGCCGGAGCAACGGCAGCAGGTCCACGACACTGTCCTTGAGCTGCCCGGAGGCGCCGAGCAGCTCGGCGAGCCCGTCCACCTCGCCCGCACCGACGGCGTCCCAGAACCGCTGGTCGGTCGTCTTGCGGCGAGCGGGTTCCTTCCAGTGGCGCTGCCGCTGGAAGGCGTAGCCGGGCAGGTCGACCATGCGGCCGTCGGGGACGGCCGCCGGCCAGTCGATGTCGACGCCGTGCGTGTGCAGGGCACCCAGCGTGCGCCGGAGCCGGTCCAGGCCGCCCTGGTCGCGTTCCATGGCCGCAAGGACCACCGCGTCCTGGTCGGCGCCGCCGTCGGCCAGCGGCATCGCCAGCACGGGATGCGGGCCGACTTCGACGAACACCGTGTACCCGTCGTCGAGCAGCCGCTGTTGTGCGAGGTCGAGCCGGACGGGTTCGCGCAGGTTGCGGCACCAGTAGGCGGCGTCGAGCTCTTCGCCCCCGGCCTGCCGCCCCAGCACCGTGGAGTACAGCGGGAGGTCGGTCGTACGGGGACGCAGCGGGGCGAGCTGGTCCCGCAGACCGGGCAGCAGCGGGTCCATCTGCGAACTGTGCGACGCACAGGCGGCGTTCAGCCTGCCGCACGGCACGTCCTGGTCGTCCCACCTGTAGAGCAGCTCGTCGACGGTCGCACGGTCTCCCGAGATGACCGTGGATCGCGGTGTGTTCACCGCGGCGATCGAGACGGCGTCCCCGTAGGGGGCGAGCGCTGCCTCCACCTCGGACACCGGGAGTTCCACCGTTGCCATCTCGCCGTCCGAGGACAGCGCGGCAAGGGCGGCGCTGCGTACGGCCACGATTCTGGCGCCCTCCTCCAGGGTGAGCGCCCCGGCGACCACGGCCGCGGGAATCTCGCCCTGGCTGTGCCCGACCACGGCCTGCGGTTCCAGGCCGAGATCCCGGATGGCCGACGCCAGGCCGAGATACATGGTGAACACCACCGGCTGGGCGACGTCCAGACGGTCCCACGCGATGCGGTCCTCGTCCTGGAGCAGTTCGAGGACCGACCAGCCGGTCCAGGGGCGCAGTGCCTCGTCGCAGCGGGCCACGGTGTCGGCGAACGCGGGACTTTCGGCGAGCAGCCCCTGGGCCATGCCCGGCCACTGCGAGCCCTGGCCGGGGAAGACGAACGCGACCTTGCCCGGCCGTGCGGTGGCCGTGGTGACCGACGTATGCGGCCGGTCACCGGCGATGGCCGTCAGTCCTTCGATGACGGTGGGCAGGTCGGACCCGGCCACCGATGCGCGTTCGGCGAAGTGCTGACGGTGCCGGGTGGTGGTCCTGGCGAGGTCGGTGAGGGGGGTGTCGGGGTGCCGGGTGAGCCACTGCGCCCATTGCCGGGCCTGATCGCGCAGGGCCTGCGGGGTCCGTCCGGAGAGCACCACCGGTGCCGCGGCCCGCGGCCGGTCCGGCTGTGCGGGCGGCTGCGGAGGCTGCTCAAGGACCAGGTGGGCGTTGGTGCCCCCGATGCCGAACGACGACACTCCCGCACATCGCCTGCCCGGCCACGCCCGCGTGTCGTCGCTGATCCGCAGGACCGCCGGGTCGAGGCCCAGTTCGGGGCTGACGCGTCGGAAGTTGACCGTGGGCACCAGCTCGCCGTGGTAGACCGACAGGGCTGCCTTGACCAGTCCCGCAAGTCCCGCGGCCACATCGGTGTGGCCGATGTTGGACTTCACCGAGCCGACCGCGCAGGGCTCGTCGCGGTCCGCGGTGAACACCGCCTGCAGGGCCTGGATCTCGATGGGATCGCCCATCGCCGTGGCCGTGCCGTGCGCCTCGACGTAGCCGATGTCGGCGGGGGAGAGTCCGGCGTCGGTGAGGGCGTCGGTGATGACGGTGGCCTGGCCGCTCACGCTGGGTGCGGTGAAGCCGACCTTGTCCGCTCCGTCGTTGTTGATGGCACTGCCGCGGACGACCGCGTAGATCCGGTCCCCGGCCTCCACCGCTTCCGACAGCCGCCGCAACACCACTGCCACCACACCATTGGCGAGGACCGTGCCCGCACCGTCGGCGTCGAAGGGCCTGCAGTGTCCGTCCGGCGAGGCCACGAAGCCTTCTTGGTACTCGTAGCCCTGTTCCAGGGGGAAGGTGAGGGCGGACGCACCGACGAGTGCCACGTCGGTTTCCCCGCGCAGCAGGCTCTGCCTGGCCAGGTGCGTGGCCACCAGTCCCGTGGAGCACGCCGTCTGCACCGTCAGCGCCGGACCACGCAGATTCAGCTTGTGCGCCAGGCGAGTCGCGAGGAAGTCGTTCATGTTCCCGATCGCCGAGCGGAAGACCTCCGAGGTGCCCTCGGGGTCCCCCTGGTCGTAGCCGCCGAAGCCGACTCCGCCGAAGACTCCGATGCGACCGGGGTGGGCGCCGGGCAGGATGCCGGCGTTCTCCAGGCCCTGCCAGGCCGTTTCGAGGAAGAGCCGGTGCTGCGGATCCATGTTCTGCGCCTCGGACGGCGAGCATCGGAAGAACTCGGCGTCGAAGAGATCGGCGTCCTCCACATAGCCCTTGGCCGGGACGAAAGCGGGGTCCTCCAGTACGTGACGAGGCACCCCGGCATCCAGCAGTTCCTGGTCGGTGAAGCGGCGGATCGATTCCACACCGTCCCGCAGGTTCTGCCAGAACTGCTCCGGGCCGTTCGCGCCCGGCAGACGCAGGGCCACGCCCACGATCGCCACCGCGTCCTCGTCGAGGCGCTCCCCGCCCGACGCCGACGCCTGGGCCTTGGTCACCGCAGGAATAACGCCCCCGCGCAGGAAATCGGTCAGCTGCCGCAGCGTGGGGTAGCGGAACAGCGTCGAGAGCGGAAACTCGCGGTCCAGGCCCGCACAGACCAACTCGTGGACCTGTAGCGCCGCCATGGACGTGCCGCCCAGTTCGAAGAATCCCCTGTCCGGATCCACCTCGGCCGGCTCCAGTCCCAGTACCTGCGACCAGGCCGAGATCACCGTCTCCCACACCTGGTCACCACCGGAGGCCCGTTCGGTGGGCTCGGGCCGAGGCGCGGGCAGAGTGGCCAGGGCCAGCCGGTCGATCTTGAGGTTCGGAGTCAGCGGCAGGCTCTCCAGCCGTACCCACCGCGAGGGCAGCATCGACACCGGCAGCCGCGCCGCCGCGTGCTCGGCCAGGACCTGCTGGTCGGCTTCTCCGGAGTAGTACACCCACAAGGCCGCCGGGCCGGCGTCCTCGCGTACCACCGCGGCGGCCTCCCGCACCCCCGCGCACCCAGCGACCACGGAGTCGATCTCACCGAGCTCGATGCGGTGTCCGGCCAGCTTCACCTGGGAGTCCGTGCGGCCGCAGTACTCCAGCGATCCGTCCTCGCGGTAGCGGACCACGTCCCCGGAGCGGTACATCCGCCCCGCACCCGCGAACGGGTCCGTCACGAACCGCTCATCCGTCAGCGCGTCCCGGTTCCAGTAACCCCGCGTGACACCACGCCCGCCGATCCACAGCTCACCGCGACAACCCCGCGGCACAGGCTGCTGGTGCCGGTCGAGAACGGCCAGCCGGGTGTTGAGCACCGGAGTTCCCAGCGAGACCGGCCCGGGCTCGACCCGCCAGCCCGTCGAATAGATCGTGGTCTCCGTGGGCCCGTACATGTTGAACACGTCGCCGCCACACGTCCGCAGCAGCCGGTTGGACAGACCGCGGTCGAGTGCTTCGCCGGCGAGCAGGAGCATCCGCAGTCCGCCGAGCAGCTCGCGGCCTCCCGCGTCAGCAAGCAGCATCCTGGCCAATGACGGCGTGCACTGCAGGTGGGTCGGTCCGTACTGCCGGTATCCGGCCCAGCCGCCGAGTTCTCCGTTCGCGATGACCACGCGGTAGCCCCTGGTCAAGGTCCACAGCAGTTCGAGGCCTGAGGTGTCGAAGGACATGCTGGTCACGGCGAGCCAGGTGTCGCCGGAGCCTCCGCCGACCCGCTCGTCCATGGCACGACAGAAGTTGGCGAACTGTGCGTGCTCGACCACGACGCCCTTCGGGGTGCCCGTCGAGCCCGAGGTGTAGATGACGAAGGCGGGGTCGGACGCTTCCGGCGGGACCGGCAGAGCGCCGTCCGGCTCCCCGTGCTCCCCGGCCTCGGTGATCTCCCCGACGGACAGCACCCGCAGCCCGTCCGCCAAGGCGTCCGCGAGGGAGCCGTCCGAGATCACCACGCGGAGCCCGCTGTCGGACACCACGTGGTCCAGCCGCGCCTTCGGATAGGCAGGGTCCAGGGGAACGTAGGCGGCCCCGGCCATCCAGATGGCGAGCATCGCCACCGGCAGATCGACCGTACGGAGAAGACAGAGGCCGACCAGATCTCCTCGGGTCACGCCCAGTTCCGCGAGCTGCCGGGCGAGCGTCCGGGCTCGCGCGGACGCCTCCCGGTAGGTCAGTTCACCTCCGTCCGACACCACAGCCACCGCGTCGGGTGTGCGGACCGCCTGAGCCAGGATCAGCTCGTACGCACTCTCCCCGACGGGCTCGGCCGCGACGTGGCCGCCGTGCTCGGCGAGCCAGCGGCGTTCCGCGCCGCAGAGCAGTTCCGCCTCCCGGACGGGACGGGCCGGATCGGCGGCCAGCGACGCCAGCAGGGTCTCGAAGTTGGCCACCATGCGGTGGGCCGCGTCCTGGTCGAGCACATGTGACTGGAACTCCAGCTCCCCGCGCAGCACGTCACCGTCGGCGCTCAGCGTGAGGCCGAGCTCGAACTTCGACGCACCTCGTACGTTGCCGGACACGCTTCCCGTGGTGGGGAGCCGCCAGGCCGCCTCGCCCGTTCCGATCGAGGGGAAGGCTGTGCCGGCGTAGTTGAACACCGCCCGGAACAGCGGGTTCTCCTCACCGGTCCGGTCACCGCCGGCGAGGCGCACGACCTCGGTCAGCGGGACGCTCTGGTGCTCGAACACCCCTCGTACGCGGGTGTGCGTGCGGGCGAGGACGTCCTCGAAGGACACCGTCCCGGTCAGGTCGCAGCGCAGCGGCAGGGTGTTCGCCAGGAACCCGAAGGTCTCCGCGACCTGCGGCAGCTCCCTCGCCGACCAGATCGTGCCGATGCCGAAGTCGTACTGATCGGTGTAGCGGGCGAGCAGCACCGCGAAGGCACTGACGTACACGGTGTATCCGGTCACGGAGTTGCGCGTGGCCAGCTCGTCCAGAGCGGCCCGGAGCTCCGCGGGCACGGTGAAGTGCACGGCATCGCCCTGGGCGCCCTCCGCATCGTCCTGCGCATCGGCCCGCTCGGGGAGTTCCAGGCGCGGCGTCCCTTCCAGCTCGGATTCGAAGTACTGGAGAGAACGCGCGAAGGCGCCCTCCTCGATGGACCGCTTCTCCCAGCGCGCGTAATCACCGAGGTGGTACCGGACCTCCGCGAGCGCGGGCGTCTCCTGCCCGGCGAGGACCCGGTACGTCTCGTACAGCTCACTTAGGAACAGGGACATCGACCAGCCGTCGGTGATGGCGTGGTGCAGAGTGAAGCACATGGTCCACTTCTCGCCGGAGTCCACCAGCAGGCAGCGGAACAGGGCCTCGGCGTCCAGCTCGAACGGGATCTGTTCCTCCGTGCGCAGCAGCCGGTCGAGCTCATCGGTGTCGGTGACCTGCTCGTGCCGCAGCGGAACGGTGAACTCCTGATGCACCGCCTGAACCAGCTCGCCGTCACGGAGCTCCAGCCCGGTACGCAGCGCCTCGTGACGTTCCATCACCGAGCGCAGTGCCAGGCCGAACGTCTCCGGACTCAGCGGACGCTCCACCTCTAGCCGGAGCACGGCGTTGTACTGCGCGGAGTTCGGACTCATCCGCTCCAGGAACCACAGCCTGCGCTGGCCCTCGGTCGCCGGATGGACGTCGCGCCGCTCGGTACGTTCCATCGACAGGCCAGGAGTCGGCAGCTCGGAGAAGGCGTGGGCCAGCAGATAGTCCACGACCCCTTGAGGCGTGGGGTGTTCGAAGGCGAGCGTGGACGGCAGCGGAGTGCCGGTCACCTCGCTGAGCCGGTTGCGCAGCTGCAGGGCCATCATCGAATCCAGCCCGAGGTCCTGGAACCGTCCGTCCACGGGCATGGGCTCACCGAGCCCGAGAACGCCGTTGACCACGTCCTGCACGGCCTCCAGCACGGCGAGGGCACGGTCCGAGGCGGGCAGTGCCGCCAGGCGGGCCGCCAGGTCCGCCGGGGGTGCCTCGCGCTCCTGCCGGGGACGTGATCCGCCGTCGATCCAGTAGCTCTGCCGCTGGAAGGCGTAGCCGGGCAGGTCGACCAGGCGGCCGGGCCCGTCGACGACCCGTGTCCAGTCCACCGCGTGGCCGCGGACGTGCAACTCGCCGAGGCCGCGCACGATCTGCTCGAGCCCGCCGTGATCCCGGCGCAGGCTGCCAAGGACCACTCCGCCGCTGTCGGCGGTGAAGGTGGTCAGCGGGATGGCGAGCAGCGGATGCGGGCTGATCTCGGTGAACACGCCGAAGCCGGCGGAACGCAGCGCGTCGAGTGCCAGGTCCATGCGCACCGGCTCCCGCAGGTTGCGGCACCAGTAGCGGGCGTCCAGGACCTCTCCGCCGATCGGCTCCCCGGTCACCGACGAGTACATCGCCACCGTCGTCGCGCGGGGGCGCAGTCCGCTCAGCGCCGCTTCCACCTCGGGCAGCATCGGGTCGACCAGGCTGCAGTGCCCGGCCCGGTCCACCTTGATCCGACGGGAGAACACGTCACGATCGGCCAGCCCCGCGAGCAGGTCGTCCACCGCGTCCGCCGCGCCGGCCACCGCCACCGAACCGGGGGTGTTCACCGCGGCGACCGACAGCGATCCGCCGTACGGGGCGAGCAGTTCCTCCACCTCGGCCAGCGGCAGCCCCAGCAGGGCCATCCCGCCCGAGCCGCTCTCGATGCGCTGGAACGCCTGGCTGCGGACGGCGACCACCTGGGCGCCCTCCTCCAGGGTCAGCGCTCCGGAGACCACGGCCGCGGGGATCTCGCCCTGGCTGTGCCCGACCACGGCCTCCGGTTCCAGACCGAGGGACCGCCACACCGCCGCGAGGCCGAGTGCGACCGCGAACAGCGCGGGCTGGGTCACCTCGACGTCGTCCAGGCTCAGCGCGCTCGCCCCGGGGTTCTCCAGCAGTTCGAGGACCGACCAGCCGGTCCAGGGGCGCAGTGCCTCGTCGCAGCGGGCGACCGCCCCGGCGAAGGCCGGGCTCTCGGTGAGCAGCCGCTGTGCCATGCCCGGCCACTGCGAACCGTGGCCGGCGAAGACGAACACGACCTTGCCGCGCTCCTGGGCCACCCCGGTGCACACCGCGTCGTCGCCGCGTCCGTCCGCGAGCGCCGTCAGCCCGCGTACCACCTCGTCCAGGTCATGGGCGAGGACGGCGGCACGGTGATCGAAGTGCTGGCGGTGCCGGGTGGTGGTCCGGGCGAGGTCGGTGAGGGTGGTGTCGGGGTGCTGGGTGAGCCAGTCGGCCCACTGCCGGGCCTGGTCCCTGAGCGCCTGCGAGGTCCGTCCCGAGACGACCACGGGTGCCGCGGCCTGTGCCGGAGCGGGCTGTGCGGGCGGCTGCGGAGGCTGTTCCAGGACCATGTGGGCGTTGGTGCCTCCGATGCCGAACGCCGACACTCCGGCGCGTCGGGCACCCGGCCAGGCTCGCGTGTCGTCGCTGATCCGCAGGACCTCCGGGTCGAGGCCCAGTTCCGGGTTGATCCGCCGGAAGTTGACCGTGGGCACCAGCTCGCCGTGGTAGACGCAGAGTGCTGCCTTGACCAGTCCTGCCAGACCCGCGGCCACGTCGGTGTGGCCGAGGTTGGACTTCACGGAGCCGACCGCGCAGGGCTCGTCGCGGTCTGCGGTGAACACCTCCTGCAGGGCCTGGATCTCGATGTGGTCGCCCATGGCGGTGGCCGTGCCGTGGGCTTCCACGTAGCCGATGTCGGCGGGGGAGAGTCCGGCGTCGGTGAGGGCGTCGGTGATGACGGTGGCCTGGCCGCTCACGCTGGGTGCGGTGAAGCCGACCTTGTCCGACCCGTCGTTGTTGATGGCGCTGCCGCGGACGACCGCGTAGATGCGGTCTCCGGCCTCCACCGCGTCCGACAGCCGCCGCATCACGACGGCCACCACACCGTTGCCCACCACGGTGCCCTGGCGGTCGGCGTCGAACGCGCGGCACGAGCCGTCCGGCGAGAAGACGAAGCCTTCCTGGTGGAAGTAGCCGTACTCCAGGGGGAAGGTGAGGGCGGAGGCGCCGACGAGTGCCACGTCGCTCTCCCCGCGCAGCAGGCTCTGCCTGGCCAGATGCGCGACCACCAGACCCGTGGAGCAGGCCGTCTGCACCGTCAGCGCCGGACCTCGCAGATTCAGCTTGTGCGCCACCCTCGTGGACACGAAGTCGGACTTGTTCCCGAGGAGATTGCGGTAGAACTCATGGAGTTCGGTGATCTCGTCGCCGCGCACGCTTCCGCTGTTGTAGCCGCCGAATCCGGCACCGGCGAAGACTCCGATGCGGCCGGGGTGATCGCCGGGCAGGATGCCGGCGTTCTCCAGTCCCTGCCAGGCCGTTTCCAGGAACAGCCGGTGCTGCGGATCCATGTTCTCCGCCTCGGACCGCGAGTAGCCGAAGAACTCGGCGTCGAAGAGATCGGCGTCCTCCACATAGCCCTTGGCCGGGACGAAGCCGGGATCGTCCAGTACGTGCTGGGGCACTCCGGCCTCCAGCATTTCCTGGTCGGTGAAGCGGCGGATCGATTCCACACCGTCCCGCAGGTTCTGCCAGAACTGCTCCGGGCCGTTCGCGCCCGGCAGACGCAGGGCCAGGCCCACGATCGCCACCGCGTCCTCGTCGAGGCGCTCCCTGCCCGACGCCGTCTCCGGGGCCGGCGCCGCAGTCACCGCAGGAGTAACGTCCCCGCGCAGGAAATCGGTCAGCTGCCGCACCGTGGAGTGGCGGAACAGCGTCGAGAGCGGAAACTCGCAGTCCAGTCCGGCGCGGACCAACTCGTGGACCCGCACCGCCGTCAACGACGTGCCGCCCAGATCGAAGAACCCGCTGTCCGGATCCACCTCGGCCGACTCCAGCTCCAGTACCTGCGACCAGGCCGAGACCACCGTCTCCCACACCTGGTCACCATCGGTAGCCGTATCTGCGGGCTCAGGCTGAGGCTGCGGCGCGGGCAGCGCGGCCGGCTCCGGCATCACGCCGTCGCCGTGCCGCCTGAACCAGCCTTCTTCCTCGCCGTGGAGCAAGGACAACCGGCTGACCGGCAGACCGCCGTCCCGGACGAAGGAGTTCAGCAGGGTCTCGAAGTTCGCGACCATGCGCTGCGCGGCTGCCTCGTCCAGTACGTGTGACTGGAACTCCAGCTCCCCGCGCAGCCCCTTCGCAGCAGGCGCAAGGCTCATGGTCAGCTCGAACTTGGCGGTCCCCGCGACGTTACCGGTGAAGAACCCGGCGAACGGCTGCCATGTGTCGTCGTCGGCCGGCTCCGCACCCAGGCCGTAGTTGAACACCGCCCGGAACAACGGGTTCTCCTCCCCGTTGCGTTCGGCGTCGACGACCTTGACCACCTCGGACAGGGGCACGTTCTGGTGTTCCATCACGCCGAGCACGCGGGACTTCATCGCCGACAGCAGACCGGGGACGTCCGGGTCGGCGGAGAGATCACAGCGCAACGGCAGGGTGTTGGCGAGGAAACCGACGATCTCCGCCGACCCGGGCAGTCCACGCCCGGACCACACCGTGCCGATGCTGAAGTCGCGCTGGTCGCTGTACCGGGAGAGCAGCACCGCGAAGGCGCCGGCCAGCACCGTGTACAGCGTGACCCCGGCCTCGGAGGCGAGGGCCTCCAGGTCCCCCCGAAGCGCGTCGGGCACCGCGAATCCGACCTTGCCCGCACCGGAGTCCGGGCCGCTCGGGGGCAGTTCCAGACGCGGGGCCCCGGCGAGTGCGTCCCGGAAGAAGCCCAGTCCCGCCTCGAAGGCTCCCTGTTCGAGGGAGGCCCGCTCCCAGACCGCGTAGTCACCGAGATGCATGATCGACTCGCTCCCGCTGTCGGGAACGACGCCCGCGCGGAACTCCCCGTACGCGGCGAACAGCTCATGCAGCATCATGACCAGCGACCAGGCGTCGATGACCGCGTGGTGCAGAGTGAAGCAGACCACCTGCTCGTCCGCGCCGGTCAGCACCAGGCAGCGGAACAGCACGGGGCCGGACAGGTCGAACGGCGTCTCGGCCTCGCCCCGGATCCGGTCGGCCAGCTCCTCGGCACCGGCCACCTCCTCGAAGCGCAGCGGAGTGCCGAACTCCTCGTACACCACCTGGACCAGCTCACCGTCGCGGCTCTCCAGGCCCGTGCGCAGTGCCTCGTGCCGCCGCACCACGAACTCGACGGCGGAGGCGAACGCATCGCGGTCCAACGGGTCGGCGACCCGGACCGGCATCGTCACGTTGTACTCGGCCGTGCCGGGACGCATCTGCTCCAGGAACCACAGCCTGCGCTGGCCCTCGGTCGCCGGATGAATCCCGCGGTGCTCCACGCGTTCCACCCGCCGGGCACGTTTCGGGTCCGCACCCCGATCTCGTACGCAGCCGTTGAGGTACTCGGCGAGACCGACGGGCGTCGGGTGGTCGAAGACCGCCGCCGCGGGCAGGGACAGTCCGGTCTCGACGGCCAGCCTCCGACGCAGTTCCACCGCCACCAGGGAATCCAGACCGAGGTCGGTGAACTTCGCGTCGGAGGGAATCTCGGCGGAAGTGCCCAACGCCACCGCCGCCTCGCGCCGTACGAGGTCGGTCAGTGCGCGAAGTCGCTGCGATTCCGGCAGTTCGGACCAACCGGTGCCGACGCTGTCCGTACGCGTGTCCGCCAGCCGCCGCATCCGGGTCCTGCCGCGCAGCAGCGGCGAGCGCCCGTCCTTCGCCCCGGACAGATCAAGCCGAAGGGGCACGAGATGCGCGCGCCGACTGGTCAGCGCGGTGTCCAGAGCCCCCAGCGCCTGCGCTCCGGTCAGCGCGGTCACTCCCTGCCTGCGCATCCTTGCCAGTTCTGCCTGGCCGAGGTGTGCCGTAAGACCCGCACCGGCCTGCTCCCACAGCCCCCAGGACAGGCTCAGTCCCACAAGTCCCTGCCGGCGCCGCTCGATCACGACCGCGTCCGCGAACGCGTTCGCCGCCGCATAGGCACTCTGCCCAGCGCTTCCGAGTACACCGGCGGCGGACGAGAACACCACGAACCACGTCAGCGGACGGTCCGCGGTCAGCTCGTGCAGCCACCATGCCGCGCGTGCCTTCGGCGCCCAGACCCGTTCCAGACGCTCCGGCGTCTGGTCCGCGAGCAGCCCGTCGTCGAGTACGCCCGCCAGATGCCATACGCCGCTGAGATCCGTGACGGAGTCCACGAGTCCGGCCACCTGGTCGCGGCGGGTGACGTCGCAGGCCACCACGCGCACACTGTCGGCCCCGGCGGCGGTCAGCTCGGCGACCAGCTCGTCGCAACCGTCCGCCGCGTCGCCCCGGCGGGAAGCCAGTACGAGCTTGCGCACTCCCCAGGTGCTCACCAGATGCAGGGCGACCTGCCGCCCCAGTTCACCGGTACCGCCTGTGATCAGCACCGTGCCCTCGGATCGTTCCGCATCACGGGTGCCGACGGCGGACATCGCGCCACTCTCCGCGGGCGCCGCCTCGGCCGGGGAGAACCGGACCAGCCGAGGAATCCGCACCGTGGCGCCACGGACCACCAACTCCGGCTCGGGGATGGTCAGCGACGCCCGCACCTTGTCCGGATCGGCGGCACCGTCCACGTCCACCAGCCGCACCGGATGTCCCTCGGCGCGCGCCGCGCGCAGCAGACCCCACAGGGGCGCCGATGCCAGGTCGACGGTCTCGCCCTCGTCCACGGACAGCGCCCGACGGGTCACCCAGACCAGTTCGGTGTCCGCCAGCCGTGGATCGGCCAGCAGGTCACGCGCACGGATCAGCGCCGCCGCGGTGCATTCCTCCGGGGTACCGGAGGGTTGCGTGGCATCCACCACGATGCGGGAAGGAACCGGTCCGGTCCCTGTGTCCAGGTCCAGCGTGGGCAGTTCGAGCACGGCCGCGAGGGGGCCACCGGTGACCCTGGTGTCCGCCGGCGCGGCAGCGGGCGACAGGCACTCCTGGAACTCCAGCCGGTACAGGTGCTGTTCCGCCGCCGTCCGCAGCCCTTCCGCGCTCGCCTCCCGGAGACGAAGGCTCGCGGTGACGACCAGGTCCCCGCTCTCGTCCGTCACCCACAGCTCGGCCTGCTCGCGCGTGCTGTCCAGGCGCACGCGTACTCGTACGACCGACGCGCCGGTCGCGTACAGCCGGGCGTCGTTCCACTCGAACGGCAGCAGGACCCGCTTTCCGCGCTTCGGACCGGCGTCACCGCCCTGAGCGGAGTCGCGGTGGTGGGTGATCGCGTCGTCGGCTTCTTCAGCGGTGAGGATCGAGTGGAGCGCGGCATCCAGGAGAGCCGGGTGGATCCCGAAGCCCTCGGGCCGCAGGCTCTCCGGAAGACGAAGGACCGCGTAGAGCTCGTCGCCCTGTCGCCACAGGTCGCTGAGGCCCTGGAACGCGGGGCCGTAATCGAGACCGCGCTCGCGGAAGCGCTCGTAGAAACCGTCCAGGGACATGTGTTCCGCGGACTCGACCACTGCCGCCCAGTCGACGGACTCAGGATCGCGCGTGGATACGTCGTGCGTGAGTTGGGCGATGGCGTGGGTGACCCAGGGGATGTCAGGGTGGGTGTCGGGGTCGGGGTGGGTGTGGACGGTGACTTGGCGGTGTCCGTTGCCGTCGATGTCGCTGACGGCGATCTGAATCCGCAGCGGCCCGGTTTCGGGGAGGACGAGGGGGGCGGTCAGGGTGAGGGTGTTGATCCCGGTGGCGTCCACGCGTTCGGCGGCGGTGAGGACCATGTCCAGGATTCCGGTGCCGGGCAGCAACGCGGTGCCGAATACGCGGTGGTCGCCCAGCCAGCCCTGCGCGCCGTCGGTGGCGTCGATCGTCCCGGTGAGGATCAGTCCGTCGCCGGAGGCCAGGGGCGTCGACAGCGTGAGCCACGGGTGGTCCACCCCGTCCACGCCCCGACCCGCGGCATCCACCGGAGTGGTGGTGCGGGTGGCGAGCGAGTAGCGCCGACGGTCAAAGGCATAGGTGGGCAACTCGCTTGCCACCGAGGCCCGGGGAACCAGCTCGTGCCACGGCCATGTGTCTGCGTGGGTGAGTCCGGCGTGGACCCATGCGGAGAGTACGTCGGTGGTGTCGGCGTGGTTGCGGTGGGCGGTGGCGACGGTGGT
>NZ_JBEZVL010000020.1:0-150610 GCF_040636975.1 Streptomyces sp. NPDC032198 | reverse complement strand
AACGCCCGGTTACATTCCGAACCCGGAAGCTAAGCCTCACAGCGCCGATGGTACTGCAGGGGGGACCCTGTGGGAGAGTAGGACGCCGCCGAACTCATTTTATAGCCGTGGTCCCTGGACTTTATTGTCCAGGGACCACGGCTTTTTGCGTTTCCGGGCCTTTGTGGCTCCGCGCCACCCCTCTGCACCGCCGGCTGACAACTGACGGTAAGGTCAGGGGGCATCATCGGCTCATTTCCCACAGGAGGCCCCCGGGTGGAGGTCCAGGAGACTCGCGTCCAGACGGACCGGGTCCTCACCATCCCGAACGTGCTCAGCATGGCGCGTCTCGTTGGCGTCCCCCTCTTCCTGTGGTTGATCCTCAGGCCGGAGTTCGGCGGGCCCAAGAGCGACCACTGGGCGCTGCTGGTACTGATGCTGAGCGGCATCAGCGACTATCTCGACGGCAAGCTGGCACGCCGCTGGAACCAGATCAGCAACCTCGGGCGGTTGCTCGACCCGGCCGCTGACCGGCTCTATATCCTGTCGACATTGGTCGGGCTCACCTGGCGGGAGATCCTTCCGTTCTGGCTGACCGCGGCGCTGCTGCTGCGTGAGCTGATGCTGCTGGTGATGGTCTGGATCCTCAGGCGTCACGGCTATCCGCCGCCCCAGGTGAACTTCCTCGGCAAGGCGGCCACCTTCAACCTGATGTACGCCTTTCCACTACTGCTCCTCAGCGACGGAAGTGGCTGGATCAGCACACTCGCTGCTATTTTCGGATGGGCGTTCGCAGGATGGGGTACAAGTCTGTACTGGTGGGCAGGGATCCTCTACGTGGTCCAGGTCCGCCGCCTTGTCCGTGCGAACATCACGGCCGATTGAGCTTGCCGATTTGGCAGCTGTAGAGGCTTGCAGTCCCGTGAGAGGCATTCACGGGGCTATCTTGGCGGGCTAAGTCGGCTAGATCGTCGTCTAATGAGGAGGACGCTTCCGACATGAAGGCCGTCGTAATGGCCGGAGGCGAAGGCACGCGCCTTCGCCCTATGACCTCGAGCATGCCCAAGCCGCTCCTGCCTGTGGCCAACAGGCCCATCATGGAGCATGTGCTGCGGCTGCTCAAGAGGCATGGGCTCACCGAGACCGTAGTGACAGTCCAGTTCCTGGCCTCTCTGGTCAAGAATTACTTCGGCGATGGTGAAGAGCTCGGGATGGAGCTCACCTATGCCAATGAGGAGAAGCCACTCGGCACTGCCGGGAGTGTGAAGAACGCCGAGGAAGCATTGAAGGACGATGCGTTCCTCGTGATCTCCGGTGATGCACTGACCGACTTCGATCTCACCGAGCTGATCAACTTCCACAAGGAGAAGGGCGCGCTCGTCACCGTCTGCCTGACGCGCGTACCCAATCCGCTGGAATTCGGCATCACCATCGTGGACGAAGAAGGAAAGGTCGAACGCTTCCTGGAGAAGCCGACCTGGGGGCAAGTCTTCTCCGACACGGTGAACACGGGCATCTATGTCATGGAGCCCGAGGTCTTCGACTACGTCGACGCCGACGTGTCGGTGGACTGGTCCGGCGACGTCTTCCCCCAGCTCATGAAGGAAGGCAAGCCCATCTATGGGTACATCGCCGAGGGCTACTGGGAGGACGTCGGCACGCACGAGAGCTACGTCAAGGCTCAGGCCGACGTGCTGGAGCGCAAGGTCGACGTCGAGCTCGACGGCTTCGAGATCTCGCCCGGTGTGTGGGTTGCCGAAGGCGCCGAGGTGCACCCCGACGCCACATTGCGCGGGCCGCTCTACATCGGTGACTACGCCAAGGTCGAGGCCGGCGCCGAGATTCGTGAGCACACGGTCCTGGGATCGAACGTCGTCGTGAAGGCGGGCGCGTTTCTGCACAAGGCCGTCGTGCACGACAACGTCTACATCGGCCAGCACAGCAACCTGCGGGGCTGTGTCGTCGGGAGGAACACCGACATCATGCGGGCCTCCCGCATCGAGGACGGTGCCGTCATCGGCGACGAGTGCCTCGTCGGTGAGGAATCGATTATCCAGGGCAATGTCCGCGTCTATCCGTTCAAGACGATCGAGGCCGGCGCCTTCGTCAACACCTCGGTCATCTGGGAGTCGCGGGGCCAGGCCCATCTCTTCGGGGCACGTGGTGTCTCCGGGATCCTGAACGTGGAGATCACGCCGGAGCTCGCGGTGCGGCTCGCGGGGGCGTATGCCACGACCCTCAAGAAGGGCTCGACCGTCACCACGGCCCGTGACCACTCACGAGGCGCGCGGGCGCTGAAGCGAGCGGTGATCTCGGCGCTGCAGGCCAGCGCCATCGACGTACGGGACCTGGAGAACGTACCGCTGCCCGTGGCTCGGCAGCAGACGGCTCGGGGCAGTGCCGGCGGGATCATGATCCGGACGACGCCGGGGGTGCCTGACTCCGTCGACATCATGTTCTTCGACGGGCGTGGGGCCGACCTCTCGCAGGGGAGTCAGCGCAAGCTGGACCGGGTGTACGCACGCCAGGAGTACCGGCGGGCCTTCCCCGGGGAGATCGGGGACCTGCACTTCCCGTCCAGCGTCTTCGACTCCTACACGGGTTCGCTGCTGCGCAATGTCGACACCACAGGTGTGGCGGAGTCGAACCTGAAGGTCGTTGTCGACGCGTCCAACGGAAGCGCCGGTCTTGTGCTGCCGAGCCTCCTCGGGCGGCTCGGTGTCGACGCGCTGACCATCAATCCGGGGCTCGACGAGTCGCGTCCGACCGAGACCTATGAGACCCGCAGGTCGGGCCTGGTGCGGCTGGGCGAGATCGTGGCGTCCTCGCGTGCTGACTTCGGTGTCCGGTTCGACCCGGTGGGCGAGCGGCTTTCGCTCGTCGACGAGAAGGGGCGGATCATCGAGGACGACCGCGCGCTGCTCGTCATGCTCGACCTGGTCGCCGCGGAACGCCGCAGCGGTCGCGTCGCGCTGCCGGTCACGACGACGCGCATCGGCGAGCAGGTGGCCGCCTACCACGGGACGCAGGTCGACTGGACGACCACGTCGCCCGACGACCTGACGCGCGTGGGGCGTGACGAGTCGACCATCTTCGGTGGGGACGGCCGCGCCGGCTTCATCATTCCCGAGTTCAGCAGCGTCTTCGACGGTACGGCCGCCTTTGTGCGGCTCATCGGTCTGGTGGCGCGGACGCAGCTCACGCTGAGCCAGATCGACGCACGTATCCCGCGTGCCCATGTGCTGCGGCGTGACCTCGCGACGCCGTGGGCGGTCAAGGGGCTCGTGATGCGGACCGTGGTGGAGGCGGCCGGGGAGCGTTCGGTGGACACCACCGACGGTGTGCGGGTCGTGGAGTCCGACGGGCGGTGGGCGCTGGTGCTGCCCGACCCCGCGGAGGCCGTCACTCATCTGTGGGCCGAGGGACCCGACGACGCGTCCGCTCAGGCGTTGCTCGACGAGTGGTCCGCGGTGGTGGACAGCGCCGGTCGTTGACCGGTGGCACGGGCCGGACGGCACCCTTGACAGGTGCCGTCCGGCACGCCGGTGGGGCCATTCGGAGGTAACGCCCGCGACGTGCGACGATGTGCGGCATGCCGCAGCAGCCCCCCGTTCGGAGCACCCCCTCGCGCCCCCGGCGCCCGGATGCCTCCATGTCGCTGCTGAACACGGTCATGGACCACAGCCTGGACGAGGGATACGCCGAGGCGGCGGCCCGCAAGAAGGCCAACGGCGCCGGTGGAGTGCCGCGTCCGCTGCGGGCGAAGCTCGGTCTCGCCCTCGGGCTCGTGCTCGCGGCCCTGGTGGTGACGGTGGGTGCCGCGCAGGCGCGGATAGCGGCTCCGGTCGTCGCAAAAGAGCGCGCGGAGCTCATCGACCGGATCGAGTCGGCGACCTCGGACGCCGACGAGCTCGAAGGGGACGTCGAGACGCTCCGGGACGACGTGGGCGAGCGGCAGCGTGAGGCACTGAAGAAACACGGGGGCAGCCAGGGCGAGTTGGTGTCCCTGCTGTCGGGTGCGACCAAGATCCATGGGCCCGGCGTGAAACTTGTGGTGGACGACGCCAAGGAAGCCGACCAGGGCGGGGGCGGGCCGCGTGAGAGCGCGGGATTCTCCGACACGGGACGGGTCCGTGACCGTGACATGCAACGGGTCGTCAACGGCCTGTGGCAGTCCGGCGCGGAGGCGATCGCCATCAATGACCAGCGGCTGACGGCACTGTCGGCGATCAGGGCCGCGGGTGACGCGATACTGGTCGACAACAAGCCGCTCGTACCGCCGTATACGGTGCTTGCCGTAGGCGACGGACAGCGTTTGAGTACGCGATTCCAGAACAGTCGCGACGGTCAGTATCTGCATGCTCTGCAGGAGAACTTCGACGTCCGGACCAGCATTTCCGTCCAGGACGATGTCCTACTGCCGGCAGCACCGAGTGTGACCGTACGTACAGCAGAGCCGAAGGCAGGAAAGGGCACATCGTGATCGCCGTACTGGGCCTCGTCGTGGGAGTCGTGGCCGGATTGTTGGTCCGGCCCGAGGTTCCGGCCGTGGTCGAGCCGTACCTTCCGATCGCCGTGGTCGCGGCACTCGACGCGGTGTTCGGAGGTCTGCGCGCGATGCTCGACGGCATCTTCGACGACAAGGTCTTCGTGGTGTCGTTCCTCTCGAACGTGGTCGTCGCCGCCCTGATCGTTTTCCTGGGCGACAAGTTGGGCGTGGGCGCGCAGCTCTCCACCGGCGTCGTGGTGGTGCTCGGCATCCGGATCTTCTCCAACGCCGCCGCCATCCGCCGACACATCTTCAGGGCGTGACACCGATGGGTACGGACGAGACGCCCGGGGGCGACAGCCGGAGCAGGGAACTGCCCGCAGAGGTACGCGGCGTGTCCACCGGGCCCGGGGACGGCGCGTCGCCCGAGCCGGACGAGCGGCACGACGAGCCGCAGGGCGGGCAGGCGTCGCTCAGCGGCCGTCAGCGGCTGGCGGAGGGGCTGTGGCCGCCGCGCGTCACGCGCCCTCAACTCATCGTGGCCCTGCTGTTGTTCGTGCTGGGGCTCGGTCTCGCCATCCAGGTGCGCTCCAACAACGACAGCAGCGCGCTCCGCGGCGCACGTCAGGAAGATCTCGTACGCATCCTCGATGAACTGGATGACCGTACACAGCGTCTGGAAGGTGAGAAGCAGCGTCTCGAGGACCAGCGGACCGGGCTGGAGAACAGCTCGGACCAGGCCGAGGAGGCCCGCAAGCAGACGGTCGAGAAGGAGCGTCAACTCGGCATTCTGGCGGGCACCGTGGCCGCGCAGGGTCCTGGGATCACGCTGACCATTGATGACAAGAAGGGGTCGGTCGAGGCGGACATGCTGCTCGATGCCATTCAGGAGTTGCGTGCCGCGGGTGCCGAGGCCATCCAGATCAATGATGTACGCGTAGTGGCCAACACCTATCTGTCGGGTACGGACAGTGGTGGTGTCCGGGTGGACGGCCGCAAGGTCGGCAAGCCCTATCGGTTCAAGGTGATCGGCAAGCCGCAGGACCTCGAGCCGGCGCTGAACATCCCAGGTGGCGTGGTGCAGACTCTGGAGAAGGAGCAGGCCACCGTCACCGTGACGCGCGCGGAGAAGATCGTGGTGGACGCCTTGCGACCGGCGAAGCGGCCTGACTACGCTCGGTCGTCGTCCCAGTGAGGCGGGGGTGCATGGGGCCCGCCGGTCGAGGGCATGAGGTTGCGGGGGGTCGGCGCACTGTAAGCGTGGTGCGTGGTGGAAACTGTTTGGTGGGTGCGGACGTTGTGAGGATGTCTGTGCTGCCGATGTACGCCGGTGTGTGCAATCAGGGTTCGTCCTGCCCCACGGGCGGGTCTGTTTCGGTCAAGGGGAATCGCCCGTGAAGTTGTTTGCGAAGTTGTTCGGCAAGAGCGCACGTGAGGACAGTGGCAATCCCGCCACCGCCCGCCACCGTGCCCCGCGCCATGGAGATGCCGAGGACCAGGGCGCCGAGCGCCCGATGTTCCGTGATCAGGTCGGTGGGCCAGGCGGTGACATTTCGGGCGCGCAGGGCGCGTCGTCTGTTGACCCTGCCGGTCCGGGCCGCATAGGTTTCGGAGAACCGTCAACCTCAAGTACGGGTGGAGGGTTTACCCCCGGCCCGTACGCATCGAATGCCCCCGCGGGGCAGCCGCGGCAGGAGGATCCGTCCATGGCCCTGGTGTGTACGAGGTGCGGGAACCGTAACGCCGAGGCGAGCCGGTTCTGCTCCAACTGCGGCGCGCCGCTGCGGGCCGGGGCCGCGCCGGAGCGTCCGTCCGAGACGACCTCCACGATCTCCATCTCCGGCCTGGAGGCCTACGACGCGGAGGTGACGGGGCAGACCGCCTCGCCCGCCCTCTCGCCGGAGGCCCAGGCCGCCGTCGACGCACTGCCGCTCGGCTCCGCGCTCCTCGTGGTGCGCCGTGGACCGAACTCGGGCAGCCGCTTCCTTCTGGACGGCGAGCTGACCACGGCGGGGCGTCACCCGCAGAGCGACATCTTCCTGGACGACGTGACCGTCTCGCGTCGCCACGTGGAGTTCCGTCGCCTCGGTGACGGTTCCTTCACCGTCGCCGATGTGGGCAGCCTCAACGGCACGTACGTCAATCGGGAGCGCATCGACTCGGTCGCGCTGTCGAACGGCGACGAGGTGCAGATCGGCAAGTACCGGCTGGTCTTCTACGCGAGCCAGCGGGGCATCGGCATCTGATCCTCCCCCGGACTTCGTCCGGGGGGACCCCCAGGAAGGTCCATGCTTCAAACACCGAGTGGCGGTGCCGGGAACGGCACCGCCGCCGAGGACCGTCGGCTGATGAGCATCGGCGCGGTGCTGAACGCGCTGCGTGACGAGTTCCCCGAGGTCACGATCTCCAAGATCCGTTTTCTGGAGTCGGAAGGACTCATCGAGCCGGAGCGCACGCCGTCGGGCTACCGGAAATTCACCCCGGAGGACGTCGAGCGGCTCGGTCACGTCCTGCGGATGCAGCGGGACCACTATCTGCCGCTCAAGGTGATCCGGGAGCACCTGGACGCCATGGAGCGCGGTGAGCGGGTCTCCATGCCCTCTCTGGGACAGCCGCGCGAGCCCGGTGACGCCTGGGGCGTCAGTGATGCCGGGGAGCCCACTGCTGCCCGTGTGGGCCGTGCGGAGCTGCTGGCCGCCGCCGAGATCGACGCGGAGCAGCTCGCCGACTGGGAGACGTACGGACTCATCGTGCCCTTGCCGGACGGCGGTTATGACGCGGAGGCCGTGACGGTCGCCGCGCTCGTCGTCGAACTTGGGCGATTCGGTATCGAACCCAGGCATCTGCGCACCTTGAAGTCGGCGGCCGAGCGTGAGGCGGGCCTGGTCGACCAGGTCGTCGCGCCGCTGCGCCGGCACCGCAATCCGCAGACCAGAGCCCATGCGGAAGCCCGTACGAAGGAACTGGCGGGGCTGACCGGAAAGCTCCATTCTGCGCTGGTGCAGACCGCGCTCGGAGTGCGGTTGCCCTGACTCGGGGGGTGCCCGACTACCCAAACCGGCCGGGCACGTCCTAGGGTTGCTGTGTGAACGAGCTCGACGTCGTAGGTGTCCGGGTGGAAATGCCCTCCAACCAACCGATCGTGCTCCTGCGTGAAGTGGGAGGCGATCGATACCTCCCCATCTGGATCGGACCAGGGGAGGCGACCGCGATCGCCTTCGCACAGCAGGGGATGGCGCCCGCACGGCCGCTGACCCACGACCTGTTCAAGGACGTGCTGGAGGCGGTGGGTCAGGAGCTCACCGAAGTGCGCATCACGGACCTCCGAGAAGGGGTCTTCTACGCGGAGCTGGTCTTCGCCAGTGGAGTCGAGGTGAGCGCGAGGCCGTCCGACGCCATAGCGCTCGCACTGCGCACCGGAACGCCGATCTACGGCAGTGACGGTGTCCTGGACGACGCGGGCATCGCCATTCCGGACGAGCAGGAGGACGAGGTGGAGAAGTTCCGCGAGTTCCTCGACCAGATCTCGCCCGAGGACTTCGGTACCAACAGCCAGTAGGCCGTCGCTTCCCGAGGGTCCCGGCGGACCATTCGACTAGCCGTTCCCGGCGGCGCGGTACGGCAAACCACTCTTAGGGTGATTATCACTCGGCGTGCCGAGTGTGGCGATCGTTGACGAGCCCCTGGTGACTGCCTACCGTCGTGGAGGCAGGTCAAGGACGGAGGTCGGCGTGAGAAGCAGCGGCGACGGTACGGCGATGGGCGGTCCGTATCCGCTTCAGAGCAGCGCGGCCGGTCACTCTCCGAAGAGGCCGATGGCGGTTCAGGGGAGCGTTCAGGGGAGCGGGGACGCCACGTCCGGACAGTCCGAACAGGAACAGATCGGTTACCGCGGGCCGACCGCGTGCGCGGCCGCCGGCATCACGTACCGGCAGCTCGACTACTGGGCCCGTACGGGTCTCGTCGAGCCGAGTGTGCGGTCCGCGGGCGGGTCGGGGACCCAGCGGCTCTACAGCTTCCGGGACGTCGTCGTCCTGAAGATCGTGCGGCGGTTCCTCGACACCGGTGTGTCCCTGCAGAACATCCGGACCACGGTGCAGCACCTGCGGGACCGCGGTTTCCAGGACCTGGAGCGGATGACTCTCATGAGCGACGGCGCCACGGTCTACGAGTGCACGTCGCCCGACGAGGTCCACGACCTGCTCCAGGGCGGCCAGGGGGTCTTCGGGATCGCCGTGGGCGTCGTGTGGCGTGACGTGGAATCGGCGCTCTCGCAGCTGCACGGGGAGCGGATCGACACCGGGGAGACGCTGGTGCGGCAGAACCCCGCCGATGAGCTCGCGAGGCGGCGCAACAGGGCCGTGTGAGGCGGTCGCGGCCTGCGGGTGCGCGTGCCGTTTCAGGGGGCGTTGTCAGTGGCGTAGGGCAGCATCAGGGGTGTGAGAACCGCGCCCACGATTCTGCATCTGGACATGGATGCCTTCTACGCGTCCGCCGAGCAGGCCGCGAAGCCGAGTCTGCGCGGGAAAGCCGTGGTCGTGGGCGGTCTGGGGCCGCGGGGCGTGGTGGCGACGGCTTCGTACGAAGCGCGGAAGTTCGGTGTGCACTCGGCGATGCCCATGGGGCAGGCGCGGCGGCTGGCGCCCCATGCCGCCTATCTGGTGCCCCGCTTCGGGCTCTACCGCGAGATCAGCGACCAGGTGATGGCGCTGCTGCGGGAGCTTTCGCCGCTGGTGGAGCCGCTCAGCCTGGACGAGGCCTTCGTCGACCTGGAGGCGGGTGGCGTGGCCGACGACCAGGCGTCCGCGCTGGTGGTGGGCGAGCGGCTGCGCGCGGACATCAAGGCGGTGACGGGGCTCGCGGGGTCGGTCGGGCTCGCCGCGTGCAAGATGCTGGCGAAGATCGCCTCGGAGGAGGCCAAGCCCGATGGGCTGCGGCTGATAGTGCCCGGGACCGAGCGGGACCTGCTCGCGCCGATGTCGGTGCGGACGCTGCCCGGGGTCGGGCCCGCCACCGGGGATCATCTGCGGCGGGGCGGGATCACGACCGTGGGGGAGATCGCCGGCGCGGGCGAGGACGAGCTCGTACGGCTCCTGGGGAAGTCGCACGGGAGCGCGCTGTACCTGATGGCGCTGGCGCGGGACGAGCGGCCCGTGGTGGCGGAGCGGGAATCGAAGTCGGTCAGCGTCGAGGACACGTACGACGTGGACATCCATGACCGGGTACGGGTCAGGGGCGAGGTCGCGCGGCTCGCCGACCGGTGTGTGGAGCGGCTGCGGGCGGCGGGACACTCGGGGCGGACCATCGTCCTGAAGGTGCGGCGGTTCGACTTCTCCACGCTGACGCGTTCCGAGACGCTGCGTGGGCCGACGGACGACCCCGGGGTGGTGCGGGAGGCCGCCGCGCGGCTCCTCGAGTCCGTGGACACCACCGGGGGCGTGCGGCTCCTCGGTGTGGGCGTCACGGGGCTCGCCGACTACACGCAGGAGGACCTCTTCGCGCAGGCCCAGGCCCAGGCGCAGGCCGAGGCCGATGCCGAGGCCGTGGAGGCACTGGAGACGCAGCGGGAGGCGGCGCAGGAGGAGCGGGGCGGGGAGGCGGCGGCGGAGCCCGTGGGCGAGACGGTGGCGGAGCCGGTCGCGGCGGCCGAGCGGCGGTGGTCCGCCGGGCACGATGTGCGGCATGCCGAGTACGGGCACGGGTGGGTGCAGGGCAGCGGCCTGGGGCGGGTCACGGTCCGCTTCGAGACGCCCGAGTCGACGGTGCCGGGGCGGGTGCGGACGTTCCGTACGGATGATCCGGCGCTGGAGCCCGCGGAGCCCTTGCCGCTGGTGGCGGCTCCTGAGGCGCTGGAGCCGCGGTGATGGGGGTCTGTGGCACCTGGGGCCACCGGTACGGGCGGGGTGAGCGTCAGGGGCTCTCCTGGCCTGCGATGGTGCCGAAGTCCTTGTCGGGCGGCGGCGGTGACTGCGGGGGTGTGATGTCCAGGCCGTAGTGGTGGTAGAGCTGCAGTTCCTGTTCGGGGGAGAGGTGGCGGCCCACGCCGAAGTCGGGGGCGTCCTTGATCAGGGAGCGCTCGAAGGGGATGCGCAGGGTGCCGTCGCTCCTGAGCTCGCTGGGCTCGAGAGGGACGAACGCGTCCCGGCTGAACAGACCCGTGCGTATGGCCGCCCACTCCGGGGCGCCGGTGGCGTCGTCGAGATAGACCTCGTCGATCGTGCCGATCTTGGCCCCGGTCCGGTCGAACGCCTTGCGGCCGATCAAGTTGCGCGGATCGATATCGGTCTGCACGGTCCCTCCAACTGGTCGAGGCGTGTCGAAGTGGGGCGTAACTCATCCTCGTTCGTTCGTAATCACTACGAAAGAGCACTTCGGGGCAGGCGGCCACTCGAGGGATGGGCCGCGGTCCTCGCTGGTAGGCTGGCGCTTGGCTGCTGACCCCGTGCGGGAGAGCTCTCCGGTGGAGACACCGGAGGCGCCGAAGGAGCAACTCCTCCCCGGAATCTCTCAGGCCCCTGTACCGCACGGACGAGGTCACTCTGGAAAGTAGGGCGGGCGTCGGGCGGGCACGCTCGAATCCCTTCCTCACCGACGGTGAAAGCCGGTACGACGCCTCTCCTGGGGCGCGGACCGGTGAAACTCTCAGGTTGAGATGACAGAGGGGGAGGCCGTCCGGGTACCCGTGCCGTGGTGCCCCTCGCAGGTCGCGTCAGACCAGGAGGCCTCCGCAATGACCGCCACCCCTCGCATCCCGCTCTCCCAGCTCGAACAGGGCATTCCCTTCGAGCAGCGGCACATCGGTCCCGACGTCGAAGCACGGGCCAAGATGCTCGCGCAGGTCGGATACGGCTCGCTCGACGAGCTGACCGCCGCAGCCGTGCCGGATGTGATCAAGAACGCCGAGGCGCTGAACCTGCCGGGAGCGCGCACCGAGGCCGAGGTCCTCGCCGAGCTGCGTTCCCTCGCGGACCGTAACCAGGTGCTTGATTCCATGATCGGCCTCGGTTACTACGGGACGTTCACTCCGCCGGTGATCCTGCGGAACGTCATGGAGAACCCGGCGTGGTACACCGCTTACACGCCGTACCAGCCCGAGATCTCGCAGGGGCGCCTCGAGGCGCTGCTCAACTTCCAGACCGTCGTCGCCGAGCTGACCGGGCTGCCCACCTCCGGTGCCTCCCTGCTCGACGAGGGGACCGCGGCCGCCGAGGCCATGGCGCTCTCGCGCCGCATGGGCAAGGTCAAGAACGGTGTCTTCCTCGTCGACGCCGACGTGCTGCCGCAGACCATCGCCGTCATCCAGACCCGCGCCGAGCCGACCGGCGTCGAGGTCGTCGTCGCCGATCTGAGTGACGGCATCCCGGCCGAGGCCGCCGAGCGCGGTGTCGTCGGCGTACTGATCCAGTACCCCGGCGCCTCCGGTGCCGTACGCGACATCAAACCCCTCATCGAGCAGGCGCACGAGATCGGCGCCATAGTCTCCGTCGCCGCCGACCTGCTGGCCCTGACGCTGCTCACCTCGCCCGGTGAGCTCGGCGCCGACATCGCCGTCGGAACGACGCAGCGCTTCGGCGTCCCGATGGGCTTCGGCGGCCCGCACGCCGGTTACATGGCGGTGCGCGAGAAGTTCGCGCGCAGCCTGCCCGGACGGCTCGTCGGTGTCTCCGTGGACGCGGACGGCAACAAGGCCTACCGGCTCGCGCTGCAGACCCGTGAGCAGCACATCCGCCGTGAGAAGGCCACCAGCAACATCTGTACCGCTCAGGTGCTGCTCGCCGTGATGGCCGGAATGTACGCGGTCTACCACGGACCCGAGGGCCTCAGGTCCATCGCGCGGCGTACCCACCGCTACGCGACCGTGCTGGCCGCGGGGCTCACCGCCGGCGGGGTCGAGGTCGTGCACGGCGCGTACTTCGACACCCTGACCGTGCGGGTGCCCGGCAGGGCCGACGAGCTCGTCGCCGCGGCCCGTGAGGGTGGCGTCAACATCCACCAGATCGACGCCGACCACGTCTCCCTGGCCTGCGACGAGACCACCACGCGCAAGCAACTGACCGCGATCTGGGGCGCATTCGGGGTCGAGGCCGACATCGAGGCGCTCGACGCGGAGACCGCGGACACGCTCCCGGCGGGGCTGCTGCGTGACGACGAGTACCTGACGCACCCCGTCTTCCACCAGTACCGCTCCGAGACCGCGATGCTGCGCTACCTGCGCAAGCTGGCCGACCGTGACTACGCGCTCGACCGCGGCATGATCCCGCTGGGCTCCTGCACGATGAAGCTCAACGCGACCACGGAGATGGAGCCGGTCACCTGGCCCGAGTTCGGGCAGCTGCACCCCTTCGCCCCCGCCCAGCAGGCGCAGGGCTATCTGACGCTCATCCGTGAGCTGGAGGAGCGGCTCGCCGAGGTCACCGGCTACGACAAGGTCTCGCTGCAGCCGAACGCCGGTTCGCAGGGCGAGCTGGCCGGACTGCTGGCCGTGCGCGGCTACCACCGCGCCAACGGCGACGAGCAGCGCACCGTCTGCCTCATCCCGTCCTCCGCGCACGGCACCAACGCCGCGAGCGCCGTGATGGCCGGCATGAAGGTCGTCGTCGTGAAGACCAGCGACGACGGCGAGATCGACGTCGAGGACCTGCGCGCCAAGATCGAGAAGCACCGCGACGAGCTGTCCGTGCTCATGATCACCTACCCGTCCACGCACGGTGTGTTCGAGGAGCACGTCGCCGACATCTGCGCCTCCGTGCACGAGGCGGGCGGTCAGGTGTACGTCGACGGGGCGAACCTCAACGCCCTGGTGGGCCTCGCCCAGCCCGGCAAGTTCGGCGGCGACGTCTCGCACCTGAACCTGCACAAGACCTTCTGTATCCCGCACGGCGGCGGTGGCCCGGGCGTCGGTCCGGTCGGTGTGCGCGAGCACCTCGCGCCGTACCTGCCCAACCACCCGCTGCAGCCGGCCGCGGGCCCCGAGACGGGCGTCGGCCCGATCTCCGCCGCGCCGTGGGGCTCGGCCGGAATCCTGCCGATCTCCTGGGCGTACGTACGCCTCATGGGCGGCGAGGGCCTCAAGCGCGCCACGCAGGTCGCCGTGCTCTCCGCGAACTACATCGCCAAGCGCCTCGAGCCGCACTTCCCGGTGCTCTACACCGGTCCCGGCGGGCTCGTCGCGCACGAGTGCATCATCGATCTGCGGCCGATCAGCAAGGCGACCGGCGTCAGCGTCGACGACATCGCCAAGCGGCTCATCGACTACGGCTTCCACGCGCCGACCATGTCGTTCCCGGTCGCGGGGACGTTGATGATCGAACCGACCGAGAGCGAGGACCTGGTCGAGATCGACCGGTTCTGCGAGGCGATGATCGGCATTCGCGCGGAGATCGAGAAGGTCGGCGGCGAGTGGCCCGCCGAGGACAACCCGCTGCGCAACGCTCCGCACACCGCGGCCGCGCTCGGCGGCGACTGGGAGCACGCCTACAGCCGTGAGGAAGCCGTCTTCCCGGGCGGTGTCGTGCCCGCGGACAAGTACTGGCCGCCGGTGCGCCGCGTCGACCAGGCGTACGGCGACCGGAACCTGGTCTGCTCCTGCCCGCCGCTGGATGCGTACGAGGACTGATATCGGGTCCCGAACATGCGTGGGGGCCGGTCCGGAGGTGTGTCTCTCCGGGTCGGCCCCTTTGTTGTCCCTGCCGTGCTGCCGTCGCGTCAGGCGGCCGTCATGATCTTGTCCGTGCCCAGCGGTCGATGCGGGGCGATGATCTGGCCGTCCGGCAGCAACTCACCGGTGTCCTCGAAGAGGAGGACGCCGTTGCACAGCAGGCTCCAGCCCTGTTCCGGGTGGCTCGCCATGAGGAGCGCGGCTTCCCGGTCGGCGGAGTCGGCTGTCGGGCAGGGTGGTTGGTGCTGGCACATGGAAGGGTTCTTTCGCTGCGGTGTGATGGCTGTGACGTCTGCCTTGCGGCTCGATGCGGTGTTCATGGCCGCCCCCCGTGTAGTCGGTCCGGTCCCAGTGTTGCCCTACGGACGTCAATCCGCAGGGATTTAGCGGCAGCGCTCCTTACTGCTTAATGACGTATCACCCGCCCGGACGGTTCAGCCCAACTGCACTGTCTCTTCGGGTGGTTCGGGGTGGTCATACCGGGCTAGTCCGTATGGGCCCATGACGCGCCGAGCCCCGCGGCCGATGCGGCGGCGGGGCACGGGGACGTAGGGCGAGGTCAGGCGGGTGAGCCGAGCAGCGGCGCCGGGGTCATGCGGTGGGTGAGCACCTCCAGGAGCTCCGTGGCGCGGTGCGGGCGGTGTGCCGCGATGCCCGGGGGCGCGGGCGCCAGGGGTACGAGGACATCGGAGGGCGCGAGATTTCCGCCCGCGCCGTCCGCGGTGCAGTCGCCGTGCAACCAGAGTGTCAGCATGTAAAGCTCGGGTACGGACAACAGTCGTGGCTGGTATGGCATCGGCATCGCTTCGGCCTGACGGAGGGCGCGCTCGGTGGACGCTATGTACGGACCCTCGAAGAAGTGCGAGAAGGTCCATCCGTCGGGCGTCAGCATCGTGTCCGCCGCGGCGACGGCTCGCTCGCCGGCCCGGATCAGGAAGCGCCACCCGGCGAGCCGGGTGGGCGAGGCGCCCGACGGGGCGAGCCGGTCAAGTACGTGCACGGGCAAAGGAAGTTCGGGGCTTACGGGTCCCTGTGCGGCGCGCAGGGACGGAGTGCGGGCTTCGCGTACGGCGGTGGGTGAACCGAGTGCCGCGAGGACGCTGCGCAGGGCGGGCGCGGGAGCCGGGGGGACTTGCAGCGGCATGGTGGGTCGCCTCTCTCATTCGACAGGCACGGTGGAACGAGGACAGGTGCGGACGTCGCTGTCTGCTCCGGGGGCAGAGGGGCGGGGGCAAGGGACCGCGAGCGCCAACTCTCTGCCTCGTTCGCGGAGTTTATACGACACGTGTTCAGGCAGTGTTTCGTCTAACCGCACCCTATATTGCCTGCAAGGCGTTATTCGGTCGCCATTTTGCGGGATTTAACCCGATTCCTGATGAGCCTGGACGTTTGACCTCGGCTCCCTTCGCGGGAGCGGTCGGCCGATTCTCGTCGGTGCTTTTCACCAGGCGTCGGTGCGAAGATTCCCCGGCGCACCTCATGCCTGGTGAATGTGCCGCCCGGACTTGGCAAAGAGCCTACTGGGCCGGGGGCATGTGCGGGGCGTTATCGATCACATTGCAGGGCATCATCCACCGAGACACAGCGGCCGGATCATTGGCTGCCCATCAGAGGAGGGGACGCTTCGATGGGGGAGAAGGTCGTAGCAGGAACGTTTGACCTGGCCGAGCGGAACCGGTACCGGACCAAGCTCAAGGCGTGTCTGGCGGGGCTGCGGAGGCTGTTGGACGAGGAGCGGTTCGACCGTCCGAAGAACCTGATGGGTGTGGAGATCGAACTGAATCTCGCGGGACCCGACGGCATGCCGCGCATGCTGAATGCGGAAGTTCTCGAACGGATCGCGAGCCGGGACTTCCAGACGGAACTCGGAATGTTCAATCTTGAAGTCAATATCGCACCGCACCGATTGGGCGGACGTGTTCTCGACCGTCTCGCCGAGGAGCTGCGCACCGGCCTCGCCTATGCCCACCGAAAAGCGAACGAGGTGAACGCCGGCATCGTGATGATCGGCATTCTGCCGACACTCGCGCATCACGACCTGGTCTCGGGAAACCTCTCCGACGTCGACCGCTACGCGCTCCTCAACGACCAGATCGTGGCCGCCCGCGGCGAGGAGTTCGTCCTGGACATCCAGGGCGTGGAGCGGCTCACCTGCACCTCCGCGTCGATCGCGCCCGAAGCGGCGTGCACGTCGGTGCAGTTGCACCTCCAGGTCACGCCGGACAGGTTCGCCGACGTGTGGAACGCGGCCCAGGCCGTCGCCGCGGCGCAGGTCGCCGTCGGCGCCAACGCGCCGTTCCTCTTCGGGCGTGAGCTGTGGCGCGAGTCGCGGCCACCGCTGTTCCTGCAGTCCACCGACACCCGTCCGCCCGAACTCCAGGCCCAGGGCGTACGGCCGCGGACCTGGTTCGGCGAGCGCTGGATCAGCGACGCTTACGAGCTCTTCGAGGAGAACCTGCGGTACTTTCCCGCGCTGCTTCCCCTCATGGACGACGAGGAGCCGCTGGAGGTGCTCGACGACGGCCGGGTGCCGCAGCTCGGCGAACTCGTCCTGCACAACGGCACCGTGTACCGCTGGAATCGTCCCGTGTACGGCATCGCGGGCGGTGTCCCGCACCTGAGGGTGGAGAACCGCGTCCTGCCCGCGGGCCCCACCGTCACCGACGTCATCGCCAACGCGGCCTTCTACTACGGAGTCGTACGCGCCCTCGCCGAGGAGCCCCGGCCCGTGTGGACCCGGCTGCCCTTCGACACCGCGGCCCGCAACTTCGACACCGCGTGCCGAGACGGCATCGAGGCCCGGCTGCGGTGGCCGCGGCGCGGCCGGTCGGGCGGGATCGTGGAGGTGCCCGCGGTCGCTCTCGTACGCGACGAACTGTTGCCGCTGGCCGCGGCCGGGCTCGACGCGTGGGGTGTCGAGGCGGCCGACCGGGACTTCTACCTCGGCGTCATCGAGGAGCGGTGCAGGCGCCGGGTGAACGGGGCGTCCTGGCAGGCGGCCACCTACCATCAGGCCCTGGAGACCGGGCTCGAACGCGAGGCCGCGCTCGCCGCGACCACACGGCGCTACGCCGAGCTGATGCACGCGGGGGAGCCGGTGCACACCTGGCCGGTCGGACTTCCCGAACCCGCGGCCCTGAGCTGAGGCGCACGGCTTGCGGGCTCAGCCGTGGCTGCCCGCCTCCATGATGGCCTTGAGGATGACCGCGTGGATCTGCGCCGGGTCGTCGACCTGGTGGCCCGATCCGCCGGTCGCCTCCGCGATCTGCACGACCTCCTCCTTGTCCGCGTCCGGGCCGACCGCGATGGCGATGAGCGGCACCGGATGCTTGGGGTCGGAGAGGTTCTCCAGCTGCGAGACGAGGTTGCTGCGCGAGAGGGAGCCGGGGTCCTGGTTCGCGCCGTCCGTGAGCACCACGAGCGCGTTGAACTTGCCGCGCGCGTAGGTGGACGTGGCTTCCTTGTACGCCGCGAGCGTGGTGTCGTACAGGCCGGTCGCGCCGCCCGGGATGGGCGTGAGGTCACTGAAGGCCTCCGCGACCTTGTCCCGCTGGGTGCCGTCGCCCTTGCGGTCGCCGAGCCGCTGGGTCGGCACGAGCTTGCGGTAGTCGCGCTCGCCGTCCAGGAGCGTGGCGAACTCCCAGAGGCCGATCTCGTCCTCGTCGGTGAACCCGGCGAGTGCCTGTAGGAGCGAGGACTTGGTGACCTCCATCCGGGACTGGTTGCGGCCCGGCACGAACTGGCCCATGGAGTCCGAGACGTCGACGACCGTGCTGATCCGGGCGCTCTGGACGGTGATCGTCCACATGCCGAGCGTCTCCTGGAGCTCCTTCTCGGAGGGCGGATCGCTCGCCTCGGCGCCGTACGGCTGGGGTGTGCGGCCGCCCGCCGCCGTGACGAGTTTCTCCGGCGGGTCCTCGGTGCCGGTCCTGAAGCCGTGCTTCTCCAGGATCGCGCGGCCCTCGGCGTCGCTGAACAGGGTCATGAAACGCAGGGCGGCCCGGCTCTGGTCCGTGGACAGCTCGTCCTCCTGGACCAGCGTGTACGGGTAGTCGAGGCGCGGCGAGCCGTCCTTCGGATAGAACATGTCCAGGCTGTTCTCCTCGCCCGCCGACGCGTTGTGCGCGAACGCGGCCTGCTCGGAGAGGATCAGCGCCTGGTTGCGGCGCGGGTTGCCCTGTTCGGTCCCGGAGGAATCGCGGGCCAGGGTGTCGAGGAGCTGGCTGTCGCTGTCGGACGTGCGTGCGGACAGCGCCTTGGCCAGCGCGGCGGCCTGGGTGTCCCCGTCCTTGCCACCCGACTTCTTCGCCGACGCGCTCAGCTTCGCGAGTGCCAGCAGGCCGGTCGCGCTGCGCGCGGGATCGGCGGCGCCGAGCCGCAGCTTGTCGCCCTTCATCGCCGCGCCGGTCAACTTCGGCCAGTCGTACGTCTTCTTGGGCCAGCCAAGGGTCTCGGCGGCGGAGGGGACCATGGCCATGCCAACCGGGGATGAGGCTATGTTCCCCGCGGCGGACACGCTGTTCTGTCTGCCACCCAGGCCCACGCGCTGCAGCCACAGTTCGGAGTCCGGCACCCATACGTCGTAGCCGGGCTTGCCCTTGCCCGTGCGCAGCTCGTCGGCGACCTTGTACGAATCACGGGCCGAGACCCGGACGTCGATGCACGCCCCGTCGGACGTGACCTCCTTCTCGCGCGCGTCGTCGGCCGCCTCGCGCAGGGCGGGGGCGATGTCGGGGGCGGCGACGAGGTCCAGCTCCACCGAGTCGTCGCGGCACGAACCGCCGAAGCTCAGCAGGTCGCTGCGGACCGCGACCGCCGTGCCCGCGGCGACCGTCAGGACGAGTGCCGTCGCGATGGCCACGGTGCGACCGCGGGTGCGTGGCCGAGGGTCGGGTGCGTCCGTCCCGTACTCATCGGGCAAGCTGTGACGTCCCATGGCGGTGGTGCCCCTCCTTGAGTGATGAAGCAAGGAAAGAGGGGGTGGCCTGACCGCAATCGGCGTCCGTCCCCCTCGGCCTGTCGCGCACGATCTTCGTAACTTCTTTCGAGACCCTAGCGGGACGGGGATGGGGATGAGGCGGGATTACTCAACTGGAGGCGGAGTGCAAGCGGAGTCCGGGCCGTTGGCCGGTTCTTTTCGGGGTGAGGGGCCATCGCGACGGATCCTCCGGGACGAGACGCTGCTCGTCCTGGCGCTCTCACTGGGCGCGAGCGGTGTGTCCGCGCTGATCAGCTTTGTCGGGTCGGTCACCAAACCGGGGGGTCTGAAGGATCAGGCGGCGACCATGAACGCGTCCGCCGCTCCGGGGCGGCCATGGCTTGATCTCGCGTGGCAATTGTTCGGGATCACGACCGCGTTGGTGCCGGTGGCACTGGTCGCGCACTTCCTGATCCGGGAGGGTGCGGGGCTGCGTTCGATCGGCTTCGACCGGAGCAGGCCGTGGCCGGACCTGGGGCGCGGGGCGGCGGTCGCCGCGGTGATCGGCAGCACCGGGATCGCCTTCTATCTGGCGGCGCGGGGGCTGGGGTTCAACCTGACGGTGGTGCCCGAGGATCTGCCCGACGTGTGGTGGAAGTTCCCGGTGCTCGTGCTGTCCGCGGTGCAGAACGCGGTGCTCGAGGAAGTGATCGTCGTCGGCTATCTGCTGCGCAGATTCGGCCAGTTGGGGTGGACGCCGATGGCCGCGCTGGTCGGGAGCTCGGTGCTGCGCGGCTCGTACCACCTCTACCAGGGCATCGGCGGGTTCATCGGGAACATGGCGATGGGGGTGGTCTTCGTGCTCCTGTACCGGCGGTGGGGGCGGGTCGGGCCCCTGGTGGTGGCCCATTCGCTGCTGGATATCGGCGCGTTCGTCGGGTACGCGCTGCTTGCGGGGAAGGTGGGGTGGCTGCCTACGCCTTAGGCGGCGGGCGGTGCTGTGGGGACGTACGACAGCTGGGGCGTACGTCCCCACAGCCCTGTCCGGGCTCCCAGGTGTTCAGGCGCCCAGGTTCAGGCGCCCCGGTGTTCAGGCGTACAGGTCGCCCTCGATGACGGTGACCGCGCGGCCCGTCAGGAGGGTGCGGTCGCCGCGCAGTTCCGTGCGGACGAGGCCGCTGCGGGCCGACGCCTGCAGGCCGGTGAGCTCCGTGCGGCCCAGGCGCTGGGACCAGAAGGGGGCAAGCGCCGTGTGGGCGCTGCCGGTCACCGGGTCCTCGTCGATGCCGACGCGCGGGAAGAAGCCCCGCGAGACGAAGTCGTAGCCGCGGGCGGGGTCTTCGGCGAGTGCTGTGGCGATGATGCCGCGCTCGGAGTGCTGGATCAGGGCCTTGTGGTCTGGAGTGAGGGAGCGCACTGTCTTCTCGTCGGCGAGCTCGACCAGCAGGTCGCCGAGGTTCGCCCCGGCGTCGTACACCGCGAGCGGCTCGGCGCCGAGCGCTTGGGCCACGCCGTCGGGGATAGCGGCCGGGGTGAGCGGGGCGGTCGGGAAGTCCATCGTGACGGTGCCGTCCGCGTGGGCGATCGTGGTCAGGACGCCGCTGCGGGTGGCGAACCGTACGGGGCCTTCGGCGGAGCCGGTGGCCTGGAGGACGTGGGCGGTGGCGAGCGTGGCGTGGCCGCAGAGGTCGACCTCGGTGGCGGGCGTGAACCACCGCAGCGCCCAGTCGGCTTCGCCGCCCGCGGGGAGGCGGTGGGCGAAGGCGGTCTCGGCGTGGTTGACCTCCGCGGCCACGCTCTGGAGCCAGGCGTCGTCGGGGAAGGCGTCGAGGAGGAGGACTCCTGCGGGGTTGCCCGCGAAGGGCCGGTCGGTGAAGGCGTCGACGATGCGGATGCGGTGAGAAGAGGTCATGTCGACGACGTTAGCGGGCCAATGGTTCCGGCGGATAAGGCCAATTGGGGGCGAGTGGCCCGGTTGGGGCGCCGCGAGTGGACCGGCCGGGATGCGGGGCCGGTCCTGGCCTTCTGCCGCCGGGATGGAGGTATGCGCGCGTGGCGCCGCCGTATGCGTCTGGGAGTGCTGTGGGGATCGGGGGCTTGTCAGGCGAACTGTTCCGATATATCGTTGAGGTATCGCGACAGATCAACGATGGCGCGATAGATCACCTACAACGACACGTACATCACGTACAAGAGGAGTGATTGTTATGCGTTCCCACGGATATGAGCACGAACACGGACGTGGAAAGTGTGGCCCCGGCCGTGAAGGCCGGGGCGGCTTCGAGGGGCGGCGCGCGGCGTTCGGTCCCTTCGGGCCCGGCTTCGGCGGCCCCGGTGGACCCGGCGGCCCCTGGGGCGGTCGTGGCGGCAGGGGCGGTCCGCGAGGCAGGGCGAGGCGCGGTGACGTACGCGCGTCGATCCTCGCTCTCCTGAAGGACCGGCCGATGCACGGCTACGAGATGATCCAGGAGATCGCCGAGCGCAGCGGCGGGGCGTGGAAGCCCAGCCCCGGTTCGGTGTACCCGACCCTCCAGCTCCTGGAGGACGAGGGCCTGATCAGCAGCGCGAGCGAGGGCGGCAAGAAGCTCTTCTCGCTCACCGACGCCGGTCGCACCGCGGCCGACGAAGGTCCCGACGCGCCCTGGGAAGAGGCCGGGCGCGGGGTCGACTGGGAGGCGCTGACCGAGATCCGGCAGGCCGGTTTCGGTCTGATGGAGGCGTTCGGCCAGGTCTGGAAGACCGGCAGCAAGGAACAGCGCGAGAAGGCTCTCACGGTCATCAACGACGCCCGTAAGAAGCTGTATCTGATCCTCGCCGATGAGGACTGAGGTGGTGGGGGTTGTTGCTGACCCCCATTGCCCTTGAGGCGCCCCGCACTTCCTGTGTGGGGCGCCTCTTTGTGTCAGGGGGAGTCGGGGTGGGGAGGTTCGGTTAGGTCACCAGGCCCGACAGTTTCCGCAGCGACTCGTTGAGCGCGGCCGTCGCCGAGTCCTTCAGCTTGCCCGCCATCAAGGAGACCGCCGCGCCCGTGAACTCCCCGTCTATGCGTACGTTCGTCGCGTCGCCGTCAGGGGAGAGGCTGTAGCGGGTGCCGACCGTGACGCCCATCGGCCCCTTGCCCCTGATGGCCAGGGTGCGCTCGCTCTCCAGCTCCTCGATCGTCCAGTTGACCTCGGCGGGGAAGCCCATCAGCTTCATGTTCTCCGCGAACGTGCCGCCCGCCTCCAGCGTGGTGGGGGCGCCGTTCGGGAAACTGGTGTGCGTGGCGTTCCACTCGCCGTACGAGGAGAAGTCGGTGAGTTGGGCCCAGACCTTCTCGGCGGGCGCCTCGATCCGTGCTTCCGCGCTGACTTCGGCCATGCGACGACCCCTCTTCTTCGGGCGCTGCGGCGGGGCGCAGCTGCGGTGTCGCGGAACGTAGCCGCAGGGCCCTTAACATTCAATACTGATGAACCGTCAGATGTCCTTGCCGCTCCGGCGAGGCTGCCCGGAACCGGGTCGGGTACTGTGGCCCTCCCCTGCGACGGACGCGGGGAGACGGACCCAGGAGGTGAGACCCATTACCGCAGCAGCAGGTCGGGTGCTCCCCCTTCGCGACCGCGCGGTTCACCCGGCATAGGTGACCGAGGGAGCCCCACGGGCGTCCCGAAAGGTTTCTCTTCTCATGTCGGCTTCACCTTCATCACCCGCGTCATCGTCCATAACGTCCCTCACCCCTTCCACCGTCGTCACCAGGCTGCGCGCCGCCGGCTGTGTCTTCGCCGAGGACGAGGCGGCGCTGCTCGTCGGCGCCGCGCGTGACCCCGCCGAACTCGCCTCCATGGTGGAGCGCCGCGTCACCGGTCAGCCGCTCGAACACGTCCTGGGGTGGGCGGAGTTCCGCGGGCTGCGGATCGCCGTGGACGTGGGCGTCTTCGTGCCCCGGCGGCGCACCGAGTTCCTCGTGCAGCAGGCCGCCGCCCTGGCCCCGCCCGGTGCCGTCGTCGTCGACCTGTGCTGCGGATCGGGCGCTCTCGGGGCCGCGCTCGGCGCCGCGGTCGGCCGGGTCGAGCTGTACGCCGCCGACATCGACCCCGCCGCCGTGCGCTGCGCGCGGCGCAACGTCGCCGACGCGGGCGGACGGGTGTACGAGGGCGATCTCTACGAGCCGTTGCCGGAGGCACTCCGTGGCCGCGTCGACGTACTGCTGGCGAACGTCCCCTACGTACCCACCGAAGAAGTCGGTCTGCTGCCGCCGGAAGCACGCGTCCATGAGGCGCGCGTGGCGCTCGACGGCGGAGCGGACGGCCTGGACGTCCTGCGGCGGGTGACCGCGGACGCGGCGCACTGGCTGGCGCCCGGCGGCCGACTGCTGTTCGAGACGAGCGAGCGGCAGGTGCCGTACGCGCTGGAAGCGGTCGCCGGGGGCGGTCTCGTGCCGCGGTCGGTGAGCGACGAGGAGATGTACGCGACGGTCGTCATCGGGACGCGGCCCGCGTAGGCCGGACACGGCGGGGGCGCGGGCGGGCGTCAGCCCACCTTGCTTATCACCGCCGCGTCGAAGAGATCGCACGCCCTGGGGAACGGGCCTTCGTCGTGGCAGTGCCAGGCTTCCCAGAAGAGGTCGGCGGGCAGCGCGTTTTCGGGTGCGTACACCCGGTACACGTACTGCCTGCCGTCTATCGCCGGCAGCGCGACCATCCAGCACCTGCACTCCATGCCTGAAAGACGAGTGGCGGGTGCGCCGTGGTTGCGTGCCCGGCGTGAATCAAGGCGGCGCACGCCCCTCGGGGAAGAACGGTCGGATCTCATCCGTAAGGAGGAGAAGCCGCGCATGCGTACCCAACTTGTGTCGGACGCGAAGATGCTTCCCGCCGCCGATGACGCCGCCCTCGGGGACTGATGGGGTGGGAGATGTGCAAAGCCGTACACCGCAGGGTGCCGAGCCCGGCCCTATCCGAACAGAGACCGACTCCCGAGTGAGCGCCGCGCTGGCGTCGGTGGTGGTCGGCGCGCGCCGGCGTGCGGTTCGGGACGGGGACCGGCAGATCGACACCGCGCATCTGCTGCATTCCCTCCTGGAGGCCGACCCCGAGGTGCGGGCGGTCTTCGACGAGGGGGCGCAAGTGGCGCGGCTCCTCGGCTATCTCGTCCAGCGCAGCATCGGGTACGGCCTGCAGTGGCAGGGGACGGTCGAGGACTCCGGAGCGGTGCCTGTGGTGGAAGCGGGCCAGAGTGCCGCCGTGAAGGAGACGGGCTGGTCGCCGTCCGCGAGTACCGCCATGGAGGCGGCTTTCGAGCGGGCCGATCGCCGTGGCGAACCGTGGGCGCTGGGCATCGACCTCTTGGCGGGGCTCCTCGCCGACCCGGACAACCGCGCGGTCGAGGTCCTGGCGCGGGCAGGGGCCGACGCGCAGGTGATCCTGCGGCGGATCGAGGCCGATCCGCTCACCGGGACCGCCGCCGACGCGTTCGCCGATCCGTACGCGGAGACGTCCGTCGACTGAGTTCGTCGATGAGTCCGTCGGTGAGCGCGTCGATGGGGCCGATGAAGAGTCCGCCGATTGAGTCCGCCGATTGAGACAGGGTCTATCGGGGGTGACGCTCATGACACGTCCTGCCATGATGTGCCGGTGCAAGCGTCTCAGGGGAATCAGACAGGCTCGCGGCCGAGCCAGGGCAGAGGCGTCGGCCTGGGGCTCGCCCTGGGGTCGGCGGCCGCCTTCGGCGGCTCGGGCGTCGCGGCCAAGCCGCTGATCGAGGCGGGTCTCGACCCGCTCCACGTCGTGTGGCTGCGAGTGGCGGGCGCCGCCCTGGTGATGCTGCCGGTCGCCTGGAAGCACCGCGGTCTGCTGCTCCGCAGGCCCGCACTCCTGCTCGGCTTCGGCCTGCTCGCCGTCGCCGGTGTACAGGCCTGCTACTTCGCGGCGATCTCCCGCATCCCCGTCGGCGTCGCACTCCTGGTCGAGTACCTCGCGCCCGCGCTCGTCCTCGGCTGGGTGCGCTTCGTGCAGCGGCGGCCCGTGACGCGCGCCGCGGCGGTGGGCGTGGTGCTCGCCGTCGGCGGGCTCGCCTGCGTCGTCGAGGTGTGGGCCGGGCTGAGCTTCGACGCCGTGGGGCTGCTCCTCGCGCTGGGCGCCGCGTGCTGCCAGGTCGGCTACTTCGTCCTGTCCGACCAGGGCAGCGACGCGGGCGACGACGCTCCCGACCCGCTCGGCGTCATCGCGTACGGACTGCTGATCGGTGCCGTGGTGCTGACCGTCGTGGCGCGGCCCTGGGGCATGGACTGGTCGGTGCTCGCCGGGAGCGCGGAGATGGACGGCACGGCCGTGCCCGCGTGGGCGCTCACCGGCTGGATCGTGCTCGTCGCGACCGTGGTGGCGTACGTCACCGGGGTGCTCTCGGTGCGTCGGCTCTCGCCGCAGGTGGCGGGCGTCGTGGCCTGTCTGGAAGCGGTCATCGCCACCGTGCTCGCCTGGGTCATGCTGGGCGAACACCTGTCGGCGCCGCAGATCATCGGGGGTGCGGTGGTGCTCGCGGGGGCGTTCATCGCCCAGTCGTCCACGCCCGCCAAGCCCCGGCAGGAGCCGACCGGGGGCGAGCTGCCCGCGCCGGAAGAGCAGTTGTCGTCGACCGGTACCGCCGTTTAGGGTATTGATCATGCATTCACGCGCGCTCGTTCTTCCGCCTCCCGCCGCCTAGGCGCGGGCACTTCCCGGATCACACCCGGCCGATGGCCGGGGGAACGACGCTGCCCGCAGACGGAGCCAAGGACTTTCTCTTTCCTTTCTGCGGAGAACTCACGTGTCGCATGTGTCGACTTCTGCCTCTTCTGCCTCCTCTGTCTCCGGTCTGTCCGTCGGACGAGGCCTCTTCTATCTGATCGTCGCCGGTACGGCCTGGGGCACCGCCGGTGCCGCCGCCGCGCTGGTCTTCAAGGCCAGTGACATGGGGCCGGTCAGCCTCTCCTTCTGGCGCTGCGCGGGCGGCTTCGTGCTGCTGTTCGCCGTCCGCATGATGCGGGCGCGCCGACGGTCCGCCGATGCCGCCGCGGGAGCGCCGCTGCGCCGCAGGCTGCCGCGGATCGTGGCGACCGGCGTGGCCCTCGCCGTGTTCCAGACCGCCTACTTCGCGGCCGTCGAGTCGACCGGACTCGCCGTCGGCACGGTGGTCACGATGGGGGCGGGCCCCGTACTCATCGCGATCGGGGCCCGGTTCACCATGGGGGAGCGGCTCGGGTTCGGCGGCGTCGTCGCGGTGGCCGGGGCGCTGGCCGGGCTCATGGTGCTCGTCCTCGGCGGTGGCGGCGCGAGCGTGCGTCCGCTCGGCGTCGGGTGGGGGCTGCTCTCGGCGGCCGCGTACGCCACGATGACGCTGCTCACGCGGTGGTGGGGGCGGGACGGCAGCGCCGACGCGTCCGACACGACGGTCTGGTCGTTCGCCGTGGTGTCCGTCTGCCTGCTGCCGCTCGCCGCGGTGGAGGGCCTCGTCCCGCACGCCGCCGAACCGGCGCGGATGGGCCTGTACCTGCTGTACATCGTCGTGATCCCGACAGCGGTCGCCTACGCCCTGTACTTCGCGGGCGCCGCCGTCATCCGGTCCGCGACCGTCTCCGTGATCACGCTCCTCGAACCGCTGAGCGCCGCGGTCATCGCGGTCGTGCTGCTCGGCGAGGAACTCACCGTGTCGACGGTGCTCGGCACCCTGCTGATGCTGGCCGCCGTGACGGGGCTCGCGGTCGCGGAGACACGGGGCGCGGTCGCCGCGCGGCGGGCGGCGGTGCTGGTGTCGGACCTGGTGTGAGGGGGCTCGCGGGGCGCGGCTGGTGGTTGCGTGCCGGGCCCCGCGAGTGCTGTGTCTCTGTGTTGCTGTGTCTTGTTCTGTCGCCGTTTCGTCCGCGGGTCGGTGGGGGTTGCTCGCGCAGTTCCCCGCACCCCTTGCGGGGTGGTCAGCGGCGGCGGAGTTGGTGGTCGCGTGCCGCTGCGTCGCGTGGGCCGGCGCGGTCCGCGAGGCCTGCCGCGATCCGGTCCTGGACGTCCTGCGGTTTGTGGCTCGCGTACTTGAACTTCGCCTGTACGTCGGTCACTTCGAGGCACAGGGCACGGATGCCGGAGAGCATGCGGCCGAACGGTGCCTCGCCCACCGCGGCCGGGGCCGAGCCGCCCTCCGGCTGGAAGTGTGCGACCTGGCGGTTCAGGAGCTCGGCCTTCTCCTCCGGGTCGTCCACGACGCGGGCCGTGCAGCGGAGTTGGACGGCGGCGTAGAAGCTGGTCGGCACGCCGTGCTCGGGCGGGGTGTCCGGGGACGCCTGCCAGGGGCCCGGCACGTATACGTAGTCGTCCACCACGCTGAGCAGCACTTCGGGATCGGCTTCGAGCGCGGGCCACAGCGGGTTGGGGCGCGCCAGGTGGGTGATCACCCTGCCGAGCGGGCCGTGGCCGGACTCGAAGGCGAAGTGCGCGGGCTGCACGTGCGGGGGCTCTCCGGGCAGGCCGTTCACGGCGAGCTGCCCGAAGTCGTGCCCCGCGAGCCACTGCTGCCACTCGGCGTCGGAGCGCGGTGCGTCCCAGGGGTGGATCAGCATCACAGCTCGATCAGGTAGTCGGGTGCGTCGATGCCGGGGGTCAGGTCCGCCGACGGGATGAGCGGGCCGTGGCCCTTGCTCAGCGGGACGACGCCGGCCCAGTGGGGGAGGCCGAGGTCCTCGGGGTCGTCGTTCGGGCCGCCGGTGCGCACCTTGGCGGAGACCGCGGCGAGGTCGAGGCTGAGTACGGCGGTCGCCGCGAGCTCCTTCGCGTTCGCGGGGCGCGAGTCGGCGGAGCGGCCGGGCACGACGTGGTCGACGAGCGCGTCGAGGGCGGCGCGCTTCTCCTCCGGGTCCGTGACCTGGTGTGCGGTGCCGTGGATCACCACGGAGCGGTAGTTGATGGAGTGGTGGAAGGCCGACCTGGCGAGGACAAGGCCGTCGACGTGGGTGACGGTCAGGCAGACCGCGAGCCCCGGGTCCTCCTGCGGGGCGTCGCCCGCCATCCGCAGCGGCCGGGACCCCGTCGAACCGTGCACGTACAGGCACTCGCCCACCCGGCCGTACAGCGTAGGCAGGACGACGGGGGCGCCGTCACGCACGAAACCGAGGTGGCAGACGTAGGCCTCGTCGAGTATCGCGTGCACCAGTTCCTGGTCGTACGCCGCACGGTCCCGCCCGCGGGTGGGGACGGTGAGGTCGGTCGGCGCGTACGAGGCGGTGTCGTTGGCGGTCTCGATGCCGGACTCGGATGCGACGCTCATTGCCTTCTCCATTGCACTAGTGCATAATGTGGTTTGTGCTAGGAGAGTATCGGATCGAAGGCCGGCGCGCAGCTGAGATCGCTGCCAGCGTGGAGCGTGCGGTGGGCGGCGGAGACCTGGAACCAGGTCAACTTCTGCCGCCGATGCGCGAGTTGGCGGAGCGGCTCGGGGTGAATCCCAATACGGTGGCCGCCGCCTACCGCACGCTGCGGGAGCGCGGCGTCATCGAGACGGCGGGGCGGCGCGGCAGCCGCGTACGCCCCAAGCCCGCGACGACGGTGCGTGAGCTGATCCGGGTGGACGTGCCGGACGGTGTGTGCGACGTGTCGAACGGCAATCCGGACACGGCGCTGCTTCCGCCGCTCGCCGAGGCGTTCGCGGCGGCCGCCGCGGAGGGTGACCGGCGTCCCGTGCTGTACGGGGAGGAGGCCGTGGACCCGGAAATGGCCCGCCACGCGCGCGTGGCCCTCGACGAGGACGGGGTGCCGGACGGTCCTGTCGCCGTCACCTCCGGATCCCTCGATGCCATCGAGCGTGTGCTCGCGGCCCATCTCAAGCCCGGTGACGCGGTGGCGGTCGAGGATCCGGGCTGGGGCAGCCTGCTGGATCTGATGCCGGTACTCGGACTGCGCACGGTGCCGGTGGGCGTCGACGACGACGGGCCGCTGCCCGCCGACGTGGAGGAGGCGTTGCGTGGCGGCGTCCGGGCGCTCGTCGTCACCGACCGTGCCCAGAACCCGACGGGCGCCGCGATCAGTGCTCCACGCGCGCGTGCGCTGCGAAAAGTCCTCTCCGCGCACAAGGATGTGCTGCTCGTCGAGGACGACCACGGGCACGCCATCGTCGATCTGCCGCTGCACCCCCTGGCGGGCGCGACCCGCAGCTGGGCCTTCATCCGCTCCACCGCCAAGGCGTACGGCCCTGACCTGCGCCTGGCCCTGCTGACCGGGGACCCCGTCACCGTCGACCGCGTCCAGGGGCGGCAGCGGCTCGGCCCCGGGTGGGTGAGTCATGTGTCGCAGCGGGCCGTCGTGCGGTTGTGGACGGACGGGGCGGTGGACACGGGCGAGGTGGCGGCGTCGTACGGGAAACGGCGTGACGCCCTGATCGCCGCGCTCGCCCAGCGGGGCGTCACAGCGCATGGGCGCAGCGGCATGAACGTGTGGGTGCCCGTGCCGGACGAGACCGGGGCGGTCGCCAGACTGCTGCACGCGGGGTGGGCCGTCGCTCCGGGGGCGCGCTTCCGGATGAGCGCGCGTCCCGGGGTACGGATCACGGTGTCGACGCTCCGGGACGAGGACATCGAAGCGGTGGCGGACGCGGTCGCATCCGCCACCGGGCCTGCTCCTGCGCGGCGTTATGAGTGACCAGGCCGACTAGGCGTGATCGGGCTGATTCCGTGGGCCGTCGTCCTGCCTGAGTGGCTCGGTGGGGCGGATCCGTGGTTTGGACTGGGTGAGGGCTGCGCCTGCCAGGACGATGACCGCGCCGACCGGGGTCGACCAGCTCAAGGACTCGCCCAGTACGGCGACGCCCGCGGCGGTGGCGATGACCGGGACGAAGTACGTGACCATCTGGGCCGTCGTCGGACCGACCTCGGCGACGAGGCCGTACTGGATCAGGAAGGCGAGCCCGGTGCCGACGGCACCCAGTGCCACGATCGCGAGGAGCGGCACGACGGGGAAGTGGGTGGGCAGCGACGTGAACAGCGGCGTCACGACGGCCAGCTCGGCGGTCGCGACCAGGAGCTGCGCACCGGTCAGCGAGAGGTTCGAGTGGCCGGAACCGGCCAGGGTGCGGCGCACGTAGATCCAGCCGACCGGGTAGCTCAGCGAGGCGAGCAGCGCCATCGACGTGCCACGGAAGTCGAGTCCGCTGAAGCCCTGCCAGGCGCCAAGCACCGTGAGCACGCCGAGGAACCCGATGCCGAGCCCCGCGACCCTGCGCCGCGTGGGCCGGTCCTCGGAGAGCGCGACCATGGAGAGCGCCATGCCCCACAGGGGCGAGGTCGCGTTGCAGATGCCGGCGAGCGTGGACGGGATCGTCAGCTCCGCGTACGCGAAGAGCGAGAACGGCAGGGCGTTGAGCAGCAGTGCGGAGACGGTGAGGTGCGCCCAGGTCCGTGCCCCGCGCGGAAGCCGTTCGCGCTTCATCACGAGGACGACCGCGACGACCGCGGTGCCGAACACCAGCCGTCCCAGGGTGACCTGGAACGGGGCGTAGCCCTCCGTGCCGACCTTGATCAGGAGGAAGCTGAAGCCCCAGATCAGCGAGAGGATGCCGAAACGGACCTGCCAGCCGAGGGCGCGGCGCCGCTTCGGGCCGGCAGGGTCGGCAGAGTCGGCAGAGTCGGCAGCGGAGGGAGGGGAGTGCGGGGACGTGGTGGTGGCGGAGCCGGGAGGGGTGGTGACGCTCATGCACTTCACCCTGAAGCAGCCAACCTCGTAGAACAAGCGAAATTAACTGCCGGGTACCGCGTAGCATCCCTTACATGTTGAACCTGGAGCGCCTGCGCACGCTCGACGCACTGGCCCGGCACGGCTCGGTCAGCGGCGCCGCGGCCGGACTGCACGTCACGACGTCCGCCGTCTCCCAGCAGATGACCAAGCTGGAGCGCGAGGTGGGCCAGCAGCTCCTCGCCAAGAACGGTCGCGGCGTACGCCTCACCGACGCCGGGCGGCTGCTCGCCGAGCATGCCGCGCGCATCCTCTCCCAGGTGGAGCTCGCCCAGTCCGACCTGGAGGAACAGCGCGGCAAGGCCGTCGGGGAACTGCGGATCTCGGCGTTCCCCACGGCGATGCGCGGACTGCTGCCCGCCACGCTCACCGCGCTGCGTGCTGGGCACCCCGGGCTGCGCGTCCGCTCCCAGGAGATGGAGCCGCAGCCCGGAGTCGCCGCCGTGGTGCGCGGCGACATCGACATGGCGGTCGTCCTCGACTGGTACAACAAGCCGTTGCCGATGCCCGACGGCCTGGTCAAGGCATCCCTCCTGGACGACCCCGCCGATGTCGCCATGCCCGCGGCGCACCCCCTCGCCGACCGCGCCGAGGTGGACCTGGAGGAGTTCGCGGACGACGAATGGATCACCTGGGCTGAGGGGGAGTTCTGCCACGAGTGGCTGATGTTCACGCTGCGCGCCAAGGGCATCGAGCCGCGGATCGCGCACCGCGCGGAGGAGCACCACACCCAGCTCGCGCTGGTGGCCGCGGGTCTCGGCGTGTGCGTGGCACCCCAGTTGGGGCGCGACCCGATGCCGGCCGGGATCAGGACGGTCCCGGTGCGCAACCTCGTGCGCCGTCATGTGTACGTCGTGTGGCGCGCGGACGCCGACCGCCGCCCGTCGATCAGGGCGGCGGTGGAGGCGCTCCAGGTGACCGGGGCCGGGCTGCGCTAGGGCTCTCGGGCAGGTCTGGTCCACGGCCTGGCTGTCGAGGGGCGGGTCTGCTCAGTGGTGGGCCTGCTCAGGGCCGGGCCTGCAGTTCCGCCAGTTTCCGGAAGTCCCAGGACGTGATCGCGTCGGGGGTGAGCCGGATCCAGGCGTGCTTTCCGTCGTACGGCATCGTGTCCATCCCGAAGTACTTCTGGGTGAACAGCCGCTCTGGGGCGTCGAGTTCGGGGCAGGGATCGCCCATCCGCGGTGACTCGGCGACGAAGACCGCCGTCCCGGAAAGCTCCACGCCCCGCAACTCCCCGTACTCCACGCCCGAGTCGATCACCACGGCGATCCGCTGGTCGCCCCGCAGATCGGCCCAGCGCTTGCTGCGGGTGATGGAGAAGAGCCACAAGGACGTGCCGTCCCAGGCGAACCAGAGGGCGCTCACGTGCGGGGCGCCGTCAGCGGACACGGTCGCGACCCGGCAGGTGCGCTCCGTGCGGAGGTAGGCGTCGAGTTCGCCCGGCGACATCATGATCCTGCGGCCCCGGCGCTGTGTGACGGCCATCGGTCCTCCCGCGACATGTGGAAAAGGTGGGCGCACAGCCGGAACTGACAGCCCGTCAGAACCGTGCGTCAGGAAAGCATGCGGTCTCTTCCGCCATCACGCAATGGCGGCTAACCTCCGCGCATCCCGGGCGCCGGTCGTCCTGGCCGACCCGGATGACCCAGCCGACCCGGATGATCCGGACAGGGGGAGCGATGCCGTCGTACGAACAGCTCAGGGAACTCCTCGACCCCGCAAGCACCGTACTGATGACCGTCGAGTGCCAACAGGGCGTGGTGGGGACGGAGAGCGCGCTGCCCGAACTCGCCGACGTGGCACGCTCGTCGGGCTGCCTCGCCAATGTCGCCCGGCTCGTCTCCGCCGCCCACCAGGCCGGGGTCCAGGTGATGCACGCCGTCGCCGAACGACGGCCCGACGGGCGAGGCGCCAACCACAACGCCCGCCTCTTCCGTGCCGCGGGACGGCTGCCCGTGCAGCAGCTCTCCGGGACGAAGGCCGTGCGGATCGCGCCGCCCATCGAAGTGGCCGAGGAGGACTTCGTCGTACGGCGGCTGCACGGCCTCTCGCCCCTAGCGGGCACGGACGTCGACCCGCTGCTGCGCAACCTGGGCTGCCGCACCCTCCTGGTGACCGGTGTGTCGGCGAACGTGGCGATACCGAACGCCGTCTTCGACGCCGTGAACCTGGGCTACACCGCCGTCGTGCCGTCGGACGCCATCGCGGGAGTCCCCTCCGACTACGCCCCCGCGATGATCCGCAACACGCTCGCCCTGGTGGCCACCATCGCCACCACCCAGGAGATACTCGGCACCTGGAAGCGGCCCAGGGCGGTGTGACCGCGAGGTCCTAGGCCAGTTTGATCGAGTCGCCGTCCACGCTGATCTCGGCCGCGGGCAGCGGTTTCGGTGCCGGGGAGGCCTTCACGCTCCCGTCGGCGATGGAGAACTTGCTGCCGTGGCAAGGGCAGTTGATGGTGCCGCCCTCGACGCTCGTCACCGGACACTGTTTATGGGTGCAGCGGTTCGAGAAGGCCTTGAACTCGCCCTTCGTCGGCTGGGTGACCACCACCCCTTCCTTCTTGAAGATCTTGCCGCCGCCCACCGGAATCTCCGATGTCTTGGCGAGCGCGGCCCCGGCGGCGCCACCGGCGGCCTCGCCGGGCGTCTGCTCGGCGGCAGGGGTGGAGTCGTCCGTGTTCTTGCCGTCTCCGCTGTCCCCGCCGTCCCCGCCGTATCCGCCGTCATCACCGTCACCGCACGCGGCGAGTGCGGCGGCCAGGCTGACGACGCCCGCCGCCGCGACGACGGAGCGGCGGGAGAGCGCGGGCTGAGGTTCCTTCGAAATGGTCATGTCCGGTGGTACGAGATCGCGTGCCGCTGTGTTCAAACGCTCAAGCACTTCTTGCGCGGGCCGCGTTCGGACCGGCATTAACCTGGGGCAATGCTCACCGAAGTCACCGCGGTCCGCTACGCCACGCCCTTGCGCGAGGGCGGATCGCTCCCCGGCCTCGTCGAGGCCGCCGACGACCAGGGGACGTACGCGACGTACGTCATGAAGTTCACCGGAGCCGGACAGGGCCGCAAGACACTGGTCGCCGAGGTGATCTGCGCACAGTTGGCGCGTGGACTCGGCTTCCGGGTGCCGGGCCTGGTGGGCATCCACCTCGATCCGGTGATCGGCCTGGGTGAGCCCGACCAGCAGGTGCAGGAGCTCCTCAAGTCGAGCGGCGGCCTGAACCTGGGGATGGACTACCTCTCGGGCGCGCTCGGCTTCGACTCGCTCGCCTTCGACGTCGACCCGGCCGAGGCGGGCCGCGTCGTGTGGTTCGACGCGCTCATCAACAACGTGGACCGCTCCTGGCGGAATCCGAACATGCTGGTCTTCGGCGGCGACCTGTGGCTCATCGACCACGGCGCGAGCATGATCTGGCACCACAACTGGCGCACCGCCGAGACCGCCGCCGCCAAGCCGTACGACGCCTCCGACCACGCCCTGGCCCCGTTCGGCCCCGACGTGGCGGCCGCCGCGGCCGAGCTCGCCCCGCTCGTCACGGAGGAGCTGCTCACCGCCGCCGCGGCCGACGTGCCCGACGCGTGGCTGGTGGACGAGCCCGGCTTCGACGGCCCGGACGCCGTGCGCCGCGCCTATGTGGCGGCCCTGCTGCCGCGCGCCAAGACCATCCACGAACGGATCCAGCTGCCCGAGCCGCAGCGGAAGGGCGCCACCCAGTGACCGAGCAGCCGTCGCCACAGTCGCCCCAGCGGGACGTCTTCGAGTATGCCCTCGTGCGCGTCGTGCCCCGCGTGGAGCGCGGGGAGCAGTTCAACGCGGGCGTGGTGGTCTACTGCCGGGCCAAGTCCTTCGTGGCCGCCCGCACCCATCTCGACGAGGGCAAGCTGCGGGCCCTTGACCCCGGGGCCGACGTGAGCGGCATCAGGGCCGCGCTCGGCGCCGTCCAGCGGATCTGCGCGGGCGGCGAAGCGGCAGGTCAGGCCGAGCGCGACGACGCCGGGCGGCGTTTTCGGTGGCTGATCGCGCCGCGCTCGACCGTCGTACAGCCGGGGCCGGTGCACACCGGGCTCACGGCGGATCCTGCCGCAGAGGTGGACCGACTCCTCGACCTCCTGGTGAGGTAAAGAATCACAGGCCCCGGTGTGCCGTTGACACCGGGTGCCAGGGCTTCTAGCGTCTCGTTCAGCTGAAGGTACTAAGCGGTCGCTCACCATCGGGGCGTACCGTGGAGCCGCATCCCAAGGGCGAGGAGAACCAGCATGTCCACCACTGAGCAGCGCGTCGCGGTCGTGACCGGAGCAGCGCGAGGCATCGGCGCGGCGACCGCCGTGCGTCTGGCCGCCGAAGGCCGCGCCGTCGCGGTGATCGACCTCGACGAGGCCGCCTGCAAGGACACCGTCGCGCAGATCACCGCTGCCGGTGGCAAGGCGATCGCCGTCGGCTGCGACGTCTCCGACGAGGCTCAGGTCGAGGCGGCCATCGCCCGGATCGCCGACGAGCTCGGCGCGCCCACGATCCTGGTGAACAACGCCGGTGTGCTCCGCGACAACCTCCTCTTCAAGATGAGCGCGGACGACTGGGACATGGTCATGAACGTGCACCTGCGCGGTGCCTTCCTGATGTCCCGCGCGATCCAGAAGCACATGGTGGACGCCAAGTTCGGCCGGATCGTGAACCTCTCCTCGTCCTCCGCGCTCGGCAACCGCGGCCAGGTCAACTACGCCGCGGCCAAGGCCGGTCTGCAGGGCTTCACCAAGACCCTCGCCAAGGAGCTCGGCAAGTTCGGCGTCACCGCCAACTCCGTGGCCCCCGGCTTCATCGTCACCGAGATGACCAAGTCCACCGCCGACCGCGTCGGCATGGGCTTCGAGGACTTCCAGGCCGCCGCCGCCACCCAGATCCCGGTGCAGCGCGTCGGCCGCCCCGAGGACATCGCCAACGCCATCGCCTTCTTCACGGGCGACGCGGCGGGCTTCGTCTCGGGTCAGGTCATGTACGTGGCCGGCGGCCCGCTCAACTAGTTCTGTCCCGGAGGGATGCGGAGATGACTGTGCAGGACAGCGGAAAGGCCGCGCTCGTCACGGGCGCCAGCCGAGGTATCGGCTACGGCGTCGCGGAGGCGCTCGTCGCCCGCGGTGACCGGGTGTGCATCACCGGACGCAACGAGGACGCGCTGAAGGAGGCCGTCGAGAAGCTCGGCGCCGACCGCGTCATCGGCGTCGCGGGCAAGGCCCACGACGAGGCCCACCAGGCGGTCGCCGTCGAGCGCGCCATGGAGGCCTTCGGACGGGTCGACTTCCTGGTCAACAACGCCGGCACGAACCCGGTGTTCGGTCCGATGGCGGAGCTCGACCTCAACGTGGCGCGCAAGGTCTACGAGACCAACGTGATCTCGGCGCTCGGCTTCGCCCAGCAGACCTGGAAGGCCTGGCAGAGCGAGAACGGCGGCGCGATCGTGAACATCGCCTCCGTCGCGGGCGTCGCCCCCTCGCCGTTCATCGGCGCGTACGGCATGAGCAAGGCCGCCATGATCAACCTCACCGTGCAGCTCGCGCACGAGTTCGCGCCCAAGGTGCGGGTCAACGCGATCGCGCCGGCCGTGGTCAAGACCAAGTTCGCCCAGGCGCTGTACGAGGGCCGCGAGGAGGAGGCCGCCGCCGCGTACCCCCTGGGGCGGCTCGGTGTGCCCGAGGACATCGGGGGCGCCGCAGCGTTCCTCACGTCCAGCCAGTCCGACTGGGTCACGGGACAGACACTCGTGGTCGATGGCGGCATCTTCCTCAATGCGGGCGTCGGCTGACGAAGCCCGCACAACCGCGAGGTACACCCCCTAAAGGGGACGTACGCGCGCATCAAGTGCCCCGTCGGCGCCGCAAGTTGGCCCGGCGGGGCATTGCGATATTGTCTGCCGACCCCATGGCATGGCCGATCGAGGAGCGTGCGCGTGTTCAGTGAAGTTCGCCTGGTGACGGCAGCGGGTCTCCGTGGCCTGGCCGGGCTGCCCCGCCGGGGTCTGCGGCCCGCCGCGGTGCTGGTCTCCCTGTCCCTGCTCTCGGGATGCGGGGCCTTCTCGTCGGACGATTCCGACGAGGAGCAGCGGATCACCGTCGGCACGATGAGTGCTCCCAGCACCCTCGATCCGGCCGCAGCCTGGGACAGCTCCTGGGAGCTGTACCGCAACGTCTTCCAGACGCTCCTCAGTTTCCCCAGCGGGGCGGCCGAGCCCGAGCCGGACGCGGCCGAGTCCTGCAAGTTCACCGACGCGACGAACAGGGTCTTCACCTGCGAGCTGCGCGAGGACCTCAAGTTCTCCGACGGCCACGCGCTCGACGCGAAGGCGGTCAAGTACACCTTCGACCGTATGCGGCGCATCGACGTGAAGGGCGGGCCCACGGGTCTGCTCGGGTCGCTCGACTCGGTGGAGACGAAGGGTGACCGGACGGTCACGTTCCGGCTCAAGAAGCCGGATGCCACCTTCCCGTTCGTGCTCTCCACGCCCGCCATGTCGATCGTCGACCCCAGTGAGTACCCGGCGGACAAGCTCCGCGAGGGCACCACGATCGCGGGCTCGGGGCCGTACGACCTGGAGGCGTACAAGGCAGGTGACCGCGCGGACCTGGTCAAGAACACCAACTACAAGGGTGCGGCCGACCGCAAGAACGACGCCGTCACGATCCGTTACTTCAACAAGTCGGCCGCCATGGTCGACGCCCTGAAGAACAAGCAGATCGACGTCACCTTCCGTGGACTCGCGGCGAGGGACATCGTCGAGATGCAGGCGAACAAGAACGCGCGCGAGGGCATCCAGCTCGTGGAGGGCTCGGGCACCGAGATCCGCTACCTGGTGTTCAACCCCGATGACCCCTGGGCCAGGAAGAAGCCGGTCCGCCAGGCGTTCGCCCAGGTCATCGACCGCCCGGCCATCGCACACAAGATCTATCAGGACACCGTCGAGCCGCTGTACTCGATGGTCCCCCAGGGGCTCACCGGGCACGGCACCGGCTTCTTCGACGACTACGGGGACCCCAGCAACACCAAGGCCGCGAACATCCTCAAGAGCGCGGGCATCAACGCACCCGTGCCGCTCACGCTCTGGTACACGACCGACCGGTACGGCTCGGCGACCGAGGGAGAGTTCAAGGAGATCAAGCGGCAGCTCGAGGCGTCGGGCCTGTTCAAGATCACCATCAAGGGCCGTCCCTGGACCGAGTTCGACGCGGGCACCAAGAAGCGCGAGTACCCGGTCTTCGGCCGTGGCTGGTTCCCCGACTTCCCCGACGCGGAGAACTTCATCGCGCCGTTCATCGGCGAGAAGAACGTGCTGAACACGCCGTACCCGTCGAAGGAGATCACCGACGAGGTGCTGCCGCGCTCGCGCCGTGAGGCCGACCGGGGTGCGGTCGCCGACGACTTCGAGCGGGCCCAGAAGCTCCTCGTCGACGACGCGCGGCTGCTGCCGCTGTGGCAGGGCAAGCAATACATCATGGCGAGCGAGGAGATCGCGGGCGGCGAGCGCGCCCTGGACCCCTCGGCGATCATGATGATGTGGGAGCTGCAGCGCAAGACCAGCTGGTAGCGCGTGGCTGGTGGTGCGTGGCCCGGTAGCCGGTGGGCGGCGCTGATTGTCAGTGGCCGCCGGTAGGTTCTTCGGTGAGTGAGAAGTGACCGCACACCGGAGGTTGTTGACGTGACCGACATCGCCATGCTGCCCGCGTCCTGGCGCGGAGTCCTCGGCGAGGAGCTGCAGAAGCCCTACTTCAAGGAGCTCACCGAGTTCGTCGAGGAAGAGCGGGAGAAGGGTCCCGTCTACCCTCCGCGTGACGAAGTGTTCGCCGCGCTCGACGCGACGCCGTACGACCAGGTGAAGGTGCTGGTCCTCGGCCAGGACCCGTACCACGGCGAGGGGCAGGGGCACGGCCTCTGCTTCTCCGTGCGGCCGGGCGTGAAGACCCCGCCCTCGCTGCGGAACATCTACAAGGAGATGAAGGAGGAGCTCGGCCACCCCGTGCCGGACAACGGCTATCTGATGCCGTGGGCCCAGCAGGGCGTCCTGCTCCTGAACGCGGTGCTCACGGTCCGCTCGGGAGAGGCCAACTCCCACAAGGGCAAGGGCTGGGAGAAGTTCACCGACGCGGTGATCCGCGCGGTGGCCGAACGCCCCGACCCCGCCGTCTTCGTCCTGTGGGGCAATTACGCCCAGAAGAAGCTCCCGCTCATCGACGAGGAGCGGCACGTGGTCGTGAAGGGTGCCCACCCCTCGCCGCTGTCCGCGAAGAAGTTCTTCGGCTCGCGCCCCTTCACGCAGATCGACGAGGCGGTGGCGGCGCAGGGTCACCAGCCGATCGACTGGCGGATTCCGGATCTGGGCTGACCTCCTCGTGGGCTGGGGTCAGCCGATCTCGTACGTGAGGGTGTACGGGACGGTGGGCTCGCCGTGCCGTGCGGTGAACGCGCCGGTGCCGGAGAGGCCCGTCAACTCGCCTGCTCCCGAGCCGGGTTGCACGGTCAGGACGCAGGTGACCGTGCCGTCGGCGCCGAACGTGCCGCGCTGCTCCAGGACGAGGGAGCCCGTGCGGCCGTCGACGGTTCCTTCGATGAACTCGTAGCCCACGAAGGCGCCGGTGGTCTCGTCGGCGTACACGAGCGTGTACTCGCAGGAGGTGCCGGTGGCCTCGATGGCGCCGGTGAAGTCGTTCGTGACGGCGGCGTGCGCGATGCGGGCGCCGCCCTCCGCTCCGGCGACCGGCTTCTCGTCCCAGTGGGAGAAGGTGAAGGTGCCGGTGGCGATGCTGGTGGCTCGCGTGGTCATGGGGTGCCTTTCTCGGGGCGGTGTTGATGTTGGTGGGGTGCCGGGGTTCGGCGGGCCGGGGTGGCCCCCGGGGTCCTGAGAAGAGCTTGGCGCCCGTACCTGACACCTTCTGTCAGGTACGGGTGCAGACTTGATCCCATGCGTGCCGACCGGCTTCTCGCCCTGCTCCTGCTGCTCCAGAACCGCGGGCGCGTGACCGCGCCCGAACTCGCCGAGGAGCTGGAGGTCTCGGTGCGGACCGTCTACCGGGACGCGGAGGCCCTCGCCGCCTCCGGTGTGCCCGTGTACGCCGAGCGGGGTCCGGCGGGCGGCTTCCGGCTGATGGACGGCTATCGCACCCGGCTGACCGGACTCACGGACGACGAGGCCGACTCCCTCGCCCTCGCGGGGATGCCGGCCGCCGCCGCCGATCTGGGGCTTGGGGCCGAACTGGTCACCGCGCAGCTCAAGTTGGGCGCGGCGCTCCCGGCCGGGCTCGGTGAGCGGTCACGGCGGATCCAGGAGCGCTTTCACCTGGACGCGGAGGGCTGGTTCCGCGCGGCGGATCCCGCGCCGCTGCTGTCCGTCGTCGCCGACGCCGTGTGGCGTCAGCGGCTGCTGCGGGCGCACTACCGGCGGTGGGGCGGTGAAGTGCGGCGCGAGCTGCATCCGCTGGGTCTCGTGCTCAAGGCGGGAAACTGGTATTTGGTGGCAGCTTCGGGTGAGGCCGCCGACGACGCCGTACGTACCTACCGGGTGTCACGCTTCCTGGAGGTGACGGCGGCGGACGAGCCTTCCGCGCGGCCCGCCGGGTTCGATCTGGCCGCCTACTGGGAGGGCGCCGCGCGCGACCTGCGGGCGCGGGTGCTGCAGGGCACGGCGCGCGTGCGGATCTCACCGGCGGGGCTCCGGCTGCTGCCCGCGTTGTTCGGGGCGGCGGGGGAGCGGGCCGTGGAGGCGGCGGGCGAGCCGGACGCGGACGGCCGACGGGTGGTCGACCTGGAAGTCGAGACACTGCCCGTCGCGGTGAGCGACCTGCTGAGGCTGGGCCTCGAGGCCGAGGTGCTCGGCCCGCCCGAACTCCGCGCCGCACTGACCAGGACCGTCACCGGCCTGGCCCAGCGGTATGCGTGAGCGCCTCGCGGCCGATCGCGCCTGACCGTGATTGTCGGTGAGGGCGGATAGCGTCGATGACGGTGTGCACGATGGGCGTACGAGCGTGGAGGACCCGGTGGCGGAGCAGCAGGAGCAGGCGGCGGAAGACGCCATGATGACCCGGATCGGGCAGGCGGTCATGCTGCACCACGGAGGCGACCGTGAGGAGGCGCAGGGCCGCTTCCTCGGTCTGTGGTCGGAGATCGGCGAGGACGGAGACCCACTGCACCGCTGCACGCTCGCGCATTACATGGCAGACACGCAGGAGGACCCGTCGGACGAACTGGCGTGGGATCTGCGGGCGTTGTCGGCGGCGGACGAGCTCACGGACGAGCGCCTGCACGAACACCACGACTCGATCGCGGTCCGGGGCTTCTACCCGTCCCTGCACCTGAACCTGGCCGCGGACTACGCGAAGCTGGGCCGCCCCGAGGCAGCGCGCAACCACATCCGGCGGGCGCGCGGGGTGGTCGGGGCACTGGGGGACGACGGGTACGGGGACGGGATTCGGGCGGCCATCGGACGGCTGGAGTTGCAGTTGGGGGAGGGGAGCGAGGTGGAGTGACCTGCAGTGAGGTGGGAGGGGGCGCGGGCTGAGGTGGGGTGACCGCGTGGGGTGGGGTCAGGGCCCGTAGGCGTCCTGGCAGATGGTTGCCTCGGGGCTGCCCGGCTGCCAGCCGCCGTACTGCTTGCCCAGGGCGCAGAGGTCCGCGGTCGTGGGCACGGCGGTGGGAAGAGCGGGCGGTTCGGCGGCCTCGGGCCGGTGGGCGTGGCGGCGCGGGGGCGGGTCCGAGTGCCGTGCGGGGTGCGCCGTGCGCTGGGGTGCGGCGGGGACGGTCGGGGCGGTGCCGGTGGTGCGGGGCGCCGGGGCGCGGGGCGGGCCGATGAGCTCAAGGGCCTCGCGGGCGGGGGCCTCCACGACCCGGGGGCGGGAGTAGCCGTCGGTGCGGGGCGCCGGGGGCGGGGCGCTCTCGGCGGACGGACCTGGGGCGGGGTGCCGCTCGACGCTCACACAGCCGGAGAGGGCGGTGACCGCCACGGAGGCCAGGAGCGTGGCGGCGGTCGTGGTTCGGTGCATTCGCGCAACTCTGGGGGGCGGGGGGTGCTTTCGGCGAGGGAACGGGCGGAAGTTGGCCCGCATGGGTGAGGTCGCCTCTGGCCGGCGGGGGTACGGGGGGCTGGCTTCCCCCCCCCCCCGCTGCTTCGCCGCTCCGTGGTGGGGGCTGGGGGTTCGTGTCCGCGGGCCGACTCCGCCCTGGCCTGCCGCTGCGCGGCAGATCTTTCCCGCCCACCCACCCGATTACCCGGCGGTGCTGCCCGCGGTGCCGGAGCCTCGTCTCGAGCGCCTGCTGGCAGCCGTCGCGGCCGCCGTATGCTGCGGGAGCAGAACTCGCACAGTGGTAGAGGAGACAGGGACAGTGGTGAAGGTCGGCTGTATCGGACTTGGTGACATCGCGCAGAAGGCGTATCTGCCGGTGCTCACCACCCTGCCGGGGGTCGAGCTGCACCTGCAGACGCGTACGCCCGCCACCCTCGCCCGCATCGCGGGCACCCACCACATCCCCGAGGAGCGCTGCCACACCGACCTGGACGCGCTGCTCGCCCAGGGCATCGACGCGGCCTTCGTGCACGCCTCGACCTCCGCCCACCCGGAGATCGTGACGCGGCTGCTCGAAGCGGGCGTCGCCACCTACGTCGACAAGCCCCTCGCGTACGAACTCGCGGACTCCGAGCGGCTCGTGCAGCTGGCGGAGGAGCGCGCGGTCAGCCTCGCCGTCGGCTTCAACCGACGCTTCGCGCCCGGCTACGCCCAGTGCGTCGAGCACCCGCGCGAGCTGATCCTGATGCAGAAGAACCGCGTCGGCCTGCCGGAGGACGCGCGCACGCTCGTCCTCGACGACTTCATCCACGTCGTGGACACGCTGCGCTTCCTCGCGCCGGGACCGATCGAGCACGTCGGCGTGCGCGCCCGCATCCAGGACGGGCTCATGGAGCACGTCGTGCTGCAGCTCGCGGGCGACGGCTTCACCGCGATCGGCATGATGAACCGGCTGAGCGGTTCCACCGAGGAGATCCTCGAGGTGTCCGGACAGGACACCAAGCGACAGGTGCTCAACCTCGCCGACGTCATCGACCACAAGGGTCAGCCCAGCGTGCGGCGGCGCGGCGACTGGGTGCCGGTGGCCCGGCAGCGCGGCATCGAGCAGGTGGTCCTCACGTTCCTCGACGCCGTGCGCGCGGGCAAGGTGCTCAGCGCCCGGGATGCGCTGGCGACCCATGAGCTGTGCGAGCGCGTGGTTCTTGCGGCTCAGGAGCAGGCTGCCTGAGCCGCCCCTTCACGGGTCCCCGCAGGGACCGCACGCCCTCCGCCGCGCACAGCACCGCGAGCACGGCGAGGGCTGTGTGCACGGGCCAGTCGCCCAGCCTGACGTACGGCGTGACGCCCTTAGCCAGCGGTATGTCGTACGTCGACGTGGCGCTCGCCGAGGTGCCGAGCGGCGCCCCGACCCGCTCGCCGCCCGCGCCGTACACCGCGGAGACGCCGGTGAGCGTGGCGTGCACCATGGGGCGGCCGGTCTCGGCGGCCCGCACCGCCGCGAGCGAGGCGTGCTGCTCGGGTGCCCAGCTGGACTGGAACGACGAGGTGGACGATTGCGCGAGCAGCAACTGGGCGCCCTCACGCGTCAGATGCCGGCTCATGTCGGGGAACGCCGACTCGAAGCACACCAGCGGCCCGACCTTCAGGCCGTCCCCTACCTTCATCACCACCGGACGCTCACCGCGCCGACGGTCCTCGCCCGCCGCTTTGCCCACGGACGTCGCCCAGCCGAGGAGCGAGCGGGCGGGGACGTACTCGCCGAAGGGGACGAGCCGCATCTTGTCGTAGCGGTCGCCGGTCGGGCCCTGGGGGCCGACGAGGACGGAGCTCTTGAAGATGCCGGGCTTGTCCGAGCGGCGGGCATCCACGTTCACCAGGATGTCGGCGCCGACGTCCCGGGACAGTGCGGCTATCCGCCGGGCGATGTCGGGGCGCTCCGCGAGGTCGTAACCGACACTGCTCTCGCCCCAGACGACGAGGTCCAGGTCCCGTCCCGCCAGGCCTCGCGTCAGCGCCTCCTCGCGCGCGAGCCGCTTGTCGGCACCGCCGACCCCGTCCATGACACCCGGCTGGACGACGGCCACGCGCATCGTCCGGCCCGTGGGCTCGGGGCGCGGCGCCCAGACCCAGGCGGAGGTGGTCACGGCGGCCACCGCCACGAGCCCGGCGGTGGCGGGGAGGGTCCTGGCCACGGACGCCCGGGATATACCGGAGACCGCGGAGCTCCTGGGCATCCCCGAGGCACGGGGCACCGTTGATGTGCGTGATGCCCCCGGTGAGCGGGCGGCATGAGCCGCGACGAGCGCGGCGACGGCGGTGTTCATGGTGACGATCAGGGCGCTGACCAGCCACACCCCGCCCACGGACATGAGGCGCAGGGCGGGGGCGACCTGCCACTGACTGGAGCCGAGCAGCCCCCACGGACCGCCCAACCCCTCCCAGGATCTGACCAGTTCGACCATCAGCCAGGCGGACGGCAGGACGACCAGCGCGGCCGTGGTCCGCCCCGGTGTGATCGTCCCGCCCAGGAGCCGGCGCACCAGCCAGCCCCACGGCGCCCACAGCAGGCCCAGCAGCGCGGCGATGACGAGGGTGAACACATGGAGGCTCGGCAGCAGCCAGTGATGCACCGCCACCATGAACCCGAGGCCGCCGAGCCATCCGTCGATCGCGGCCCTGCGTCCGGTCTCCGCCGAGCGTGCCAGCAGGATCCAGGGCACGAGCGCGACGTAGGCGAACCACCACAGCGACGGGGCGGGGAAGGCGAGGGCGGGCAGTGCGCCGGCGAGGACGGCCAGGACGCCGCGCCACCGGGCCGACGCGAGCAGCCGCGAAGCCAAGGAGTCCGAGGAGGCCGAGGATGCCGGGGCGGCCCAAGAGGCCCAGGCGGCCGAAAGGCGTGGCCCCCGCCGGTCCCGGTCGTCGCCGAGAAGATCCATGCAGCGCCTCCCTCGCTCCCCGCCACCCGGTCGTTCCTCCAGTGTGCGCGCCCCGGACGATCTAGGACAGTGCGCCTGCGGTGTGATGTCCCGGTGGTCTCTCCGGCACGTTTTCCTGCACCTTTTCGTCCATGTTTGCCCGCACGTTCTCCGGCATGTTCTCCGGCACGGCTTCTCAGCCGGACGCACGCGTCCGGGACCGCTGCTGGACCTGGCGCCATTTCTCGCGCACGGTCACCTGGCGCAGCCGCCAGCCCTGGTGCGTACGCAGGGCCGTGAAGGCGTAGCGGCCTCCGCAGATGAAGTCCGGGGCCGAGGCCTCCGCGCCGGCCTCGCCCTCATGCCCATCCCCTCCGTCCCCTCCGTCCTCGTGCCCGTCGTCGTTCGCCCCCTCGCTCGTGGCGAAGCGCATGGGGTTCACGTAGTCGGCCTGGACCTGCGCGATGTCGCCGATGTCCTGGTCGAGCGTCCCGAACCGCAGCCTCCTGTTGACGATCAGGTGCTGGCGCATCGGGAAGAGCGCCATCGTCCCCGCCAGCCATCCGGCCACCTCGGCGGCGCTTGCGTCGATGCCGCCCGCCGAGCTGTAGTCGGCGCGTCCGTCCGGGGTGAAGAGCCGCTGGTAGGCGTCCCAGTCGCCGTCGTCGACGGTCACTGCGTACTCGGTGATGAGGGAGTCGATGGCCAACCGGTCCATCACGGCGGCGAGTTCCACGCGCTGCGTCATCGGGTCAGTGTTGGGCACGGGGGGTGCGCAGCCAAGAGGTGTGCGGAAACGTGCCGGAAAGGAGATGGCGGCGCGGCGCGTGTGTTGTGGTCGGTACGGGTCGAGCGCGGACCAACTGCCATATTATGCGGGTCAGTTGAGTGCCCACCGAGCATTCGTGGAGTGTTCATGGAGCGTTCTCGGGGAAGCGTGAGCACTCCGAGCTGGGAGGCCCGGTGAAGAACGAGCAGCGCATCGCGGCGTACGAACGGCAGGGCAACCGCAAGGAACTGACGGGGCGGCAGAAGCACCGTATCGCGAGGAAGGCGCGTCAGGGCAAGGGCTGACGCGGCAGCCGTTGACGGCGGGGCCGCCACTCGGCGAAGGTACGGCACATGAGCCCGCACACCCGCGGCGTACTGATCGACGTCGGCGGTGTGCTCGTCCGCGAGTACCTGCCCGCCGTCGCGGCGGCCTGGGGCAGGCGGCTGGGTATCCGGGACGCCGTCTTCATGGCCGCCCTGTACGAGGGAAACGACTCCGGGGTTCTCATCGGCCGCGTCAGCGAGGACGCGTGGTGGGACACCGTCCGGGGGCGGCTCCGCACGGGGCCGGACGTGATCGCCGAGCTGCGCCGGGACCTGGCGGACGCGGAGCACTGGGACGCGGAGCTCGTGGCGTGCCTGCGCGGCCTGCGGCTGCGGGGCGTCCGGACGGCCGTGGTCAGCAACACCTGGCCCGGTCTGCGGGCACGTATGTCGGCCGCCGGCCTGTCGGACATCGCCGATCACCTAGTGCTGTCCTGCGAGGTCGGATGCGCCAAGCCGGACCGGCGGATCTACGAGATCGCTCTGCGGCTGCTGGCCGTCGAGCCCGCGCGGGCCCTGTTCATCGACGACATGGCCGACAACGTCACGGCGGCGCGGGTGCTGGGGATGGCGGGTCACGTGCACACCGGCACGGCGGAAACCCTCGCGCGTATCGCGGAGTTCACGGCTCAGGGCTGAGCGCTCGCAAGCACCGGGCAGGAGAGCCCGGAGGGCGGCTCAAAGGGCGGGCTCGCAGCGCCCGCAGGGCGCCGGGGCCTCAACTCACCAGCTAGGCCGCCTTGACGACCTCTTCGCGCACGGCGGCAGCCCATGCGGTCACCAACTGCTCGTATTCACGGCGCTGTTCGACCGAGAGGCGTCCACCGGCGCGCATCCACAGACCGCGGATCCGCTCGTTCAGTTCCGCGGCAGACCGTGCGGAACCAGGGGGCTGAGGGGTTAAGGGCATGCGTCAAGCCTAGGGGATGGCTACGACAATCGGAACTCTCAGCTACTGGGCAGATCCTCCAAGTGAGCGGACACACAGCGCCCCGGTGCGTCACACGCCGTCACCCGTACGGCGCAACACCGCGCAGTCCCCGCCCGTGGTCCCTGATATCCAGGGGAGAAGGGACGCGCCGGAAGCCGCGCGCCGTGGGGGATTCATCGCCCTGACGCCGTTGTGGCGGCCGGGCTCATCGAGTGGAGGGCCACTCATGTCCCAGTACATCAGTCTCTCCGTGGACTTCACCCAGGGTCTCAACGACGCCTGGTCGAAGGTCGCGCAATTCGTGCCGAAGCTGATCGGCTTCCTGGTCGTCATGGCCATCGGCTGGTTCGTGTCGAAGATGATCGCCAAGGTCCTCGACAGGCTGCTGCGCAAGGCCGGCTCCGAGAAGCTCGCCGAACGTGCCGGTGCGCACCGGATGCTGGCGAACTCCAAGTACGACATGACGGGGATCGTCTGCAAGGTCGTGTACTTCGCCCTGCTCCTGATTACCCTGCAACTCGGCTTCGGTGTCTTCGGCAGCAACCCGGTCTCCACGATGCTCGACGGCATCGTCTCCTGGATCCCGCGCGCCGTCGTCGCCATCGTCCTGATGGTCGTCGCCATGGCGGTGGCCAACGTCGTACGCGACATCGTCACCAGCGCCCTGTCCTCGATGTCGTACGGCAAGACCGTCGGCACGATCGTCTGGGCCTGCATCGTCGCGCTCGGCGTGATCGCGGCCCTCGGCCAGGCGGGCATCGCCACGACGGTCACCCAGCCCGTCCTGTACGCGGCGCTCGCGGCCGGTGCGGGCATCCTGATCGTCGGCGTCGGCGGTGGTCTCATCGGCCCGATGCGTCAGCGCTGGGAGCGGTGGCTGAACACGGCGGAGCAGGAGACGGCCAAGGCCCGCGGCAGCGTCAGCGCCTACCAGGCGGGGCGCGAGGACGCGATGACCAACCAGCCGGTGGAGGAGCGCGAGCGCTTCGACATCTGACCGGATCCGACCGGTCCGGGGACTCGGAGCGAACCGGCCCGGGCCCTCGGTTCCTCGGTCAGGATCCGGCGGACTCCGGCACCAGGTCGTGCCGCCTCACCAGCCACGAGATGGCGGTGAGGCGGCACACCGCGTAGTCGTGGCCCACCGGCTCCCGCCACCCGTTCTCGGACAGCGCGTCCAGGAACCCCAGGGCGTAGTCCGCAAGGATCTCGGGGTCCGGCGTCGGCGGCACCAGCCCGGCCCCGCCCATCTCGAGCCGGTCCCGCAGCTCCGCGACGTGCTGGTCCACGGCGGCCGTGAACCCGGGCTCGAAGGCGAACTCGGCGAAGCGCGGGGCGTACGAGGCGCTGATGCGGGCGAGGGGCGACATCCCCTCACCGTAGGCCGGTCAAACCCTCCTGAAGAGGGTCTTTTGGCATGCCATTGGTCACACGCTCCTCGCCCCGTCATGGCCGGACAACCTCACCGCCGCGCCGCCAAGGCCGTCCCGCCCCTGGCGCAACCTCCAAGGGTGACGCCCCACACATGCCATGAGGTCTGGTCAATCAGCCAAGCATTCGCCAGCCGTCTATGAGATCGCGCGTGGCAGATGCAAGATAGGGGACGTCGTTCGGGATGCGGAGGCCACCGTCCCGGCCCAGGTCCAGGCCCACGAGGCGAGGTCCCCCCATGGTCATGCGCACCCACGACGGCAGCACTCACCACGGCAGCGCAGGCGGCGTCGACCACGGCAGCGTCCGCTCCGGACTCGGCGCGCACCGGCGCCCGGACGCTCGCATCGCCCGCGTCATCGCCGAGGCCCTGGGCGATGCCCGCACGGTCCTCAACGTCGGCGCCGGCACCGGCTCGTACGAGAACGCGGCACACGCCGTCACCGCAGTCGAGCCGTCCCTGGCCATGCGCGCCCAGCGCCCGGCCGAGCTCGCCACCGCCCTGGACGCCGTAGCCGAGGATCTCCCCTTCGCCGACGGCCGGTTCGACGCCGCGATGACCCTCTTCAGCGTCCACCAGTGGTCCGACGTCGACGCCGGGCTCCGCGAGATGCGCCGCGTCACCCGCGGCCCCATCGCCGTACTGACCTGCGACCCCGCCCGCGTACGGGACTTCTGGCTCTACGAGTACGCCCCCGATGTCCTGGAGGCCGAGGCCCGCCGCTACCCGCCCCTGGGCCGGCTCGCGGCCGCACTCGGCGCCACCACCACCGTCCAGCGCGTCCCCATCCCGCTGGACTGCACCGACGGCTTCAACGAGGCCTACTACGGCCGCCCCGAACTCCTCCTCGACCCCGCCGCCCGCCAGGCCTGCTCCGCCTGGAGCTTCATCGACGACCACGCCCGCCAGGCCTTCGACGCCTCCCTGCGCCGCGCCCTGGGATCCGGCACCTGGGACGAGGCGTTCGGCCACCTGCGCCACCGGCCCACCTACACCGGATCCCTCGTCCTCCTGCGCGCCACCCCCTGACGGTCCGGACTCAGCGGCGCGTCCCGAGGAAATCGATGAGCGCCTCGTTCACCTCGTCCGGGCGTTCCTGCTGGGTCCAGTGCCCGCAGCCCGCCAGCTTGACGGGCTTGCGGTGCAGGTGGGGCATGCGGTCGGGAAGCGTCTCGATGAACTCGGGTGTGCCGGGGAAGGCCGCGACGATGTCCCGGTCGCCGTAGACGTACAGGGCGGGCGGGGTGATGACGGCGTCCTGCCACGGCGCGGTCAGTTCCCAGTTACGGTCGAGGTTGCGGTACCAGTTGAGGCCGCCGGTGAAGCCCCCGGCGAAGCTCTCCGTGAGGACGTCGAGGTCGTCCTCGGTGAACCAGTCCGGCAGGACCTCGGGGTCCGGCATGCCCGCGAGCCAGCCTCGCTCGGGGTCGACCATCGGCTGCATGATCTCGCCGGGAGCGTCACCGGAGGCCGCGTAGAAGAACTTTCGCAGGGCGGTGCGGGTGTCCTCGGCGAACTCGGCGTCGGCGACACCGGGACGGTTGAAGTAGTTCCAGTAGAAGCGCCCGCCGAAAGCCTTGTCCATGGCGGCCAGCGGCGGCTCGGGGCCCCGGGAGGGCGGCGGCACACTGAGCCCGGCCACTCCGAGCACCAGGTCCGGCCGCAGCATCGCGGTGTGCCAGGCCACCGGCGCGCCCCAGTCGTGCCCGACGACGTACGCCTTCTCCTCGCCCAGCGCGTGGACCAGCCCGACGACGTCGCCGACCAGGTGGAGGATGCTGTACGCGTCGACGTCGGAGGGGTGGTCGCTGCGCCCGTAGCCACGCTGGTCGGGGGCGACGACGCGGAAGCCCGCGGCGGCCAGGGGGCCGAACTGGTGGCGCCAGGAGTGCCATGACTCGGGGAAGCCGTGCAGCAGCACGACAAGGGGGCCTTCGCCCTCCTCGGCGATGTGCAGCCGTATCCCGTTCACGTCGATCATCCGATGCTCAACCATGGCCACGAGCCTACGTGTTGTGATCCTCCGACGGTGAGATCCGTACACGCCGCGCGCAGGGCGCTCGCCCGCAGCCGGCCGCCCGGAGAGCCGGCGTCCGCGCCCCGCTCAGTCCGCCGATTCGCCCGCGTGCGGGCTCAGCGCGTCCGTTCCCACCAGCACGAACAGGGCGATGCCCAGGGCGATGCGGTAGTACACGAACGGCATGAAGGACTTCGTAGTAATGAACTTCATGAACCACGCGATGACCGCGTAGCCGACGATGAACGCGATGATCGTCGCGAAGATGGTGGGGCCCCAGGACACGTGCCCGCCTTCGCCCGCGTCCTTGAGCTCGAAGGCGCCGGAGGCGAGGACGGCCGGGATGGCCAGCAGGAACGAGTAGCGGGCCGCGGCCTCGCGGGTGTAGCCCATGAGCAGGCCGCCGCTGATGGTGGCACCGGAGCGGGAGACGCCCGGGATCAGGGCCATCGCCTGGCAGAAGCCGAAGATCAGGCCGTCGCGGACACCCAGTTCCTTCAGGCTCTTGCGCTCCTTCACGGCACGGTGCTTGCCGCCGGTCTCGTCGCGGGCCGCGAGGCGGTCGGCGATGCCGAGGACGATGCCCATCACGATGAGCGTCGTGGCGATGAGCCGCAGATCGCGGAACGGGCCCTCGATCTGGTCCTTGAACGTGACGCCGAGCACGCCGATCGGGATCGAGCCGACGATGACGAGCCAGCCCATCTGCGCATCGTGGTCCGAGCGTGGCACCTTGCCGAAGAGGGAGCCGAACCACGCGGAGATGATCCGCGCGATGTCCTTGCGGAAGTAGATCAGCACGGCTGCCTCGGTGCCGATCTGGGTGATCGCGGTGAACGCGGCCCCGGGATCGTGCCAGCCCGCGAAGGCCGCGGTCAGCCGCAGATGCGCGCTGGACGAGATCGGGAGGAACTCGGTCAGTCCCTGGACGAGCCCGAGAATGAAGGATTCAAGCCAAGACATGGAAACTGCGCCGTCCAAGTACGGATCATGGGCTGCGGGTGCGGTCATGTGCTGGGAGATACGGAAGGTATGAGCGCGAGGGGTGATCACTCCCTTGCCGTGGGCAGCGTAGCGTCACTTGGTTACGAGATCGCCGGAGGGCCGCTGTCCGGGGGCGGCGGCCCTCGGTGTGCCGGGCCCGGCGCTCGCTCCGTCAGGACCGTCGCGTCTGCGGCCACAGGCGCAGTTGCAGCATGGCGGCGAAGCGCGCGTCGGTGTCCGTCAGGTCGATGCCGCCCACCTCCGCGAGGCGCCGCAGCCGGTAGCGGAAGGTGTTCGGGTGCACATGAACGGCGGTGGACGCGGTAGCGACGTCGCCGAACGCGTCGAGCCAGGCCCGCAGCGTCTCGACGAGACAGGTGTGGTGCGCCGCGTCGTACGCGCCGAGCCGGGCCACGGGGCCGGACGGCGGATCGCCGCGTTCGGCGATCGCGTCCGTGAGCTCCAGGAGCAACGACTCGACGAGTACGTCGCTGATGCGGGCCACCGAGCGGTGGCCCTCGCCCGCCCGCAGCACCCGCAGCGCCCGGTCGGCGCCGGCCCGGGACGCGGGCAGGGCGGCGCTCTCCGGCGCGCGCGGGCCGACCCCGACGAGCAACTCCTGCCGCTCGCCCACGCGTTCGAGGAACTCCTCGGCGACCCGGGCGGCCCGCTCCTCGGCGTCCGGCCGCCCGGCAGGGGCCGGGACGATGCCGTAGACGACGTCACCGACGAGCGCGGCGGCCGAGCGCGGGTGGACCGCCGTCAGATGCATCGCGAACGCGTCGGCGAGGCGCTGCCGTTCGGCCACGTAACGGACGTGCCGCGCGGCGGACCGGTCGCCGTCCCCGCGGTCGGCGAAGGCGAGGGCGAGCACCGCGCCCGGCTGTTCGGCGAGCCCGAGGCGGGCGACGGCCTCGGCCGCGCCGGGCCCGCCCTCCAGGGCCGTGCCCACGAGGTCGGCGCGCAGCCTGCGTTCGACGTCGGCGCCCGCCCGCAGCCGCAGCAGATGCAGCGCGACCAGCTTGGCGGCGTCGCGCAGGGCCTGCTCGCGCTCGGCGCTGAGCGGACCGTGGACCGCGGCCCAGATGGAGCCGAGTATCTCGTCACCGGCGCGCACGGCGAGGGCCACGCGCGGCAGGCTGAGATCGCCGCCCTCCACCTCCACGAGGGGCTCCACGTAGACGGGCCGGTCGCTGCGGTACATGGCCTGGAAGACACCGCGCTCCTCCAGGACGCGCGTGAAGCGCTCGGGCACCTGACGGCCGAGGATGGTCTCGACGCGCGAGGAATCGGCCTCGTCCTGCCGCCCGGAGAAGGCGAGCACCCGCCAGCTGCGGTCCTCGATGGTGACGGGCGCGTCCAGGAGCGCCCCGACGGCGTTGGCCAGCGCGAACAGGTCGCCGGACGACACCCCGCCCAGGGTCTCCTGGCCCGTCTCCCCGACATCCCCCTCCGCGATGAGCGCGCGCAGCATCGCGGCGAGCTGTGCCCACGAGGCGCCGCGCGTCAGACCGAGCAGCGCGACCCCGGACCTCCGCACCGCCTCGGTGACCTTCTCGTCGGCGGCGACCGGCGCACGGACGACGAGCCCCGCGGCGCCCTGCGTGCCGAGGGCGTCGAGCAGGTGGACGATCTGCACCGGATCCTGCACGGCGACGCCGAGCACGAGCGCCTGCGGGGGCGGCACCGGTTCGTCGTGCGGGTCGTGGATGACGACGCCGCCGATGTCGTCGGCACCGTCCGGGTCGCCGCACACGAGGTCCAGGAGGGTGGGGCCCAGATCCTCCAGGACGCGCCGGAGGCTGGCTCGGGGATGGGTGGTCACCGGGACGAGCACGCTTCCTCCTGCAGGGGGTGGGAATCGGCCGGGGGGTGAGAATCGGCGTCGTGCGCGGCCAGTCGTACGCCGCAGGGGTCAGGAGGCGGGTCTGCCCAGGCCGTCGCGGAAGAGGCGGAGCACATTGCCGCCGAGGATCCGGGCGATGTCGCCGTCGGCCCAGCCGCGCCGCAGCAGCGCCTCGGTCACCAGGGGAAGCCCGGCGGGGCCCTCAAGACCGGGCAGGAACTGGTCGGTGCGCACGCCTTCGACGACCGGGTGCGCGCAGCAGGGCGGGGTGGTGTCGGCCATCACTTCCTGGACGAAGTCCGGTCCCAGGCCCACGTGTTCGAGGCCCGCGACGTCCACGAGGTGCTCGATGTGATCGACGAGGCGGTCGAGGGTGTAGTCGCTCTCGTGGAGGAACGGAGCGAAGAAGTTCACGCAGATCACGCCGCCGTTCGCGGCGGTCGCCCGCACCTGGTCGTCGGTGAGGTTGCGGTGGTGGTCGCGGAGCGCACGCGCGGCGGAGTGCGTGGCGATGACCGGCCGGGACGCCAGCTCCAGTACGTGGTCGACACCGGCGGCGCCGAGATGGCTGATGTCGAACATCATGCCGATGCGTTCCATCTCGGCGAGCGCGGCCACACCCGCCCGGGTCAGCCGGCTCCCGGCCGCGTCCTCTCCGCTGCCGTCGGCGAGCGGCGTACGTCCGAAGTGCGCGAGCGACGCGATCCGTACGCCCAACCGGTGCAGCGTCTCCAGGAGTTCGATGTCGTCGGCGACGCCCGGCGCGCTCTCCAGGGCAAGCACCAGGGCGATCCTCCCGTCGGCCAGGGCGGCGTCCACCTCCGTGCCGTCGCCGCAGAGCCGGACGGCGTCGGCGTTGCCCTCCGCGAGGCGGTGCGCCGCCTCGACCATGCGCAGAGTCCGCCGCAGCGCTCCCTCGGGCCGGTAGGTGTCGTCGATGAACACGGGCAGCACCTGTACGTCGACGCCGCCCGCCAGGAGCTGGGGCAGCCACCGCTCGCGGAAGAACCCCGCCCACCGGTCGACGGGCCGTGCCGTCACCGCGCAGAGCAGGTCGTTGTGGGTGTCGGCGACGACGCTGCGCCGGTGCAGTGCGGCGGCTTCATCCGATGCCGTGGTCATGTGCGGGTTCCCTTCGGCCGGCGGTCACGGAGGCGCCGGGGTCCTCCTCGATCAGCGAGTGTCGCGTCGATCGGGGAGGCGGCGATTCGTTCCCGCGCACAAGAAAGAACAGGGCGGCTGGTGCCGCACGACAAGCGAGTCCGGGCCGCCGTGGAACCCGACGATCATTCAGCCGGAGGGCTTCGGGCGGCTAGCGGCCGCGCAAGTGGTGGCGCTTGCACCACGCGACCACCGCGCCCGCGAGCCCCGTCACCGCGATGAAGCCCATCGCGACGAGGAAGGCGGGGGAGGTCGGCGTCGACGCGCGGGCGCCCGCGATGACGTACGCGGCGGTGTTCGGGATCGACCCCAGGCCCGTCGCGAGCAGGAACGGCAGCCAGCCCATGCGGGACACCGCCGCACAGTAGTTGGCGGCCGCGAACGGCACCCCGGGGAACAGCCGCGCCGCCAGCATCGACCGGAAGCCGTGCCTGCTCAGCTGCCCGTCGGCCGCTTTCAGCCAGCGCCCGCGGAGCAGCGGGCGCAGCGCGTCCTGCCCCAGCATCCTGCCGAGCCCGAAAGCGATCCCGGAGCCGAGGACCGTGCCCGCGAGCGCCGCGGCCAGGCCCGCCTGCGAACCGAAGAGGGCGCCTGCCGCCAGATTGAGCAACGGACGCGGCACGAACGCGGTGGTGCACACGCCGTACGCGACGGCGAAGACCACCACCGCCGCGGCGCCGCCGAGCTGCGCGGGCCAGCCGTCGGACAGGAGCCGCTGCGGCTCGAAGAGCAGCACGCACGTTCCGGCGGCCGCGAGCAGCGCCACCAGCAGGGACAGCCGCGACCACGGCGAGAGCAGCACTCTGGTGCAGCGCTCGGCGAGACCCTGCGGGCGGGCTGCGGCTGAGTCGAACATCCGGGGAGACTAACCGACATATGTGTGTGATCGCCGTATGGAGCGTCTCACGCACGTCACAGTTCTAAGGTGCGTCCCATGAGCGTGACCGTTCCGCACAGCCCCCTGGCCGACACCGTCATGGAGCGGCTGACCGCGACGTACGCGGCGTCGGCCGACCCGGCGCGGGCCGCGCAGGCGCAGGCGTACATGAAGGACATCGCCCCCTTCCTCGGCCTGCCCACACCCCTGCGCCGCGAACTGTCCCGCACGGTCCTTGCCGGGCTCCCGCGCCCGGACGAGGCGGACTGCGCGGCCATCGCGCTGCGCTGCTGGGAGCTGCCGGAGCGCGAGTACGCGTACTTCGCGGTGGACCATCTGCGGCGGCACGTGAAGCGTCTCTCGCCGGGCTTCCTGCCGGTCGCCCGGCACCTCGTGACGACGGTTTCCTGGTGGGACACGGTCGACGCGCTGGCCGCGCACGTCGTGGGCGGCCTGGTCGCCGCCGACCCGGAACTCAAGGCCGCGATGGACGCGTGGATCGGCGACGAGGACCTGTGGGTGGCCCGCACCGCCCTCCTCCACCAGCTCCGTTACAAGGACGCCACCGACAGCGAGCGCCTCTTCGCCTACTGTCTGCGCCAGTCGGGGCATCCCGACTTCTTCATCCGCAAGGCCATCGGCTGGTGCCTGCGCGAGTACGCCAAGACCGATCCGGACGCCGTACGCGGCTTCGTCGAGCGGGAACGCGGCCGCCTCGCGCCGCTCTCGGTGCGCGAGGCCCTGAAGAACCTCTGAGGGCACCGCACTTCACGTACCGCCCCAGCCGTCACACCGCCGGTCGGCCGGGTGAAAACCATTCGACGAACCCCTGCCCGTCGGCGATGATCTGCGACATGTTCCGGTACGCCTTTCACGCAGACACGTCCGCAGTCGCGGACGTCGCGAAGGCTGCCGTCCTCCTCTGCGCCGCGTTTCCCGTCGACGGCGCCCGACGCTGACCCTCCCCGGACACTCCGGCGGACCCCATAGGGGGAGGGTCGGTACGGCCCCGGGGTCCCCGTCCCGAGCGCGCACGCGACGCCGTGCGCCCCGGACTTCAGCTTCGAGTTCCGAAGAAGGAACCGCCATGCCCAAGACGGCTTACATCCGCACGAAACCCCACCTCAACATCGGCACGATGGGCCACGTCGACCACGGCAAGACCACCCTGACCGCCGCCATCACCAAGGTCCTCAGCGAGCGCGGCACCGGCACGTTCGTGCCCTTCGACCGCATCGACCGGGCCCCCGAGGAGGCGCAGCGCGGCATCACCATCAACATCGCGCACGTCGAGTACGAGACCGACACCCGGCACTACGCGCACGTGGACATGCCGGGCCACGCCGACTACGTGAAGAACATGGTCACCGGCGCCGCGCAGCTCGACGGGGCGATCCTCGTCGTCTCCGCGCTCGACGGGATCATGCCGCAGACCGCCGAGCACGTCCTGCTCGCCCGCCAGGTCGGCGTCGACCACATCGTCGTCGCGCTCAACAAGGCCGACGCGGTCGCCGACGGCGAGGACGCCGTGCTGACCGACCTCGTCGAGCTGGAGGTGCGCGAGCTGCTCTCCTCGCACGGGTACGGCGGCGACACCGTCCCCGTCGTACGGGTCTCGGGGCTGAAGGCGCTGGAGGGCGACCCGCGGTGGGCCGCCGCCATCGAGGCGCTCCTCGACGCGGTGGACACCTATGTGCCCATGCCCGAGCGGTACGTCGACGCGCCCTTTCTGCTGCCGGTGGAGAACGTGCTCACCATCACCGGGCGCGGAACCGTCGTCACCGGGGCCGTCGAGCGCGGCACGGTGCGGGTCGGCGACCGGGTGGAGGTGCTCGGCGCCGAGACGGAGACCGTCGTCACCGGCCTGGAGACGTTCGGGAAGCCGATGGAGTCCGCGCAGGCCGGCGACAACGTCGCGCTGCTCCTGCGCGGGGTGCCACGCGACGCCGTACGACGCGGGCACGTCGTGGCGGAGCCGGGCAGCGTCAGTCCAAGCCGCCGTTTCACCGCCCAGGTGTACGTCCTGTCGACGAAGGAGGGCGGCCGGTCGACGCCGATCGCGACCGGCTACCGGCCGCAGTTCTACCTCCGCACCGCGGACGTGGTCGGCGACGTCGACCTCGGCGGAGCCGCCGTCGCCCGGCCCGGCGACACCGTCACCATGACGGTCGAGCTCGGCCGCGACATGCCCCTGGAGACGGGCCTCGGCTTCGCCATCCGCGAGGGCGGTCGCACCGTCGGCGCGGGCACGGTCACCGAGGTCGGCTGACGTCCGACGCCCGCCTCCCGCGGGGATCCACCCCCGGGGGAGGCGGGCACAATGGAGCGGTGACAGAGGACGAACGCGCGGACGAGCCCATGGCCGTCATCAAGGACGTCGATCACGGCACGGCCAAGCTGATGCCCGACGTGGACCGGCCGCACGCCTGGCTGCTCACCGTCGACGGGGCACCCCAGTCGTACGTCGATCTGGACGAGCCCACCTACCTGGAGTTCGAGTACGCGCAACGGCTCGCCCATGTTCTGGACACCGCGGGCGACGCCGACCGCCCGCTGGACGTGATCCACCTCGGCGGCGGCGCGCTCACCCTGCCCCGCTACGTCACCGCGACCCGGCCCGGCTCCCGGCAGGACGTGGTGGAAGCGGACCGGGGGCTGCTCGAACTGGTCACCGAGCGGCTGCCGTTGCCCGACGGCTCCGGGATCACCGTGCACGGCGCGGACGCCCGGCAGTGGCTGGAGGCGGCGGCCCCGGACAGCGCCGATGTACTCGTCGCCGATGTCTTCGGCGGCTCGCGGGTGCCCGCCCATCTGACGTCGGTGGCCTACGCGCGCGCCGCGGACCGGGTACTGCGCCCGGGCGGCCTCTACGCGGCGAACCTCGCCGACGGGGCGCCGTTCGGCTTCCTCCGCTCCCAGCTCGCCACGTTCGCCGAGGTGTTCGGCCAGGTCGCGCTGATCGCCGAACCGACCGTGCTGCGCGGTCGGCGCTTCGGCAACGCGGTGCTCGTCGCCTCGCACGAGCCCATCGAGGTCGAGGCGCTGGCCCGGCGGACGGCGGCCGACGTCTTCCCGGCACGCGTCGAGCACGGGGCGGCGCTCAGTCTGTTCACCGGTGACGCGAAGCCGGTGCGGGACGAGGACGCCGTCGCCTCACCCGAGCCGCCCGACGGGGCCTTCAGCATCGGCTGAGGGACCGGTCGCGGGCTCGGCCGCGGGCCCGTCCGCAGGAGCGGACGAGGGCTCGACCGGGAGCCCGGCCGCCAGCTCGGCCGACGGCTCCACCAGGGGCGTGGCCGCCTTGGCGACCTCCTTCGACGACGCGCGCCGCGTCAGATTGCGCACGTCCGGCACGAAAAGCACCAGCGCCGTCACCAGGACCACCAGCGCCGCGCACCCCCACAGTGACGCCGAACGCCCGAAGGCGGTCTCCGCCGGGCCCGCGAGCGCCGTGGCGAGGGGGACCATCGCGACCGAGCCGAACCAGTCGTACGCGGCGACGCGCGACAGCTTCTCCTCGGGGATCTCCTGATGCATCGCCGTCATCCACGAGACGCCGAACACCTCGATCGCGACGCCGCTGACGAACATCACCGCCGCGAGCCCCCACACCGGCAACGGCACCGCCAGCGCCGCCGACGGCGCGGCGAGCGGGAAGACGCAGAGGGTGCCCGCGAGGAGCAGGCGCCGCGGCTTCCACCGCATCATCAGGAACGCGCCGCCGACCGTGCCCGCACCGAACGCGCCGAGCGCGAGCCCCCAGGGTCCCGCGCCGCCGAGCTCGTCCCGGGCGACCAGCGGCCCGAAGACCGCCTCGGCGGCGCCGACCACCGCCACCACCACGGAGAACTGCGCGACGATCGCCCACAGCCACGGCCGGCCGATGAACTCCCGCCAGCCCTCCCGCAGATCGGAGAGCAGCCCGCCGCCGGGTACGCGCGCAGGAATGTGACTCACGTCGAGGAACGACCGCAAAGATCCGGCCACCGCGAACGCCACCGCGTCCACCGCGAGCACCCAGCCGGGCCCGAGCCCGGCGACCATCAGACCGCCGAGGGCCGCGCCGCCGAGGCCCGCCCCCTGCATCGCCATGCGGTACAGCGCGAAGGCGCGGCTCGCCTGTTCGCCGCTGACGGTCGACATCAGCATGCCTTCGGCGGCCGGGCCGAAGAACGCCTGGCCAGTGCCGCCGAGCGCCGTGAGCAGCATCATCGACCACAGCGGGGGAGTGCCGGAGATGACGAGCACCGCGAAGACCGCCTGCGAGAGGCAGTTGAGGGCGTTGGCCGCGACCATCACGTGGTGGCGCGGCAACCGGTCGGCGACGGCGCCGCCGATGAGCAGGAACAGCACGAGCGGCAGCGTGCGGGCCGCCGCCACCAGACCCACGTCCCCGCCGTCACCGCCCGAGTCGAGCACGGCGAACGCCGCCGCGATCAGGGCACCGTGGCTGCCCAGATTGGTCACGATCGCGGCGGCGGTCAGCAGGCTGTAATTGCGCCCGGCCCAGGAGGGGCGGCGAACGGCGGCGGGTTTGGTCACCAGGGGACTATCCCCGCCGGAACACCGACTTGCCAAACCGTTTCCGTACGGGGCCGGAACCCCTCCGAAGGCTCGGCGGCTCAGGACTCCGAGGGGTCCCCGTGCAGCCGTACCGTGCTCAGGATCTTCTGCACCGTCGCGTCGGGGATCTCGTCCTTCACGCCCTTGGCGCCGTACAGCGACCAGGCGACGTACTCACCGTCGGCGTTCTTGAAGGAGAACGTCGTGGCCTTGCCGTCCGAGTCGCACTTGTCCTCCTTGACGACGCCGGAGGTCGTGGAGGTGGCGACGCTTCCCTTGATGCCCGACGCGGTGGTGTACGACTTCACCTTGCTGATCTTGATGCGCTTCTTGTCGGCCTTCTTCTGGCCCGTGTAGCCGCCGAAGACCCACCAGGCGGAGTCGTTGCGCGCGACATCCTTGGTGTTCTTGGCGCCGTTCTGGCCCTTCGTGCCGACGGCGCCGAGGGCGGTGTCGTCCTTCGTGCCGTCCTTGTCGTCGTCCGAGGAGCACCACTTGGACTTGTAGTGCGCGGGCGCGGACATGCCGATGAGCACGCTGCCGTCGCCCTTCTCGTTGTCCTCGAAGCCGATGAAGGTGTCCGGGGTGTCGACCTCCCAGTCGGCCGGGACGTCGAAGGCCGTGCCCCACTTGGGGTTCACGACGACCTGCCAGCCCTTGACCGTCGGCTTCGGACCCTTGTCCGTGCCGCGCTCGCTGCCGCCGTCGCCCGTCGGGCTCGGGGTCGGCTTCGGGGCGGCGGACTTGGCGGGAGTCTTCTTGTCCGCCTGGTCGTCCTTGTCGCCGCCCAGGACCAGGAAGCCCGTCACACCGGCGGCCACCAGGACGGCCAGGGCCGCGACGATCGCGGTGACCTTCGTCTTGTTTCCGTCCCCGCCACGGCCGCCGCCCGGCTGGGGCGGCATGGGAGGCGGCGTGGGTGCGGCCCACTGCGGCTGCTCAGGCTGCGAGAAGGCGCCCGGGTGCGGCTGCTGCTGGTATCCCGGCTGCTGATACGGGTTCGGCTGCTGGTACCCCGGCTGCTGGTACGGATTGGGATTCTGGTCCTGCGGGTTCTGCTCGCCCCCGGGCGGCTGCTGTCCTGGCCACATGGGCAGTAACCATAGAGGGGCTTGTGGCCTGATGTCATCGCTGACCCCCCTGGGGGACCGGCACATCGGGTCACAAGCCCCGGTGGGGTACGAAACGCCTCAGGATTCCGTGGGGTCCCCGGACAGCCGGACCGTGTTGAGGATCTTCATCACCGTCGCCTCCGGGATCTCGTCCTTGACGCCCTTCGCCCCATAGAGACTCCATGCGACGTACTCGCCGTCGGAGTTCTTGAAGCCGAACGTGATCGCCTTGCCGTCCGAGTCGCACTTGCCGTGCTGCGGCGTGTTCTTCGACTGGGCGCGGGCGATGCTGCCCTTGATGCCGGTCTTGGTGGTGAAGGGCTCTGCCTTCTTGTCGGACGTGACGCTCTTCTTGTCGGGCTGGGTGTACCCGCCGAAGACCCACCAGGGCACCTGGTTCACCGCGACCTCGTCGGTGGACTTCGCGCCGTTCGCGCCCTTCGTGCCGACGGCGCCGAGGGCGGTGTCGTCCGCCGTGCCGTCCTTGTCGTCGTCGGAGGTGCACCACTTCGACTTGTAGTACGCGGGTGCGGACATCGTGATCAGCGGCTTGGCGTCGGCGCCCTTGCTGGCGTCCTCGAAGCCGATGAGGGTGTCAGGGGTCTGCACCTCCCAGTCGGCCGGGACGTCGAAGGCCGTGCCCCACTTGGGGTTCACCACGACCTGCCAGCCCTTGACCACCGGCTTCGGACCCTTGTCCGTGCCCCGCTCGGAGCCGCCGCCACCGGTCGCCGGGTCCGTCTCCGGCTTCTTCGGGGCGGACTTCGCGGGGGACTTGGACGGCTTGGCGTCCGCCTCGTCGTCCTTGTCGCCGCCGAACACCAGGAAGCCGGTGACACCGGCGGCCACCACGACCGCCGTCGCCGCGACGATGGCGACCAGCTTGGTCCTGCCGCCGTCGCCCCCGCCTCCGCCGGGCTGCTGCGGCACACCCAGAGGTGCGGTCGGCGCACTCCACTGGGCCTGCTGCTGATACGGGTTGGGCTGCTGATAACCCGGTTGCTGGTATCCCGGCTGCTGATACGGGTTCGGCTGCTGGTACCCCGGCTGCTGGTACGGGTTGGGATTCTGGTCCTGCGGGTTCTGCTCGCCCCCGGGCGGCTGCTCTCCTGGCCACATGGCCGGAAACGATACGGGGTGTTGGAGCGGACACGTCACGCCCGCGCGGGAGACGAGGCGGCCGTGACGGTCCGGCCGTTCAGGACTTCGGCTGCTTCATCTCCCGCACCGTGCCGAGCATCTTCCTGACGGTCGCGTCCGGGACCTCGCCGCTCACGCCGGTGGCTCCGTGGAAGGACCAGGAGGCGAAAGCGCCCTCGGAGTCCTTGAACGCGAAGACCGTGGCCTTGCCGTCCGAGTCGCACTTGTCCTTCTTCTCCACGCCCGAGGACGAGGCGTTCACCACACTGCCCTTGAGGCCCGACTTCGTGGTGAAGGGCTCGGCGGCCCCGGTACTGACCTTCTTCTTGTCGGGCTGGGTGAAGGCGCCGTAGACCCACAGCCCGGCGTCCTTGCTCGCGGCCTCCTCGGTGCTCCTGGCCCCGTTGTTGCCCTTGGTGCCCGCCGCCGCGAGGGGCGTGTAGTCCGTGGTGCCGTCCCTGTCCTCGTCGGTCCCGCACCACTCCTCCTTGAGGTACGCCGGTGCGGCGAAGGCGACGATGGGCTTCTCTTCGGGGTCGTCCGCCTCCGCGACCCAGCCGGCCCAGTCGGCCGACTTCAGCTTCCACCCCGGGGGCACGTCGAAGGCGATGCCGCGCTTGGGGTTCACGACGGTCTGCCAGCCCGGGATCGTCGGCTTCGGACCGCGGTCCTTGCCGCGCTCCGATTCCCCGGACCTGGTTGGAGCCGCGGACGAGGACTGCGCGGGGTCCGGCTTCGCGCTGTCGTCCTTGTCACCACCGAGCACGACGAAGCCCGTGACGGCGGCGGCCACCACGACCGCGGCCGCCGCGACGATGGCGATGACCTTGGTCCTGTTGCCGCCGCCTCCTCCGCCCCCGCCGTTTCCTTGCGGCGCCTGGGATGGGCCACCGGGCACGGTGGGCGCGTTCCACGGCGCGGGCTGCTGATACCCCTGCTGCTGATAACCCGGTTGCTGATACCCCGGCTGCTGGTACGGATTCGGCTGCTGGTCGGGCCCGCCCCCGGGCTGCTGCTCTCCTGGCCACATGGGCAGCAACTCTAGGTGACCGCGATCTACGCCGAGCACGCTCCTGGTCAAGAACGCTACTCGTGGGTAACATCCCGGTCATGAGCGCTGACCAGATGTCGATCGGCGAGATGCTCGCCGCCACCGTGCCGATGGCCCGGACCCTGAACCTCGAGTTCCGTGAGACCACGCCCGAGAAGGCCGTGGTCGCCCTGCCCGACCAGAGCGAATACCACAATCACGTCGGCGGGCCGCACGCCGGAGCGATGTTCACGCTGGGGGAGTCGGCGAGCGGGGCGATCGTGCTCGCCGCGTTCGGCGAGCAGCTCTCGCGGGCCGTGCCCCTCGCCGTCCGCGCCGACATCGCGTACAAGAAGCTCGCCATGGGGCCGGTGACCGCCACCGCGACCCTCGGCCGCCCGGCCGCCGAGGTCGTCGCCGAGCTGGACGCGGGGCAGCGCCCCGAATTCCCGGTGGCGATCGCGATCCAGCGCGAGGACGGCGCCGTGACCGGCGAGATGACCGTCGTCTGGACGCTGCGCCCCAATAACTGAGTCGCGTAAGGGCGTTCGCTTCCGTACGTTCGTTGAACACACGGCGTCGCGTCGGCCGGGTCACGGGGGTCCCGACCGGCGTGGCGCCGTTCCCCCTCCCTGAATTCCCGCCATTCCCACCGGTCTTCTGTTCACTTCATTGACACGAGTCAGTGGCCGTCATAGTTTTCCCGCCGCCAGTGGGCCGACGTCGTTCAGGGGAGTCGCCGCATGAGTCGCAGGAGAAGAACGGGAAGAACGGGACGCAGCACGTCCGCCTTCGTCGTCATGGCCGCCGCCGCGGCCCTGCTCACCCCGCACACCGCGCAGGCGGCCCCCGAGGACGCGTCCCGGCCGGGCGGCGGCACGCTCGTCCGTACGGACGCGGGCTGGCTGCGCGGTGAATCCACCTCCGAGGGGCGGCAGTTCCTCGGCATCCCGTACGCACAGCAGCCCGTCGGCGGCCTCCGCTGGAAAGAGCCACGTCCCGCCACGTCCTGGCACGGCGTGCGCGGTGCGACCTCCTTCGGCAACCGCTGTGTACAGACGTCCAGTTGGGACCCCGGATACGAGAACCCCAGCCACACGGAGGACTGCCTCGACCTCAACGTCTATGTCCCCGAGGGCAAGCGCGAGCCGCGTCCCGTCATGGTCTGGCTGCACGGCGGCGGGCTCACCGCGGGCGCGGGGGAGGACATCGTGCCCGACGCCTTCGCCCGGCGCACCGGCACGGTGGTCGTGACCGTCAACTACCGCCTCGGCGCGATGGGTTTCCTCGCGGGCAAGGGCCTCGACAAGGAGGCGTCCGACCACGTGTCGGGCAACTACGGGATGCTCGACCAGCAGGCCGCGCTGCGCTGGGTGCGCGCCAACATCGGCTCGTTCGGCGGCGACCGGCAGCGCGTCACCATCGCGGGCGAGTCGGCGGGCGGCCGCTCCGTCTGCACCCAGCTCGCCTCACCCACCGCCAAGGGCCTCTACCGCGGGGGCATCGTGCAGAGCGGCGCCTACGGAGACTGCGCGGCCCGTGAGCGCGAGGAGGCGCTCACGCAGGGCGCGGCGTTCGCGAAGAAGGCGGGCTGCCCGGACCAGGCCGCCGCCCCCGCCTGCCTGCGCAAGAAGCCCGCGGCGGAGATCCTCGCGGCGCAGGCCGGGTTCGACTGGGGCCCGGTGGCGGGCGGTGACTTCCTGCCGGTACAGCCGACGGACGCGTACCGCGAGGGGACCGCATCCCGCGTGCCCGTCCTGAACGGCGCGAACAGCGACGAAGGACGGCTCTTCGCCTACGGTCAGTTCGACGGGCAGGGCAAGCCGCTCACCGAGGCGCAGTATCCGGGCGCGCTCACCCGGACCTACGGCGCGGAGCTCGGGGCGAAGGTCCTCCAGCGCTATCCGCTCGCCGGGTATGCCTCACCGACGCATGCGTACGCGGCCACCCAGGGCGACCAGATGTTCGCCTGCTCGGCGCTGCGCATGGACAGGTCGCTCGCGGGCCGCGGGCCCGTCTACGCCTACGAGTTCGCCGACCGCACCTCGCCGCCCTTCGCCTCGATCCGCGACGCGGGCAGGACGTTCGACTTCGGGGCGACCCATGTCAACGAAGTGCAGTACCTCTTCAAGCACTTCGGTCTCGCGTCGCCGCTCAATGCCGAACAGCGTGACCTGGCCCGGCAGATGGTCCAGTACTGGGGTTCCTTCATCCACGGCGGTGCGCCGCGCGCCGATGACCAGCCCACCGCGCCCGACCAGCGGACGCGGCCCGGCCAGGTGCTCTCGCTGCGCACCGCGTCCGCCGGCGGGACCGAGCTGAGCACCGCCGTGGGGCGCGAGCACCGGTGCGACCTCTGGGACCGCCAGGGTGCGACCCCGGCCGACGCCGGGTGAGCGGGTAGGCTGCCCGGCGTGCGCGGCCCTGGGGGGAGCGCGCACGCCGGGTACAGACACACCAGCACAGGAGGAACCGGCCTTGCACGTCCAGGAATGGCTGGAGACCGTACCGGCCGTCAGTATCTACGCGCTGGTGGGCGTGGTCATCGGTCTGGAGAGCCTGGGCATCCCGCTGCCGGGTGAGATCGTCCTCGTGTCCGCCGCGCTGCTCTCCTCGCAGCACGGCGAGCTCAACCCCGTCGTCCTGGGGATCTGCGCCACCGCGGGCGCCATCATCGGCGACTCCATCGGGTACGCGATCGGACGCAAGGGCGGCCGGCCGCTCCTGGCCTGGCTGGAACGGAAGTTCCCCAAGCACTTCAGCGCCGCGAACGTCGGAAGCGCCGAGCAGTCGTTCCAGAAGTGGGGCATGTGGGCGGTCTTCTTCGGCCGCTTCGTCGCCCTGCTCCGGATCTTCGCGGGTCCCCTGGCCGGTGTGTTGCGCATGCCGTACTGGAAGTTCCTCATCGCCAACGTCCTGGGCGGCATCATCTGGGCGGGCGGCACCACCGCCGTCATCTACTACATCGGTGTCGTCGCCGAGGACTGGCTCAAGCGGTTCTCGTACTTCGGCCTGGCCATCGCCGTGCTGATCGGCGTCGGCTCCATGCTGCTCGTCAAGCGCCGCGCCAAGAAGGCGGCGGCCCGCTCCGCGGAAGAGGCCGGGAGCGGTGCGCAGCCGGCGGCCGATCCGGTCTCCGTCCCGGCCGCCGACTGACGTCACTTGGCGTGGGCGTCCCGGTGGGCCTTGGCCAGCTCGACGTACATCGTGCCGTTGAGGGTGATGCCCGCCCGCTCCTCGTCGGTGAGCGGGCGGCGCACCTTGGCGGGCACGCCCGCGACGAGTGAACCGGGCGGCACGACCATCCCCTGCGGCACAAGGGCCTGCGCCGCGACCAGCGAACCGGCGCCGATCACCGCGCCGTTGAGGACCGTCGCGCCCATGCCGATCAGACAGTCGTCCTCGACAGTGCAGCCGTGCAGGACGGCGTTGTGGCCGACCGAGACCCGCTCGCCGATGGACATCGGGAAGCCCAGGTCGACGTGGAGGCTGCAGTTGTCCTGGATGTTGCTTCTCGCGCCGACGACGATCGGCCCGCCGTCCGCGCGGAGCACCGCCCCGTACCAGGTGCTCGCACCCGCGTGCAGCGTCACCTCGCCGATGACGACCGAGGTGGGCGCGGTGAAGGCGTCCTGATCGATCTTCGGGTCCTTGCCGCCGATCCCGGTGATGAGTGCCTCGTGGCTCATCGGATGTCTCCATTCGTACGTGACGCGCGCCTGGCGGAACCGTACGGGACGGGGGCGGGTGTGCCGCCCCGTGGGGTGAAGATCACAGGGGGCCGGGACTGCCGGGCGGCGCGGGGCTGAGTAACGTGAGCGCGTGCCGAAGAACAGGAACACGTTCTCATCCGCGGTCGCCGACTGGCGCCGCCGCGCGACCCAGCGCGCCGTCCACGCGGGCTGGGCATGGGTGCAGCGGACGGGCGCCGTCACCGCGCAGCGGCCGGGGCGGCTGCGGTTCGGCGCGCTCGGCGACCACACGAAGCTCGCGTTCCCGCAGGGGACCGTCTTCGGTGAGCCGTGGATCCGGATCGGCGACCACTGCATCATCGGCGAGCAGGTCACCCTCACCGCCGGGATGATGCCCGACCTCGACCTCGGCCCCGACCCGATCCTGCGCATCGGCAACGGCGTCGTGCTCGGCCGCGGCAGCCATGTCATCGCCGACACCACGGTGACGATCGGCGACGACTGCTACTTCGGGCCCACGGTGTACGTGACGTCCACGAACCACTCGTACGACGATCCGCATACGCCCATCGGCAAGCAGTGGCCGCGCATGGAGCCCGTCGAGATCGGTCCGGGCTGCTGGATCGGCACGAACGCCGTGATCCTGCCGGGGGCGCGGATCGGGCGCAATGTCGTGGTGGCCGCGGGCGCGGTCGTGCGGGGCTCCGTGCCCGATCACGCCGTGGTGGCGGGAGCCCCCGCTCGCGTCGTGCGCACGTGGGACGCGGACAAGGGGTGGCAGCCGCCGCTGCGGACGCCCGCGCCGGTGCCTATTCCTGACGGGGTCACGCCGGAACAGCTGGTCGCCCTGGGCGAGCTGGACGATCTCGACCTGGGCGAGCAGGTCTGACACGGCGCGGCAGCGGTCAGCTGGCCAGCAGCACCGTGCCCACCAGCGCGAGCCCCGCGCCCGCCGCCTGCACGCCCCGCAGCCGTTCCTTCAGCACCGCACGTGCCGCGAGCGCGGTGATCACCGGGTAGGTCGAGGAGAGCACGGCGGCCAGGGTGACCGGGCCGTTCTGTGCGGCCAGCGAATACGTGCCGTTGGCCGCGACATCGGCCAGGCCGACGAAGGCGAGCGCCGGGAGGGCCGCCCAGATGAGCCCCATGCCCGTGCCCTCGGGGAGCGCGAGGCCACCTCGCCGCACGGAGACGAACAGCGCGGCCCCGCCCGCCGCCACGTTCGTCACGCGCTGCACGAACAGGGCGAGGAACAGCCCGGTCAGGTTGCTCGAAGCCTCGGAGATGAGGGCGAGTACCGCGCCGAAGCCGAAGGCCGCGAGCAGCGTGAGCAGGACCGCCTGCCGCTGCACGGGGGCGCCGCGCAGCTCGGGGCCGCCCGCGAGCACGATGCCCACGATGGCGACCGTGAGCCCGGCGAACTGCGGGACGCCCGGCCGCTCGCCCAGGAAGAGGCCGACCCCCACCGGTACGACGACGCCCACGGAGGCGAGCGGTGAGACGACGCTCATCGGGCCGATGGCCAGGGCCTTGTAGAAGGCGAGCATCGCCACCGGGCCGAGCAGGCCCGCGGCCACCGCGAACCACAGCTGCGGCCCCCACTCCGTCCAGCCGCCGGTGGCGACGACGATGATGCCGAGGACGAGCACGGCGATGGTCTGCGAGGCGACGACGACGGTGAGCGCGGGGATGCGCCGGGTCAGCAGTCCGCCGCCGAAGTCGGCAAGGCCGTACATCAGGCTGGTGGCCAGAGCGAACAGTGCTGTCATCGAAGATCCTCGCAGTACAGTGTGGTGAACCTTTAGGTGCACCACACCGTAGTTCAGTATCGTAAACCCTGTCATCCAAAATATTGGACGGAATGTGTCTGACCTTGATCAGCTCACGCAGTCGCTCGCCCGCAACCTCAAGCGCTGGCGTTCGGAACGGGGCTTCACGCTCGATGCGCTCGCGGCCCGCGCGGGCGTCAGCCGCGGCATGATCATCCAGATCGAGCAGGCCAGGACCAACCCCAGCGTCGGCATCACCGTGAAGCTCGCCGACGCCCTGGGCGTCAGCATCACCACGCTCCTCGACTACGAGCAGGGCTCGCACGTCCGCCTCGTGCCGCCGGAGCAGGCGGTGCGCATGTGGTCCACGGAGGCGGGCAGCAGCACGACCCTCCTGGTCGGGACCGAGGCGCGCGGGCCCTTCGAGCTGTGGGCGTGGAAGCTGATGCCCGGGGACGGCAGCGACTCGGACGCGCACCCGCCGGGGACCATGGAACTGCTGCACGTGTCGGCGGGCGAACTGACGCTCGTCGTGGACGGCGTGGAGCATCTCGTGCCCGCGGGATCGGCCGCCTCGTTCGAGGCGAACGTGGGGCACGGCTATCACAACAAGGGTGCCGAGCCGGTCGAGATGACCATGTCGGTGTCGGTGCCGCCGGCCCACGCCTCGTCGTACTGACGCCTTCCTTGGCCTGTTAGCGTGCGGCCATGCGTGCACCCATGGGAAATTTCGACGACGTCCGCCCCGCGCCCGAGGTCCTCGGCCTGCTGGTCGCGCCCGTCGCCGACGCCGTGCGCGGATGGAGCGGGACCGTACCCGCCGAGCAGGTCCTGCACGTCGACACCGAGCCGGCGTGGGCCGACACCGCCACGTTCGTGGAGCACTACGGCCAGGACATCCTTGAGCAATCCGCGAACTGCGTCGTCGTCGCGGGCAAGCGCGGCGGCGAGACCTCGTTCGCCGCGTGCCTGGTCCTCTCCACGACCCGCGTCGACGTGAACGGCGCCGTGCGCCGCCAACTCGGCGCCCGCAAGGCCTCGTTCGCGCCGATGGACACGGCCACCGGCGAGACCGGCATGGAGTACGGCGGCATCACCCCGATCGGCCTGCCCGCCGACTGGCCGCTGCTCGTGGACGCCGCCGTCGTCGACCTGCCGTACGTCCTGGTCGGCAGCGGCAGCCGCCGGGGCAAGCTCATCGTGCCCGGCAAGGCGTTCGCCGAGCTGCCGAACGCGGTGGTGCTCGAAGGGCTCGGCACCGCCTGACGCGGGAGGGGCTCCGGTAGCCCGGCACGGGCGGGTTCAGGCCCCGCTCACCCGCACACCCCTCCCTCGCGCAGCCGGGCGATGGCGTCGGGGCCGCGCCCCAGCTCGCCCAGGATCCGCTCGGTGTGCTCGCCCGCGGCCGGCACCGGATCCATGCGCGGGGCCACGCCCTTCAGGTTCGCGGGCGGCACCAGCGCCTGCACGGGGGACGAGTTGCCCGGAATCGCGACCTGCCGCCAGCGGTCGCGCTCGGTGAGTGCGGGATGGTCGAGGAACTCGGCGACCGAATTGACGCCCGCGTTGGCGATGTTGGCGCGATCGAGCAGCTCCATCGCCTCGTCGCTGCCGAGTCCGGCGAAGCGCGCCGAGATGATCGCGTCGAGTTCGTCGCGGTGCGCGACCCGGTCCGAGCCGGTGGCGAACTGCGGATCGTCGGTCAATTCGGGTCGCCCGACGACCTGTTCACACAGCGCGGCCCACTCGCGCTCGTTCTGCACCGACAGCAGGACGTCCTTGCCGTCGGACGCGGTGAAGGGGCCGTACGGCGCCACCGTCGCGTGCCGGGCGCCGACGCGCGGCGGCTGCGTGCCGCCGTAGCGCGTGTAGTACGCGGGCTGGCTCATCCACTCGGCGAGCGCGTCGAAGAGGGAGACCTCGACGGCCGGTGCGCGCCCGGTGGTCGCCCGGGTGAAGAGCGAGGTGAGGATGCCGCTGTAGGCGTACATCCCGCCCGCGATGTCCGCGACCGAGATCCCCGCCCGCACCGCCTCGTCGGGTGTGCCGGTCAGCGAGAGCAGCCCGGTCTGGCACTGGACGAGCAGGTCGTACGCTTTTCGCTCCGCCCAGGAGCCGCTGGTGCCGTACCCGCTGACGGTGCACGGGATCAACGAGGGGTAACGGGCCTGGAGTTCCTCCGCGCCCAGGCCCAGGCGGTCGGCGGCGCCGGGGGCGAGGTTCTGCACGAACACGTCGGCGCCCGCGAGGAGTTCGTGCAGGATCTCCTTGCCCTCCGCGGACTTGAGGTCCAGGGTGAGGGACTCCTTGGAGCGGTTGAGCCAGACGAAGTAGCTGGCCTGGCCGTGCACCGTGGTGTCGTAGCGCCGGGCGAAGTCGCCGCCCCCGGGGCGCTCGACCTTGATCACGCGGGCGCCGAGGTCGGCGAGCTGGCGGGTGGCGAAGGGAGCGGCGACGGCCTGCTCCAGGCTGACGACGGTGATGCCCTCCAGGGGGAGCTGACCGGCCGGTTCGTGGTGCGTCGTCGCCATGACTGCCTTTCGTTCGCGGGTGTTGCCTGAGTCTGTACGGTCACACGGGACGCCCCATCATTCGCCGTCGCCCACCACCGACTTGGACACGAGCCGCCCGTCGGCGAAGCAGAGGCGGTAGCCGTCGGCCGACATGAAGCGTGTGCTGAAGTACGCGCAGTCCTGGCCGCGCGGCGTCGCGGGCGCGCCGTCCGGCGGGCCGTCCCGGGTGAAGTCCGGCAGCCGGGACTCCACCTCGTCGCGCGGCTCACCGGCCGTCAGGCCGTCGTACACCTCCCGGTCGAGGACGGAGAAGACGGAGCTGATCAGGCTGAGGGGGATCATGAGCAGCAGGATTCCGGCGAGGACCGCGAGCGGGGCCAGGACCGCCTGGGCGAGCCGCCGTCTGATCTGCCGCCTGGCCTGCTCCAGTTCACGGGCGGACGTGGTCGGCCGGGGTGTGCCGACGGCGCGCGGGGCGGCCCCCGCCGCGGGGAGTTCGGCACTCACCTCGAAGCCGCCGTCGTCCGTGGGGCCCGCGCGCAGCGTGCCGCCCGCCAGGCGTACCCGTTCGTCGAGGCCCACGAGTCCGCTGCCGCCCGATGCCACTCCGGGCAGGCGGCCCGCCGGGGCCCGGTCGTTCACCACCGTCAGGCGCAGCGTGTCGCCGTCCCGCGTGAGGCGGACCCGGGCCGCCGCTCCGGGCGCGTGCTTGGCGGCGTTCGTCAGGGACTCCTGGAGCACGCGGTGGACGGCGAGCCCGACCATCGGCGGCAGGTACTCCGTGGCCCCCGACCGTTCGAGTGTGACCTCGACGCCGGAGGCCCGGGCGCGTTCGACCACGGTGTCCGCGCTCTCCTCCGACGGCGCGCGCGGTGGCACATCGTCGTCGGCCCGGAGCACGCCGATGATCTCCCGGAGCCGTTCGGTCGCCGCGCCCGCCGCCTCGCGCAGCTCGCCGACGGCCGCCTGCTGGCGGGCGTCGAGGGTGGGATCGACCTCAAGGACGGCCGCCCGGACGGCGATGAGCGTCAGGTCGTGGCCGAGCGAATCGTGCATGTCGCCCGCGATCCTGGCCCGTTCACGGATCCGGGTGCGGTCGGCCACGGCCTGCTGCTCGTGCTCCATGCGCTCGGCGAGCCGCCAGCCGGTGGCCATCAGGTCGGCGTACTGACGGCGGTACCGGCCGAGCAGCCAGGGCAGCACCACGCCGATGAGCAGCGTCAGGAGCATCGTGGGCCAGCCCCACAGATCGTTCGACACGAGCGCGCAGAGCACGAGCCCGGCCACGGCTGCCGCCCCGAAGAACCACAGCGCGGGGCGCACCGCGATCGTACGGCTGCCGGCGAGGTACCCGAGGACGGCGAGGGCCGCCCAGTACACGGGCGTCAGCATCTCCGGGTCCGTCATCAGGCTCAGGGCCACGGGCACGGCGAGCGCGACGAGCGGCCACCGCCTGCTGAACGCCACGGCGCCCCCGAGCAGCGGGACACCCACGGCCGCCACGACCGCGTCACGTCCGTCCAGTCCGAGGGCGAGCGAGACCGGTGGCGCGCACACCACGAGCCACAGCCCGATGTCGAAGAGCCGGGGAAGCCAGCCGTGTATGCCGCGCATCGGCTCAGCATCGCCGATCATGCCCGTCCCGCGCGCCCCACGAAAGTAGGGGATCACCCGGGAACCCTTGCCTCCGTGGCGCGTTCCGCAGAGCTCACTCCTCGCCGACGAGTCCCGCCTCGTACGCGAGGATCGCGGCCTGTACCCGGTTCTTGAAGCCGAGGCGGGCCAGGACCTGGCTGACGTACGCCTTCACCGTGCCCTCGACGACGTGCAGCCGCCCGGCGATCTCCGCGTTCGACAGACCGGCCCCGACCAGCGCGAGCACCTCGCGCTCGCGCGCCGTCAGTGCGTCGGTGCGGGCCCGCGCGGTGGCCTGCTTGCCGAGCTGCCCCGCGCCGAGGTGGGAGATGACCCGCCGCGCGATCGACGGGGAGAGGTACGCGCCGCCCTCGGCGACGGCCTGCACCCCGGCGATCAGCTCGCGCGGATTGCCTGACTTGAGGAGGAATCCGGCCGCTCCCGAGCCGAGCGCGCTCGCGATGTACTCGTCCTCGGAGAACGTGGTGAGCATCGCCACCGCCGTGCCGGGGGCCACTTTGTGCAGTTCGGCCGCCGCCTGGAGGCCGTCGAGCCGGGGCATGCGGATGTCGAGGAGGCACACGTCGGGGCGGTGCCCGAGCGCCAGATCGATCGCCTCGCGCCCGTCGGCCGCCTCGGCGACGACCTCGATGCCCTCGGCGGTGCCGAGGATCGCCCGCACCCCGGCCCTGATCATCGCCTCGTCGTCGGCAAGCAGCACTCGGATCATGCGAGCACGCTACCCCGGCCGCCGGGGACCTTACGAAAGTCGGGGGCAGGCGCTGACCAAGGTCCCCTGCCCCCGCCCGCACCGCTTCGTAGCGTCCCTCTTGTGACCGCCCGTGCCACCGAAGACGCGGGCACCGAGAGGGACTTGGAGGAGGTGGGGGCGATGCTCACGCCCGGAGCACCCCGCGTCGGGCCGACTTCGTACAAGGGGCGGGCCGGGTGTTTGCGATCGCCGTTCATCTGATGCTCATGAGGGTCCTGACCATCGGCCTCGCGGCCATCGTGCGCAGTTCAGCCGGGGCCAGCACCGTGCTGTTCGTGCTGCTCCTCGCGGCCTGGACGGCCGCCTCCCTGACTCTGGCCATGGTGATCCTCAGGCGCCGCGACGCCTGAGACCTCCTCCGCCCTTCTCCGCCCTCCTCCGCCCAAGACCGCCCCTCCCCGAACGGAGACCAGATCTGTCATGCCCTCGACATCCGCTTCCTCTCTGATGCCCCCCTCCTCGACGTCCTCCGCTCCCGCCGCCTCCAGTCCCGCCGTCTCCAGCTTGTACGTCACCTCCATCGCCGACTCCGAGGAGCAGATCCGGGCCGCCCAGCGGCTGCGGTACCGCGTCTTCGGCGAGGAGATGGGCGCCACGCTCCACACCTCCCTGCCCGGCCACGACATGGACGCCTTCGACGACCTCGTGGACCACCTGATCGTCACGGACACCTCCACCGGTGAGGTCGTCGGCACCTACCGGCTGCTCCCGCCCGGCCGGGCCGAGCGGTCCTACTCCGACAGCGAGTTCGACCTGCGCGCGCTGGAAGGGCTGCGGTCCTCCACGATCGAGACGGGCCGCTCCTGCGTGCACCCCGACCACCGCTCCGGTGCCGTGATCAACCTGATGTGGTCGGCGCTCGCCCGCTACGTCCTGCTCTCCGGCCACCGCTACCTCGCGGGCTGCGCCTCGGTGCCGCTGTCCGACGGCGGCAGGGCGGCGTCCAGCGCCTGGCTGCTCGGCACGTCCAAGCACGCGTCGCCGCCCGAGCTGCGGGTGCAGCCCCGGCGCCCCTGGGTGCCCACCGCGCCGCCGGTCGAGCGGCCCTCCTATGCCGATCTGCCGCCGCTCCTGAGGGGGTATCTCCGCCTCGGCGCGTGGATGTGCGGGGCGCCCACGCACGACCCCGAGTTCGACGTGGCAGACTTCTTCGTCCTCCTCGACATGGACCGGCTCGGCGACCGCTACCGCCGCTACTTCCTCGGGGACACGCAATGAGCCCCACGGCGGCCCCGGCAGCCCCGGCGGTGTTGTGCACCCCCGCCTGCGTCACCCCCTCGGCGCCGGAGGTCTCACCGGCCGAACTGGCCCGCCGGTACGCCGCGTTGGCGTACGAGATCGGCATCGGCGTGGCGCAGGGTGAGCGGCTCGCCGAACCGCGCGCGCTGCGGGCGCGGGCCCGGGGCATCCTGGGCGCGCTGGGCGTACGCCTCGAGGCGGGGCCGGAGCGGCTGACGGTGACCGGTTCCCGTCCCGGCACCCTGATCGTCGCCAATCACATCTCCTGGCTCGATGTCGTCAGCCTCCTCGCCGTCGAACCGGTGACGGTCCTCGCCAAGCGGGAGGTGGGCCGGTGGCCGGTCATCGGCTCGCTCGCCCGGCGGGCCGGGTCCCAGTTCATCGACCGCGACGAACTGCGTCAACTGCCGCACGTAGTGGACGAGTTGTCTTCGACCCTGCGCTCGGGCCACTCCGTCCTCGTCTTCCCGCAGGCCACGACCTGGTGTTCCGTGGCCGGTGGCCGCTTCCGACGGGCCACCTTCCAGGCGGCGGCCGACGCGGGCGCCCCCGTACGCCCGGTGACCATCCGCTACTACCAGCACGGCGTCCGCAGCACCACGGCCGCCTTCCTCGGCGACGAGACCTTCGGGGCCTCGCTGCACCGTGTGGCCCGCGCCCGGGGACTGACCGTGCGGGTTACCCCGCACGCCTCGCTGCGCCGCTCGGACCGCCGCGAGCTGGCCGCCGAGGCCCAAGCGGCCGTCGGGGCCCATGAGATGCCCGCGCATGTCTGAGCTGCTCGGCCGCCTGGCCGACCTGCTCCAGGCCCGACTCGACTCGCCCTGGCTCTGGCTGATCGTCTTCCTCGTGGCCGCCCTGGACGCGCTGCTGCCCCTGATGCCGAGCGAGACGACCGTCGTGATGGTGGCCGTGCTCATCGGCCCCGAACTCCCGTGCCTCGCCCTGCTCGCCGCCGTCGCGGCGGCGGGTGCGCTGTGCGGCGACTGTCTCGGCCACGGCGTGGGCCGGTGGCTCGGACCACGGGCGGTGACCCGCCTGATGCGGGGCGAGCGGGGCAGGCGCTACGAGTGGGGCCGCGGGTGGCCGAACGGCACGCCGTGGCCCTGGTGGTCGCGGCGCGCTTCCTGCCCGGCGGTCGCGTGGTGGCCGCCTTGTCCACCGGCACCATGGGCTTCCCCTTCCGCCGCTTCGTCGCCCTGGACGCGGCGGGGGCAGGGCTGTGGGCGGTCAGCAGTACCGCCGTCGGGCTGGTCGGCGGGGCGAGCTTCGGCGACCAGCCGGTGAAGGGCCTCGGGCTCGCCTTCGCCCTGGCGCTGGTGGTCGTCGCCGGAGCCGAGGCGGTCCGCAGACTGCGCGTACGCCAGGTCACCCCCGGCGGGCGGTGTCCGTCAGAGCTCTGACCGGCGTCACCTCGCGGACGTGCGCCACGGCGTCGAACCACTCCGCGAGGGAACCGCCCGACAGGTGGTGGTCCGCGTCCTCGCGGGCGTCGTAGAAGGGGCCGACGAGCAGGGTCCTTGCGGGGGCGCCGAGCCAGGCGTCCACGGGTGCGGGGCGCCCCGCGCGCAGGTCCCAGGAAGTAGGCGGGCAGATCGGTCGCGCCGAGCATCGCTTCGGCGAAGTCCGCCGGCGGCACCGGGTACTGCGTGCCGTGGTGGAAGGTCAGCCCGATGGAGGCGTAGCCGTCGCCGATGTGCTCACGCAGGTAACCGCCCGCGTTGCGGTGTGTCTGGGCGTCGGGCGAGGACACCGTCCGGGGATTGCCGACCGCCGTGTGGGTGAGGCCGCCCCAGTAGACGGTCTTCTGCCGGGTGCCCTCGTACCACCGGATCGTGTCGTCGGCCAGGGCCCGCTCGACCTCCGCGAGGCCGCCACCGGGCGGCAACGACCGCAAGGGGAGCGCGGCCAGTTGGACGGGGTCGTGCGGATTGCGTTCGTTGTGGCCGCGCATCCAGCGCAGCACGTCGAGGATCTCCCCGGTCCGCAGGAAGGAGCGGGCTTCGGAGAGCAGGGCTTCGGGGTCGCCCGCCCCGGTCAGGACGTACGCGTCGAGGCCGAGCCGCGCCGGGTCCTCCCCTTCGAGGACGAGCGAACGGAACCCCTGCTCCTCGACCAGGAACCGCAGCATCCGGTGCTGGACGACGGACAGTTCATGCGTGGCGCGGGACCCCACGCCGAGCGCGACGATCCCGGCACCCGCCACCGCGTCGGCGAGCGGGCGCAGATCCTCCAACTCGCCGAGGGGATCAGATGCGTCGAGGGGGTGGGCGTGCCGGTCCAGCCAGTCGGCTGCCGCTTCGGTGATTGCTTCGGTGGTTGCTTCTGCTGTCCGGTTCATGAGCGAAGGCTCGTACCTGAAGCGTGATTGAGGTCAAGTGCCGCGTGCGGCACGGGAACTCGGGCCCCTCCGCGGCCGACTCCTGAACTGGCGCGGGCGCGACGGTTCCGCGCTGTGGCGTTCACGAGCATCGGTTCACGAGTGTCAGGAGAGCGGCCATGCGCGACCGCACCCAACTGCCCCTGCTCTGCGGGTTCCTCGCGTTGCTGGCGGTGATCTTCGCGGTGTCGTACGCCGTGGGTGCGGCCGTCGGACCGGCCGCACCCGGCACACAGCGCACCGAGACGGAGACGGAGACGGACTTGGACACCCACAAGGATCCCGGCGGTGACATGCAGGACATGCACTCCGGTGGCGACATGGACGACATGCATTCCGGAGGCGACCGATGAACGGGTCCGGAGAAACCGGGATCGGAGAGGGCCGCCGCCGGCTGCTGCGGGGTGCGGTGGCCGGGACGCTGGGCGCGGCCGGACTCGCCGCCGCCTCGGACCAGTCGGCGTACGCGGCGGACCGTGACGCTCCCGGACGGGACACCGGGCGGGGCGAGGGGGACACGAGTTCGCTGAGTGTCGCCCTGCTGCTCTACGACGGATTCACCGCCCTCGACGCTGTCGGGCCGTACGAAGTGCTCTGCCGCGTGCCGGGCGTCCGCGTGACGACGGTCGCCCGGAAGGCGGGCCCGGTCCGTACCGACACCGGCGAACTGGCGCTGGTGGCCGAGCGGACCATGCGTGACATCACCCGGGCCGACGTACTGCTCGTGCCCGGCGGCGGCGACCGCGGGGTGATGGCGATGATGGAGGACACCGACGCCCACCGGTGGATCCGCCGCATCCACCGCCACTCCACGTGGACCACCTCGGTCTGCACCGGCTCCCTGATCCTCGGCTCGGCGGGACTGCTCCGGGGACTCCCGGCCACCACCTACTGGGCGTCGCGCCCGTACCTGGAGAAGGTCGGCGCCGTGTACACCCCGGGGCGTTTCGTCGAGACCGGGAAGATCATCACGGCGGCGGGTGTCTCCGCGGGCATCGACATGGGCCTGCACCTCGCGTCCCGCCTCGCCGACGAGAAGGTCGCCATGGCGATGCAGCTGGCCGTCGAGTACGACCCGGACCCGCCGTACGACACGGGCAGCCCCGAGAAGGCCGACGCGGAGACGGAGGCCCTGGCGCTGAAGCTGCTCGCGGACTCCGCGCGCTAGTTCTTCCCCCTCAGGGGTCGGGGTGGAGGGCCGCCCAGTTCCCGCGGGTCGATGTGCCGTGGCTCACATGTCCGGTGGGGCTGAGCGGTCCGGGTTCATTTCGCGTACCCGTCCGTGAAACGAGTGGCGCGAATGCAAGGATGGCCCCGCCATGACTGCTGGGTGGTGTTCTCGCGCGGTACGGGCTGCGGTGTTCGCGGCCGCCTGTGTGCTGCTCGCTGCCCTGGGCCACGTGCTGATGTCGGGGACTCCGGTGCCCTGGTGGACGCTGGGTGCCGGAGCCGCCGGCGTCGGCGGCACGGCGTGGCTGCTGGCCGGGCGCGAGCGGGGACTGCCCCTGGTCGTCTCCCTCGCGGTGGCCGCCCAGGCCGCGCTGCACTCGGGGTTCTCCCTGGCCCAGGCCGCCGCGCGGCCCGCGGGCGGGGTGCCGCTGGTGCGGCGCTGGGTGCAGCACATGCTCTGCGCCGCTCCCATGGGACCCGACTCCATGGGGGCCATGGGGAGGGGCCAGGGCTCGGCCATGTCGGCGTCTGTGCCCGGGTCGGGAGCGACGCCCATGCCCGCCATGCCCACGTCGTCGATGGCCTCTTCCATGGAGCACATGGATCACATGGGCGGCGGCCACGACATGGGCGGCATGTCGCCGGCCGGCATGCTCGCCGCCCACCTTCTCGCCGCGCTCCTCTGCGGCCTCTGGCTCGCGCACGGCGAACGCGCGGCCTTCCGCGTCGCGCGCGCCTTCGCCGGGTGGCTCGTCGCCCCGCTGCGGGTACCTCTCGCTCTGCCCACGCCCGCGCACCGGCCCCGCATCCGGCCCCACCGCCGCCCTTCGGCGGGCCGGCCGCGGCAGTTGCTCCTCGTGCACGCCATCACTTCTCGGGGTCCGCCCGCCGGGACCGCTGTCGCCTGACAGCTGGTTCCCCGACGCCGTTCCCGCGCGCCACGTCGCGCGTCCCGACGGCTCGGGCATCGGCCGTACGCACTCGCGCGCGGCCGTACCCCCCTCACCGGACCGCCGGACGCACCTGCGAACGCAGGGTGTGTCCGGGGCCCGGATCTCCGGGTTACCGGATTACCGAGAAGGACACCAGGTGATCATTCCTGCCCTGCCCAGCTCACCCGACGAGTCGATAACGGCCTGGGCGCTCGCCGCCCGCGCCGGAGACCCCGAAGCGGTCGAGCATTTCGTACGCGCCCTGCACCGGGACGTCCGCCGGTACGTGACGTACCTCGGCGGCGACCCGCAGGCCGCCGACGACCTGACGCAGGACACGTTCCTGCGGGCCCTCGGCAGCCTGCACCGTTTCGAAGGGCGCTCGTCCGCCCGTACGTGGCTGCTGTCCATCGCCCGGCGCGCGGTGATCGACAGCCTGCGGCACGCCGCGGCCAGGCCCCGCCTCTGCGACACGGACGACTGGCAGTCGGCCGCGGAGCGGGCCCAGCCGAGGGGTCTGCCGGGCTTCGACGACGGCGTGGTCCTCGCCGACCTGCTGGCGACGCTGCCCGACGAACGGCGTGAGGCCTTCGTCCTCACCCAACTCCTCGGGCTGCCCTATGCGGAGGCCGCGCTGCTCACCGGCTGTCCGGTGGGCACGGTCCGCTCGCGGGTGGCGCGGGCCCGCATCGCTCTGATGGAGCGGCTGCGGGAGGCCGAACGCCCGGCGCTGGTGGGCGCCGCGGCCTGACACGCTGACCGGCCGCTCGACTGCTCGGCCACTCGGCCGCTGTGCTGCCCGGCCGTCCGGCTTGTGCTGCCGGGCGGCCGTCAGCCGGCTCGGGCGGCCGGCTCCGCGCGCGCCGCCCGCATCTCGTCCACGGCTTGGCGGTGCCCGTCCTCGGCGGCGCAGCGCTCGGCCCGGTCGAGGAGGACGTGGGCGCGGTCCGGGTCGGCGGCCGTCCGCACCCGGGCCAGCGCCGTGAGGGCGAAGGCGAGGACCGTGCCGCCGAACGGCTCGGCGAGCCCGACGGCCGCCCCCGCCAGCTGCTCCGCCTCCTCGGCCTCGCCGAACAGCAGATGGGCCTCGCCGAGCAGCAGATGCAGCTCGGCGAGGCTGGCGCGCTCGAACGCGGTGCCGGTGGGCCGCCCGGCCTGCTCGGCGAGGGTGAGGGCACGCCGCCCGTGGCCCAGCGCCTCGCGGTGCCGCCCCGCCCGGCGCGCGTTCTCGCGCAGGACGGACAGGACGGATAGGACGGACAGGACGGTGGCGAGGTGGGCGTGGTCGACGCGGTATCCCCCGGGCCCGCCGTTGCGCGACACCTCGCGGCTGACGGTCGATGTCGGCCTGTCGATGCGCCGGGCGATCTCGGCATACCCGAGCCCCTCGGCGAGGCCCGCGCCGATGTGCCGGCGGTCCTGGTGGGCCGGCCTGCCCCCTGGCATGAGCGTCGCCCCCTTGGAGCCTTACAGCATGGGGAGTTCGATCGCTGGGCAGCGGTCCATCACCATGTCCAGGCCCGCGGCCCGCGTCCGCTCGAACGCCGCCTCATCGATGACGCCCAGCTGGAACCACACCGCCTGCGCCCCGATCGCGACGGCTTCCTCGGCGGCCTGGCCCGCTAGGGCGCTGTTGAGGAAGACGTCGACGACGTCGATCTTGAAGGGCACGGCGGAGAGGGACGGATAGCCCTTCTCGCCGTGCACCGTCTCCGCCTTCGGATGGATCGGGACGATCCGCTTTCCGTAGCGCTGCAGGACGCCCGCGACCCCGTACGCCGCTCGCTCCTCGTTCGTGGACAGGCCCACGACCGCCCAGGTGTCCCCGAGTTCCGTAAGGATCTTGCGCACTGTTGCCGGATCGCCGTACACGTCCCGCTCCTTCTGCCGCTGGTGGTCGGATGACTGCGCGTCTGTGTCAGACCGGTACGTCAGACACGTACGTCAGACACGTACGTCAGACGCACCTATGTCAGACACGGACGTCAGCTCGTACGTCAGACGTTGACGCCGAAGTCCGACGCGATGCCGCGCAGCCCACTCGCATAACCCTGGCCGACCGCACGGAATTTCCACTCCGTGCCGTGCCGGTAGAGCTCGCCGAAGACCATGGCGGTCTCGGTCGAGGCGTCCTCGGAGAGGTCATAGCGGGCGATCTCCGCGTTGTCGGCCTGGTTGACCACGCGGATGAAGGCGTTGCGGACCTGGCCGAAGCTCTGGCCGCGGTTCTCGGCGTCGTGGATGGAGACAGGGAAGACGATCTTCGTGATCGTGGCCGGGACCGCGGCGAGGTTCACCTTCACGGCCTCGTCGTCGCCCTCGCCCTCACCCGTGAGGTTGTCGCCGGTGTGCTCGACCGAGCCGTCGGGGCTCTTGAGCTGGTTGTAGAAGATGAAGTGCTGGTCGGAGACGACCTTCCCCGAGTCGTCGCAGAGCAGTGCGCTGGCGTCCAGGTCGTAGTCCGTGCCGGTGGTCGTGCGGACGTCCCAGCCCAGGCCGACCAGGACGGCGGTGAGGCCGGGGGCCTCCTTGCTGAGCGAGACATTGCCGCCCTTGGCCAGGGAAACTCCCACGATGTCCTCCTGAAGTCCTGAGGTGAATGCGTACCGGCCGTGGTCAGGGCCGGAACGTAAAATCTACAGCACTGTAGAAATGGTGGTGGCTGGGGTGGCGTCCCCCGCTACCGCGTCCCGTTACGATGTGGCGCTCCTCGACGAGCCGTCAAGGGCGCCGTCAAGGGCGCCGTCAAGGGCGCCGTCAACAGGGCCGTCAACAGCGCCGCCGGGAGTGCCGTCGGGAGTGCGGTCGCGAGAGCCGTCGCGGCAGGAGAGGTGCGGGCGTGGAGCGGTATGAACGCGAAGCGCGGCAGCGCCCCCGCCTCCGGCGGCGCGCGCAGGGCGAGTTGGAGGCACAGGTGCTCACGGCGCTGCACGGCGCGCCCGGCCCGGTGAACGCGGCCTGGGTGCAGGAACGTATCGGCGGAGATCTCGCGTACACCACGGTGATGACGATCCTGACCCGGCTGCTCGCCAAGAGCACCGTCACGCGCGAACGCGCGGGTCGCTCCTTCCTCTGGAGCTCGGCGGCGGACGAGGCGGGCCTCGCCGCGCTGCGGATGCGCAAGGTGCTCGACGGCGAGAGCGACCGCGGGGCCGTGCTCGCCAGCTTCGTCACCACGCTGTCGCCCGACGACGAGCGGATGCTGCGCGGGCTTCTCGGGGGCGGGCGGCACCCTCAAGTGGCCCCGCCCGCCCCTCAAGTGGCCCCGCCCGCCCCGCAAGAGGCCTGGCGCCCGCCCCGATAAGGGCCTGACGCCCGCGTCGCAGTTCGAAAATCAGAGGTCGAACTCGTGCGGCGGCAGGTCCAGCGCGAAGCACGCCTCCCGTACGACGGCCCGCTCCGTCGCGTCGAAGTCGCCGTCCGCGCCGCCGATGACGATGCCGATCTGCACCACGGCACGCGCCTCGGCGGGCTTCTTCTTCGCCTTGGCGACCTCCTGCAACACGCTGACCTTGCCGAACGCGAAGTCCGCGGTCAGCTTGTCGAGGTAGTCGTCGAAGCGGCGCCGCAGGTCGTCGGCGGGAAAGTTCTGCAGCACCTCGTTGGTCGCGATGAGCTGGGCCACGCGCTGCCGTTCGGACGGATCGATCGTGCCGTCCGCGGCCGCCACGAGGGCACACATCGCCATACTGGAGTCGCGGAAGGCGCCGCTCTTGAGGTCGTTCTTCTTCGCCATGAGCTGGGTCTGCATCGTCGATGCGGATTCCTTGACGCGGTCCCACAGGGCCATGAGAGCTCCGTACGTTGGTTTCTAGTTTCTACAGCAGTGTAGAAACTAGCAGGCGGGTCGAGAAGTTCCGCCGAACGCAGGGAGGACGGACGATGACACGGACCGCACAGGAGCTGCTCGACGGAGTGGTGGCACGGCTCGCGCCCGATCCGGCGGCCAATCCGCTCGTCCCGCGCCTCGCGGACGGCACCGCGAACCCTTCCGTGATCACCGCTCTCGCTCTGGAGCAGCGCTCTGTGATCCCGGCCGACCGCCGCTCCTTCCTGCACCTGGCCCAGCGCTCGGCCGATGCGGGAGAGGCCGAGTGCGACGCCTTCTTCCGCACCCTCGCCGAGGGCGAGACGCTCGCCCTCGACCGGCTCGGCGCCCTGGTCGAGGCGTGCGGCGTGGGCAAGACGGACGCCGACGCGTACGAGCCGCGCGCGGGCTGCCAGGCCTATCCGGCGTACGTGGCCTGGCTCGCCCTGAACGGCTCGCCCGCCGACGCGGTCCTCGCCCTGACCGCCAACTTCGCCTCCTGGGGCGCCTATTGCGAGACGCTCGCCGACGCGCTGCCGACGCACTACGGCTTCAGCGCAGAGGCCTGCGGATTCTTCGCCTTCTTCGCCGAGCCCGCGCCCGACCTGGAGCGGCAGGCACTCGCCGCGGTGCGCGCGGGCATGGACCGGGGCCTCGACGTGACCGGGTCAGCCTTGCGCTACGGGAAACTCCTGCAACGCTACGAGGCGATGTTCTGGGAGACGCTCGCCAACCCGGCGCGCGGCCTCTGACCACCACCCCTGCCTGCCTCCGCACGCCCCCAACATCCCCCCGGGCGCGCCCCCGCTACCCCCTGACCACCTCAGACGCCAGGCACCGGCTCAAGAAAGGCCGCCATCCGGCATCCTCGGCGTGATGCTGATGCAGGCGCTCGCCGCGCTCGCGGTGTACGGATTCTTCCGGCGCGACCGCAGGGGGATGCCCGCCTGGCGGGTGGTCGCGGCCCCGCTGACCGCGTGCGCCGGCCTGGCCGTACTGATCGCCCTGGTGTGTGCCAACCTCGATCTCCTGACGGGCGCTTCGGGCGGCGTCAACGCGCCGCTCATCGCGCCGCTGCCCGTGCTGTTCGTGGCGGGGGCGGCGCTGGCCCTGCGGATCCGGCGGCGTGCGCCGGGGGCGTACGAACGGCTGACGACAGTGGACGCGGAGAGCGTGTGACGGAGGGGCGGGACAGCATGGCGGACGAGACGGCGACGCGGGTCTTCCTGGGGGCGGTCCGTACGGGAAGCGACATCCACGGGGACACCACGGCACTCGCCGTGCGCGACGGACGTGTCGTCGCGCTCGGGGACGAGGCCCGCGCACTGGCCGAAGTGGCGGACGAGGTCGTCGAGTTGGGGGACGGGCTGCTCCTTTCCGCCTTCGGCGACGGCCACGCCCACCCCCTCTTCGGAGGGTTGGAGAGCTTCGGCCCGCAGATCAAGGACCTCGCATCGGTCGACGCGATCGTCGCGGAGGTCGGGCGGTGGGCCGAAGCGCACCCGGACGCGCAGTGGATCGTCGGCGCGTCCTACGACCCCGCGCTCGCGCCCGACGGCGATTTCGACGCCCGGTGGCTGGACGCGGCGGTGACGGAACGGCCCGTCGTGCTGCGCGCCCACGACTACCACACGGTGTGGTGCAACTCGGAGGCGCTGCGCCGGGCCGGCGTACGGGACTCGACGCCCGACCCGCGCCTCGGCTGGATCGTCCGGCGCCCCGACGGCTCACCGATGGGCACCCTGCGTGAATGGCACGCCTGCGACCTCGTGCTCGACCAGGTGCCCGCACGCGAGGAGGCCGAACTGGTCGAGGCCGTGCGCCGCGCGGGCCGGGCGTACGCGCGAGCGGGCATCACCTGGGTACAGGATGCCTGGGTGGAGCCGGAGATGGCGGAGGCCTATCTCGCGGCGGTCCGGCACGACGCGCTGAGTGTCCGCGTCGACCTGGCCCAGCGCGCCGACCCCGACCGCTGGCGCGAACAGCGCAAGCAGTTCGACGCGACGCGCGGGCGTGTGACCGCCGAGGGCGGGCCGCTGCTGTCCGCGGGCACGGTGAAGTACTTCAGCGACGGCGTGATCGAGGGCGGTACGGCCGCCCTGCTCGACCCCTATCTGGACGCGCCGCACAGCTGCGGCATGCCCGTGTGGGAGCCGCACGCGCTCGCCGAAGCGGTGTGCGCCTTCGACGCCGACGGCTTCCGGACGCACATCCACGCCATCGGCGACGCGGGCGTACGGGCCGCGCTCGACGCGGTGGAAGCCGCGGTCCTCGCCAATCCGGCCTGGGACCGGCGGCCGGTGATCACCCATGTGCAGCTCGTCGACCCGGACGACCTGCCGCGCTTCGCCGCACTCGGCGTCATCGCCAACTTCGAGCCCCTGTGGGCGCAGCCCGACCCGCTGCAGACCGATCTGTCGATGCCGCGGATCGGCGCCGAACGGTCCGACCGGCAGTATCCGATGGGGGAGTTGGCACGCGACGGGGCGCGGCTCTCCTTCGGCAGCGACTGGCCCGTCAGCTCGTACGAGCCGCTGGATGGCATCCAGGTCGCCGTCACCAGGCGTACGTTCGACGGGGAGCCGGAGGCCGGCTGGACCCCGCACCAGCGGCTCACCGTGGAGCAGGCGCTTGCCGCGGCCACCAGCGGTGTCGCCCACCAGGCGGGCGCGGACGACCGCCTCGCACTCGTGCCGGGGGCGCCCGCGGACCTGGTCCGGCTCTCCGCGGATCCGCGCACCGTGGACCCGATGGCCATCCGGCAGGTGCGGGTGCTCGGCACCTGGCTCGGCGGAGTTCCTACGTACCGGCCGGGAGAGGAGTGAGGGGCAGAACGATGGCGGTGACCGCTATGCCGTCCCGTATGAGCCAGTTGCCCGCGAAGCCCGTGACCTCGCGCCCCGCCACCACAGGGCCGGGGACGAGGAGCGCCGCGGTGAACGTGCCGTCCGGGGCGAGTGTCACCCGCGCGTCCTCGAAGCCGAGCCAGCTGCCCATGAGCGGGAACCACGTCTTGTAGACGGACTCCTTGGCGCTGAAGAGCAGCCGGTCCCAGGGGACGTCCGGATGCCGGATGCCCAGTTCGGCGAGGGACGCGCGTTCCGTCTCGTCCGAGACCAGCCGCAGGACGTCGGCATCGGCGAGCGGAGCGGCCGGCTCCGCGTCGATGCCGATGGACGTGACGGCGGAGGCGCGGGCCACGACGGCGGCGCGGTAGCCCGCACAGTGCGTCATGCTGCCGACGATGCCGTCGGGCCACCGCGGCGCACCCTTGGGCCCCGGCAGGATCGGCACGGGCGGCACGTCGAGCTCGGCCAGGGCCGCGCGGGCGCACTGCCGGACCGTGGCGAACTCGGTGCGCCGCTTGTCCACGGCCCGCGCCACGGCATCCATCTCCTCGGGAAACAGGAAGGGATCGGCCGGGTCGGCGCGGGTCTCCGCGACGCTGACGGGCGCGGCGCCGAGCAGCGACGCCAACACGTCGGTACCGCCGGGGACTTGGTGCACGGGATTCGAGGGTGTCGTCACAACGGATCACCGTACCGGGGTCGCGCCCTGAACGGGGGCCTACCCTGGCGTGATGCACGACGAGTACCGCACAGTGGCCCGCGAGGCCGTGCACGAGACCGAGATCAACCGCTCGCGCTTCCTGTGCGCCCTCGCGCCTGCGGCCACCGAGGCGGAGGCCCAGGACTTCGTCGCGCGCATCCGCAAGGAGCACCCGTCCGCCTCGCACAACTGCTTCGCGTACGTCATCGGGGCCGACGCGGGGGTCCAGAAGGCGAGCGACGACGGGGAGCCCGGCGGCACCGCCGGTGTGCCGATGCTCCAGATGCTGCTGCGCCGCGACATGCGGTACGTCGTCGCCGTCGTGACCCGCTACTACGGAGGAGTCAAGCTCGGCGCCGGCGGGCTGATCAGGGCCTACGGAGGCGCGGTCGGCGAGGCGCTCGACGCGGTCGGCACGCTGACCCGCAGGCGCTTCAGGCTCGCCACGGTCACGGTCGACCACCAGCGCGCAGGCAAGATCCAGAACGATCTGCGGTCGGCGGGGCGCGCGGTGCGTGACGTGCGGTACGGGGACGAGGTGACCATCGAGATCGGCCTTCCCGACGCCGACGTCGAGGGCTTCACGGCCTGGCTGGCGGACGCGACCGCGGGCAGTGCGGTGTTCGAGCTCGGCGGAGAGGCTTACGGGGATGCCTGATGCTGGGTGGGCGCCCGGGCCCGGCGCCCCCGCCCAGGCGTAGATGCCCGCAAATGGGTAGAATTCGAGCATGGGAGAGCGGCCTGTAGCGCCGACTGCGCCCGAACTCGTCCTTGAGACCGACACCGGCTCCACGGTGATGAGTCCGAGCCGGGACTATCACGTCGGGCGCGATCCATTGAGCGACATCGTCATCGACGACGCCCGTGTCTCGTGGCACCACGCCGTCCTGCACGCCGAGCTCGACCACTGGACGATCGAGGACGAGCACAGCACGAACGGCACCTACGCCGACGGGCAGCGCGTCCAGGAGCGGGGCGTCGGCCCGGGCAGCGTGCTGCGGTTCGGCAGCGTCGCGGACGGCCCGCGCGCGGTGCTCGTGGGCCGCGCACCTCCTCCGCCCGCCCCCGCCGCTCCCGAGCGGCCCTCGGTCGTCCGCACGCCCTCGGCCACCGGCACCTTCCGGCAGCCGACGACCGTGCGCCCGCTGCCCACCCGTACCGTCCGCATCGGCCGTGCCGCCGACAACGACCTGGTCATCGACGACCTGGTCGTTTCACGCCGCCACGCCGAACTGCGGGTCCTCGCGGACGGCACGTACGAGATCGTCGACCTCGGCAGCCACAACGGGACCTACCTCAACGGCCAGCCCGTCGGCCGTGCCCCGGTCGCGTCCGGGGACATCGTCGGCGTGGGCCACCGGGCGTACTGCCTCGTCGGTGACCAGCTCCAGGAGTATGTCGACACCGGCGAGGTGTCGCTCGACGTGCAGGAGCTGACGGTCGCCGTCGACCGGGGCCGCAAGACGCTCCTCGACCGGATCTCCTTCCCCGTCGGCGAGAAGTGCCTGCTCGCCGTGGTCGGCCCCAGCGGCGCCGGGAAGTCCACCCTCCTCAACGCCCTCACCGGCCTGCGCCCCGCCGACGACGGCACGGTCCTCTACGACGGCCGCGACCTCTACCGCGACTACGCCGAACTCCGGCAGCGCATCGGCCTCGTGCCGCAGGACGACATCCTGCACGCGCAGCTCACCGTGCGCCGGGCCCTCGGATACGCCGCCGAACTGCGCTTCCCCCAGGACACCGAGAAGGCGGAACGCCGGGCCAGGGTCGACGAGGTCATCCGCGAACTCGGCCTCGAACAGCGCGTCGACCAGCCCATCCACAGCCTCTCCGGCGGACAGCGCAAGCGCGTGAGCGTCGCCCTCGAACTCCTGACGAAGCCGTCCCTGCTCTTCCTCGACGAACCGACGTCCGGACTCGATCCCGGCATGGACCGCTCCGTGATGCACATGCTGCGCGGTCTCGCCGACGACGGCCGTACGGTCATCGTCGTCACGCACAGCGTGCTCAGCCTCGACGGGTGCGACCGGCTGCTCGTGCTCGCCGCGGGCGGCCGGATCGCCTACTACGGGCCGCCGCGGGACGCGCTCCCGTTCTTCGGCTTCGAAGAGTGGCCCGAGGCGTTCGAGGCCTTCGAGGGGGACCGCGACCGGGACTGGGCGGGGGAGTACCGGAGCTCGCCGTTCCACCAGCAGTACATCGTCAACTCCTCGGCGCAGCCGCCCCTGCCGCAGGGCGCCGCGGGTCCGGTCGCCGCGTTCGCCCCGCCGCCGAAGGCGCAGAGCTGGGGATCCCAGCTGCGGACGCTGGTGCGGCGGTACGCGGCTGCCCTCGGCGCCGACCGGACGTTCCTCGCGATCATGATCGCGCTGCCGTTCGTGATGGGCGCCATGGCCCGCGCGCTGGCCGGGAGCAGGCTGACGCAGGAGACGGCGATGAACGCGCTGCTGATTCTGTGCGTGGGCGGAGTCCTGACCGGCGCGGCCAACGCCGTGCGGGAACTGGTCAAGGAGCGGGTCATCTACCGGCGCGAACGCGCCGTGGGGCTCTCCAGATCCGCGTACCTGATGTCCAAGGTCGTCGTACTCGGCACGATCACCGTCCTGCAGGCCGTCGTACTGACCTTGGTGGCGCTGCTCGGCGTCGACCTCAACCCGCCGGGCGGTGAGGGGGTGTTGCTGCCACCCCTGGTAGAGATCACCGTGGCGGTGGCCCTGCTGGCGTTCACGGCCATGATGCTCGGGCTCCTGGTCTCGGCGCTCGTGCGCAAGGAAGAGGTGACGATGCCGCTGCTCGTGCTGCTTGCCATCGTGCAGGTGGTGTTCTGCGGGGCGCTCCTGAAACTCCACGGGGTGCCCGGGGTGGAGCAGTTGGCGTGGCTCGTGCCCTCCCGATGGGCGCTGGGCGCGATGGCGGGGACCATCGGCCTCGGCAGGATCGTGCCGGGGGAGCTGACCGCCGATCCGCTGTTCCGGCACTCCGCGGGGGTGTGGCTGCTCAACATGGGCATGCTGGTGGCCCTTTCGGTCGTGTTCGGTTACGTGGTCGCGAGGCTGCTGAGACGGCATGAGCCCGCGGTGATGCGGAAGTAGCGGGAGCTGGACGCTGAGCGCGCTTTGCGCCGGGTGCCGGGTGCCGGGTGCCGGGAAGAGCCGAGGAGCAGGAGCTGAACAGATGACGACCGCGGACTTCCGCCCCACACATGTCGTCCCCCAGGACGGGCTGCCCGCCTGGGAGGCGCCGGACGTGAACCGCCCGACGGCACCGCTGGACGCGCTGCTGCCCGTCCAGTTGGTGGACCGGCTGGGCGACTGGGCGAGGATCGTCTGCGCGAACGACTGGTCGGCCTGGGTCGACGGCCGCCTCCTGATCGCCGTCCCGGCCGACCCGCCCGCGGCGAGCCACCCCCTGACCCGCACGGCGGACCCGGCCCCGCTCCTCGCCCGGACGGAGGAGGCACTGAGCCGCTACCGTCACGCGACCGGGCAACTGGCATCCGGCGACACCGACGCCGAGTCCTTCCGCGGCCGGACGCGGGGCTTGCGGGTGGGCGTGATCGTGGACGGCGAGTCGATATGGCTCTACGACGCGGAACACGAACGCTGGGTCTACTGCGACGGAACCCACCTGAGCACGTACGCGGCGGCCAAGCCCCCGAGCGCCCACGGAGACGGACCGGCCGGGGGCCCGACCCCGAGACAGCCGGCACCCGCAACGCCCCAGTCCGCGGATGCCGACACCCCCACGCACCGGGAGCCGCCCGCGAGCGCGGGGAGCCAGGTTCCGGACGGCGCCGGGGGCCCGGAACCAACCCAGGTGGTTCCCGCAACGAGCCAGTCCGATCCCCAGCCCGCGGACGCCGACACCCCCACGCACCGGGATCCGGCCGCGACCGCCGGGCGCATGGCTCCGGACGGCGCGGGAGGCCCGGAAGCACGCGTAACGAGTCCATCCGATCCCCAGGCTGCGGACGCCGACACCCCCACGCACCGGGACCCGGCCGTGAGCGCCGGGGGTCTGGCTCCGGACGGCGCGGGAGGCCCGCAGCCGACTCAGGTGGTGGACCCCGCAACGAGCCCGTCCGGGGCTCAGGTCGCGGAGGGCGACGCCCTCACCCGCCGGGAGTCGGCCGCGAGCGCCGGGGGATTGGTTCCCGACGGCACCGGAGGCCCGGAAGCGACCCAGGTGGTGGATCCCCCAACGAACTCGTCCGAGCCCCACGCAGCCTCCATCCACCGGGAGTCGCCCACGAATGCTGGGAGCCCGGTTCCGGACGGCACCGGAGGCTCGGAAGCAACCCAGGTGGTGGTCACCGGAGCGAGCCCGTCCGAGCCCCGGGCCGCCGACACCCCCACCCACCGGGAGCCGGCCGCGAGCGCGGGGCCCGTGGTCCCGAACGGCACCGGAGGTCCGCAGCCGACCCAGGTCGTCGAGTCCGTGCCCGACCCCGGAGACGCGTCCCGAGAAGGCCCCGCCCAGATCCCCGTCGCGCAGCCCGACGGCCCCGGTCGCGATTCGTCCGCCGGAGAGCCCACCCGTCGTATCCCGCCTTTCACGGTCGACCGGGGCGGTGACGGGTGATGGGGAGTGTGCCGGGGGGTGAGGCGGCGGTGGGTGGTTCGAGTGGTTACTCCGGGCGGCCGTCCGCCTTGGTCGGGAAGCAGATCGCGGGGTACCGGGTCGAGGATGAGATCGGACGGGGCGGGATGGCCGTCGTCTACCGGGCCAAGGATCTGCGGCTGGAGCGGACCGTGGCGCTGAAGCTGCTCGCCCCCGAGCTCGCGCGCAACGACACCTTTCGGCAGCGCTTCACGCACGAGTCACGCGTGGCCGCCGCGATCGAGCACCCGCACATCGTGCCGGTCTTCGAGGCGGGCGAGACCGACGGTGTGCTCTACATCGCCATGCGGTACGTCCCCGGGCTCGACCTGCGGCACCTGCTCGACGACTCGGGCCCGCTCCCCGTGGGCGCCGCCCTCCGCATCGCCGCGCAGGTCGCCTCCGCGCTCGACGCGGCCCACGACCACGGCCTGGTGCACCGCGACGTCAAACCCGGCAACATCCTCGTGGCCAAGGGCACGGACAGCGACCACCCGGAGCACGTCTACCTCACGGACTTCGGTCTGACGAAGAAGTCGCTCTCGCTGACCGGCTTCACGACCGTGGGCCAGTTCGTCGGGACCCTCGACTACGTGGCTCCGGAGCAGATCTCGGGACGTCCCGTGGACGGCCGGTGCGACGTCTACAGCCTCGCCTGCGTCGTCCACGAGACCATGGCCGGCGGGCCGCCCTTCCAGCGCGACGACGACATGGCACTGCTCTGGGCCCATCAGTACGACCAGCCGCCCCGCCTCACGGAGACGCGTCCCGAAGTCCCCGCCGCCCTCGACGGCGTCCTGGCGAAGGCCCTCGCCAAGAGCCCCGAGGACCGCTACGGCTCCTGCCTCGAATTCGTGGCCGCCCTGCGCGCCGCGGCCACGGGAAGCGCCGAAGGGCATGCCCCCACCCAGGTGGACCTCCGGGTCGTCGGAGCAGCGGCGGAGACGGGCAGCCCCCCGGAGCCGCCCGACTGGGCCCGGCCCGTCTTCCGGCGGCTGCCCGGCTAGGAACGTGGACCGTCCCGCTCCACCTCGCCGCGCCGGTGGACCCGCCGCGCCAGCAGACCGCCGATGAAACCGGTGACCAGACCCCACGCCACGGCCAGGATCAGCGCGGTCCCCAGCTTCGGGTCCAGCTTCACGCGGCCGGACAGGCCGCCGCCCAGGTCCCCGATGCCCAGGAGCGACAGGCCGTAGTGGGCGGAGACGCGGGCGAGCAGGCAGACGGCCAGCACCGTGAGGGCCAGCGCCACCGCCATGTGCACGGCGTGCTGCCAGGCCCGCATCCGGGCGGGTGAGCGTGCCGCCATCAGGAACGCGGCCCCCAGGACGAGGACCGCCGCGACGGCAAGGAGCCACCACACCCGCCCGTCGTGTTCGGAGAGCGTGTGCAGGTTCAGCGTGGAGTCGTCCGGGGTGCGCAGCACGTCGCCGAGGACCTTCGGCATGGGCAGCCCGAACGGCCCGTCCACGCGGCCCTCCCAGGATCCGCCGAGCCCGAGGGTGAAGGCGAGCCAGACGAGATTGGGCAGCCCGAGCAGCAGCACCGCGAGCGTCTCGGCGGCATGCCCCCGGGTCACCGCCACGATCACGCCGGTGACGAGCCCCAGGGCCACGTACGCGAGCAGCAGCACCACCATGGCGTACGCGGCGGGACGCACCGACTCCTGGAAGCGCAGCAAGCGGCCCGGCAGCGGGGCTCCGCGCGAGACCAGCAGCGCCACGGCGAGCACACCCGTGAGCCACAGCAGCCCGAAGAGGATGGTCAGCGGCACATCCGTCTCGAAGCCGACCTCGGGCGACGCGCCAAGGGCATCGCCGATGTCGGCCGCGGTCCCCTCGCCGAGCCCGATCGTGAACCGGTGGCGGGCCAGCAGGCCGAGGCCGACGAGGAGCAGCACCCACAGCACCGCGATCCGCGCGGCCCATCCGGCCAGTTCCCTGGTGTCGGCGACAGCGCGGTGCCGCAGCGGCCTGAGGAACCCGGCGGCGATCACCAGCGCTCCGGCCAGGGTGACCGAGAGGGGGAGCACCGAGAGCCCCGCGTCCGTCTCGGCGATCGCCCCGGCGTCGCCGGAGAGCCCGACGGAACCGCCGACCGCCATGACGACGACGGCCGCGACGACGGCGGGAAACGCACCGCCCGGCAGATCCGCGGCTCCGGCGGCCCACAGGCCGAGCGCGGCGACGACGGCCATGGCCAGCAGCGCGGCGAGCACGGCCAGCAAGGCGTGGATCCAGCCGTGGGGGGCCCGCGTGGGCCGTGTCTGGTCGCTCACGTTGTCACGCTAAGCAGCACCGGGGCGGTCCGCCCCTCGGGAGGGCCGACCGCGTCGGCTTGCGGGCTCCCGGGAAGCGGGACACACAATAGGCGCGTAACGGAACAAGGCGTGCAGATCGCAGGAAAGCATGTGTGAACGGTCTTCGCGTCGTGGATCCCCTCCCCAGGGAAGAAGTCTTCGTGAGCGCCGAACCGCCGTCGTCAGGACGCCCCACAGGACCCCCGTCCGGCCCGCTCTCCGGCCCGCAGGGCGGTCCCCCGAGTGGCCCCCCGAGCCCTCCGCCGGACTCACCGGGCCCGCCGGGCGGCGCGAGCCCCGGAGGCGGCTCCGGCGAGGGCCCGGAGAAGCCCGACCGCCCCTGGTGGAAGTCGGCGCCGCGGGTGGCGGCGATCTCCCTCGTGCTCGTGGCCGCGGTGGTGCTGACCGTCGTCCTCACGCGGCCCGACGGCACCTCGAAATCCGGCGGCGAGGTCGCCCTCCAGCCCGCGGGGAAGCAAGGACCTGACCCCTTCACCGAGTCGACGGCCCGGGACGACTCCACACCGCCGTCCCCGAGCGCCCTGCCGAGCTCCTCGGCGTCGGCCAACGTGACGCGCGGCGTCGACGGCGCCGCTCCCGGCCTCTACGGCGGGACGCGCAAGGTCGGCAGCTGCGACGTGGAGAAGCAGGTCGCCGCCCTGCGGAAGGACCCGGCGAAGAACAAGGCGTTCGCATCGGTCCTCGACATCGACGCCTCCGCCGTCCCCGCGTACCTGCGGGCCCTCACCCCCGTACAGCTGCGCATGGACACCCGCGTCACCAACCACGGCTACCGCGACGGCGCCCCCACCGCCTATCAGGCCGTCCTGCAGGCCGGGACCGCCGTACTCGTCGACGACCGCGGCGTGCCGCGCGTGCGCTGCGCCTGCGGCAATCCGCTGCTGCCCCCTGTCGCACAGAGCTCCCCGAAGCGGACGGGTGGCGCCTGGCCCGGCTACCGGTCATCGAACGTCGTGGTCGTCGCACCCGCCGCCCGGACCGTGAATGTGTTCGTCATGTACGACCCCGAGAGCGGCGACTGGTTCGAACGTGACAAGGGCGACACCGGCACCGGGGACACGAAGACCCGGCCGCCCGCGCACCAGCCCTCCCCCTCCACCTCGACCTCCCCGCCCGAATCCTCCTCCGCGTCCCCTTCGTCCCCCTCCGCATCCCCTTCCTCCGGCGAACCCTCCTCCCCGCCCGCCTCCTCGTCCGCGTCGCCGCCGCCGTCCACGGAACAGGAGCAGCCGCCCGCGTCGCAGTCCGCGCAGCCGCAGTCCTCTCCGTGACAGATCGAGGTTCGTGATCGAGCAGGTGCCGACAGGCGCTAGCGTGGTGGGTGCTGTCGGCGAGGCCCGTGCTGGGGCGGTGCTGGATCCGGGGCGTAGGAGGGGAAAGCGACCATGCGGGCCGGAGCGGCGTCTTGAGAATTCTGCACACGTCCGACTGGCATCTGGGCCGGGCGTTCCACCGCGTGAACATGCTCGGCGCCCAGGCCGAGTTCGTCGGCCACCTCGTCGCCACCGCGCGTGAGCGCGAGGTGGACGCCGTCGTCGTGTCCGGGGACGTGTACGACAGGGCGGTGCCGCCGCTGGCCGCCGTGGAGCTCTTCGACGACGCGCTGCACCGGCTCGCGGACCTCGGCGTCCCGACGGTGATGATCTCCGGGAACCACGACTCGGCACGCCGCCTCGGCGTCGGCGCCGGACTCATCGGCCGCGCGGGCATCCACCTGCGCACCGCGCCCGCCGCCTGCGCGGACCCGGTGGTGCTGGCCGACGACCACGGGGACGTGGCGTTCTACGGCCTGCCCTATCTCGAACCGGCCCTGGTCAAGGGCGAGTTCGGGGTGGAGCGGGCCGGTCACGAGGCAGTGCTCGGCGCCGCCATGGACCGGGTGCGCGCCGATCTGGCCGCCCGGACCCCCGGCACCCGCTCCGTCGTCCTCGCCCACGCCTTCGTCACCGGCGGCGAGGCCAGCGACAGCGAGCGGGACATCACGATCGGCGGGGTGGCCGCCGTCCCCTCCGGGGTCTTCGACGGTGTGGACTACGTGGCGCTCGGACACCTGCACGGCAGCCAGGTCATCAGCGAGCGCGTGCGCTACTCCGGCTCCCCGCTGCCGTACTCGTTCTCCGAGTCCACGCACCGCAAGACCATGTGGCTCGTCGACCTCGGAGCCGCGGGGGAGATCGCGGCCGAGCGGATCGACTGCCCTGTGCGGCGGACCCTCGCGCGGATCCGGGGAGATCTCGGCACGCTGCTCGCCGCCCCGGAGCTCGCACGCCACGAGGAGGCGTGGGTCGAGGCCACCCTCACCGACCCCGTACGCCCCGACGACCCCATGGCCCGCCTCTGCGAGCGCTTCCCGCACACCCTCAGCCTCGTCTTCGACCCGGAACGCGCCCCCGAGGACCCGGACGTCTCGTACGCCCAGCGCCTGAAGGGCCGCAGTGACCAGCAGATCGCGGAGGACTTCGTGACCCATGTGCGGGGCGCGGGGCCCGACGTACGCGAACAGGCGGTGCTGCGGGCGGCGTTCGACTCCGTCCGCACCGACGACACACTGCATGAGGTGGCCCGATGAGGCTGCACCGGCTCCGGATCACCGCGTTCGGCCCCTTCGGCACCACCCAGGACATCGACTTCGACGACCTCTCCGCCGCCGGGCTCTTCCTGCTGCACGGACCGACCGGCGCGGGCAAGACGTCCGTCCTGGACGCCGTCTGCTACGGCCTGTACGGCTCGGTGCCCGGGCCCCGGCAGGGCAGCGGCCAGGGAGTGACCCTGCGCAGCGACCACGCGCAGCCTGGCGTGCGCACGGAGGTGTGCCTCGAACTCACCGTCGCCGGACGCAGGTTGGAGGTCACCCGGCAGCCGCCGTGGGAGCGCCCGAAGAAGCGCGGCACCGGCACGACCATGGAGAAGGCGCAGAGCTGGCTGCGGGAGCACGAAGCCGGTGACGGGGGCGGGGTGTGGAAGGACCTCAGCCGCTCCCACCAGGAGATCGGAGAGGAGATCACGCAGCTCCTCGGGATGAGCAAGGAACAGTTCTGCCAGGTGGTGCTGCTGCCCCAGGGCGACTTCGCGCGCTTCCTGCGGGCCGACGCCGAGGCCCGCGGCAAACTGCTCGGCCGGCTCTTCGACACGCGCAGGTTCGCGGCGGTCGAGCAGCGGCTCGCCGAGCAGCGGCGCGAGGCCGAGGGCGCGGTGCGGGAGGGGGACCGGGAACTCCTCGCCGACGCGCACCGGATGCAGCAGGCCGCCGAGGGGCTCCTGGAGGACACCGAGTCGCCGCTGCCCGACCTCTCGCCCGGCGATCCGGGGCTCGCCGAGGCCGTCCTGGCCTGGGCCGCCGTCGCCCGAACCAGCGCCCGCGAGCGCCGCACGATCGCCGAATGCGCTCTCACGGCCGCCGAGTCCGCGCAGGCCGCCGCCGCCCGCCGCCTCGACGACGTACGCGAACTCGACCGGTTGCAGACGCGGTTCGCCCAGGCGCGGGAGCGGTCCGGTCGCCTCCAGGAGCGTGCCCAGGAGCACCGGCAGCGGCAGACCCGCATGGAGCGCGCCCGCAAGGCCGAGACGGTCGCCCCCGCGCTCGGGCTGCGCCGGGCCACCGAGGAGGAACACCGCCGCGCGTCCGCCGACGAGGCACGCGCGCGTGGACACCTGCCCGCCACGTTCGCGGACTCCGGCGCGTCGGGCCTCGCCGCCGCCGCGCGCAAGGCGGCCGAGGAACTCGGCGGCCTCGAATCCGCCCGGCGCGCCGAGCAGCGCCTCGCCGAACTCGGCACGGAGCGTACTGCCCTGGAGCGCGAGGAGCGCGCCGACGACGAGCTGCTGCGCGAGGCCGCGGGCTGGCTCGACGGATGGGAAGCGACCCGGACCGCGCTCCAGGAGCGCATCGAGTCCGCCCAGGAGGCGGCGACGCGCGCCGAGCACCTCGCGGGCCAGCTGGAGCCGACGCAGGGCAGGCTGGACGCGGCACGGCGTCGCGACCGGCTGACCCAGGAGGCGGCTGCCGCGCACGAACGCGCCCTCGCGGCCCGGGAGCGCGCCACCACGGCCCACGAGCACTGGCTCACCCTGAAGGAACAGCGCCTGACGGGCATCGCGGCGGAACTCGCCGCGGGCCTCACGGACGGCGCCCCCTGCGCGGTCTGCGGAGCCACCGAACATCCCGCGCCCGCACCCAAGGACGCCGGTCATGTCGACCGGGCCACGGAGGAGTCCGCGCTCACCGCCTACCGGCAGGCGGAGGAGGCACGCACGCAGCACGATCGGCATCTCGGCGAGGTGCGCGAGGCGTTGGCGGCCGCCGGGGCCGCCGCGCTGGGGTCCTCCGGCGCGGACACGGCCGCCGAGGAGCCGGAGACCGCCCCACAGGGGCCGTCGGTCGAGCAACTCGCCGCACTGGTCGAGGATTTGCGAGGTGAACACGCCGAGGCCCGCGGCCGCGCCTCCGGTCTGCACGCCGCCCGCGAAGCCCTCGCCCAGGCCGAACGTGAGCACGACCGCAGGGTCGCCGTGCAGCAGGAAGCCGCCGTGCGGGCCGCCTCCCGCACCACTCTGCGGGACACCCTCGACCGCGAACAGGCAGCCCTGGACGTCGAGTTGACCCGCGCGCGGGGCGCCAGCGGCAGCGTCGCCGCCCGAGCCGCCCAGCTGGAGCGGCAGGCCGCGCTCCTGACCGACGCGGCGGAAGCCGCACGTGTCGCCGACGACACCGCCCAGCGGCTCAAGGACGCCGACGCGCGACTCGCCGACGCCGCGTTCCGCGCAGGGTTCGACACGCCGGGGGACGCGGCCGGAGCCCTCCTCGACGACGCGCACCACCGCGAACTGCAACACCGTATCGACGAGTGGCAGAACGAAGAGGCGGCGGTGCGTTCCCTGCTCGCCGAGCCGGACGCGGCCGCCGCCGCCCAGCAGCCGCCCGCCGACCTGCGGGCCGCGCAGGAAGCCGCCGAGCACGCCGACCGGCGCGCCCGCGTGGCCGCCTCCGCGCTCGACGCGGCCACCCGGCGCTGCGCCGAACTCGACCGGCTCTCCGAGCGGTCGGCCGCCGGAGCCCGGCGGCTCGCGCCGCTGCGCGGTGCGTACGACCGCGTGGCACGCCTCGCGGGCCTCGCCGCGGGCACCTCGGCGGACAACGACCGCAAGATGCGCCTGGAGTCCTATGTCCTCGCGGCCCGCCTCGAACAGGTCGCGGCGGCGGCGACCGCACGGCTGCGGCGCATGTCGTCGGGCCGCTACACCCTCGTCCACTCCGACGACCGCACGGGACGCGGACGTTCGGGCCTCGGACTGCACGTCGTCGACGCATGGACGGGCCGCGAGCGCGACACGTCCACGCTCTCCGGCGGCGAGACCTTCTTCGCCTCGCTCGCCCTCGCGCTGGGCCTCGCCGACGTCGTCACCGACGAGGCGGGCGGCGTACGGCTCGACACGCTCTTCATCGACGAGGGCTTCGGCAGCCTCGACGACCAGACCCTCGACGAGGTCCTCGACGTCCTGGACTCCCTCCGCGAACGGGACCGCAGCGTCGGCATCGTCTCGCACGTCGCTGACCTGCGACGACGTGTCCACGCGCAGCTGGAAGTGGTCAAGGGGCGAGCAGGGTCGGTCGTGCGTCAGCGGGGAGCCAGCGACTGATCCGCCGGTGTGCTGCGGCCGTCAGGACGGATTCCTTCACTGTCTTGCCCTCTCTGTCCTTGATCGTCTTCGTCCTCGTGTCCCCCGTCCGTCCCCCGGACGGCCCCTGTGTCTTGGCTGCCAGCGTGGTCGACTCGATGGTCCGTCCATCCCTGCAGATAGCAGGCCCCTACCGATTCGAGTGACTACCGCTCCAAGTTCGCGGCATCCTGTACCCGGGCAGAGGCTCGTCGGCCTCCCGGCGGATGCACCCCTGTTCCTCGTTGAGTCCTGCCGAGCCTCAACTACCGCCGCAGTGTCCACACGCGCTCAACTCGCTCAACCATGAAGCAGAGTTTGATACCCCCGTCCAAACGGCACTGAACTTCTCCCGAGCTCGGGCAGAGCAAGTCACGCCACAAGTGCCGATGGCACCCTCTTCCCTCGGGAGCGCCGCCGTGCCAGAAGACCAGCCGTACCGCAAGAACCCAGTCAGCGCATGAGGCTGTAGTGGAGAAGACGCGACCGGGCATCCTCCTGAGACAGGCCGAGAGCCTGGCTGATCGATTCCATCGAGAGGTCGTCTGCCGCGGCGTACTCAGCGGCGCGACGGCTGATGTTCTTGGTCGTACGCTCCAAGGCCGCAACAGCCTTCAGCGCGGCTAGCGGCGCGTCCTTGACAAGGGCGTACAACTGCTGTTCCACCCGCCCCAGCAGCTCCTCAAGCTCCGGCGGCAGCGGAATCGTCTGCGCCTCGACGTCCCGAATGTGTTGCCGCCACTCGTCGTACGGCTCCTTCATGGGGAACTCGTCGGCGAAGGCGTCGAGTTCGCCCCAATCGATCGGGTACTGGTCTTCACCACGCCAGCCACACGAGCACGCTCCCCGCGCCACGGTGGCGCGCGGCCTGTTCAGCTTCCCGCTGTACGCCCACCACTCACGCGTTCTATGGAAGTTGGCGCTACTACCAGCATCGAGCACTGCCGCCTTAGGTTCGCTGCCGTCGGCCAGGACCGCGCCCACCCAGCCCTCGTGGGACGCACCGAACTCCTCGGTCTTCCACGCCATGGGATCTCCGCTCCGTGAATGCTTGCTCAACTCCACGATGCCCCGCCCTGGCCACGGATGACCGGCGAATCCACAGACTGGCTGCACCCACGTTTCGGCGATCTCGTCAGTACTCGGGGGGCTTGTGGCACGGCAACGGGAACATCAACTACGAGCCGACTTGAGGCCCGTTGTGCATCCCGCCACGCCAAAGCCGCAGGTGACGGGCCGCTAAGGGAACGGAGGACTACCGCTTGGGGTTCGCGGCTCCTGCCTTGCTGGGGCCGGGCGACATCCAGGCCCTCCTGTCACTTCGACAGAACCCCTCCCCAACGGGCGGACGTTCGAGATCATGGAGGTATGGATGGGGGACAGGCAACGGTCTACGCCGCAGGTCTTGCTGCGAGCGTCACGCTTCTGGGCGCCGCCATTGCCTACAAGGCTGGCCGGCGACAGGTGCGTGATCAGGCTGCTGTGGAGCATGAGCGGTGGCTTCGCGGCCAGCGCGAGCAGGCATATGTGGACTTTCTGGGCGCATGCGAGCGGGCGACGGAGGCCGTTCACCAGTGCCGAGGGCAAGCGGATGAGCTGCATGGCCGTCTCGTGCGCCGAGAGATCCAGATTGGGCAGGGTGAGCCTGTCTCGATGGACGAGGGCTGGCGTTTGCATGATGCCACCCAGCAGCTGTTGAACAGGATCTTGATGCTGGGGCCGGACGCGGTCATCGAACGTGCAGAAGCGACTCAGTCCGCGATCTTCAATTTCTGCATGGCTGTGCAGGGTGTCAGCCAGCAGCTGATGCTGCGCCCAGTGGAGCAAGTGGAGTTGGACCTGGCCTCGGACAAGATGAGCGAGGTTTACGGGGCCCGCGGGGAATTCTCCGTGGCGGCTCGACGAGTGTTAACTGGCGGGGCCAACACCGTTGCCGAGTGAGGGCCGCCCTCCGAGGGGTCTTCGACGTCGAAGGGGAGAAGGTCTTGGGGGCGGCCCCCAGTTGGTCTGCCGTGCGGACGCCGGGCGGCGGAGGCTATCTCCATCGCCACGGCCGTACCGATCGCGTCAGTCAGTAGTAAGGCTCGCGGCTTCGCAGCCCTCACAGTGCGCGGAGCACAGCGTCGCGGCGCCCTGCATCTGGCCCTTGTCGCAAGCCCGGCAGTTCGCCCAGACTCGCGGGGTGAACACCACCTGGTCTGAGCCGCATGCGGTGCAGCGTACTCCGTGTACGCGGGGGAGCTTCCCGTCCTCGCCCGGCTCGCCGGCGGCGTAGCCCTGGAGCTGGACGTGCCCGCTGGTCATGTCGACCTCGGGTATGTCCGGGTGCTGTTGGTTGATGTAGAGCCACACCTGATGGCCGACTGTGCGGTTCGAGGTGAGTGGGTGCGCTTCGACCTCGGTGGTCCAGCAGCGGCCGTTCGGATTGTGGTCGGCGCCGTCTTCGGCTGCTTCGTAGTAGGTGACCTGCCATACCGCTTGCGTGTCGTCGGACAGGCCCGGTCGCATCGCCGTCGTGCGTGGGGTTGTTGTTGTCACGGGGAGAGTTCGTCCTTGTCGCGGTGCGCGGGTGGTCAGGGCAGGGTCATGCGGTGGGTCGAGGGATCCCAGCGACATTCGCGGTAGAGCCGGTTGAAGTCGTGCATGGCGCCGGGGTCGTCGGCGTTGCAGGGCTGGTAACCGTCCGGGGTGGGGCGGCAGTAGAAGCCGTACTCGGTGCATTCGGGCTCGCCGGGGATGTGACCGGCCCAGACGGTGTTGCAGGTGTTGCCGGGATGGCAGTGGGCGCGCTGGAGGCCAGTGATGGCGCAGCGTGCGATGTCGCATCGGTCGGCGTGCAGTGTGCCGGGTGCGGTGGCGCAGTCGGGGCAGCGGCCTGTGGCTGTCAGGGTGAGGTGGATGCGTGGGTCGACGGTGTTGGTAGGGGTGTCGAGCCGGCCGAGCCAGAGGGTACGGAGCGCGTTGTTGAGGTCGCGGCTGGGGGCGATGGTGTGGAGGCCCAGGGTGCGGTGGATGAGTTCGCGCAGGAGTGTGGGCGGGAGTTGGGCTGTGGCCCAGTGCAGGGTGAGTCCGCGGGTTGGGTGGTTGTGGGTCCACGTGGTGCGCATGCGAGTGGAGAAGGTGACCGGTACGGAACTGATTGGGGTGTATCTGGCGATCAGCGGCTGGTTGAGTTTCAGCCATTCAAATCCGGTTTCGGCATAGAAGTTGATGATAGTTCGTCATCCTTCGCCCAGATTTAGCGTGGTGCTGCGGCGCATGTGGAGCCAGCCGCCGGTCGGTGTGTTCCGGTGCTGGACGAGCGGCTCGTCCTGGTCGTCGTCGAGGACGATTCGCAGACGGTGTGGTCGGCCGAGGACGTCGAATCCTGCGCCGCGGATGAGTTCCCTTTGGGGGTTGTCGGGTGCGGTCTCGGCGAGGTGTGAGAGCTGCCGGTAGATCCACGAACGCCGTCGTTCGACGAGGGTGGCGGCGTCCGTGTCGGTGGTGGTGTCCGGGCCGCGGACGATGATGTTGCCGCCCCTGGTGACGGTAACGGTGAGCGTGGTTCTGTTGCTGGTGCGAACGGTGATGTCGGTGTTGCCGACACGTATGGTGCGGTCGCTGGTGGGCATGGTCGAGGGTCCTTGGAGCGGAGGGGTGGGCGGCCTGCTGGGCGAGCGTTCTGGTGCGGCTAGTGCTGGTCGCAGACCCAGGCCTGCGGGAGGCCGTGGACGGGGAGATCGAGGACGCGTCGGCCGGTGCGGGGGCAGAGCTGGCAGATGAGGTCGAAGGCGCGCAGCATGCGCAGCGGCCGTATCGGCTCCTCGTCGCGAAGCGTGATCGGTGAGAGGTGGCCTTCGAGTCCGAGGAGCCATAGTGGCTGGAGGTGACGCCGCTTCGTGAGGATGGTCAGTGGACTGTCGTTGCCGACGAGGGTGAAGGTGTCGCCTTCTTGCAGGGTGGTGGCGTGGACGGTGGGGGTCTGTTCGACGGTGACGATGAAGCCGTTGGGCATGGTGTTCCTTGGTTAGGGAGGGTGCCCCCCTCTCATTTCGCAGGGTTAATTCTACTATGTTCGAGAGGGGGGTAAAGCCCGTGTATGCAGGTCAAGCAGGGGTGGTGTGGCTTCCGTCAGGTCTCGATGCTGTCCGCATACCGCTCGGCGGTGGCGAGCATCAGAGCGAGCCCTCGGGCGAGCTTGCGGACTTCGCTACTGAACAGGACCAGCTCGACGGCTTGCCCGTCGGTGCCGACGTGAAGACGGTCGCTGTACTGGGCCCGATAGCTCATCGCTTCGTAGTGCCCTGCCCTGGCGCGTGCCCAATCCTCGGCGCCGCGGAAGCGCCCCTTCCGAAACCAGTAGCGGTTCATGGCCGCCTCGACGAACGTCCCCCACGCCCGGGCCGGCACGCGAGCCGCTTCGACTCGTGTGGTCGCTCCCTCGTTGTCGACCATGATGTACCAGCGGCCGAGCGCCTCGCTGTCGATGCTGAGATTGTTCCCGTAGCGGGCCTGCAGCGAGGGCCACACCATCTGGATCAGTTCCACCGCGCGGTCGACGGCTGCTTGCTGCGCCCTCTTGTGCGCTGCGACGGCGGTCTCCCACGGCTCGCGGTCGGTGGTGAAGCCGTCCTGCTGCGTGTAGTTGGCCACCCTCGTTCGTGCGGCCTTGTCGACCAGGGCATATCCGAGGCCCTCGGCGTGGCCGGGGGTCATCTCGGTGATCAGCTCGCGTCCTTCGTGGACGGTGTGCAGGCAGAGGTGGCGTATGTACTCCTGCTCGTCGGGCAGGGCGTCGATGATGTGCGGGTTGCGCAGGGCGAACTCGGTAGGGGCCAGTTCGGCTCCCTCGTCCCGCGTGGTCCAGGCGCCGCTAGTTGTGACGGCCTGCGAGAGGTGCTTGGAGACTTTCGGGTACCAGGTGGCCTTGCGGCGGTTGATCTTCATGGGTGTTTTGGACCGTTCAGGAAGCGATGGTGCTGGCCGACGGGGTGCGGTGCTTGGTGCCGCAGACGGCGTGAAGCACTTCCGCGAAGGCGCTGGTGGACAGGTCGGACAGGTCGAGGTGGACGATGCGAACGCGGCCTTCGTCATCGGCGTGGATGGTGGCCCTGCCGCCGGGCCAGCGCAGGTCCGCGACGCCCGGCACGGACCCGTAGCTCACCTGCGCCTCCGGGCCGGCCAGCTGCTCGGCTGTTGTCATGAAGGCCCGCAGCACGCCGCGCGTCCGGTCGGTGCGCACGCGCAGCTCGGCGAGGAGCGTGGTCCACGCGGGCAGGCCCGTGGTGCGGATGGAGTCGGCGACGGCCTGTGGGTCGCTGATGGTGCCGGTGACTCTGTGCTGGTCGCTGCGGCGCGGCCAGACGAGGGCGTGCGTGACCGACACCGAGACGCTGACGGGGCTCGACGAGCGGACGGGCGATGAGACGGCGATTTCCAGTGACATGAGCGGACTGTTGAGGAGGGCGAGGTCACTGTGCCCGCAGCTGTCTGCTGTCCAGCCGTGGCCAAGGAGGGCGGCAAGGATGCGGACATAGTCGAGTGCGGAGCGAGCGGTGGACATGGAGGACTCCATTCGAAGAGGTGGCAAGGGGGTGCTGGGGCTGGCGGCCGGCGGGAGGCCGACAGGAGCCTCCCGCCGCAGAGGTCAGGCCGTAGCCGCCAGTGCCTCGCGCTCCTGAACGTCCTCGCTGTCCTCGTGCGGCTCCGGCTCGGCGTCCTCGCGGGCCTTTTGGTCCTGCTCCTCCTGCTGGGCGCGGCCCTTGGCCACGGTCTCCGCTTCGACGCTGCTCAGCGCATAGCCCTCCGCTTGAAGGAACGTCAGCCAGGCGACGGTCTGCCCGTTGATGTGGTTGCGCCAAGCCGTGTCGTCCATGTGCTCCAGCTCGTAGGCTGCGGCGACATGGGCGAGCAGGACCCTCCAGGCGCGCGTCGGGCTGGTGCGCGCGATGACCGCACCGAACGGGTCGTCCACCCGAGTCCACTGGCTTTTGCCCTCGTTGGGGTCCTCGACGCCGAGAAAGCGTGCGGTCAGGTCGGTCCGTTTGCGGCTGACGTAGTTCTCGTATCCGTAGCTGGTACCGGTGACCAAGGAGAGGATCAGCGGCCACACCCGCGTGCTCGCCTCGGGCTGCTGGCAGAGTTCCTTGATGAAGTCGGCGCGGACCTCGCGGGCCTGCCTCCATGCCTTGTTGTTAGCGATGACCAGGCGCCGCTCGGCCCTGGCCGCCTCTTTGTCCGGTCCTGCCTGAGTGGTGTCCTTCGTGGCGGCTTCGGCGGTGAGCGGATGGCCGTGGCGGTGCCAGGCGGTGCACACCCAGATCACCTCGGCGTCGCTCGGGGCGACGCATGCCGCATGACCAGGGCAGGTGCGGTGGGTCTGCTGGGTGTGCGGGGAGCCGTCATCGGTGAGGAGGTCGGTGAGCGGCCTCGTGCTGGTGTCGGACCAGTTCCAACGCCAGTCGACGACCGTGACCGCCGCGGAGGTCAGCTCAGCGGCCTGCTGGGCGCACTTGTCGGTGAGTTCCTTCTCGGCGCGCAGGCCAGCAAGGGCGTGCTTCCAGTGGCCGTGCTTGGTGTTGTTCTCCCGCTGGTCACGCGCCTTGGCCCGCGTCAGGGCCCACAAGGCGTCCTCGACGCTTTCGACTTCCTGGAACTCGGCCAGTTCGATGAGGTTGAAATCTTCCTCGACCGCCTCGGCCAACGACGTGTCGGAGAGTTGGGCGGCCTTGCTGGCGGCGCCGAGCTCAGCAGGCTTGAAGCCCATGGCGCGCGCGTTGCGCATCTTGCGGGCCTTGGGGATGTTCATGAGGGAGAGCTGCCGGGCGGCTTCGATGTCGTCGCGGACGGAGGCCTGGCGGCGGTGCTTGTTCTCGATGAACGACACCGTCAGTGCCGCATCATCAACCCCTGCGAGGTCGTCGCGGACGATCGCGGGAACGAGCCGGTACGGCTTCTTCTTCGCCTGGGCCTTCTTCGCGGCGGCCAGGGCCGCGTTGTTGCGGCGCTGGCCGAAGATGATCCCGAGCTTCCCTTCGCTCTCGCCTCCCTGCGGGCGTAGCACGAGCGGGGTGAGGACACCGAGTTCATCGACGCTGGCCTGGAGTTCAGGGTCGGGCTGGGTGGTGTCCTCGCCGTCCGTCTCGGCGCGGTCCTTGCGGTGGTTGTACGGGTCGACAACCAGGTCGTGGGGATCGACCCAGACGAAGCGGCCGGCGAAGCCCTCGACGGTGTCGGGCTGGGCGGAGGTGGTGATGCTCATGGCGGTGGTCCTTCAAGTGACGGGGCGGGCGCGTGACAAGGGGCGCCCGCCCGATGCTGGGTTGGTGCCAGGTTCAGGACGCAGCGGTGGCCCGGTGCTTGCTGGTGCGCGTGGCCGATGCGGCACGGCGTGATGCGGCCTTCGGCTTGGTCTTGGCTGCCGGGCTATTGCAGGTGCCCGTTTCGTGTGTGACGGGCGGCAGGACGGCGGGCGGGATCAGCGCGCCGTTGGAGCGCAGACCCGGACGCGGGCCGTCGAACGCGGGCAGTAGCACTGTGCGGATCGTGTCCAGGATCTCGGCCACGGGTGAAACCGTGGTGAAGATGACGCTCTTGCTGTAGCGCATTCCCTTGGGCAGTCGGGTGTTCTCGGTGGGCGCATCGCTGGCTCCGGCCGACTGCTGGGGGGCGGGGCCGCCGACAGCGAAGGTCTGCACGGCGCGCCCCTGCCACTGGTGACGGATGCCGATGGAGCGGCCGTCGGAGTGGACGAGGCGGATCGATTTGTCCGCGAACCCGGCCGGGCTTTCTTCGGTGTCCTCGCGCCAGCCGTCAGCGAGAGCCGCGGCGAGGGGCTGTCCCAGCAGGTACAGATCGGCCTCACTGAGAACGGCAGGCTCGGGTACGTCGGTGCCTGATGCCTCCGTGTCTGTCGTCTCGGGCTCGATGGTGTCGGTGCTGCTCACGGAAGTGCTCCTAGTCCTAGGGGTGTGTAGCTAGCGGGACTTGCGCGATCCGGGTCAGGAGGCCGCGCGGATGACGGTGGCGGTGCGGATGAGGCGTACGGCGTCGTCGGAGAGGCTCGTGAGTTCGTCTCGCTGGTTGAATCCGGCGAAGAGCACGGGCCCTTGCACGTCCGCGATGAGGTCCTGGCCGAGGAGGAAGTGAAGGGCGGTGGCGGCGCACAGTTTCTCCGGCTGGCTGTTGCGGTTCTCGGTGATCAGGGCAGTGGTGCGTGAGCCGTCGGGGCGGCGGATGTAGCGCAGGGCTCCGGCGTGGCCGCCGAGCGCCTGCTGAATCTGCTTGAGCCGGATGCTGTCGTTGCCGCTCAGGTGCAGGTCGGTGATCGTGCCGTCGGTGGCGACGAGCAGCGTGTAAAAGCGTGGCGTTCAGTCCGGCTCCTAGTCGTGGTCGGTGGGGGCTTTCCCCTCCCAACTGCTAGGTTAATTCTACTATGCGCGAGGGGTGGGTCAACTGGGTTCATGCAGGTCAGACGGAGTGCTTTGGCTATGCGGCAGAGGAAAGAGCTTGGTCCATCAGGTGCTCCGCCTGGCGTAGGGCGGCGATGATCCGCGCCCTGTCCAGCACTGCGTCCCTGTGCTCGAAAACGGCACGCGCCTCGGCCATGGCCTCCGTGACCGCGTCCGGGTTGGTCAGTGAGTCCGCGCACGCCACCGTCACCCGCGGGCCCAGCTCCCAGACCATCGCATTCACCGCGCAGCAGGCGGCGGCGATCGGGTCGATGTCCACCATCGACCACTGGAAGCCGGCCGGGTCTTGGCCTCGTTCGCGCAAGTTCTGTGCGGCCGCCCGCAGCAGCCCACCGCTGCCCGCGCAAGGGTCGTGAATGTGCTCGCCCCCCTTCGGAGGGGTCGCGTCGAGGCCGGCGTCGGCGATGGAGTTCAGGTTCATCGCCTCGGCGATGGCCTCGGCGACTGGCGCCGGAGTGTGATACTCGCCGAGCCCCTGCCGGGCCCCGTGGGAGCGCAGGCTCGTCATTACCGGCGACAGGATGTCCGTCGCCGACCGCAGGAACGGGTCCTCGTGTGCGGTCAGGTCGAACAGGCCCCGCTTCAGGGCCGTTTCGGTGACCGCACCCACCGCTTGCATGCGGTACTCGTCGACATCATCGTTCAGCCACTCATGGAGGATCCTCGCGCGCTCGATGAGGTCGGGCCGGTGCATCCAGTGCAACGACCAGATCTCGCGCAGCATCCCGATCAGCTGCGGTCCATCCTGAGCGAGGATCTGGGACTTCAGGTCGGGGCCGGTCGGGTCCTTTTCGCGGACCAGCGTGAGGGCGGCAACGACGCCGACCGGCACCTCGATGGCCGTGCCCCCGTGCCGGTTGTGCCACCGTTCGGCGACTGCCTCTCCGATCTCGATCGCGCGACGGTGAGGCTCGAGTACTGGGTGCTCCCGGGGTGTGCGCCGCATCGGCGGGATGGCGGTGGCTGGCCTCGCCGTCTTCGGTGACGCCGCGGGTCGGGGGGCGAGCCTGGACGCTGCGGTGAAGGTCGCCGGGCTCGGGTGGGGCTCGGGGGTGGTTTCTGCGAACAGGTCGAGCTGCTGGGTCACGGGCGGACTCACTTTCCACGAGGGGGGTGGATACGAGGCGACCCGCCCCGGAGGGCGGGTCGCGAGGAGGGGTGAGAGTCTGAACCTCCCCCCCCTGTAGATCAATTCTACTATGGTTGGGGGTGGGGGCAACTGCGCACAGCCAGCGCAGGGGAGGGGGTCAGCCCTGATCGAGCCAGGCCATCCCGTACGGGGTCTGCCACAACCAGGACAGTCCCGCCTTGTGTATCTCCGCCCGTGCCCTGTCCCACCACACGCGACCGAAGCGGTCGGTGTGCGCCTGGACGGCCCAGGCAGCCGACGCTGCCGCCTCCGGCGATTGAAGGATCTCGGCCACCGACTGCCCGAACCCGTGCATGCGCTCACGCAGACTTGCGTGTAGCTCGGCCATCTCGGTGCGCCAGAACTCGTCACGGCGCCGCTCCTGACGCTCGTGCGACAGCGCCCATCCCCGCTCCGTGATCGCTCCGTTCTGCTGCAAGGCGATCCAGGCGGCCGCCCGCTCGCGCGACAGCACCGCAGGCTTGAACATCACGTTCAGCACCTCAAGTTCAGAGGTGTCGTCGGCGCGTATCCGCGCCCCGAACTGGGCTGCATTGGCGTTGTGCTTCGCCTGCGCGCGCTCCCGAGCGGCGGCTTCGGTCCTGGCGTCCCACACGGGAATCAGATAGTTCCACGTCGTCCTGGTGTGCTCTGGGTGCGTGTACGTCACTTTCCACAGGCCCCGCATATGCGTTCGTTCTCCTTGCTGGTCGTGCTGTTCTGGCTAGTGTCGGTGTTCGCGCGGCACGTCTACTGGGGCACTGGCGCGGCCTTGTGCTGGGCCACCCAGTCCTCGAAAGCGCGCGGGTCGACGGCGCGCAGCTTCTGGAGGTAGTGCCAGGCCATGCGGGCGTGCAGGGTGCGGGCCTTGCCGGTGAACGGAACCCGCACTGGCAGGTGCCCCCGGCCTGACGGCCACGTCAGGCGGCTGGAGCCGGGTGCGGCTGCCGCGATGTACCAGTTGAGGTTCGCGGCCAGCCGTACAGGCAGCTGATCTTCGATCGGCCCGTCCTCCATGGGCCAGATGCCCTCACCGTCGTCGGCGAAGAAGCCGTGCGGACTTCCGGCCGCGGCGTCGTGCGGCATGTTCACCCACACCCGCTGGCCGTGCTCCCTGTGCGGTTCGACGTGGATGACGGTCCGGTTGTGGGCCAGGCACGTTCCGTTCGTCTTCGACAGATAGAGGACGGCGACGCGATCATCGCGTTCGTACTCACTCATGTAAGACAATTTCCGTTCTGAAGTGGTTACTTCGAGGTGCGCCGCAGGGCGCGGACGGCCTCGGCGCGGACTGCCGTGGCCGGGCAGGGGCCAGTGATCGCCCGCACGCGGGCGACGACCTGACTGTGGTCGTCCTTGTGAAGGGCGTGCTGCAGGTCGTCCATGGCCTGCGCCACCTCGTCCACGGTGGTGGGGTGCCGCCGCCGGCACGGGCAGCTGTCTGCCCTGTACGCGGACAGCGCCGTGAGCAGATACGGGTGCTGGTCCTGCGGGACGCAGCCGCGATGGCGCATCGCGGGGCGCGCACGGCGCAGATGGCTGTAGAAGCGCAGGACGGGCTTGCCGCACATCAGGCAGGCGACGGGCCACAGCACGTCGCTGCCCGGATACCCGCCGAGCGGCGCCCAGCCGAGTTCGTCGATGCGGGCGACAGCGAGGGCGGCTGAGGTGACGTTGCGGAGCGTAGGCCCCAGCCCGGACAGGTAGGCGCCGAGCTCATCACCCCTCGCGCCGTCGATGGCGCTCGCCGGTGGCGTCTTGCTGTTCACGATCACGGCGTCCTCGGGCCGGATCATGCGGCGGTGTAAGCGCGCAGGACGGCGTACGCGGTGGCGGGCGAGGTGTCGCTGGTGTGCAGAGCAAAGGGCGCGCCCGGCTCGGCAGCGTTCGCATCGTGGAGGATCTCGAGCAGCCCGGGTGTCGGGTAGAGGTTCGTGAACCCGGCCCGGGGCGGTGCACCGTTCACTTCCGGGAGGGCGTCGAGGACTGTGCGTGCTTCCGGCGGGAAGGGATCTGCTTCACCTTCGCGGTGGGACAGCCTGTTCAGCGCGGCACGCCCGCATCGGATGACTCGCTCGGCGGTAAGCCGATTCATTCGAACCTTCACGCTCACCGCGCCGGGGCGTGGCGAGCGCATATGGATCCACAGCGTCGGGTTGGCGATGTCCTCACCCTCGAGCACGAGCTCTGAACGGGCGTTAGTTCCTTGCGCTATGGCGGGCAGTCGAGCGTCACGGAGCGGGAGGCTCGGCAGGCGCAGTGCCGCGAGGGCGTCCCGGCGCCCGAAGTGCGGCAGGACCTGGCTGTGGATCAGCTCCGCAACCTTCACGCCGTTCGCGCTCTTCATCGGGATGGTTGAGGTGAACGTCCTGGCTGGCTGGCGCGGCTCATTGTCCTGGGAGGCGAAGGCGCTGACGCTGAGCAGGCCATCACGGGTCTGGAGGCTGCAGCGCAGGCCGAGCGGGTGGGTCACGATCGCCGTGCCGAGCAGTCCGGTCACGGTCCATTCCGGTCCGAGCGCGGCTGCGGTCTGATCGGTGAGCGTGAGCAATTCGGGGGCGACGAGCTGGGTGTCGTAGGGCATGGAGTGCTTTCTTCGGAAGTGCCGTTCCGCGTCCGGGTGTTGTGCCGAACGGATGGCTGTGGGTGTGGTGAAGGGGGTGCCGATGACTGTCCAGCACTCTCTCGCTAACCATCATTCTACTATGGGTGAGGGTGGGGTCAACTGCGAAAAGCCAGGTCAGAAGGGGTTTACTCGATGGTCGAGGCGGCGAGTGCGGTCTCTACCTCCTCGGCGCTGCGACGCCCGAACACCTCGTCATAAGTGAGCAACCTTGGCAATGCGGGCGCGCAGCCATACGTAGCCGCCGGGCGTCACGACTTCTCCGGTTTTTCCGCGCGGGAGCACAGAAGCAGAGCGGTCTCCAGGGACACCAGGAAGTCGTCGCGGTCGAATGCGAGAGACGATGCGGCATGGCGTGCCGGGTGCGGCCCGGCGTAGAACTGTTCCGCGTCGCCTTCCGGATGCTGCTCGGCCCACGCGGACGCGTACTGGGTGAACGCCCACGCGTACTGGCCTGCGGACGTGGGGGATCCGAGCTCGTCCGCTGTGGCGGTGCGGGCTTCCCAGGCGGCGAGGAGCAGCAGCTGCCGTCGTACTTCCGGGCGGGTGAGTGACCAGAGGCTGGGCAGGCCGAAGACGACGAAGGCTTCCTGCATGTTGTTGTCGACGGCGACGATGGCCCGGGAGAGGAGTCGGTGGAGCGAGGCGATCTCCTGCTCGGCGTCCTCGTTGTCGCTGCTGAGGCTGTTGTCGTTCACGGATGTCTCTTTCGTCGGTGATGGTGTGGCGGCCCAGGACGGCCACCACGTGGTGCGGGATTCGGGATTGTCGGGGCCAGGGCTGCGCGAGAAGTCGCGGGCCGCGCGCACCTCGTACTCCCATGCGCCGTCCGGCCAGGGGCCCTCGCGGTCGATGACCGTGGCCGTGCCGTCCGGCAGGCTGCGGGCCCACTCCTGGTTGATGTGCCAGACGCGTGTGCCGATCGGTAAGGGATGCGTGGTCATTGATGCTCCGATTCCGCGATGCTGTCTGCGAGATATGCCTTGATCTCTGTGCGAGTGCGGCGCTTGTCGCGGTGCCGGAAGGCGCGACGGGCCCGCCGGGTCGCGGCGGCGCTGTAGAACTCGTCGGCGTAGTGATCGCCTAGTCCGATGCGGGCGATCTCTCGCGGTGTGAGGATCACACCGCGCCACCTGTCATGCGTGCGGCTTCCAGATGCCGGGCTGCTGTGATCAGCGTGCAGGCCTCGGTGTCGCGGCCGAGCAGGAACAGCCCGCACACTTCGAACATCAGCGACCAGTGACACTCAGGAACCGCATCGGCGAACTCCTCGAATGTCACGGTCTGTTTGTCCCGGCTGCGTCGGGTCCAGGCGCGGTAGACGATGCGCTGCATCGTGCGGTTGGCCCGGCGAGTTTGAGTGCTGTTGAGGCCGAGGCTGCTGATGATCTCGGCGGCCGCCTCAAGCGGCAGGTGCTTGTCGGGCACGGTGCTCATCGTCTTTCGGGGATCCGGGATCGGCGGCGTACTGACCGGGGCTGCGGTACGGCGCAGCCCCGTGGCGTGCATCAGTGGGCAGCCACGCCGAAGAACAGCCAGCCGTCCGCGCCGTCGTCTGTGGCGATCGGCAGTGCCCCGCCGCTCCCGTACTTGGCGCTGACCCGCGGATCTTCGCCGTCGAGCAGTTCCTTCGCGCGCTCCATGGCGTCCTGCTCGCTGCGCTTCGGCTCGTCGAGCAGTGATACTTCGTCCTTCTCGGCGATGGTGCCGGTGAAGCCAGAGGTCCCGTACTCCCACTCCGCGTGATCGCGGGCGGCGTTGAAGGCCGTCTGCAGGTCGGTTCCGGTGGCGGGGGTGTAGTCGAGGGCGCCCATGAGGCGGGTCCTTCCGGTGAGTTGAGGTGATGGCATGGCGCGGCCCGCCCCGGTATGAGGCGGGCCGTAGTCGCGGAGTGTCAGTGGATGTGCACGCGAGGCCGGTTGGTGCGCATCACGCGCTCCCGGGCAAGTTGCTGGCCGTCCCGCTTGCGGTAGATCTCGGTGAGCACGCTGTCGGCGCCGAGCACCACAGTGACGGCGTCTTCGAGGACGGAACTCTGCGTGCCCGGGCCGAGCGTGCTGTACCAGGCCTCCATCGCGTCGCCGTCCTTCTTCACCAGGCCGAGCGTGTCCGCGTAGGCCTCCCAGGCGTGCACGGTCATGTGCGCGGCCCAGTTGACGGCGGTTGCGGCCTGCTCCTCGGTGATGTTGTGCTCGGCAGCGACCTGCAGAACGGCGAGCGGGTCCGGCGTCGTCGTGTGCATGAGGGGTGCTTCCTTATCTCGTGTTTCAAGAGGTCGGTGGGTGTGTTTTCTCTCCCCAGTAAGATAAATTCTACTATGGAGAGAGGGGGTGTCAATTACGTCTATGCAGGTCAGGGCCCAGATCGTCGCCTCGTCGTGCGCCGTCTTACGACGCCATGCGCTCCTGACGTCCTCCGCGCGCGGCCCGCTTGCGGATACTCGCCGCACCGGCACGCCGTACATCGGCCCGCTGCGATGTCACCCGGCACTCCCCGCACAACGGCTCCCCGAGCCGCTGGTGAGCTTTCACTCCGCTGCTCGTCCCACAGGTGCCCGCCTGTGACGTGAGCTTCGACAGCGCAGGTGCGCCCGCGGCAACAGCAACAGGCTTCCCGTTCACCCACGTGCGCGCCGCGCACACCCCGTCGAACCGGTTCGCCTCCGGCCGCACCCGCTCGTAGCACTGCAGCACGAACGGACACCGCTCCGCGCAGCCTTCCATCAGTGGCTCGCACGCCTTCATGACGTCACTGGGCTTACTGCGCACCAGTTGCTCGCTGGGCACGTACCCGTCGAGGCCGGCGCACGGCGCGGTGGTGGTCCAAGCTGCGGAAGAAGTAGAGGTGATCACGGCAGGGCTTTCTCGTTGTCGCGTGGAATCAGAAAAGGGCGGGCTGCGCCTTGACTGGCGGGCAGATGGCATCCAAAGCGGCCGAGGCCTTCAGTTCCAGATCGCTGGCGCGACGCGCCCACGGGCGGTGGAACAAGGACGCCCACAACTCGGGCGTGCGGAACGGGACCGGGCCGGGAAGGTAGGCGTTGTCGTGCGCTGCCACAGCCTCGACGGCCGCGCGCAACGCCCCGTAGCGGACCGGGGTCAGACGGGAGTTCACCGTCCGGTGCACGTCATGCCAGTACACGAACCCGGACCGCGCGCCGCCACGAGCATCGACGTCGTAGCGAAACCCACCAGGCGTGGCCGACCAGCGCGTCAGGCATCCGGCATCCGGCTCCCCTTCGAGGCGCCGGACGCTGCGTCTGCGGTCACGCTCGTCGAGCTGCTTCTCACCCCACTGGATGCGCGCGTGAAGATCCGGCAAGTCGATGAACTCCAGGAGCAGTACCGGGGCGAAGAAGTCGCGCACCGACATCTGGATGTCGTCGTCGGTGAGGTTCACGCCCCGCCCCCGGCGCCTCCACTGGTGCGCGAGCAGACGGCGAGATGCGCTGTCGCGGCCTCGATGAGGGGCTCCAGGCGCAGGTCCCCCACTTCGTAACGGCAAGGACATGCGGGCAGACTGTCGTAGACCACGCACCGCCAGGCGGGCGCCGGCCCGTCCTCGGGCACATGGCTCACGTGCCAGCCCGCGAGCGCCCGCGGAGCCCAGCGGTTGAGGGGTAGGGAGTCTTCGCAGGCGACCACGAACAGCGTGCCATCGTCGGCATAGGCGCAGATTGCAAGGCCGCCGCGGGTCTCCACGTATGGGTGCAGTCCGGCCTCTTCGAGGGCGCCGTGCACATCGCTGTACACGGCGAGGGCGCGGTCCTCGTCCGGTCCGTAGGTGGCGCGGATACTGGCCACCTCGGCAGTCACATCGAACATGTCCATCCAATCCGTGAGACGTTGTGTACTGACCTATTTCTGGCCAATGCGCAACGCTCGGCAGTTACTTGATCTTCAGTGCTACGCGCTTAATGAAGTGGTCGCCAAATCAGCTCTTCGGCACGCCGACTGCCAGGGTCGGCGTGCCCCACGCGCTCTGTGGAATGTCCATGAACGGCACCCCTGTCAACGGCAGATCATCCTTGGGCTCCCGAGCGAGCGCCAATGCCTCCCACCCCTTGCTCTCCGGTCGACGCTGCGCCTCAGCAAAGCTCTCACCGTGATAAGCGATCACCCGCACCTCGCCACCCCGAGAGGTCACCTGAGACATCCTCGCCCTGGTGAATGCATCAACGGGTTCGCCGTCGGGCATATAGGCGATTCCGCGGCAGATCGAGTCGCACATCATGCCTGCCCCCAAGGGGCGATGAGCGGGGCCCTCCCTGCCCATTTAGTGAATTCTGCTATGTAAGGCAGGGGTGGCGAATCGTCTAAATGCGAACCGCTGCACAGTTGTACATCAGCCTATTTCTGGGGGTGACTCTACCTTCCCGCCACCAGCTACAGGATCCCGCCTCCCACCCCGCATGGCAGCAAGCTGCTGCCGCGCCACCTCCGACAGCCCCGTCGCCTCCGGCTTACGCCGCACCTGCGCCAGCACCCGCTCGTTCGCCTCCCGCTCGCGGACCTTGAACCGGTCCTTCTCTGCCCGTTGCTGACGCACCCGCTGCTGCCTCGGAGTCGTACCGCAGCCCCGGCACGAACGACCCGGCTCATCCGGATGCGTCGGGCACGAACTCACCCCTGCTTCTTCGAGCGGAGCGTCAAGCGGCGCCCCCGCAGCGCCAGCTGTGGGGGTAGGGGGGTTCTTCTCTGGATATTGGCTCTGGTTACTAACTAGAACGCCCGAAGATCCGGTGTCCGGTGAACCGGCGTCCGGAAAACCGGCGCCCGAAAACCCGTCTTCGGTCCCGCCAGCCGACCCCCCGTCGTCGATGGCCTCGGCCTGCCCCACTCCGGACGGCTCCTTCCCGGCGGCCTGACCGCCCTGGTCCAGCCGCTTCCTGAGCCTGCGCGCCACACGCTGCGCCTCCAGCTCGCGGTACTCCTCGGCCGCCCACTCCTGCGCCGTGTCGTACACCTCCGTGATCCGGCCCAGCGTCCCGTCCGCCATCCGCTCGGTCACCACCCGGTAGTAGCCCAAGTCCTTCAGCTCGCGCAGCGCCGTCTTGATCGCCTCCTTGCCCTCCTTGCCCGCGCTCGCGATCGACTCGGCCCGCACTTTCCACGCATCCGGCTTGGAGATCAGGAAAGCGAGGACACCGCGCGCTCGAAACGACAGCCGGGCATCCTCGAGGGCAGCCGTCGGTACCACCGTGAACCCGGTGGTCAGATGGCGGCGCAGGATCGTCACGAGAATGCCTCCAGGGCGGTACTGAGCGAGCTAGTGATCAACAACAGGGAGCAAGGCCCCGCACGCCGGTGCGGGGCCTCTATGGGGGCGTCAGGCGGGTGTGCGGGCGGGGCTGACCTTGATGGACAGCGGGGTCTTCTGTCCGCCCGCCTTGCGCATCGGCACCGTCATGCCGGCGCGGCGCAGGACATCCACCATCCGCGGGGTATCCGGGAGCATCGGCACGACCAGGTCGGCGTCCTCGAACCGCTCGACCATCGTGGGCACGTCCACCTCGTCCTTCGGGTTGCCGCCGCTCCAGCCCAGGTGGTTGGCGCCGTAATTGCCCTCGGGGGAGTCGTCGAGCATCGCCCGAGCCACCTCTTTGAGGCGCTTGCCCTCCCGGTACATCTCGTGTCCGCGCACATACTCCGCCAGGGCCTGCGCGCGGTCGGAGTTGTCGTGGACGAGGATCGTCTGCGCGGGCCGCCCCGGCGCCACATCCGGCCAGCAGGTCTCACGGAAAGGGCAGTTGTCGCAGATCACTGACAGGCCGGGCCCGTCATGGTCGCGCCGCAACTCTTCCGGGGACGCTGCTTCCAGGACGCGGTCCACCCACCAGCGGGCCTCGCTGGCCAGCCACGGGTCGAAGTCGAATTCCTGCAAGTGCTCTTCGCCGGTATCGCGGCAGACGAACCGGAACCGGATGCGCCGGACGTCAATCGGGCCGAGCCGGTGCAGGTACCGTTGGCCGGGTATATCGGCGAACCCGGCCGTGCGCAACAAGTCGGCGTACAACAGCACTTGCCGCATCTCCGCAGGGGTGGGCCCATACCGCAGGACGCGGTCCCAGATCCGGCCGGACTTCGTCTTCACATCCTCGACCGTCACGACATCGGCGGGCTGGCTGGGCCGGTGACGCTTGGGCAGCCGCGCCGCGGTCGCCGCATCAAGCTGCACGACGTCGATGTGCCCGCGCAGCACCTCGTCGGTGACCGTGCGCTCGACCAGCCACCCGTACTCGCGGCGCGCATCCTCCAGCAGCCCTTGGTGGATGTAGGTGCCGAGGATCGCTGCCCGCATGTCCGGGCTGTGGGTGCGCTCGACGTCGTGAACGATGTACCCGGCTCTGCGCGAGCAGATCGTGTCCGATGCGCCCAGCTGTTTCTGGCGCGAGCGCGGCCGACGCGCGTCGGCGGCGTGCGCGGCATCCCAGATCGACAGGGAAGCGGGCACACGGAAGGTTGTGGCGGTCACAGCAGTCTCCAAGAGGGCATGCCGGGGCCCGGCCCGTCACAGCGGGCCCCAGCGGGAAGTTGGCGGGAGGTCAGGCAGCGAACTCGCCGGGCGGCAACTTCTCGAAGTCGCCCTGGTACTCGGCGTCGTGGTCCTGCTGCTCAGCCGCAGCCGCCCGCAGACGCGCACCGTCGTCGCTCGTGGGGTCGCTGAACTTCTTCGGGTTCTTGACCTCGGCGGCCTTGTGCTCGATCGCGGCCCGCACCACCAGCACCTCGTCGCGGCTGAGATCCTCATCCGCTTCGACCTCACGCCACAGCTTCTTCAAGCCCTCGACGCCCTGCTCGGCTGCCTTGTGGACCTTCGGCAGCCACAGCTGGGCCAGATCCCCGGTCAGCTCCGGGGCGGCTTTGGGCTGGTTGTGGATCGAGCAGCCCATGAGACCGAACACCAGGTTCTCGATGGAGAAGTCCGGCAGTGTCTTCGGCTTTCCGCTGCGCGGCACCTCGAACTTGAGGGAGCGGGCGCCGATGATCTGGGGTTGCTCATCGCGGCGCAGTCGTACCCACACCGTCGCATCGAAGGCCAGTGACTTGTGCGCCTCCACCCGCCAGTCCTTCGTGCGGGGGATGGGATCGCCGTTGCCGTCGACGGCTGCGACCTCCTTGCCTCGCGCAAGCAGGATCACGATGCCCGGCATCGTCCGCAACAGATACATGACGCGCTGCCACCGCTCTGCGGCGTCGTTCCACAAGTTCATGGACGGCTTGACTTCGGCGTCCGGGTCCTGGCGCAGCACCTTCTGACCGTTCTTGGAGCGTCTGGCCCGCTCGTTAGTCCAGTTCACGAGCATCCGCCACAACATGGAACCCGAGTCGATGACCAGAACGACCGGCTTCTCCTTCGCAGTGGCCGCACGCTTGGCCTCGGCGTGTACAGCTTCGACCTGGCTGAGGATGTCTTGGTAGCTGCCGTTGTGGTCGATGAGCAGGTAGTCCGCGCCCGGCACGTTCGCGTACTCGTCGGCGGTGTCTTCGCCGAGCTCCAGCCAGTACGCCTGACCGGTCAGTTTCGAGCCGGTGAACGCCGCAGCTTCATGGCTCTTGCCGCTCTTCTCCTCGCCTTCGATCAGGATGATCGGCCAAGGGATAACGCCGGTGGGCTTGCGGGTGCGCAGGCGTGGCACGGTCGTGCTGGACACAGAACATCTCCAAGAGGTTCCAGAGGAAAGATATGCACTGGCCTATTTCTAGGCAGTGTGGATCTTCCTGATTTCGAACAGAGGGGACCACTCGGGGTGCAGGTCGATCAGGCGCCGCGCGTAGCGGGAGCGGAAGTCGTTGTTGAGCTTCCAAGCTTCCCCGCGCGTGGCGATTCCGTACTGCCAGCGCAGGACCTCGAACAGCATCCCGATGCCGATGCGCTTGAGTCCGCGCTCGACGCAGTCGCCCGCGAGGCTCTCCAGGTGCTTGAGGATCCAGGGGTTGAGATGGTCGAATGCCTCGAACCTCTCCTGGATCGTCAGCTTGCCGCCCGGGTTCTCGGGCTGCCGGACGGCTGCGATGGGCAGCTCTAGCTGCACGGTCACTACGGCTCTCCTTGGTTGATGTATCGCAGCCTATTTTGCATGCGGTCGATGCGGCGCCTGTACGCACCCTCAGTGGAGTAGGTTAATTCTACTATGAATCAGGTGGAGGGCAACTCCGCCGAACCACCTCAAGGCGGCGGCCCGGCGGTCGCGACGACGTCAGGCCCCGTCTACGGCAGCCTTGCCCCGCTTCGAGATCGCCGACCCGGGACCGTCATACCGGCCTTCCCGCAAAGCCGCAGCAACATCATCCTGCAGCTGCCACACGCCACCACGGCTCTGCGCCACCGTGTGACCCGCACCCTCGAGCACGGTCGACAACAGCCACAGAGGGGAGCCGCCCAGGAGGTAGTCCTCGGCCGGCAGCATCCCGCCGCCCCGGTTGCGAGTGTTCGACACCACGAACTTGCTGACCTGGAACAAGGCCGCATACTCCTGCAATCCCACCAGCGGGGGCAGTTCGCCCTTCTTCATCGGGCGGACCGTCGCCCGCTGCTCCTCCGCCAGCTCGGCGAGGAGCTCCTCATCCAGCTGCCGACCGCGACTGCCCGGCGGCAGCGCGAAATCCACAGCCAGGCCACCGGGCCAATAAGGCTTGCCCGAGACGATCACAGCATCCTCATAGGAGAGGATCCCGTCCGGGATCCACCGGTCGCTGACCGCCGTCGGCGCAACGTTGTAGATCTTCGCGAACTCCTTGCGGCCCACGATCAGCGGCTTCGCCACGACGGCCTCCTTCCACCTTGCTCTACTGACTGGGCATAGCAGAATACGTCCAGCAGGTGCGAAATCCGCACCCCAGAGGCGTGCCACCGCGACTGTTAGCCTGGAAACGCACATTCCAAGAGGTGCACCAAGACCCCCGGACCTGCTTCGTAGCCGATGCTCCGGGGGTCTTTGCGTTCCCGGCAGCTACTTACTGGGTGTGGCCCATCAGCTGGATGGGAGGCGTGCCCGCCTTGAGCTTGTTTCCAACCTCTGGTGGAGTCTCAGGGGCACCTGTAGGTTCTCCGCGGTGAATCTGATGGAGACACAGGGCCTTGCGTCGATGATCGACGAGGCTCAAATACGCTGGGTGGCGCTGGGTGACACGACTTGGAAGCCGCTCGTGGTCATGCTCCATGGCGGTCCAGGTCTGCCGGACTATCTGGGCGACGTCGCCACAATGATCGCGGACCTCGCACCCGTGTACCGCTACGACCAGCGCGGCACGGCCAGCTCCCCGTGGCAGGGTCGCCATACCTTCGCCCGGCATGTTGACGATCTCGCTGAGCTTTTCGACGTGTGGGGCGCGCCTGAGGCCGTGCTGATCGGGCACTCCTACGGCGCCACCCTGGCCAGCCGGTTCTGCATGGCCCACCCGGATCGGGTGGCCGCGATGCTGCTGATGTGCGGGCCGTTTGTAGGCGAGTGGCGCACGGGGGACCGAGTGCAGCGCGACCTCCGCATGTCCGCAACACAACGGGAGCGACTCCGCGAGTTGCAGCAGTTGCCGCACCGCACGGAGGACCAGGAAGTCGAGTTGCTCACGTTGTCCTGGTTCACCGACCACGCCGATCCCGAACGCGGTTGGCACTGGGCCGCCCAGGGTGCCCGGCAACGCCGCCCCATCAACTGGGTCATGAACCGTGAACTCGGGGAGGAAGGGCATTCAGACCCGCTCGACCAGCACCTTGACGACCTGCGCGGGTGCCTGCCCACGCGGGTGGAGATCCTCGGCGGTGCTAGTGATCCTCGCCCGCTGTCAGCACTTGAATCGCTCGCGCTCCGGCTCGATGTTCCACTGACACGGGTCGACAACGCGGGACACGAACCCTGGCCCAGTCCGTGAGCTCCGACGAGCCCCCGGCTACCCGCACACACAAAGAGCGCACAACTCTGCTCCCGCGGACTAGGGCAGCCCGTCGAAGCCGATCTGGGCCATCCCTCAGAACGGGCCATACCCAGCGCGATCCTCCACGTGTGCCGTAGAGACCTAGCCACAGCACGGTGGCTAAGCGGACTTCAGGTGCTGGGTGAGCTGCTGGAGCGTGGTCCAGGAATTCGGATCGGTGCCGTCGCCCAGGATGTAGTGGAGCGCGGGCCGTGAGGTGTGGCCGAGTTGAGCAGGCCGGAGGCCGCCCTGCGGGTGCTGGGCGTGGGCGCGGCCGATCTCGCTCACGGCATTTGCGCCGAGAGTGAAGGAGAGGGGGATGGGCGGGGCTTCGAACCGGGGCGGGACGGTGAGGTCTCGGCGCGCGGAGCGGAGTGTGGTGAGCATGGAGGTCAGGCCGTGCTCGGTGGCGAGGGTCTCGGCCAGCGGGGCGAGGACGTCCAGGGGCGGGGCTTCGTCGGCGGTGTGGCCGAGGGTGAGGGTGATGTGTTCCTCGATGCCTGCCGAGGTGTGGGTGATGCGGGTGGTGGCGATGGCCGGGCGGTCCGGGGTGCCGACGGTGGTCAGCCAGGTGGGGATGTTCTTCTGGGCGCGGGTGCGGGCCAATTCGGTCAGCTGGCGTCGGGACCAGGGCAGGGCGATGGGTTCGGCTGTGGACCAGCCGGCCGGTGGGGCGCCGGTGAGGGCCTGCCACGCCGCTTCCAGGGCGCCGCCGAGCAGGAGGTGTTCGTCGGCGGGGTGGGTGGTGTGGAGGGAGAGGATCAGCTGGCGCTCACCCTGCGCGTCAGGGGAGTCGGGGGTGGGCCTGGGTTTGAACGCCTCCGCGATCCGGGCGTTTCCCTCCGCGGTTCTCGCCGGGGTGAAGTGGCCGTCCTGCCAGTGGAGTTGAGCGCCGGAGAGGCCGTCGTAGTAGCCACTGTCGGGGTCTTGGATCACCCAGCGGTTGGGGTGGCCGTGCAGTGCGTTGCGGGTGGGGAGGGTGAGGCTGGTGTGGGGTGGCGTGACGATCTGCAGGGCGCGGTCGGATGCGGACGCGGTGCGCAGGGCGTCGGCGAGCCAGCTGGTCATCGCGACGACGGGGCGGTCCTGGATGACGACCGCGGCTTTGTCCGTGAGGACGTCTACGGCCGGTGGTGTCGCTTCGGGTGCCGGTGCGGCGGTGGCGGTCTCGGGGGTGAGCGGGACGACGTCGGTGTGGGCTGCCTCCGAGGGCCAGACTGTGCCGTCGAGCACGGCGGTTAGGCGTCCGGCGAAGGAGCCGGCGAGCCGTTCGCCCTCCTCGATGGCGGTGGAGGCGCGGGCTTCAGTCCACCAGAACGGCTCCTTGGGGGCAGCCACTTCGGCCCCGAGCAGGCGCTGTGCCTCGCCGGGGACCTGGACCAGAAGGGGCGCTTCGACGGAGACCAGCGGGCGGCCGCCCGGAGCGCAGAGCTGGACGACGGCGCCCTCGGCCAGGGGGTTGATGCCCAGGTCGGGGCCGCCTGCGAAGAGTCCGGCGAGCAGGGTGTTGATGTCGGGCATCTTGGGGGTGAGGGCGATGACGTCCTTGGTCACTGCTGGCGGGTCTCTTCCGGCTCTGTTGGTTCTGTCGGTTCTGTGGCGAGGGCGGTCTGGATGAGTTGGTGGCGGCGGCCTCGGCGGATGAGTGTGCCGCGGCCGGGGGGTTGGGTGGAGGCGTAGAGACCAGGGAAGAGCTGGCCCTCGGTGCGGTCGCCGGTCATGAGCAGGGCGGTGGTGCCTGTTTCGCGCAGGGTGGTGAGGAAGGGGTCGTACAGGGCGCGGGAGGCGCCGGCGACGCGGCGGGTGACGATGAAGTGCAGGCCGATGTCCTGGGCGGAGGAGATGTAGGGCAGGAAGGGTGCCAGGGGTTGTTGGCCTGCGGTGGTGAGGATGTCGTAGTCGTCGACGAGGATGACGATGCGCGGGCCGGTGAAGGCCGGGGCGTCGGTGATCGCGTCCGGGTCGGCGGTCTCGGGCAGGCGCTTGTCCAGTTCGCCCGCGATGCCGTTGGCGAGGGCGGTGGCGAGTTTGGCGTTGTGGGCGTAGCCGCCGCGGTAGGGCTCGGGGATGACGCCGCGCAGGCCGCGGCGCGGGTCGAAGACGCCGAAGACCAGGTTCTCGTCGCTGTGGCGGTCGATGAGCTGGCCGGTGATGAGCTTGAGCAGGTTGGTCTTGCCGCATTCGTTGTCGCCCAGGATCAGCAGATGCTGGTCCTGTCCGGTCAGGTCCAGGAAGGCCGGGGCGAGGGCGTCCTGATCGACGCCGAGCGGAATGCGCGAGGGCTCGGCGTTGACCGAGGGCAGCTTCGCGGCGGGCAGGGCGGTGGGCAGGACCCGTACTGGGGCGGCAAGTTCGCCAGACCAGCTGGCACGCAATGTGCGCCCGGCGCGTTCCAGGGCGGGGCCCAGGTCGCCGGTGGACGCCTGTCCGTCGATGCGGGGCAGGGCGGCGTGGGCGAAGAGTTTGGCGTCGGTCAGGATCCGGCCTGGCGTGTCCGCGCTCAGTGTCTCGGACAGCTTGCGGTCGACGCTGGAGTCGGAGGGGTCGTTCAGGCGCAGTTCGATGCGGGTGCCGAACATGGACTGGGTGGCGATGCGTACGTCGTTCCAGCGCAGCATGCCCGCGACGATGTGGATGCCGTAGCCGCTGCCGCGCTTGAGGAGGTCGGCGACGGTGTCATCGAGCTCGGAGAACTCGTCGCGCAGGGCGCCGAATCCGTCGATGAGCAGCACGATGTCGGTCGAGCCCAGCTCGGTCAGGCGGCCCTGGGCGCGCAGGTGGCGCAGCTGGTCGACGGAGTCGATGCCGTGCTCACGGAACAGCTCTTCGCGCAGGGCGAGCTGGGCGCGTACTTCGGCGACGGTGCGGGCGGCACGCTCGTGGTCGGCGCGACCTGCGATGCCGCCTACGTGCGGCAGCCCGGAAAGTGCGGTCAGTCCGCCACCGACCAGGTCGAGGCCGTAGACGGCAACCTGGGCCGGAGTGTGAGTCAGGGCCAGGGACAGCGCGAGGGTGCGCAGCAGGGTGGTCTTGCCGGACTGCGGGCCGCCGATGACGGCCGTGTGTCCGCCGGCCACGGTCAGGTCCAGGATCCAGGGTTTTTGCCACTGCTTGGCCGGATCGTCGAGGACGCCCAGAGGTATCTGCATGGCGCCGGTGGAGGTGGCCAGATGCAGGCCGCGCTCCGAGGCCTGCACAGGTCCGGCGGCGGCGTCGAGCGAGATCGCGTCGGGCAGCGGCGGCAGCCAGATGCGGCGTACGGGTGGGGCGGCGGTGCACAGTTGGTCGACCATGGCCGTCAGGACGGTCGGGCCGGTCTCCCGCTCCCGCATCGCGGGTTCTTCGGGCGCGCCGGTCTTGGGGTCCTGGCCCGTGTTGAAGGTGGGGTAAGGCCAGGCGAGGGATTCGGCGTCCGTCTGTTCGCGTAGGGCTGGGCCGCGGTGGCCGCCGGAGACGTAACCCGCCTTGAAGCGTTCGTAGGTGGAGGTGTCGACCTTGAGGTAGCCGAAGCCCGGCAACGGCGGCAGATGGAAGGCGTCCACGGTGTCCAGGACGGTGCGTGACTCGTCGGCGGAGAAGGTGCGCAAACCCAGGCGGTAGGAGAGGTAGGTCTCCAGGCCCTTGAGCTTGCCGGATTCGATGCGCTGGCTGGACAGCAGCAGATGCACGCCGATCGAGCGGCCGATACGGCCAATCGAGAGGAACAAGTCGATGAAGTCCGGCTTGGCGGTAAGCAGTTCGCCGAACTCGTCGATGACAACGAACAGGTGGGGCAGTGCCTCCAGCTCGGGCCGCTGGGCGCGCAGGGCGGCGTAGTGGCCGATGTCGGCGACGTTGCCGGCGCCCTTGAGGACCTGCTGGCGGCGCTTGACCTCACCGGCGAGGCTGGTGTGGACGCGTTCGACGAGACCGGCCTGGTTCTCCAGGTTGGTGATGACACCTGCGACGTGCGGGAGTCCGGTGAAGGGGGCGAAGGTGGCGCCGCCCTTGTAGTCGACCAGCACGAGTGCGAGGTCTTCGGGGGAGTGGGTGGCGGCCAGCGCGAGGACCAGGGTCCGCAGGAGTTCGCTCTTGCCGGAGCCGGTCGCGCCGACGCACAGCCCGTGCGGGCCCATGCCCAGTTCGGAGGACTCCTTGAGGTCCAACAGGACTGGTTCGTGGCGGTCGTTGAGGCCGATGGGCACGCGCAGGAAGTCGCGCTCGCTGCGTGGCGCCCACAGCTGGTCGAGGTCAAGGGCGGCCGGGTCGTCGATGCCGAGAAGGGTGGGGAAGTCGACGGGGCCGGAGATGGGGGTGCCCTCGGCGGCGGACTCGGCCGACAGCCGCAGCGGGGCGAGCATGCGGGCCAGGCCTTCGGCGCCCGCGACGCTGACCGCGTCCGCGGTGCCGTGGCCGGGCAACGCGTCGGGGGCACGCAGGTCTTCGACGCTCACCTGGTCGCCGTCGACGGTGATCCGCACGCTCACCTGATCCGGTTCATGGACCTGTTGTTCGAGCAGATGCAGCACCGTCACACCCATGCCCGTGAGGTCGACAGCCGAGTCGGGGCGGGGGAGTTCGGTGGCTGTGCTGCCGTGACAGTCGCTGACGACCAGGAGCCGGTCGTTCATCCGAAGCGCGTTGCGGTCGGACAGGCCGCGGCGTACTTCGGCCGCGTAGGCAGAGCGGCGCCTCAGATCGGGGGCGCACTGGCGGGCGAGCTGATCGAGGCTCGGGGAGATGCGTCGGGCGGCGACCGGCCCGTCGTCCTGCTGGGCGTCCAGGACGTGGGGAAGCCACTTCGCCCACTCCCACTCCTCCAGGCGTTCGCCGGGCACACCAAGGGCGATGGCGACATCGTCGGGGGCGTGCGTCACCGCGGTCTGGATCAACAGGGCGCGGGCCACGCGCATCACGCCGTCCCGGTCGCCGATAATGCTGACGTTGCCCGCCCTGTCCAGCGGCGCGGTCAGCGGGAAGTCGGTGGCGGTGGTGAACCGGTGCTGCAGCGCACGCGCTTCGTTGAGCATGAACGGGTCGGGCGGGGTGAGCACGCCGCTGCCTTGATTCTGGCCGATCGCCAGCCCCTGCACGGGTACGTCACCGGTGCCAAGCCTCACTCGCAGGAAGTCCGCGTCCAGACGGCGCCGCTCCCACAGCCGGGCCGGATCACGCACGAGGTCGTACAGCGCCGCGGGAGGCGGATTGAGAATGCGTGCCTGACGCCGCAACCCTCGCTCGGTGGCGCCGAGTTCCTCGCGCTGCTCCTCCACGTACTCCAGATACCGCTCGCGCTGCGTACGCCGCGTGCGCTGGGCCTTGCCGCGCTGGGACAGGAACAGGGCGACGGCGCCGAGGAGTGCGAAGACGAGGACGATCGCGCCGATGGCAGCGAACTGGCTGTTGCGGATGACCGTCATCATGACGACCGAGCCCATGACGCCGGCCATCGGAAGCAGTGCGGTGGCCGCGTTGCCCATCTTGCCCTCGGGCAGGTTCGGGGGCGGCTCGATGGTGCGCTCGGGGGCAGCGGCGAGAGGCCGGGTGGAGCGAGCCGGGCGGTGTATGAGGCGGTTGGTCATCGCACCCGCACCGCCCGCTGCATCGCTTCGGCGGCCAGGTGGACGGCGGCGTCGCGGGAGCTCTGGCTGAGCATGCCGGTGTGGATGGGGCCTCCTTGGGCCAGATGACGGTCGTAGGGGAGCGGTATTACGGCAGCTCCCGTCTCGCGCAGGTGCGCGGCGGCCGTCTTCAAGTCGAGCGTCGTATCGGGGGAGTTGGCGGATAGGGCGACCACGGTGGTGGCAAGCGCCGAGTGCGGCAGTTGGGCCAGCCAGTCGAGGACCAGGCGGGTGCCGTTGACGCCCTCGGCTGTCATCGGGGCGACGACGACGCGGGCGTGGGCGGTGTCCATCGCGGTGCGTGCCACTTCGCCGGGCAGCGTCTCGCAGTCGACCACCGACACCGCGAAGTAGCGGCGCAGGGCGAGGGTGACGGTGCGGTAGGTGGGCACGTCGAGCGGCGCGCCGACCCGTCCTCGACTGGCGGGCAGCAGCCAGCCGCCGTCGGTGACCGGCACCAGGTAGCCGGTGACGTCGGTGAGTTGCATGGCAGGGCTCAGGATCTGGGCCAGATCGGCGCAGGCCCAGCGCACGGACTCCGCGCCCAGGCGGACCGGCAGGGTGCCGAGCGCGGCATCGGCCTCCAGGGCGAGGACGGGATCGTGCCGGTAGTGATTGAACGTACGGGCCAGGAGAGCGGAGACGGTGGACTTGCCGACGCCGCCGCGGATGGAGGTCACGGCGATGACCCGTCCGGTGGTGACCGGCTGCTGGACCTCACGGGCGAGGCGTGTCTGCTCGGCGACCTCTTGGCCTGCCGAAGCGGTGAGCTTGCGCAGCGTACGACCGGTGCGCCGCGCGGCGGAATCGCCGTGCTGCGGGCCGCCCAAGGCGCGGGCCAGGCGCGGATCGACGGTGGGTACGGTCTCCGGGGTGGGCATCGGGACACGAGGGTCGCGAGCACTGCTGCGTACGGGGCGGACCGGAGCGGTCGGCTGAGGAGCCGGCCGTGGATCCACGGGCGCTTCACTGTCCGCCCTGCGGAGCACGGCAGTCGGCTCGACCGCCGGGCCGGTGCTCGCACCCAAATCCCTCAAAACGTTCCGCTGCCAGTCATGTTCCTGAGCCACGCTGCACCCCTACGCGAAGGTATCGAGCAGTCGCCCGTACACACCGAAAACCCCGATGACCAGAGGCAGCAGCGCGATCACGCCGACCGACTCCAGGACGTCTCCGAAGCGGCGAAGCCGCACCCGCACATGCTCGGCGGGCTGTACCGCAAGGACCACCAAGGGAGCCAACGCGAGCCCGGCCAGCAAGGCCAGCGGCCCACCGCCGGACGACCGCCCCAACCAGACGCCGACCAGCGCGACGACGACGACCGCGGCAGCAGCGAACAATGCCACCACCTCGGCGACCAGCGGAAAGGCCCGCGCCCGCAGTGCGAGCACCACCGCGGTGACCACCGCGAGGAGCACAGTCCACACGGTCGGCGCCGCGAGCGCCATCACGCCCGCCCCGGCCGCCGAGACGGCCAACACGACGGTGGCGACGGCCAGTCCACGATGGGTGGCGGTCAGCGCAGTACCCACCCGATGACGGCTCACCGACGAACCACCCGAGCGTCGGTCGTCGAGACCCGACAACCCCGACGCCATCAGCGCGATCCGCGGCAGCACACCGAGCACCACCACCGACACCACGGCGAGCAAGGAACCCATCCGCGCCTGCCCGGTAGCCGCGTGCGCCCCGTCCTCCAGCGCGACGGACGCTTCCCACAGGACCAGGCAGCCGAGCATGACCGCTGCTCCGATCGGACCGCCCCGCCCCAACGGGGAGAACCACCCCAGGAAGAGCAGCACCAGCATCCCCGCCAGGGACACCCCTGCCAGCCGCGCGGCGCCGGACCAGACATGGGCGTCGGCCAGCGTCCAGACCCCGAACGCCCCCAAAGTCCCGGCGCAGACGATCAGAGTGGCGGAGAGTGCTCGCCGCTTCATGCGCCCCAGCACGACCCCGGCGATGCCGACCAGAACGGCAACGCCCACCAGGACATTGCCCACGTCCACCAACTCGAACTCGCCGCGTGCTAGCACTCCGGCCACGAGAGCCCAGACGACGGTGGCCGACCCGGCCACCACCCGCCGACTAGCGGGCCGCCACCGCCAGGCCCGTACATCCAAATCATCGGCAGCCTCATCGGCGACGTCATGCACGACCGGAGCCGAGGGCGCATCCTCCGCCCGCACCAGCCGCAGCACGGCGCCGTCAGATATCCCGGCGGATTCCAGCGTGCTGTCGTGTGCCAATGCAGAACCGTCTGCGGTCACCAGATGCCGCAACATGGGCTGGCCGACAGCCTGATCATCGAGCAGCCGCAACACTTCCGGAAGCAGCAGCCCGACCGGCTCCTGAGAGGGAAGGACAAGGTCCACCCGCCGCTGCTCTCCGACCAGAGTGACCCGGCTCAAGGCCGTACGACTCGTACCGCTCGTGCGGCTCAACGGCCCCGCAGATATCACGCGTTCGTACCTATCATCGAGAGGAAGGGGTTACGGAGGGAGAGGGGGACGGCCCGGAGGAGGAGGAAGAGGGCGCCGACGGCGAGGACGAAGGCACGGAGGCGCTGTAAGGGCTCTTCCCGATAAGCCGATGCGAGATGAACGACCACCCCACGCACCCGGCACACAACACGGCCGAGATCACCACCCCAGCGAACACCTTCCCCAACCGCTCATCGATAGTCCGGCGCTGACGCTGGGCTCCGAACAGCAGGGCGTCCCGCAGCCGTCGGCGTCGCACAGACACCGACTCCAGCAGTTGGCTGTCGTAATCCTGGGCTGCCACAGTTGTCCGCTTCTAGTTCGTTTGCCCTTTTAGGGCGCGTGCATATGGTGGATTCGTCGAACCTTGCAAGGTATAGGGCTCTCGCTGCCGCCCGACGAAACAGGATCATCTGCGACGCCACTCAGCTATCGGGGGAAGTAGGCCAGCCACGTGCTTCTCGCTGCAGGTGACCAATGCCCTCACGCGTGCCTCAGGTGGGGAACTCGCCGAGCCAACCGCGCTGGAGGAGATGTTTGGGTAGGTACTCCGACTCGACAGTAATGGGGAATTCGGCGTCATATGCAAGGCATGCCATGGCAAGTGGGCCCAGGGCGACGAGGCCTGAACTGCTATTGAAGCGTTCTTCATCTTCTGTCCAGTAGTCCTTGTGCCAGTTCAAAGCATCGATCAGAGCCTCGTTGAACTGCTCGGGTTCCTGGGTGATGTATTGGATGAAGAGGTTGATGGGGGGGTACTGAATCTTCAGAACCAGGTCCTGGTCTCCGGCGGGCAGCGCATTGGGGTCTGTGCCAGCCATGGCGGCAGACAGCGGATCGCTCAGGTCCCCACCTTCCCGCAGCCACTTTTGCAAAGCGTCAATCCATGCATAGACATACTCGGCATGAACTGTGCCAGACGCCCTCAGTAGTGCAATTGGCACCTCGGCAAGCTCAGCCAAGCGGCCTCGCTCGCGGCAGATAATTGCGAGCCAGAAAGCAGTGAGCCAATTACCGGCATCGGAGTAGGTCTGTGGTCCCGTAGCCGGGATTGCCCTTACCTGATTGGAAATGCGGCACTCGACGAAACCCTCCGTAATGACGGCCGACCTGAACACTGCAGACCCCACTTGCATGGCAGTGACCCACGCCTCCCACGTCGGAAGATCTGCCGCCCGGGGGTCGCTGCCGCAGTGAGTCTGCGCAGCGAGCAAAGATGTGCCGAGTGCCAGATTGAAATTCTGTGGAGACTGCTCCAGGGAATCAATCCTACGGCTGGCGCTCTTGTCGAGCAGCTGTGCGCGATTCTCTGCATTCTCGGCAGGAAAGCCATGGCGAGGTACGGTGGATCCCATGCCTACTTCTCCCTGTTGAACTTGAAATACTCCATCAAGTACCCATGGTACTTGTCCCCGACCGGGTTGGCTCTGACTGCCACGTAATCCAGCCTCCCGTCCGCTAGGGCATTCGTAAGGCTTTCTGCGAGTTCAATCTCTCCGCGGTCCATCATCTTGAGGATGATCGCATCGAAGTACTCGCGTGTCCCTTGCCTGTAATCTACATTTCCGATCCTTCTTTTGCCGAGTTCGGTCTTGAGGCTGGCCTTGGCCTCTACGACGATGAAGCGATCTCCCTTTTGCCATATCTGATCAAAGCGATGCCTTCCTCGAGATCCGTCATCGAGTCGCCTGGCGCCTTGATAATGGTCCTGGATGGCGTGAAGTTCGGCGGCGTTTTCCCCGAGATCTTCCCCAATATCGCGAACGGCCGTGTGTGTTGTTTTATAGTGTGCTATCGCCTCCTCCATTAGGCGTTTATTTTCGGCGCTCTTGTGCTTTTCGTAGGCGTCTACTGCTGCTTTCTTGTTCTTCTCGGCCGCTATATCGTCAACGATGGCACTCTTGCGCTGCGCCGCCTGTTCGTGGAAACCTTCAAGGACGTCAGGGCGAACGCTGGAGGGCTTTCCGATTTCCTGTCTGGTCTGGTACTCAGGTTCGACGATATGCGATTCTGCGGTCCACGGGCGATTAGGATCCCCTGTACGGAGGAGACGTGCCTGCAGCTTGTCGCCGAATTCATCCCTGAGTTCAAGTCCGAGACGTTGACCGTCGTCCCGGAAGTACTTCTTGCGCCAGTCTGGATCCGAGTTGGCTCGATCAACTTGCCGCTGAAGGATCTCTTCTTCGGTCGGCCTGGCAGAACCATCGTCAGCCCGGCCACCATCAACGTTGTCGCCCCCGCCACCACCATGATGCCCGGTTGGCCCACTACGCCCATAGCTAGCACCTCCGCGCCCGATGGGGCCGATGTCAGGTGAACCGGTTGTGCCACCTGCCGTATTGCGACCGGCTGGCTCACGTGCCTGCGGTGTGGAGCCATCGCTACTCCCAGCGGCGTTATGACTGGCCTGCGGCGGCAGGTTCTCACCCGCTTGAGCACTGGCTTCCGGCGCCCGCGCGCCCGCGCCGACGAGCTCGTGCTCCCTTGGCACGGCGACGGAGGGGGTGCGTTCGTCGGCGGAGAGTTCGGCACGGGGCGGTGTGGTGTCGGGGACGCCGTCCCTGAGGATGACGAGCTCGCCGTTCCTAACGTGGAGTTCAGAGCCTGGGGCGAACCTCCACACGCTGCTGACGGACCCGGTGCCGGGCGCGTTGCCGAATCCGGCGCGGGCGCGGGCGGTGACGTCTGCGATCTTGGGTACGGCTCGGGTGGTGGCGCCGACGGCCTTGGCTGTCGCGCTGAGAGGGTCGATGGCCTCGCCGACCTTGGCGAGGGTACCGGCGGTTTTGGCGACGGCGCCGCCCTTGGCCAGCTTAGAGACGGCGGCCATCGGTCCCGAGGCGAGGGTCAGGCCATTGAAGAAGACGGTGCCCGTGGCCTTGCCCGGACGGTCGGCCCAGTCGTCCCAGCCGACCAGGGCCTTGCCGAAGGCCTTGGTGTACGGGCGGCCCTCGGCGACTTGTTCCTTCCAAGGCGAGTCTTGCTTGTTGAGCGGGTCGAAGAGGTAGGACTCCAGGCCCAGGACCGTCATGCCAAGACCCTTGCGGGCCGCGTTACCGTCCGCTCCGGGGCTGAAGAGGTCCACGAACCCGGTGACGGTGCCGACGATGTTGTCCTTGACGCTGACGCCGGCCTCCTCCACGTGATGGGAGAGGTCGAACTTGTCGTAGGTCAGGGCCTCCGGGGTCCCCCAGGGCAGCTTGTCGGCGTGCTTGAGCGCGTCAGCGGTGTAGCCGTAGACCTGCGCACCGCGTGGGACCAAGGTGCCCTCGTAGCCCTGCGGCACGTACTGGGTGCCGTCCACCAGAGCCGTGATCTTGTTGTTGGCAGCGGTCTCGGCGGCGGTGAAGTCGGCCTGGGCCTGGGCGACCTCCCCCCACAGGGCCTTGTGCTGGTCGATCTTGTCCTGGTCCTGGGTCCACTCGTCGTCGATCTCGCCGCTATCGGACTTCAGACCCGCCACGAAGTCGCCCACCCGGGTACGGAGATGGTCCAGGCGAGCGAGGATGGGCCTCACCGCGCCAACGTAGTCGTCCAGCGCCCCGGCGACCGTCTCGACCTTCGAGGCGAACAGGTCCGCACGATCCCGCACCGGCGCCGTAGAAGCGAAGAGCTCCTCCGCCTCTGGCGCCCGGTAGAAGGCCCCCAACCCTTGGAACTTGTTGTGCGCCACACCGCCCGCCTGACGCAGGGCGCCGGCGTGGGTCCGTAGCCCGGAGGCGTGCCGCTCCAACTGCTCCAGATCACCGGTGAAGTGGGGGACATCCTTAGCAGTGATCACAGGGAGCCCCGCGTGAGAGGTGTGGGCCGCTCCAGGACCGGGTCGACGACACTGGCCGCGGACTGCTGTATCTCAGCCGCGATCTCCAAGTCGCCTGCCTCGTAGGCAGCGGTGGCCAGCATCGCGCCATTGACCGACTGCCCGGCCCGCGCACCGATGAACTGCACTTCCTCGGCGGTGCCTTCGGCGAACTCGACGAGCGCCGAGGCAACCAGACCCCCAACCGGACTCTGGCCCCCGCCGCCAGCATCCCCCGATACCAGGGAACCGGACCACTTCGCGGCGCCTCCCAAATCCTCGCCGTACCCGCCGACGTGCCGATCCAGAGCACCCAGTACATCGTTCACGTGCGACAGGACGAGATTCACCCCGCCCGGCTCAATATCCCATTTCGGCATGCCAACCCCCTACTTCAGCCCCGTGACCCCGTATCCGCCCCAGCCCGCCCGCAGCGGCCAGTCGGTCAGCCGATGTTGTCGACCGCCGCGCGCGCCCGCGCCAGGGTCGACTGCGCGGTTCCGTCGTTCTGCTCCAGCGTGGTGCGCACTAGACGAATGATTTCTCGCACCTCGCTGGCCGCCTTGTTCCAGCGGACTTCCTTGCCGTGGTAGTCATCTGACACGCCATCGGCCTGGTAGTCGGCCATCGCTGCCTTCACCGCCCGATCGCGGTCGCCGAGCACCCGCTCCAGCTGGCCGATGATGATCTGCAGGCCGCCCTGCACGTCGGACGAGGCGCCGGTGTCGTAGGAGCGGCGGTCCTGGTTTCCAGCCATGGCGAAGTTCCCCCTGTGTGCGAAGTGTCGTGTTGTGCGAGCAGGCCGACTCGTGGGTCAGCCGGAGAAGCGTGCGCCGTCGAAGTTCGCCGCGCCCATGTTCTGGTGGGCGTTGTCCGACTGCTCCTGGTCACCGGAGCCGAACGCCGTGTCCATGCCGGCCTGACCGCCCAAGATCGAGGACAGCGCCCCGTTTAGATCTGAAGTGATCTCATCCGCCCGCAACTTGAACGAGTCGAAGGTCGCTTTGCCCGCCCCGTTGAACTTGCCCTCCAGCGGCTCCGCCGCCTGGACCAGCAGACTGATCAGCGTCCCGAGATCGTCACTGGACCCCACGGTGCTCTTCCCCAGCACCGCGAGAGTCGTGTCTCCCATGTCAAACTTCACGAACCCACCCCCGAATACGTCGATCACATTGGTATCGCGAACCGCGTACGCACTGCGGCCCGTTCACTGGTCACAGTGGGCACATGCGCCCCTCACGCCCCGTAGCGTACCGAACATGCTCTCCCGCGAGACGTAGCAGGTGCAACGCAGCTAGGGGTGATGGCGTGATCTGTGCCATGGCGGGGGAATTCAGAATGCGAGTACGGCTAAGGACGCGCTGCCTGTTGCGTGCTGTGGCGTCACCGCGCATGCACTGAGGAAGCCGCGAGTGAGGAGCCTCAGGCTGCTGCGAGAAGCTGCTGACACTCTCGGCTCGACGAGCCCGATCGAACGGCATCCGCCCGCGGGCCACGTGACACCCGGCACGACAGGCGACCGGGAGCCGGACTTGCAGATGAGCAGGGCGTGTCGGCCATGGAAGGGCAGGGCGGCAGCCCGAGCTTCCGCTCGAACCACACCCTCTTTCCCGCGCGGTCAGGAATCGTCCCCCAGGCATCTGCCAGAGCTCTGACCAGAAGCAGCCCCCGACCGGTCTCGTCATCTGCCCCGGTACCCGCCGGGGCTGGGCTGGCGGACTCGACATCAGTGACCTCGACGCGGAGCCGCGCCCCGACTCGGCGCACGCATACGACGCACGGCGCACCAGTGTGCACGATGGCATTCGTGATCACCTCACACGCCATCAGCTCCACCTCGCCCGCCACCTCCTCATCCATGACCAGGCCGATCCTCCGCGCACGCGCAACTACCCTCCGCCGCGCAAGGGGCACCTCCTTGACGGAGGCCGGAACCTTGAACGCGTAGGGCAACTCGGAGAGCAGGCAGTGCGGCATGGCTGAGACCTTTCGCAAGACAGCGAGTTGGGGCATCAACGCGATCTCCCATAGACCAGAGGATCGTCGCCCGCCTGCCACAGGCCACCGGCATCTTGGATCGGGACCCACCGAGGCGGCGGACGTCCACCATGCCAAAGAATTGCCCAACTCCTCATTTGCGGAGTGATATCACCGCAGTAATGATCGCTCCTGGCGAGCCGAGCGCCCATGGCTGCAACAACCGAAGTCTTTCGCCACTCAGCGAGGAACCGGTTTTACTCGGCGGCGGGCAGCGCGGACAGCCCAGTTGAGGCTCCCTTGGGGGCGGAGATCGACTAGAGATCAGACCACGCCTGTACTCCAGACTCGCGCACGGTCTCAGCTGCGAGGGCTTCTGGTTGCCTCATGCCATCGGTGGACACGCGGGGTTCCCCGGAGGTATCCACTTAGATCGAATGGTGGATGCGCCGCCAGGCCACTCACTGCCGAATGGCGACTACCCGAGCGCGAACTGAGCCTGAGCTCGCCCATAGTGCGAGTGGGGTGTCGGCGGCTATCGATTCACCATCGGTTCGCGAGCGTTGTCACAGGCCGCGCGACTGCGTCGCCATTCCCCTGCAGAATGCGAGATGGCCCCCGCGGCAGTGCGCGGGGGCCATCATCTGTTCGATGAGACTCAGCGAGCCTTCTCGAACGCCTCACGGACCGTGGCCGGCACGCGACCGCGATCGCTGACCTCGAAGCCATTCTCTTTCGCCCAAGCCCGGATCGCCGACGAGTCGTCCTTCCCGCCCGTCGCCGCCTTGGCCTTGCCCCTCGCCTTCGCGCCACCGCGAATCCTGCGAGCGCCGTCAGCGTGGAGATACGGATTCAAAATCTCAAGGAGCTTCTCGTAGTTCTCATCTGTGAGGTCGATCTCGACCCCAGCTCCATCAATGAGGATGCTGTGCGTGGTGATCTCCGACGATTCCTCGCCGGTCAAGTCATCCACATATGTTGTAACTATCTTCTGGGCCATGGTGGGGATCGTAGGACACGTTCAGCCGGTTCCGACAATCGCTTGCGCCTGGGATAGATGACTGCCTGTCTCCCGGCCGTTATGAAGGTATCGAGGCGCGCGGGCTCAGTCCTTGACGCTGTGCGGAGGTTCGAGCAGCAGAGCTCGGTGGGTCTTGCGGTCTTCGCTGCGCTGCACTACTTCGCCGGTGCCGAGGATGGCGGCAGCCAGGGCAAGAATCAGCCCCGTCGGCAGTCCGTCCACGTAGTAGGCGATCAGAGAGAGTGCTGCTGAGACGATGGCGTACAGGCGGGTGCTGTGGTCGTGGATGAAGTTGCTCAAGTTCGGTTCCCGTAGGCGAGTTGGTGTAGGAGGTCCCAGCCGCGGCGTCCGAGCGAAGGATCGTCGGGGCGGCCGGTGCTGAAGAGGTTGTGCTTGCGGTTGAACCCGGCCACGGCCTTCTGAGTCTGCGGGCCGTAGTTGTCGGAGAGCGGCACCGAGCGGTCCAGCCAGCCGGTGTCCTTCAGCGCCTGCTGAAGACCCTTCGCAGACGGTGACGAACGACCCGGAGCAAGACCGTTCGGAAACGGAGACGGCGTATAGGTGCCGCCGCCCGCCTTCCTTGGGAGGGTGAGCTTCTGCCCCGGTGTGATCACGAACGGTTTCTTGATCTGGTTGGCCTGGGCGAGGAGCTCCCAACGGATGCCGAGCTTCTTGCCGATCCCGGACAGCGTGTCGCCGTTCTTGACCACGTAAGTCGACGAGCTCCCCAACGAGCCGCCCGCTGAACCACCACCCGAACCTCCGCCGGAGGGATTGGACTTCAGTCGGGCAGAAACACGCTCGCGCAGCCACCCCATGGTGAAGCCCCTGGGGTCAACTTTGCCGGGCTGCCACTCCTTGTGGCCGATCACGCTCGCCGCGCTCCAGCCGTGCGCGCGACACAGCGCCGCCGCCGCTCGCTCGATCGCATCAAGCTGCGCCTTCGGCCACGGATCCGTGCCATCGCCGCGGTTCTCGCACTCGAAACCGTAGAAGTGCGTGTTGCCGTCTGTGTCCGCCTCGTTGGCAGCGGGGAGCCCGCGCTCGGCGATGACAGCCCGCAGCACATCACCATCACCGCGGCCGGCGTGGTTGGTGCGGCCGTGACCGACGAGGTACACGGTGCCGTCCTTGGCGATCATGCCGTGACACAGCGGGCCCGGCAGACCCGCGTACCCACGCTCAACGATGCTGACGGTGTTACTGGTGCCCGAGGTCACGGTGTGGTGGATGACCACGCCGTTCACCGGTCCGAACGGCCCCTTGTGGTTCCTGTTGTGGGTTCTCCACCCAGGCCGCTCCACCACGTGCACGCCTTCGGCGCGCAGCGCGGCAACGAGACGGTGGGAACTGATAGGTGTCGCCACGATCGGCGCTCACTGTTCTCCCCGCGCCCAAACTTCAACTTCTGGTGACTGCTACGCGGTGGTGCCTCGCGAGGCCAGCCACAGCTGGAGGGCCATCAACAGCACCGGCGAGACGAACGAACTGAACACCAACCGACGCGTCGCCATAGCCTGCGCCTGATCCTCACGGCGCTGTTGCTCCGTGCGCTCCAGGCTCTGATCCACCTCGGTCCGCAAGGCGCCAAAACCCGTCTCAAGATGTGTGATCCGCTGCTCGACCCCGCGCTGATCCGCCCGGTACACGTCCTCGGTCACGACGTGATCAAGGCGGGCTGCCAGCCGTGCAAGGTCCCCGCGAAGATCCTCCCGAAGTTGCGAGACGGCACGGTGCAGCTCCCAGAGCGTCGGCTCGGCGCTGGGAGGCATGGACACCGCGATCACTCCTGAGCAGCCCCGAGCCCTACCGTGATCGTACGGGGGCGAAGGAGGAAGGGCCCTGACCTGCCCCTTCCGTGCCAACTCGATAGCGTGCGGCAGCTGTCCGGACCGCTATGTGGCGTAGGTCGGGCCGCCGTTCTGGCCTGTGATGAAGAGTTGAAGAGAGGCACTCAACGCCAACGACGAAGACTCGGAACGGTAGTTCAACGGCAATGGTGAAGGCTGGACAGAGACGCCTAACGATACGGAGGCTAGTCGAAGGCTTACACCAGATCTGATGTAACCAAGTTGAGATGTGACACATAAAGCTTGAGCGTTCCGGCACTGCGGGATACCGCAATCAACTACGCTCGGCGCTACCCGCCAAGAGACGAGAACTTAGACATCTCCTTCTGTGAAACAGATGGGATGTCGCGCAACGGGCTTGACCGCCAACAAGCCCGCTCTCGTACCCCGCACAACAGGAAGCCCCTGCCCGCACCAAGCCGGCGCAGACAGGGGCCCTGCGGGAGCGGCCGTAGAGCAGCCGACCTCGGTGGTAACGACATCGAGGTCGGCCCCTCTAGGCCACGATCTTGTCTGCTACCGCGTACGCGAACGCAGCGAAAGCGATGAGCACAAGATCGCGATAGCCGAGGTGCCTAAGCCACTCCCTGAGGCGCTGCCACATATGAGTCCTCCTGACACGAAACCCCGGCCCCGGTTGGGCCGGGGAGCAATAGGTCAGGTCAGGACGACTGCGTCGCAGCACTACAGAGACTACGTGGAACTTGTGCGTCAAAGTGGGTAGTTGAAGAAATCGTGTGCCTTGAAGTCGCCGCCGGTGCTCCGGTCCTTACCGAGCTGCGACGAAGGAAGCCCCAGCCCTGGGTCTCGACGTTTCCTCTTACGCGGAGGCGTCTGGTGTGGACTTCGCTGCCTCGGCCGAGACGGGGATGAGGGAGGTGAAGGCCTGACCGCACCGCATGCAGATCCCGCGGTAGGTGGGCGGCTCCGCGTTCGCGTAGAAGGTCGCCGTGAACGGACGCCCCGCCACGGGGCATCCGGGTACGCGGCAGGTGGCGGTCATGGTGACCGGGGTCGGCTCGTCCATGGGTGGCTCAGTCCTCTCCAATGATCATCCAGTGCACGATGGTCTGCGTGGTGTTGGTGCGGTGCACCCAGATGGTCAGACCGCTCGATGAAACAGCCGTGACGCCGACGCCCACGACGGTCTTGCCGGGCACGGAGGTGACGGGGGTGATGAACGCGTGGAAGTTCTTCCCCTTGATGTTCCCGCCGCTCAAGGTGACGGATGTAGGTTTGTTGGCCACCGGAGTGATGGTCGCCGTTCCGATGGAGACGTTGTCCGACCGCAGCACGCCGGCCGCCCGGATCGATGCCGCGAACAAGGTTGCGGTACCCTGCCCCAGCGACAGGCTGCCGCCGTCTTCCCCAGACTCCAGCTGCGCGGAGTTCTTGCCGAGGTAGAGGCGCCCTCCAACGGGCTTGGCCCCCTTGGCGGTGATTCGCTCCGCGGCGAAGAAGTCGTTGCCGAAGAACGTCCGCCACCTGTAGATGCCACTGTCGTCCGCGTCGGTGAACGTCCCGGAGTTGATGCCGATGTTGGCGTCCGAAGAACTGGTACCGCTGACGTTGATGTACGCCTGGTTCGAACCGTCGACGGATGACCAGTAGATGTACGGGTAGACATCGTTGGGTTCCATGCCGATTGCCGAGCCGTTCGTGCCGATGGCCCGCAGCCGGGCCGCGTTGAGGACGACGCGCGGCCCCTCGGTCGCGGTCTGAACCGTGGCGCCGGTGATGATCTTGCCGTTGATCGCGTCCGCGTCCAGCAGGTCCGCAGTGATCGCCCCAGCGGCAACGTGATCACGCCGCACGACCCCTTGCCCCAGGTCCTCGGATGCGGCCCGGCGTGCCGAGGCCTCCACTGCCTCAGACGGCGGGCCGGGTATGCCGGACGTGTTCACGGCGATCAGACGCACCCACACGGGTCCGTAGTGATTCACCGCGACCGTCACCGAGGCCCCCGACGCAGCCTCGATCGTCGTGGTCGGCCACCGCACATCCGGTTGCCCACTGGGCGATGACAGCACGTGCACCTGCACGCGAGACAGATCCAACGGCGCTGGCTGCCCGTCGGCGAAAGCCCCGTCCCAGGTGATGCGCACACCTCCAAGGACCGGCTTCACCACGGCCGGCGAGGGCATGGACGGCCGGGGGCCGTTGACGGCAGTGACGCCGCTGGTGCCATCCGGCTGCTGGCCGATGACCGCGCGCAGCGAGCCGTTCTCGTCGTACACGTCGACCGCGCCGTTCTCCAGGCTGGCGTTGACCAGCTTGGGCGAGCGGATCATGGTCTGCACGAGCTTTTCCAGGCGGGCCAGGCGGGCGCCGATGTCGTTACGCACAAGGTTCCTTCGAGGTCAGGTGGCGGTGGCGTACTGGTGGGCGCCAGCCGGTTCGAGCTGAAGCTGCGCGGTCTCGCCGGCGTCGGAGTCGGGGCGGATGGTGTAGCCGGTGATGCGGCACCAGCCCGACCAGTTCGCCCACTCGTCCCGCACCGCCACCCGTACGTCGTCACCGACCTGCCAGGATCCGATCGGCGCCGCGGGATGGTTGCGGACGGTGATTTCCTCGACGTGCCCCAGGCTCTGCCGCCAGGCCCGCTCCCGGCGGGCACGCTGGGCGAGCGCGTCACGGCCGCGCACTTCGGGCAGCTCCAGGACGTGTTCCAGGCGCAGCCGCTTGTTGCGGACCGCGTCGGCGGCCCGCTGCTGGGCGCGGCCTTCACCTGCCCCGGTGGCGATGACGACCTGCGCGTACTCGTCGGCGCTGTAGGTGACTGGCGTGTGCCCGACGATGTTGGTGTCCGAGGAGAACGCGATGTCGCTGCGGCGCGCACCCAGACGCGGGTAGCCGATCTGGATTCGCCGCACCGTACGCTGGTCCTTCCCCCACCAGGTGGCGCACGTGTAGTCCGGCGAATCGGGGGCCTTGATCAGGTCGTCGAAGAGGTCGCCGAGCACCGGTGTCTCCCACCAGCGTGATTGCCACGGCTCTGCCGGGCTGCCCACCTTGGCTGTCGACGTCGTGTCGTCCACGGTGATGCCAAGGCTGCCGTCCGGGATGGACTGCGTGTAGGTGACGATGTCGCGCATCACCCGGCACGGGTCCGTGTTCACGTACGGCCCCCGGCCGCCGAGCTCACCGTCCAGGTCATGCCGGTACTGAAGGTAGGAGGACCATCCCGCGGCCTCGACCTGCATTGTGCCGCCGTCGGGCTCGGTCTGCCAGATGATGCCGCCCCACCGGATCCGCCCGCCCGCCTCGGCGTACAGCAGCGTGTTGCCCGGGTCCGTCAGCCCCGGATGCGACCACGCAAGGCGGGGAGACAGAGCACCCCGCAGATGGCCGGGCCCGTTCAAATCGGGGCCGAACTCGACTCCCCGAAGGGGGAGATCGTGCGACAGCCACTCCCCGGTTAGAGCGTGCTGCGTCAAATACCTGTAGGCCACTGCCAGCTACACCGGGCCCTCGGTGAACTCGACATCGGCGATGATCGACGTACCGCCGTCGACACTCAGGTCGCCCTTCCAGTCCTTCGCCATCTTCGCCTGCATGTACAGCACCTGCGTAGTGCCCCGGTAAGAGACGGGCAGCGTGAGAGTGTCTGCGACCACCGTTGTCTGCCGGCGCACGACCTTGCCCTGGTTGTCGTCCACGACCGTGTCCTGACCGTGAACCGTGCCGAACACCAGCTGCAACCTCCCGTACAGCGAGTCGAAGTCCATCCGTAGACCGGCGACCGTGATGGTGACGATCAGCTTCGTCGCCCACTCCGGCACCGGCACCTGCCAGCGCGCCTCGGGCGGCCAGTCATGCCACGTGTCGTCGTCCTTCCACGCCTTGGTCAACTTCGTCGGATACGCCGTGTGCAGGGTGCGTTCCCTGCGTGGGTTCGCCACCCGCCGCAGATCGCGGATCATCCCCGCGGTGACGGTCCCGGTGCTCGCGGGCAGGTCGACGCGGGCCAGCGGCACCCCCGTCACCCCCTTCGGTACCGCAGCCGCAGTGGACGGCACGTTGGGAATGACGTCGAAGAAGTTGACCGCGTCCTTCGCCGGATCGAGCCCTCCCTCGAACTCCGGGTCCTGCACCCGCAAAACAATCAGATCCGAACGTGGCGCAGCCCCAGACGGCGCGATATCCACCGTGGCCGCGCCGATGTTGTACGCCGTGTAGGAGCCCTGCCACGCCGACGCCTTCCCGCGGATCACTGCGGACCCGTCCGCGATCTGCACGCCACCGCCGGGCACCGGCAGTGGCGTCACCTTGAGGTCGGCGGCCTCGGTCACACCCTCCGAGCCGTGCGACAGATCCTTGATCATCTGCCGGAACGTTTGAGCACTGTGGGTGGCGCCGTTCACCAGCAGCGGGGCCTGGGGGAGCGTCATCGAACGAGGTTCTCCTTCGGGTTCACGAGAGTCTTGAACGCGTCACGCCACGCCACCGTCAGGCGGGCGGACGCAGTGGGATCGGAAGCGGTCCAGCGCACTTCGGAACGGCCCTTCGGCAGCCTGAAGCTGCCCAGAGGCGAGGTGGTCGCGACGGTGCCGCCGCCCTGCCGCGTCACTGTGCGACGCCCGGGCCGGGTATCGATGGTCACGTAGTCGCCCACCGGCACGGTGATCCCCAAGTCGATGCGTCGGCCCGTCTCCGCATGAGTGATCACCGGGTTCGCACACGGCCCGTGCACCGTCAGCACTGGGTAGGCGTCGATGGTGCCGTTGTTGGTCACCCACCCCGGCCGGTTCTGCCCCGACTGGTCCCCATCGCTCACCCGGATCGGAGCCTGCACGGGCGCGGTGAAGCCGCCACCGGACAGCCATCCCAGCCGCAGCCCCACCGACTGCTCGACGTCGGCGTAATACCGCGAATCGGGAGCGGTGAACTCAAGATCGAGAGGCACCCAGCCCAACGCTGCCCGCTCCCACGACGCCTCCACCTTGCGCAGCCGCCCGAAGAGGGCACGGACCGGCGCACCAGGCCACTTGATCCGCAGCGCGGTCACCGCGCCGCCCACCGTGCGCACACGCGGATCGTCGGCGGCTTCCTCAAGCTGGGCGACGATACGGGCCGCCGTAGCGGGATCACCCGGAGTCTTCACCCCACAGTCGATGCGCAGCGTGCGCGCCTCATACCAATCCGCGCCGAGCCAGGCACCGTCCGCGTTCGGCTGCTCCACCAACTCACCACGCACAGCCGGACGGGCCAGGCCCTCGACCTGCGCGACGGGCACACTCGTACCGTGACCGAGCCGGACTCCGGCGATCTCCAGCTGGAAATCAGTGAGGTAGCTCATCGCAGCACACCGCCTCGTCGGGCACGCCGCATCTGATACGAGACCGTCGCTGCAATGTCGTCGGCCGTCGCGGCAGAACCGGAAACGTGGATCGTCTGCTGCCCGATCGCCGGAGCCTGGTGCACCACCGTCACCCGGCCGCGCCCCGTATGAGCGTCCACCAGACGACGCGGCGCAAGCCCGTACCCGAACCGGTCCGCGGTCTCAGCCAGCACAGCAGTCGCCCGGCCACGCTTGGCACCGGCATGCGGGATGTAGGACTCGGAGCCAGTCTCCGGCTCAGCAAACTTGATCAGCCCGCGCGGCGAGGAGTACACGCCCGGCTCCCAGATGCCGCCGTTCGCGTACGCCTTCCCCGCGTTCGCCTTCACCAGGTCGGACAGAAACCGGTCCGCCTTGCCCGTTTCCTTGATGTGACTCTTTGCGAGGTTTCCGACCTCGATGATCCGGTCCTCGGCCAGCCCCGTCGCCTCAGCGACAGAGTGGATGCCCTTGTTCTTCGACAACGCCCCGATGAGCTTCACCAGGTCCGCGAGTTGGTCACCATCGAGGGTCGTTGCGGCCTTTTTCGCGGCCGTGTTGGCCTTCTGCGCCTTCTTGCGATCCTTGACCGCCTGAGCGGCCAACGCCTCCGCGGTCTCATCGCCCTGCTCGGCAAGACGCTGCGCGAGCGCCGTGTTCCCGCGCGAGGCGAGCGTCGTCAGGTTCTTCTGGAAGGTGCTGTTGTTCTTGACGGCGTTGTTCAGCTGGCCCGTGTAGTCGTTCAGCGTCGCCCTGGCAGTACCGGCGAGCTTGGTGAGCTGGGCGGCCATGTCGCGCACGTACCGGTTCGAGCCGCGAGCCATCTTCCGGGTCAGCGCGACACCGTCTTCACCCATCTCCTCCAGCGCCTTGGCGACATCCGTGCCCGCCCTGCGGGCCACCGTCGACAGGTCGTTGCGCCATCCCTGGGCTGTGCGCACCGAGTGGCGCAGATTCTTCTCGAACCGGTGCAGGTCGAAGTGTTCCTTGCCGCCCTTGCCCTTGCGCTGCGACTTGGAGATGACATCGGAGATCGTCAGGCCGGACGAGCCCAAAGGTTGATAGGACCAGTCGGACAGTCCGCCCGAGGCGTTGTAGACGACCTGCCCGCCGAAGCGGCGTGCCACCTCGTTCAGGATGCTCTTCGACCGCGCCCGCTTACTGGGGGCCAGAGGGAGGTAAGCCTCGCCCTGAGTCTCGTCCTCCGCCCATACCCGCCATGTGCCGCCGGGCGCGATCTGCGCGACATGGTTCTCCTTACGGACACCACCGTCCGCGTAGGTGACGATGCCGCCGTCCTTCTTCCCCAGCCGGTACCCGTCCTTGTAGGGCCCGTAATTGCCGCCCTGCCGGACGGTGTTGAGATACTCGGTCTTGTAGACACCGATGCCGATGGTCTTGCCGCGCAGCCCGTTGATGGCGCCCTGGATCGTTGCCACGTTGCTCGTCGCGTTCCCGGTGGGCACAGTGATCGTGACGTTCTTGCTGCCCGGAACAGCACGGATCTTGAAACCGAGGCCTTCCAGCTGCTTGCGCGCTTCCCCGGTGGGCGCGCGCATGGTGACCGTTTTGCCGCCAGGGACCCCAGAGATCTTCTGCTTGACGGCCTCCAGGCTGCTGATCGTCACCGCCGTAGCCGAGGTGACGCTGACGTGTTTGCCGCCGGGGGTCTGCGCGATCTTCGAGATCAGCGCGTCCAGATCCGTGCGCGCCAGATCGGTCGGGGCCGTGACCTCGACCCTTCGGTCCTTGAGATCCTTGATCTTGAAGCCGAGCTTCTCCAGCTCCTCGCGGGCCTCGTTCGACAGAGTGGAGATGGTGACCGTCTTCTGACCAGGTGTCGCCTTCAACGCCTGTTGCACAGCGATCAGTTCAGCCATCGACTCGTCCATGCCGGCCGTCTGCAGGAGGATCGACACTTGCTCCGGCACCAGGCCTGCGTTGTCCGCGAGCTTCGCCGCCGCCTCCGCGGACAGTCCGAAGCCCTCGGCGGTGGAGATCGCCGAGTCGCGGGCGGTAGCCATCTGCTCCTGCGCGGCCTTCAACGCCTCCGGAACCGTCTTCCCGTTGGCCTCCGCGTACTGGTAGGCGGCCAGCGCAGCATCCGCGGAGTTCGCCGACAGGCCCTGCAGCAGGTCGTACAGCTTCTGCCCGTTGCGGGTGACCGTCGACAGCGAACCGTCCATGTTGAGCAGGGACTTGCCGTACCCCTGCGCGTGGTCGGTACCGCCCTTCAGCGAATCGGCTGCATCCGACACTGACCGATTCAGCCGGGCCTCGGCAGCGGAGAGGTTCACTGAACCGCCCGCGAGGATGTCCAGAGCGTCATGCAGGCCACGCGCACGGGAGTCGGCGTCTGCCGTCGTATCCGACAGGCGGCGCATCGCGTCGGAGAACTTCCCAAACGGGCCCACCGCGTCCGCCGCGGACCGGCCCGCGGCACCATTCACGCCAGCGAGATCCCTGGCGTCCTTGACCGCCTGGGACATCTCGCCCTTGACGGAACCGAGCGCCTCAGCAGCGTCATGCGCACGCTGGCCCACATCGGTGTACATGACGCCGCCGCCGCGCACCGGCTTCAGGTTTATCGCGGCGACGTCCTCCATACGCTTCTGGAGTTTCCCGAGGCCGTCGTCCTGGCTGAGGTAGGCGTTAGTGAGGTCCTTGACCGGCACTCCGGCCTTCGACATGACGTCGACCAGGCGCTCCTTGCCGTCAAGGACCTTGGTGTCCATCAGCGACTGCGCGGCCGCGGTGCGGACGCTGTCCGTCACGGCACCGTTCGACTCGCGCAGCGCCTGGGTGAGGCTGCTGATCCGCGACTGGTGCTCGGCAGCCGCCTGGGCGGCTTGCTGCTGGTGAGAGGCGAGCATCGACAACCCGACACCTGCGGCGGCAAGCGCCACACCCCACGGTCCGCCAAGGGCCCCCATCAGGCCGCGGGCCGCACCACCGACTCCAGTGCCGATCGCACGCGCCACCCCGGTGATCGGGCCCGAGGCATTGCGGAACGCACTCGCCATCTGACCCACAACAGGGATGCGGGTCTGCATCACTGCGAGGGCCTGGCCGATCCGGCCAATGGACTGCCCCTGTGCGGCCGCGAGATGCGACTGGACCTTCATCTGATCCCCGAGGGAGCGGTACGCGCCCACGACGGGCCCAGAAACCGTCTGACCGAGCCGCGACATCATCGGGGCGACACGGCGCGCGAGGAGCATCGCGATGACCGCAGTCTGAACCGGCCCCGGCAACGCCCCGAAGCCGCGCACCAGGCCAGCCACGATGTGCCCGATCGGGACCAGTGCACCCGACACGGTGCTGGCGGTCGCGGAGACCAGGTTCAAGGCGGTGACGATGATGTCGAGCGCGGTCCCGCCCGCATCAGCCTCTTCCGCTACATCGCCAATCGCGTCGGCGACGGGAGAGACAGCTGAGCCGACGTTGCGCGCGACGTCGATGAGGGCGCGGCCGCCGTTGACGAGAACGTTCACCCCGGCGGCGGCAGTGTCGAAAGCGAGGTCCTTCAGCGGCCCGCCCAGACCACCGAGAGAATCACCGACCTCGTCCAGCCCCGACGAGAGCGCCCTGGACATCGACGGTCCGGCGAGCGTGTACAGGTCGTGCACATAGTCGATGACGGCCGCCATACCGGGGGTGGCCGCAGCCATCCCGGAGGTCAGCAGCCGGGTGACCTTCTCCAACCCCGGCGCGGCCGCGGTGTAGAGGACCTGCCCGGTGTTCGAGGCTTGGGTCTTGAGCTGCGTGACCGCACCCGCCAGACCTTTCGTCTGCGAAGCGGCGATCTCCTCGGCCGCGCCGGTACGGGCGATCGCCGTGTGCATCTGGTCGAAAGACTCGACACCCTGATGCGCCAGCGCCGACGCACCCGCCAGCGCCGGTTTACCGACGACGTTCGCCAGTGAGCCAAGGAAGTCCTTCTGGCTCATCTTGTGCTGAGCCTTTTCGAACCCGTCGATGACCGTGCGCAGGCCCTTGAAATTCCCCTGCGTGTCCCACGCTTCGATGCCGAGATCAGCTAGGCCCTTGCGCATGTTCGCGGTGGGCTTGGCCAGGTTCGTCAGCATCCCGCGCAGGGACGTTCCTGCTTTCGAGCCGAGGATGCCGGAGCGGGCCAGCATCGCCACCGCCGCCGAGGTGTCCTCGATCGAGATCCCGAGCTGGGCGGCGACCGGCCCGGTGTAGGACATCGCGTAGTAGATGTCCTTGAGCCCACCCGAGGCGGCGTTCGCCGACGAGGCGAGGACATCGGCGGCCCGACCTGCGTTGTTCGAGCTGAGCCCGAACTGGTCCATAACGTCGCCCAAATAGCGGGCGGCGTCCGCAGCCGAGAGGTTGTCGGCCGCGGCGAGCTGCATCGCAGCCCGCGCGTTCGCGATGGACGACGTACTGGTCTGGCCGGCCTTGGCCAGCTCCAGCATTGAGTCCGCGGCCTTCGCCGCAGACGTGCCGGGGATCTTGAGGTCGGCGCCGAGCTCGCGGGCCTTCGCCGCGGCCTGCACCATCTCCAGGCCGGACGCGTTGGTGACCGCGCCCCACTTGTTGATGGCCCGCTGGTACTCGTTGCCCTCTTTCGCGATCTCCGCGAGCCCGGCAACGATGCCGCCGCCTACCAACAGGCCGCGAAGTTGGTGGGCTTCTTGCCGGGCGCCGAGCAGCCCGTGGCGCAGCTGCCGCATCGACGCGTGCCCGTCCGCACCGGCACGGCGCAGCCCAGCACGGGCACGATCGGAGTCGCGGGTGAGGCCCCGCAGCCCAGTGGAAGATCTGCGGGCGCCGGTCCCGATCTGGGTGAGGTTCCGGTTGAGGGTGGCGGTGTCGCGGCCCAGGCCGCGCATGGCGCGGGAGGCCTGGCGGATCTCCGACAGGAGGTGGGAGAAATCAGCCCGTGCCTGGACGCTGAGCGTGTACGACGACACCAGCCGGTGCCCTTACTCCCCGCGCCCCTCTCCTAGCCCCCACCCTCAACCACCCGCTACTGCACGGCGCGCGGCACCAGGCCGATCCGCACCCCGTACCCGTCCGGACCGTCGGGCACCTGATCCTGCTCGTGCGCGATCAGCTCACAGCCGGTGCACCGCACACTCGTGGTGACGTACGCGAACCGGTCACCACCCTGCTGCTCGTCCCACTCAGCCGACCGCGTTCCGCACTGATCACACATCGTCCGCTGATACGCCACGAACGACAGGGCCTTCGCCCTGTCCAGCTCAGTCCAACGGCCATCGCCTGCACCGAGGAACTGCGAATGCGGGATACCCCACCGGTCGCACAGCTCCAACTCGGTGCGGAGCTGTGCGTCCGTGATCAGCCTTTTCCCAGCTCCACCGTCGAAGTACGGACGATCTGCTGGGCCTGCCAAGCTGCCGCGAACAGCGCGTTCGACTCAGCCACCGGCCACGAGTCGAGCAGATCCTGCGCGTCGTCCTCGCTCATGCCCTCCACGGTGTTGTGCTCGTCGTCCCGCTCGATGTGTGCGGCGGCTATCAGAGCCGCGGGGAACGTCTCAGGGTTCCAGGCGTCCCCGTCCTCGGCCTGAGCCTCGGTCGGAGGGAACCGCTTGATCAGCCCATCCAGGATCGGCCGCGGCAGCGCCTTGAACGTCAGCTCGATCGAGAGGTTGTCGAAGAACTCCTGCGCATTCTCGACCTCCTCCTCCGCCTTCGCCGTCGCGTCACTGTGCGCGCGGCCGTTCTCCGCATCCGCCATGCGACAGCGGGCGAGATCCCGCAGCGTCTCGTCCAGGTGCCGCTTGGCGTCCTGGTCGTCACAGATCACCAGCGTGTACTCAGGCAGCTGGCGGGCACGAAGCCGGGCCAGCTTGCTCGCCCAATGCGCATCACGGGCAACAGCCTTGGCCGGCGGAACAGGAGCGGCCTTGGTCTCCGTGGACACCGGCATCACTTCTCGACCTTCGGCGGCACGGCAGCCGGCACGGCGGCGTCCTGGGTCGGCTTCTCCGTGATCGAGAAGTTCACGGTGAACTTGGCGGCCTCGTTGTCCGTCGAGTAGTTCGGCGATCGAGATCCGATCCGGACCGGGAACACGTCCATGGACCGGGAGGCGGCGACATCGCCCTTGCGGAGGAAGACGACCCAGCCGGTGTCGTCCTTCTTGAGCAGCTGCTCGATCTCGTCGGACACCTTGTCCTCGTAGAACCCGAGGGAGGAGTCGTCGGCCTGGTCAGTGCCGGGGATCTTCGACTCGAAGGTGCTGCCGAGGTCGGGTGTTTCGATGGCCTGGTTCGACAGCGTCCAGCCGTCGATCGCCGCGATCGCGTCGGTCAGGTCGGTGCCGGCCGTGAGCTCGGCGCGGGTGGGGACGTGGCCGGTGTCGTTGACGCTCTTGAGCCACAGGACGCGGGTCACTCCGCGCCGGGAGAACTTCTTTACCTGCAAGGTCTGCTGTCCGATTCCGGGACGGCAGCCACACATCTCGGGAGGGCCCCGTCCCTCGACGTCCTGTCGGGGAACCGGCCCAAACCAATGGATGGTTGGGCGTCCGCGCGGGGCCTCCGCGGTGAGAATGCAGGCGTACCCACCCAAAAGCGGTGAGCCGCTATATCTGCATGTAGATCACCATACTGCCCCTGAGGCCCATGCTCGAGCGCGCGAGAGTCGGCCCGAGTTACGCGACCGGCTGCGAGCCAGACCTAGGCCAGCTATGACTGTGTCTCGGAAGGTGATCAACCGTGGGGAGACAGAGTGCCGTCCATAGCACGCCAAAACATGAACACCGCCCTGGCCGACGTTGAGACCCTGGCCAACGCCGGACGGGGTATACCGAACGGACCCGCAGTGCGGGCCTCGTTGATCCTCCTGTGCACCGCGTGGGAAACGTACGTCGAGGACGTGATCCGCGAGGCAGCGCGCGCAATCGTCGAGAGCCCTGACTTGACGCCCGAAGGACTGCCGGATCCGCTTCGGCAGCGGATCACCAACCGGGTCAAGAGCAAGAACCCGTGGCTCCTCGCCGGCGACGGCTGGAAGACCTACACACTCCAATGCGTGGAAGAACAGGTCGGCGGACAGGCCCTCAACACACCCGACTACAACAACGTGAACAAGTTACTGGAACAGATCCTTGACCTGCCGAAAGCTCTCGAACAGTGCACCTGGCAGGGGATGCCCTCAGACCGCGTGACCACATATCTGGACGACGTCATCCAGATCCGTGGCGAGGCCGTACATCGGGGCACGACACCAGGCGACTTGAACATCACTGGCGTCCTCGACTGGCACGGCTGGATCACGAGGCTCTCCGACAGGCTCGACTCTCTGATCACCGAGCACTTGTGGAGCCAGCACCGCCTCACCCTCGGTGATAACACCTGAACCCGGCGCCACGGGCGCTCAGTCGCAGGTGCTGCGAGAGGCTAGTTACTTGCCCCTGAAGAAGTCCGGGTCTGCCTCTGGGTTGTCCTCTGGGGCGAGCTGGTGAGGGCAGGGCTATGGCCGTCACAGTGGAGGCGGGTA
>NZ_JBEZVL010000019.1:69630-169238 GCF_040636975.1 Streptomyces sp. NPDC032198 | reverse complement strand
CCTGGTACACGTACGAGGGCGACCAGCTCGGCCAGGGCAAGGAGAACGCCCGCAACTTCCTCAAGGACAACCCCGACCTCGCCAACGAGATCGAGCGGAAGATCAAGGAGAAGCTGGGCGTCGGCGTGAAGCCGAAGACGGAGGAGCCGGCCGCCGAGCCGGGCAAGGACACGGCGGGTGTGACGGGCACGGCCGAGGACGCCGCCAAGACGGTGCCCGCACCGGTGACCAAGGCCACCAAGCCCAAGGCCGCCGCGGCCAAGAGCTGATCCATGACGCGGCGCACGGACTGGGCGGACCAGATCGTTCCCGAGCACCACACCGATCCCGCGGGCAGAGGCCCCGCGGACGGTGCGGATCAGGGTGGCGCCGACCAGGAGGGTGACGGCACCGGCTTCCGCGGGGGCGGCGGCCGGAGGGGTCGCCGACGGCGTGGCGGCTTCGGTGAAGGCCGGGGCGGCGGTTCACAGGACAGCGGCCCCCCTTCCTCGTCGAGGGCCGAGAAGGGGGAGCCGCCGACAGCGGATCCGGGTGAGAAGGCGCGCGCGATCTGTCTGCGGCTGCTCACCGGGACCCCGCGCACGCGCAAACAGCTGGCCGACGCGCTGCGCAAGCGGGACATCCCGGAGGACGTGGCGGATGAGGTGCTGACCCGCTTCGAAGAGGTCGGCCTGATCAACGACGGTGCCTTCGCGGGCGCGTGGGTGGAGTCCCGGCACCACGGCCGGGGTCTGGCCCGACGGGCGCTCGCGCAGGAGCTGCGTACGAAGGGCGTGGACGCCGTGCTGATCGAGGAGGCCGTCGGCCAGCTCGACTCGGAGCAGGAGGAGGCGACGGCACGCGAGCTCGTCGCCCGCAAGCTCCGTGCCACGCGGGGCCTCGACCGCGACAAGCGACTGCGCCGCCTCGCGGGCATGCTCGCCCGCAAGGGCTACTCGGAAGGGCTGGCGCTCCGGATCGTCCGGCAGGCCATCGAGGAAGAGGGCGAGGACGCGGGGGACTTGGGGTACGACGGGGACTGAGCCGACCAGGGCCCTCGCGGGGGTGGGGCCCAGGTCAGGGCCGGGCAGCGCGGTGCGAACCGCGGCCCGGCCCTTTCGCGTTCCATGGGGGCTCACTTCGCAGGTGCGCCTCGCGCGGCAGGGCTTCGTTCCGTAGGGCCGCCGGCCGCCTTTGCTCCGCAGGCTTTCGTTCCGCCGGGCATCACCTCACCGTGGGGCCTCGCCCCGCCGCACGGACTCGCTCCACAGCCCTCCCAACTCGCCTTGTACGCCCCGCCTGTCCGCCTGCGGGGTGGGGATAACCCCCTGCTGAAGACGCCGGTCCACCGCACTGCAAAGGAACCTGTGCACAGGCGACTGTGTACGCATGGCAAAGGAACCCGGTTCGACCGACGGCGCCCCGGAGGAGCTGAGCGACCTTCGCGTCCTCAAGGCGCTCGCACAGCCCCGGCGTCAGCAGATGCTGCAGCACCTCACCGTGCACGGCCCGGCCACCTCCGCGACGCTCGCCAGGGCTCTCGGCCTCAACACCGGCGCCACCAGCTACCACCTGCGCGAGCTCTCCCGCTACGGCTTCGTCGAGGAGACCGCGGGCACCGGCCACGGCCGCGAACGCTGGTGGCGCGCGGTCCCCGGCGACCGGCGCTTCCCGCCACGCAGCAAGCAGAACGCCGAGACGCGGCTCGTGATGGACGAGTTGAACCGCCTCTCGTACGCCGCCGACCTGGAGCTCTTCGAGCAGTTGCAGCGAGAAGCGGGGGACGCCGGCGCCGGACTCGGAGAGTGGGCCGACGCGTTCCCGTACTCGCGCGGCACCATCCGGCTGACGCTCCCCGAACTCCGCGAGTTCTTCGAGGAGTACATCGCCCTGCTCAACCGGTACAAGCGCCCCGACGCCGAGACCCCGGCCGACGCCCGCACCGTACTCACCCGGCTTCTGGCCTTCCCGGCGCCCGCGGCAGCCGATACCCCCGCGCCCATGCCCGCGCCCCACCCTGCCCCTCTCCCCTCCCACTCCTCCGAGCCCGAGGCCACATCATGATGCTGCGCTATGCACTGCAGACCGTCCGAGACCGCAAGGGCGGATTCCTCGGCGCCTTCCTGGCACTGATGTGCGCCGCCGCGCTCATCACGGCCTGCGGCACCCTCCTCGAAACCGGCCTGCGCGGCACCATCCGGACCGAGCGCTATGCCGCCGCCCCCGTGGTCGTCTCCGCCGACCAGAACGTCCACCGGACCACGGTCAAGCACAAGAAGGGCAAGACCAAGGTCAAGCACAAGGCCAAACCGATCGCCGAGCGGGCCTGGCTGTCGGACGACATCGCGCGGAAGCTCAAGGGCGTGCCGGGCGTCGGGAAAGTCGTTCCCGAACTCACGTTCCTGGCCCAGCCATTGACGCCCGCGGCCGGTGACCTCGCCGACAAGCCCGCGTACGGCCACGCCTGGGAGTCGGCCGCGCTGACCCCCTTCCGCCTCGTCGAGGGCAAGGCCCCGCGCGCCACCGGCGACCTCGTCATCGACCGCGGCCTCGCCGAGCGTGCCCACCTCAAGACCGGCGACCACCTCACCGTCCAGTCGACACAGGCCCCGCGCTCCTACCGCATCACCGGAGTAGCCGCCCCCTCCGAAGGCGCCCTCGCCCACCAGACGTCCCTCTTCTTCTCCGCCGGAGAGGCCGAGCGGCTCGCCGCGCACCCCGGCAAGATCACCGCCCTCGGCGTCGTGCCGGCCGAGGGCACCGGGACGGGAGAGCTCAAGAATGCGGTCACCGATGCCCTCGCCGGTACGAAGGCGCAGGTCAGCACAGGCGACGACCGTGGCCCGGTGGAGTTCCTCGACGCGGCGGGCGCCCGCATCAAGCTGGTCAGCATGGGCGGCGCGATGGGCGGCACGTCTCTCCTCGTCGCCATCCTCGTGGTTGTCGGCACCTTCGCCCTCTCCGTGCAGCAGCGCCACCGCGAACTCGCCCTGCTCCGCGCCATCGCCGCCACCCCGAAGCAGATCCGGGGGCTGCTCGGCCGCGAGGCCCTGATCGTCGGAGCGGCCGCGGGCGTCATCGGCTCGCTCGCCGGAATTCCGCTCGGCGGCTGGCTGCACGGCAGGTTCGTGGACATGGGCGCCGTCCCCGCCACCCTGGAGCGGACCGTGAGCGTCTTCCCGTCCCTCGTCGCCGTGGCCGCGACGCTGCTCGGGGCCTGGGCCGCGGCTCGCCTCTCGGCACGCCGCATCGCCCGCATCCGCCCGGCCGAGGCTCTCGCCGAAGCGCGCGTCGAGCGCACCCGACCGCCGTGGAGCCGCGTCATCGCGGGCCTCGTCCTCCTCGCCGGAGGCGCCGTGCTCGTCGCCGTGCTCAGTGTGCTGCGCACCGAGCCCGCGTCGACCCCCGTGACTTTCCTGGCCGTGGTCGTCCTTTCCTCCGCCATCGCGCTCCTCGGTCCGCTCGTGGTCAGGGCGGCGGCTGCCGTGCTGCGCGGCCCGCTGCGGCTCTCCGGCCCCGGTGGCCGCCTCGCGCACGCCAACCTCCGCGGCAACGCGGCCCGGATGGCGGCGGCCGTCACCCCGCTCGCCCTCCTCATCGGCATGACCTGCACCGTCCTGTTCGTCCAGCCCACCCTCGGTGACGCGGCCCGCGCCCAGGCCCGCGAGGGCATCCGGGCCGATTGGGTGCTGGCGGCCCAGGGCCCGGGCGTCCCGGCCGAGGCCGCGCGGAAGCTGCGTACGACCGAAGGTGTCGAGGCCGCCACCGAGGTCGTCCGCACCACCGTGCGCGTAGGGCTCGACAAGTACCCGGCGCAGGGCGTCAGCACGGCAGGGCTCACCCGCACCTGGAACCCGGACGTCACCGCCGGATCCCTGGACGGCTTCGGGAAGGGAAGCGTCGCCGTCAGTGAACTGGCCGCCGACCAGCTCGGCTTGAAGCCCGGCAGCACTCTGAAACTCACGCTCGGCGACGGCACGAAGACCACGCTCGAGGTCAGCGCCGTGTACGCCCGCGGGCTCGGGTTCGGGGACCTGACCATGGCGCACGACCTGGTCGCCCGCCACGTCGACAACCCGCTCGCCGCCACGGTCCTGATCAAGAGCGACCGTACACAGGAACAACTCGCGGCAGGCGTCGCGCAGTTCCCGGGCGTCCGTGTTCTCGCTCCGGCCGCAGTCGACAACCTCCAGGCCGAGCGCCAGCAGGCGAACGCCGAGGTGAACCACCTCGCCATGGGCCTCATCCTGGCCTTCACCGCGATCGCCGTCGTCAACACCCTCGCCATGTCGGTCTCCGAGCGCATCCGCGAGTTCGCGATGCTGCGCCTCGCGGGCGCGAGCCGCCGCCAGGTCCTCGGCATGCTGCGCACCGAGGCACTGTCCGTCCTGCTCATCGGCGCGGCCCTCGGCAGCGGTATCGCGCTCGCCGTCCTGACCGCCTTCAGCATCGGCATGACCGGCGGCGCCGCACCCTCGATCACTCCCTTGGTGTACGTCTCCGTGGTGGCCGTCGCGGCTCTGCTCGCCCTCACCGCGACCGCGCTCCCGGGGCGCGCCGCCCTGAAGCCGCGCCCCGTCACGGTGGCAACGGCCAAGGAGTAAGCGGCAGTACGCAATGGTGGGCGCCCCTTACCGAATCCGGTAGGGGCGCCCACGCGCGCGTGCTCAGTCCGCGATGTCCGCGACATCCGCGACAGGAAGCCCGGCGGCCTTCCACGCCTGGAACCCGCCGATGAGGTCGGTCGCGTGCCGCAGTCCCAACTGCCGCAAAGAGACGGCCGCGAGGCTCGACGCGTAACCCTCGTTGCAGATGACCACGATCCACAGGTCGTGGCTGACGGCCTCCGCCGCACGGTGACTGCCCTGCGGGTCCAGGCGCCACTCCAGTTCATTGCGCTCGACGACGAGGGCGCCAGGGATCAGACCGTCCCGCTCGCGCAGGGCCGCGTAACGGATGTCGACCAGGAGTCCTCCCGCGGCCGCGGTGTCACGCGCCTCCTCCGGAGTGACCCGGGGGAGGTCGAGCCGCACGCGCTCCAGCAACTCGTCGATGCCGACGGGACGTTCGGCCGCGGGGTGCACGCCTATGGGGTGTACGCCTTCGGGGTGCGCACTCACTGCCAGTCCTCCGGGCGCTCCACGGACCCCAGGCGCAGGACCGCGCCCGTACGGCTGTAGCGGCGGATGCGGGGCAGCGGCGGATAGTAGGCGTGCACGGAGATCGCGTGCTCGCTCGTGGACTCGTTCAGAACTTCATGCACGTGGTTCTGGCCGAACGCCCTGCCCTTGCCGGCCGTCAACTCCCGCTCACGGTCCACCCCTTCGGACAGCTCCAAGGTCTTCCATCCGTCGGTGGGCAGCCGGGCGGCGAGCGAGTTCTCCTTGAGCGTGCCCGCAGCGGTGAGGAAGGCACCGACCGACTCCGCGTGGTCATGCCATCCGGTGCCGGTACCCGGCGGCCAGCCGATCAGCCAGGCTTCACTGCCGCCGGGCCCTTCGAGGCGCACCCAGGTGCGGCCCTCGGGGTCGAGCGGCAGTGAGGCGACGAGCTCGGGGTCGGCGGCGCTACGACGCACGAATTCGAGGAGCTCGGCGGCGGTGGGCGCGGACGCTGCCGTGGAAGCAGGCAGGGTGGAGAGAGAAACAGACACGGGGACCGTCCTGGAAGTTCGCGGAAGCGCGCACCGAGGAGCAGGCGGCGCGCTGGGGAAACGAGGGCGAATTCAGCAGGACGGACGACACACGCAGCCCGCATAGCGGACGAGGTCCATATGGACCCTCCGCCACAGGCGCACATCGGTGTCGGTCACATTTCGGAGTAGACCATGACGCTGCGTGCCGGTCAACTCCTTCTCACTGTGTGGTCGGACGGCTCCCGGCGGCGGTGGTCTGCGCCTTCTCCGGGGTGTCCGCGCCATCCGCGCGCCGCTTCGGAGCAGGTCCACCCAGGGCTGCCTCGGCCGCCGTATACAACTCGGCGGGGCGCACTCCGCCGAGCGCGGTGACCAGGTGACCGTCGGGGCGGATGAGCAGCACCGAGTGCGCGGGGGCCCCTGGGTAACTCTCCGCGACGAGCAATTCCGCCGGGTACGGCAGTGCCGTGACGGCGGCGGCGAGCCGGGGCATGACCCCGGCCGACACCCAGTGCCGTCGCTCCCACACCACCGTGCCGGGTGCGACAAGGACGACGAGCAGCCGACCCACGCCGAGCCGGTCGCGCAGCTGTACGAAGGAGCCGTCGGGTGCTGTCACCGGTACATCGGTCACGGGCGCCCCCGGCTCCGTGTCCACGACAACCTCGGACTCGGAGGGCGGGGGTGCCAGCGGTGAGTCCGCGTACGATGCGGGCGCGCCGAGGGGCCCGCGCCCCACGTGTCCGTCGGTGAGGAGGGTGTCATGGCCTCGCGCCGACCCCGGCACGTAGGAGCGCAGGCCCTTGCCGCCCCGCAGTATCGGCAGCGACTGGTCGGCGGCGCGCAGGCGTGCGGCGACGCTGGCCCGCCGCTCGGTCTGATAGCTGTCGAGCAGGGCGTCCCGCGCGCCGTGGTGCCAGGCCAGCGCCAGCTTCCAGGCGAGGTTGTCCGCGTCCCGCAGCCCTTCGTCGAGCCCTTGCGTCCCGAGCGCGCCGAGCAGATGCGCGGCGTCGCCCGCGAGGAAGGCACGGCCGACCCGCCACCGGCGGGCCAGCCGGTGGTGGACGGTGTGCACACCGGTGTCGAGCAGTTCGTACGGCGGTGTGGAGCCGCCGCACCAGCCCGCGAGGGTCTCGCGGATGCGCACCACGAGGGCGTCCGGCGTCACGAGCTCGCCGCGTGGCGGCAGCAGCCAGTCGAGCCGCCACACCCCGTCGGCGAGCGGACGGCCCGTCACCTCCGCGCCTCCGTGGCGCCACGGAGGCATCCGATGCAACAACGCCTCTCCGGGCCCGGGAAGTTCCGTGCGCAGCGCGGCCACGGCGTGTCGCTCGACGGCCGTACGCCCCGGGAAGCGGACGTCGAGGAGCTTGCGCACGGTCGACCGGGGCCCGTCGCAGCCCACCAGATAACTGCCCCGCCACCAGGTGTCCTTGGGGCCGCGAGTATGGGCGGTCAGGCCGCCCGCGTCCTGCTCCAGGGAGTCGAGCTTGCTCTCCACCGCGACCTTGACCAACCGCTCCTCGGCGATGGCCGCGCGCAGGGCTCCCGTCAGCACATGCTGGGGCACGTGCAGCGGGGCCGGCATCTCGTCACTGAACGTGAGCTCCCGCATCAGCTGCTTGCGCCGCAGGGACCGCCAGCCGCCCCACCGCGCTCCCGAGTCCTGATCACCGAACGAGTGACCGGCGAGCCGCTCCATGAGGGCCGCGGTGTCATCCCGCAGGATGACGGTCCGCGCGGGCCGCTGCTCGTCCTTGCCGGGCCCTTCGTCGAGTACCACGGTGGGTACGGAGTGACGCGCGAGAGCCAGGGCGAGCGTGAGCCCCACGGGGCCCGCGCCGACGACGATCACCGGGTCCACGGTGCGCACCCTCCCGCCGCAAGGGCCCGGGAGCGCTGGACGTACGTACAGGAACTGGCAGTTGGAGCCCGGTGCACGATCACAGAACGTATGCAACCCACCGCTGGTGCCCGCGTCAAGTTGCCGACCGGCTGCTGTGGCGCTTGGGCGAACGTGTAACGACGGAGGCAGTGGCGATATGCCACTGCCTCCGTGTTCTCACCGAGCGATCGAGGTGTCGGCGCTAGCCGGTGCCGCCCCCAAAGCCTCCACCAGTGTTCTCACCGTGATCCATGCGGATCGTCTTGGGGCCGATCGTCTCCAGGTTCTCGAGCGCTTCAGGGCCCACCACGGCACCCGTGCTCTTCTTGGAGCGCCGCATGCGGCGCTCCAGCCAGGAGGCCAGGCCGGTGATCAGCAGGTTCAGCACGATGAAGATCACCGCGACGATGATGAAACTGGGGATGACGCTCGCGTAGTACGACGCCGCCGTCTTACGGGAGCTGAGCAGTTCGGCGAAGCTGAGCATCGCGCCGCCGAGCGCGGTGTCCTTGACGATGACGACGAGCTGGCTGACCAACGCCGGCAGCATCGCCGTCACGGACTGCGGCAGCAGCACGCTGGTCATCGTCTGGCCCTTGCGCAGGCCGATCGCCTTGGCGGCTTCCGTCTGGCCCTTGGGCAGCGACAAGATGCCCGCCCGCACGATCTCGGCGAGGACCGAGGCGTTGTAGAGCACCAGGCCCGTGACCACGGCGTACATCGGGCGGTCGTCGACGCTGATGTCGGTGGAGTCCGAGTAGAACTGGTTGGCGAAGACCATCAGGAGCAGCACCGGGATCGCCCGGAAGAACTCGACGACCACAGCGGCGGGAATCCTCACCCACCGGTGATCGGAGAGCCGCGCGATACCGAAGAGTGCTCCCAGCGGAAGGGCGATCACCATGGCGAGGCCCGCGGCCTTCAGCGTGTTCGCGAGGCCCGGCAGCAGATATGTCGTCCAGGACTCGGAATCGGCCAGCCAGGGCTCCCACTTGGCCCAGTCCAGCTGCCCCTTGTCGGACATGGCGGACCAGGCCCACCAGAATCCCAGGAGCAGGAGAGCAAGGAAGAACACGGAGAGAAGGACGTTGCGCCGCTTGGCGCGTGGCCCGGGAGCGTCGTAGAGGACGGAGGTCATCGCTTCACCGCCAGGCGCTTGCCGAGCCACCCGAGTATGAGGCCCGTCGGCAGGGTCAGCACCACGAACCCGAAGGCGAATATCGCGGCGATGAGGAACAACTGTGCCTCATTCTCGAGCATTTCCCTCATCAGTAGAGCCGCTTCCGCCACGCCGATGGCCGCCGCGACCGTGGTGTTCTTGGTCAGGGCGATCAGCACGTTGGTGAGGGGGCCGATCACGGACCGGAAGGCCTGCGGCAGCACGATGAGACCGAGGACCTGGCTGAAGCTCAGCCCGAGGGCGCGTGCGGCTTCCGCCTGGCCCACCGGCACGGTGTTGATGCCGGACCGCACCGCCTCGCAGACGAACGCCGCCGTGTAGGCCCCGAGGCCGAGCACCGAGAGACGGAAGGTCATGGTGTCGACGTCGTCAGCTGCGCCCATGGTCATGCCGAAGACGTCGGCGAGCCCGAGCGAGCTGAACACGATGATGACGGTCAGCGGGATGTTCCGCACGATGTTGACGTAAGCGGTGCCGAACCAACGCATGACCGGAACCGGGCTGACCCGCATGGCGGCCAGCAGAGTGCCCCAGACCAAGGAGCCGATGCCTGCGAAGACGGTGAGCTTCACCGTCATCCAGAAGGCCTCGAGCAAGTCGTAGTCTTCAAGAAAGTCGAACACGATCTCCCGCGCTCTCGCATGTGGTGATGGCGAGGTACGCCGCCGCGCTCGGGCGGCGGCGTACCGGCGTGTGCCTTGTCAGCGGACCGGCTTCAGGAGCCGGTCCCACGAGGTCACTTGACGATGTCGCCGATCTTCGGGGCGGGCTCGTTCTTGTAACCGGCCGGACCGAAGTTCTCCTTGACGGCCTTGTCCCAGGACTTGTCCGAGACCATCTTCTCGAGGGCCTTGTTGATCTTGTCCTTGAGCTTCGTGTCGCCCTTCTTGACGCCGATGCCGTAGTTCTCGTTCGTCAGCTTCAGGCCGGCGAGCTTGAACTTGCCCTTGTACTGCTCCTGCGCCGCGTAGCCCGCGAGGATCGAGTCGTCGGTGGTCAGCGCGTCGATGGTGCCGCTGCCCAGTCCGTCGATGCACTCGGAGTAGGTGCTGTTCTGGCGCAGCTGGGCCTTCGGCGCGATCTCCTTCTTGACGTTCTGCGCCGAGGTGGAGCCGGTGACCGAGCAGAGCTTCTTGCCGTTGAGGTCCGTGCCCTTGGTGATCTTGTCGTCGGACCGGACCAGGAGGTCCTGGTGCGCGAGGAGGTACGGTCCCGCGAAGTCGACCTTCTTCTCGCGCTCGTCGTTGATGGAGTACGACGCCGCGATGAACTTCACGTCACCACGCTCGAGGGCGGTCTCGCGGTCAGCGCTGGGAGTTTCTTTCCACTCGATGTCGTCGGCCTTGTAGCCGAGCTCCTTGGCGACGTAGGTCGCGACATCGACGTCGAAGCCCGTGTAGCCGTCCGGCGTCTTCAGGCCGATGCCCGGCTGGTCGAACTTGATGCCGATGGTGATCTTCTTGCCACCACCGGAACCCTTGTCGTCCTTGTCGTCCGAACCACAGGCGGTGGCGGAGACGGAGAGCGCGAGTACGACGGCGGCTGCCGCGGTGACCTTGCGAGCCTTCATGGTGAACATCCTTTGTTTCGGCAGACGAGGGTTGAGACGCAGGGGAGAACCACGCGTCAGTGGTGAAGGATCTTCGACAGGAAGTCCTTGGCCCGGTCGCTGCGCGGGTTGCTGAAGAACTGGTCCGGCACGGCCTCTTCGACGATCCGACCGTCCGCCATGAAGACGACGCGGTTGGCCGCCGAGCGGGCGAAGCCCATCTCGTGGGTGACCACGACCATGGTCATGCCGTCCCGTGCGAGCTGCTGCATGACCTCCAGGACCTCGTTGATCATCTCCGGGTCGAGCGCCGACGTGGGCTCGTCGAAGAGCATCACCTTGGGGTCCATGGCCAACGCGCGGGCGATCGCGACGCGTTGCTGCTGGCCACCGGAGAGCTGCGCGGGGTACTTGTCGGCCTGCGTGGCGACGCCTACGCGGTCCAGGAGGCCGCGCGCCTTCGTCTCTGCTTCCGCCTTGGACGTCTTGCGCACCTTGATCTGGCCCAGCATCACGTTCTCGAGCACGGTCTTGTGCGCGAAAAGGTTGAAGGACTGGAAGACCATGCCCACGTCCGCACGGAGACGGGCGAGCTCCTTGCCCTCCTGGGGCAGTGGCTTGCCGTCGATCGAGATGTCTCCCGATTCGACCGTCTCCAGGCGGTTGATGGCGCGGCACAGTGTCGACTTGCCCGACCCGGAGGGGCCGATCACGACGACGACCTCACCGCGGGTGATGGTCAGGTCGATGTCCTGGAGGACGTGCAGAGCGCCGAAGTGCTTGTTGACGTTCTTCAGCACGACCAGGTCGTCCGCCCCGGGCGGTATGGCGTCCTTGGTCACCGATACTTCGGTCACGGCTTGTTGCTCCATCCTCCTCGGTTGGGAGGACAGTAGTAACCCGGTGCGACCAGCGTCATTACATCTGAGGGGAAATTGAGCATAACGATCCGGCCGCAACCGGACACTCCGTGTGAAGGGGATGCCCCACGCGCGTACCGGCTACATAACGGAACGTGCCCGTGACCCGAACCCTCTTGACGCGGTCCTTATCTATCGGCGTGGATGCCTTGGTGCCTGTGCACGCGCGCGTACCGGCCGTCGGCGAGCGCGAACGGAACGACCGATGAACCGGAGGGGGCCCGTATGAGACTGCTCCTCGTCGAGGACGACGATCATGTGGCCGTCGCCCTGTCCGCGGTCCTGGCCAGGCACGGCTTCGACGTCGTGCACGCCCGCAGCGGCGAAGAGGCGCTGCAGGCCCTGCTGCCCGGCGCGACGACACCCTTCGGAGTCGTGCTCCTCGATCTGGGGCTGCCGGATCAGGACGGCTACGAAGTGTGCGGAAAGATCCGCAAGCGGGGATCGACGCCCGTGATCATGGTGACGGCGCGTGCCGACGTGCGCTCGCGGATCCATGGTCTGAATCTCGGGGCCGATGACTACGTAGTGAAGCCGTACGACACCGGGGAGCTGATCGCGCGTATCCACGCGGTCATCCGGCGGCCCCCGTCGGGCGCTGCGGCCGGCCCCGCCGACAGCGAACTTCACCTCGGCTCCGTGTGCATCGAACTGTCCACCCGGCAGGTCAGCGTGGACGGTTCGACCGTGCAGCTGACCCGCAAGGAGTTCGACCTGCTCGCACTTCTCGCGCAGCGGCCCGGCGTGGTGTTCCGCCGGGAGCAGATCATCAGCGAGGTGTGGCGCACCAGCTGGGAGGGAACGGGGCGCACGCTCGAGGTGCATGTCGCTTCCCTGCGCTCCAAGTTGCACATGCCGGCCCTGATCGAGACCGTACGGGGCGTGGGCTACCGGCTCGTCGCCCCGGCCGCGTAGCGAGTAGCGAGGTCAGGTGCGCTCTCGCCTCCTCCCGCTGCTCATCGTCCTCATGGCGGGTGTGCTGCTCGCGCTCGGCTTCCCGCTCGCGGTGAGCGTGGCGGCGGCGCAGCAGCAGAAGGTGGTCGTCGACCGGATCGACGACACGGCGCGGTTCGCGGCACTCGCGCAGTTCGTCACGAAACGCCCCACGGGTTCACGCCTGCGGGACAAGGACGAACGACGCGAAACCCTCCAGACCGAACTCGACTACTACCACCAGGTCTACGGGATCAAGGCGGGCGTCTTCTTCCGGGACCGTGAGCCCATGGCTCTCGCCCCCGGGGACTGGTTCCTGCCCCCGAGGGGCGCCGAGGTGCGGGAGGCCTTCGAAGAGGCCCTCAGGTCCCGTGGAAGCCACGATCCGCGGCAGGTCTGGCCCTGGCAGCGCGGCCGGCTCGTCGTCGCGTCGCCGGTCATCAGGGACGGGGACGTCATCGCCGTCGTCGTCACCGACTCGCCCACGGGACACATGCGATCGAAGACACTGCAGGGATGGCTGCTCATCGGCGCCGGTGAGTCGGCGGCGATGCTCCTCGCCGTCGGCGCCGCACTGCGCCTCACCGGCTGGGTGCTGCGCCCGGTGCGGGTCCTGGACGCGACCACGCACGACATCGCGACAGGGCGCCTGAAGTCACGGGTGGCGGCCGCCGGTGGGCCGCCGGAACTGAGGCGCCTGGCCCGGTCGTTCAACGAGATGGCTGACAACGTCGAGGACGTACTGGAGCAGCAGCGGGCCTTCGTCGCCGACGCATCGCACCAACTGCGCAACCCGCTCTCCGCTTTGCTGCTCCGCATCGAGCTGCTCGCCCTCGAACTGCCCGAGGGGAACGAGGAGATCGCCTCCGTGCGCACCGAGGGCAAACGCCTCGCCCAGGTGCTCGACGACCTGCTGGGCCTCGCGCTCGCCGAGCACGCCGCGGCCGACCTGCGGCTCACCGACATCGGTGAGCTCGCGGCCGAACGCGTCGGAGCCTGGCGGCCGCTCGCCGAGGAGCACGGAGTACGGCTGACGGGCCTCTGCCCGGCGACCACTGGCTGGGCCGACCCGGTCGCCCTGTCCAGCGCCCTGGACGCGGTGATCGACAACGCCCTCAAGTTCACGCCCGAGGGCGAGGAGGTGCGGGTGGAGGTCTCCTGGACCGGTGAGCTGACGACCGTAGTGATCACGGACGGCGGACCCGGCCTCACTGAGGACGAACTCGCCCGCATCGGCGACCGCTTCTGGCGCAGCAACCGCCATCAGAACGTGAAGGGATCGGGCCTCGGCCTGTCCATCTCGCGCGCCCTGCTCACCGCGGGCGGCGGTTCCATCGCGTACGAGCAGAACGAGCCGCACGGCCTGCGGGTGACCGTAGGCGTGCCGCGCGGCGAACCCGGGCGCGCGGCCTGACGGCTACGGGCACGCCGCTCAAGGGCTACGGCTTGACCGACTGGTAGTAGCGGCGCGCACCCTCGTGCAGGTCGAGCGGGTCCGTGTAGAGCGCGGTCCGCAGGTCCACCAACTGGGCCGCGTGCACCTCGCCGCCGATGTGATCACGGCTGTCGATGACCGTGCGGGTCAGCCCCTCGGTCAGCTTCGGGTCCGCCCGGTCCGTGGTGACCAGGAGGTTCGCCACGGCCAGGGTCGGTACGGCGTCGTGCTGCTGGACGGCGGGATAGGCATCGGCGGGCATCACCGCCGCCCGGTAGTAGCGGGAGGCCCCGCCCTGCTCGTGCAGCGCGTCCACGAGGTCGCCGAGCGGGACGAGACGGATGTCGAACTCGTCGGACAGCTTGGCCACGGTGCTGGTCGGCAGCCCACCCGACCAGAAGAAGGCGTCGATGTCGCCCTTCTTAAGAAGATCGGGCGCCGTGTCGATACCGGCGTTCACCGACGTGAGGTCCTTCTCGGGGTCGAGGTCGGCGGCCTTGAGTACCCGTTCCGCTATCAGCCGCACGCCAGAGCGCGGCTGCCCCACGGCCACCTTCTTGCCCCGCAGGTCCTTCGCCCTGTCGATGGGAGACGTGCGCCGGACGACGAGCTGGACGTAGTCGTCATAGAGCCGCGCACAGCCCCGCAGCCGCTCCGCGCCCGCCCGCCCCTCCAGGCGGTACTTCTCGACGGCGTCGGCGGCGGCGATGGTGAAATCGGCCTTCCCCGTGGCCACCCGCTCGACGTTCTGCTGCGACCCCTCGCTGTTGAGCAGCTCCACGTCCACCTTGGGCATGTCATGGGAGATCGCGGTCCGCAGCAGCTTGCCGTACCGCTCGTACACCGCGTTCTTCACGCCCGTACTGAACGTCATCCGGCCCCCCGGAGAGTCGTCGCCCACCGGGACGAGCCACCACATCAGGAGCCCGAAGACCACAAGGGCGGCCGCCGCACCCTGGAGTGCGCGGCGCCTGCTGAGGCGGGGGAGTGCCGTGAACATGCGCGCGATCCTGCCAGGCCACTCGCAGTGATGGCCAGGGCCGAGCTCCCGGCAGGGACACTCCCGTGACCGCCTACCCTTGTCCCATGAGCAGCGGCGACCGGGGACAGGCAGTGGGCGTTAAAGGAACGTACGAGGTACGCACTTACGGGTGCCAGATGAACGTCCACGATTCGGAGCGCCTCTCCGGACTCCTGGAGGGCGCCGGCTACGAACGTGCGCCCGAGGGCTCGGACGGCGACGCCGATGTGGTCGTCTTCAACACGTGCGCCGTGCGGGAGAACGCCGACAACCGTCTGTACGGCAATCTCGGCCGCCTGGCGCCGATGAAGACCAAGCGGCCCGGCATGCAGATCGCCGTCGGCGGCTGCCTGGCCCAGAAGGACCGCGACACCATCGTCCAGAAGGCCCCCTGGGTCGACGTCGTCTTCGGCACCCACAACATCGGCAAGCTGCCGGTGCTCCTGGAGAGGGCCCGCGTCCAGGAAGAGGCGCAGGTCGAGATCGCCGAGTCCCTGGAGGCGTTTCCCTCGACGCTGCCCACGCGCCGCGAGAGCGCGTACGCGGCCTGGGTCTCCATCTCCGTGGGCTGCAACAACACCTGCACGTTCTGCATCGTGCCCGCCCTGCGCGGCAAGGAGAAGGACCGCAGGACCGGCGACATCCTCGCCGAGATCGAGGCGCTCGTCGCCGAGGGCGTCTCCGAGATCACCCTGCTCGGCCAGAACGTGAACGCGTACGGCTCGGACATCGGTGACCGTGAGGCCTTCAGCAAGCTTCTGCGGGCCTGCGGGAAGATCGAGGGCCTGGAGCGCGTGCGCTTCACGTCCCCGCACCCGCGCGACTTCACGGACGACGTGATCGCCGCCATGGCCGAGACGCCGAACGTGATGCCGCAGCTCCATATGCCGCTCCAGTCGGGTTCGGACCCGATCCTGAAGGCGATGCGCCGCTCGTACCGCCAGGACCGTTTCCTCGGCATCATCGAGAAGGTCCGCGCCGCGATGCCCGAGGCCGCGATCACCACCGACATCATCGTCGGCTTCCCCGGGGAGACCGAGGAGGACTTCGAGCAGACGATGCACGTGGTGCGTGAGGCCCGCTTCGCCAACGCCTTCACCTTCCAGTACTCCAAGCGCCCCGGTACGCCCGCGGCGACCATGGAGGGGCAGATCCCCAAGGAGGTCGTCCAGGCGCGTTACATGCGGCTGTCCGCCCTCCAGGAGGAGATCGCCTGGGACGAGAACAAGAAGCAGGTCGGCAGGACGCTCGACCTGATGGTGGCCGAGGGCGAGGGCCGCAAGGACGGCGCCACCCACCGCCTCTCGGGACGCGCCCCCGACAACCGTCTGGTCCACTTCACCAAGCCCGAGACCGAGGTCCGCCCTGGTGACGTGGTGACGGTGGAGATCACGTACGCGGCACCGCACCACCTGCTCGCCGAGGGCGCCGTCCTGAACGTGCGCCCCACGCGCGCGGGTGACGCCTGGGAGAAGCGCAACGCCGAGGCGGCCGCCAAGCCCGCGGGCGTGATGCTCGGGCTGCCGAAGGTGGGCGCCCCCGAGCCGCTCCCGGTGGCCTCCGGAAGCGGCTGCGGCTGCGACTGACGGGGCAGGCGGACGACGGGCGCGGTGGAACGACGGGGGATGGGCCGATGGCGCGCTGGGCGCTGATGATGGAGAACCCGCCGGGGCCGGGGGCATGGCATCTGTTCGAGCTGATGGCCACGGTGGACGGCACGCATGACGAAGCGGTGGAGCGGTTCGCGGAGTTCGTCCGCCTGTACCGCCCGAAGCACCCGCGCTATCCCGTACGGATGCGGCGCTACCGCACGGCCGACGGTTGGATGGTGATCGGCGACGGCTCGTCCGGGGGCTCCTTCCCGTACCGCTTCTCGATCTCAGAGCTGGAGTGGGACTCCGGCCCGATCGCCTACTAGCGCGCGTTACGCTGCGGATCATGCTTGTCGCCGCAGCCGTCTGCCCCTGCCCGCCCCTGCTCGTCCCCCAGGTCGCCGCGGGTGCCGCCCCCGAACTGGACGCCGCGCGCGCCGCGTGCACGGACGCCATCGGGGTGCTCGCCGCCGCACGGGCCGACCGGCTCATCGTGGTCGGCCCCGCCGAGCAGAACGGCCGCGGCCCGCATCCGCAGGGCGCACGGGGGTCCTTCCGCGGCTTCGGCGTGGACCTGGACGTACGGCTGGGACGTTCGGACGGCACGGACGGTGTGGCAGGCGGTACGGACCGGGCGGAGCGTGAGCTTCCGCCCTCGCTCGCCGTCGCCGCCTGGCTCCTCGACCGCACGGAGTGGTCGGCGGCACCGCTGGAAGGGCTCGGTGTGGGGGAACCTCTGGCGGCCGAGCGGTGTATCCAAGTCGGAGGGGAGATCGCGGCTCGGGCCGACCGCGTGGCTCTGCTGGTGATGGGCGACGCCAGCGCGTGCCGCACGCTGAAGGCGCCGGGGTATCTCGACGAGCGGGCGGCCGGGTTCGACGCGGAGGTCGCCCGTGCGCTGGGCGCCGCGGACGTCGAGGCGCTCAAGACGCTGGACGAGGAGCTGGCGTACGAACTGAAGGCGGCGGGCCGGGCACCGTGGCAGGTGCTTGCGGGCGCGGCCGGGGGAGCGGGCCTGAGCGGCGAGCTGCTCTACGAGGACGCTCCGTACGGCGTGGGGTACCTGGTCGCGGCCTGGTCGTAGCCCCACCGAGGGGCCGGCGCCGCCCGCGGCCGATGGCGGTCGACGCACGGCGACGGCCGCGGAGCTGGTGGCGCTCCACGGCCGTCCGCCGGAGTCGTTCAGCCGGTGACGGTGGTCCGGCCGACGTACTCAGCCGGCGCTCCGGCGCCGTGACACGGCCGGTGTGCCGACGAGTGAGGCAGCCGGTGGTTCAGGGAGCCGGAGGAGGCGTCGGAGGGGTGGTGCCGCCACTGGGGCCGCCACCCGTGCCCTTGCCCTCGTCGGGCGTCCCGGCGAGGCGGTCCATGGCGTCCTTCGCCTTGCCCGTCCCCGTCCGGATCTTGTCGCTGTACTTGCCCTTGGTCTTGTCGTCGACCACCTTCGCGGCCTTGTCGAGACCTTGGTCGATCTTGTCCCCGTGCTGCTGCGCGAGGCCCGCGACCTTGTCCTTCGCCGGGGCGAGCTTGTCCTTCAGGTTCTGCAGGAAGCCCATCGGTTACCTTCCCTCGCTGGGAGAGTCACTTGCGGGCGCCTTCGTCGGCTTCGTCGTTGTCGGCGGCCTTCTCCGCGGACTGCTGCTTGGGGATGTCCACGTTCTCCGCGGCAGCCGCTTCGTCGTCGTCCGACGTGTCCTCGGACTTGACCTTGACCTTGGCCGTGGTCTTGGCCTTGGACTCCGTCTCGGGCTCAGATCCGGACTCGGTCGTGGTCTCGGTGTCGGCCTTCGCCTCAGCCTTCTTCTCGGAGTTTCCCTCGGCCTCGGTCGCGGCCTTGGGCTCGTCCTCGACGGCGGCTTCGGCCTTGGCCGCTTCCTTGCCGGTCCCGGGCTCGGAGGACTCCTCGGCCGCTTCCGGCTCGGCTGTCAGGGTGCTGCCGGCAGCCTCGGCCGTTGACGCCTCTTCCGTGTCCTTGGACTTCCTGCGAAACCGTGCAAAAACGCCCATATCTACTCCATACGGTACTCGTGTGGGCGAAATCCCGCGCCGCCCGGTGCGCCCTGTTGCGCCGCCCGGGTCGCCGATCCTCGAAACCGGCGGCCGGAACCTCGCAACAGGCAACGACCCCGGACGTGTGGCGTCACGTAGCTCGTTCGGGAAGTCGTCGCGGGATTTGCGAGACTGGGGCGGTGAGTAGAGCAGCTCCCGCACCGCGGGTCATCGCCGTCGTCGGGCCCACCGCGGCAGGAAAGTCCGATCTAGGCGTTTTTCTGGCCCAGCGCCTCGGCGGTGAAGTCGTCAACGCCGACTCCATGCAGCTCTACAGAGGGATGGACATCGGCACCGCCAAGCTGACGCTCGAAGAGCGCGACGGCGTGCCGCACCACCTCCTCGACATCTGGGATGTCACGGAAGCGGCGAGCGTCGCCGAGTACCAGAAGCTGGCGCGGGCCGAGATCGACCGCCTCCTTGCCGACGGACGCTGGCCGGTCCTGGTCGGCGGTTCAGGCCTCTACGTCAGGGGCGCCGTCGACCACCTGGAGTTCCCCGGCACCGATCCCGCGGTCCGGGCCCGCCTGGAGGAAGAGCTCGCGCTCCACGGCTCCGGCGCGCTCCACGCCCGCCTCGCCGCCGCCGACCCCGGAGCGGGCCAGGCCATCCTCCCCAGCAACGGCCGCCGGATCGTCCGCGCCCTTGAGGTCATCGAGATCACCGGCAAGCCCTTCACCGCCAACCTCCCCGGCCACGACTCCGTCTACGACACCATCCAGATCGGCGTCGACGTCGGCCGCCCCGAACTCGACGAACGCATCGCCACGCGCGTGGACCGCATGTGGGACGCGGGCCTCGTCGACGAGGTGCGTGCACTGGAGGATGTGGGCCTGCGTAAGGGGCGTACGGCGTCGCGTGCGCTCGGGTACCAGCAGGTGCTCGCGGCGCTCGCGGGGGAGTGCACCGACGACGAGGCGCGCACGGAGACCGTGCGCGCGACCAAGCGTTTCGCCCGCCGTCAGGACTCGTGGTTCCGCCGCGATCCCCGGGTGCACTGGCTCAGTGGCGCCATGGCCGATCGAGGGGAACTCCCAGGACGGGCAATGGCGTTGGTCGAACGAGCGGTCACAGCCTGATCACGTGATGGCATCGGGACGCTCCGGCGGTCATCCCGGCCCCTGGCGCCGTGCCATCATCGACCATCGATCGACCAGTGGAGTCCGAAGTAGGAGGGCGGATGGCGATGGAGGCCGGCCCTCGAGACACCGCGCATGACGGCGGCGAGCTGACCCCGGACGGACCTGACGTGGTGCCGGACGGCGTGACCGACGACGGTCCCGTCCCGGACGCCATGGTCGCGGCGGAAGTCGAGGTCGAACTGCGCCCGCAGCGCCGTCTGCGCATCTGGCAGCTCGCGCCGATCGTCATCCTCGCCGCCGCCGGATCGCTGATGTTCGCCTTCCCGCTGGCCTTCGAGTTCGGGGACGGCGGCGCCGTCGTCGCCATGCTCGGACTCCTGATCAGCAGCTGTGCCGCGGGCTGGGGCATGATGGCCGCGCGCCGCGTGGGGCACACCTGGCCGGGGCTGCCGGAGCGCGGTTCCGGACGCCGCCCGGACTGGCGGATCGTCTCGGCGTACGCCCTGGCGTTCCTCGCCGTCGCCGTCCTCGCCGTGTGGCGGGTGGCGCGCCTTCGCTGACGGCGTCGTACGAGGTCAGGGCCCTGATGGGCACCTTGACGACGGACTGTCGTCGGCACCCCGTACGATCGAGGAATGAGCACGCGGATCGCCTTCCTCAAGGGGCACGGGACCGAGAACGACTTCGTGATCATCCCTGATCCCGAGAACGCCATCGAGCTGTCCCCGGCCGCTGTCGCCGCCCTGTGCGACCGCCGTGCGGGCATCGGGGGCGACGGTCTGCTGCACGTCGTGCGTACCGCGGCCCACCCCGAGGTGCGCCAGCTGGCCGCCGAGGCCGAATGGTTCATGGACTACCGCAACGGCGACGGCTCGATCGCCGAGATGTGCGGTAACGGCGTGCGCGTCTTCGCCCGCTATCTGCAGCGCGCCGGACTGGTGGGCGAGGGCGATCTGGCCGTCGCCACCCGAGGCGGCGTGAAGACCGTGCACATCGCCAAGGCGGCGGCCGGCGGCGACGTCACCGTCGGCATGGGCAGGGCGTCCTTCCCCGAAGGGGACGTCAGCGTCTCCGTGGCCGACCACCAGTGGCCGGCGCGCAACGTGAACATGGGCAACCCGCACGCGGTCGCCTTCGTGGACGACCTGAGCCACGCGGGCAACCTGTACGACCCGCCGCCATTCAGCCCCGCCTCGGCCTACCCGGACGGCGTGAACGTCGAGTTCGTCGTCGACCGTGGCCCTCGTCACGTCGCCATGCGGGTGCACGAGCGCGGCGCGGGCGAGACCCGCTCGTGCGGCACGGGAGCGTGCGCCGTGGCCGTCGCGGCGGCGCGCAGGGACGGGGCGGACCCCGCGGCGACCGGTTCGCCGGTCACGTACACCGTCGATCTGCCTGGTGGGAGCCTGGTGATCACCGAGCGGCCCGACGGCGAGATCGAGATGACGGGCCCCGCGGTGATCGTCGCCGAAGGCGAGATCGACGCGGAATGGCTCGAAACTGTAAACCCGTGAACTGTCGCTCGAATGGGTGATCCGTTTCACGCTCGGCGAGAGGCGGTCAGCGGCGCGTGATGGGCTCGGTAGCATCAAGCACCGGCCCGGACGGAGTACGCCGTCGTCCGCTCACCGCCGGTCGGAGCAGCCGGAGGTGCCCATGAGTGCGGAGGCCACAAACCCCGCGATGTCTGGCCCCGCGACGCCCGCAGCGCAGCGCAGGCGCGGTCGTCCTCGGCTTGACCTGCGCAGGCTCGGCCGGGCGGCCCTGATGGGGCCCGCCACCCGGGACCGCTTGCCGGACGCGATCGGCCATGTGGCGGAAGCCCATCGCGCCCACTACCCGGACGCGGATCTGGAGCCCTTGCGGCGCGCGTGGGTCCTGGCGGAGTCCTCCCACCGCGGCCAGATGCGCAAGAGCGGTGAGCCGTACATCACACATCCGCTCGCGGTGACCCTGATCCTCGCCCAACTGGGCGCCGAGACCACGACCTTGACCGCGTCCCTGCTCCACGACACCGTCGAGGACACGGACGTGACGCTCGAGCAGGTGCGCACGGAGTTCGGCGACGACGTCTGCTATCTGGTCGACGGCGTCACGAAGCTGGAAAAGGTCGACTACGGAGCGGCCGCCGAGCCCGAGACCTTCCGCAAGATGCTCGTGGCCACCGGCAACGACGTGCGCGTCATGTCGATCAAGCTCGCCGACCGCCTGCACAACATGCGCACGCTCGGCGTCATGCGCCCCGAGAAACAGGCGCGGATCGCCAAGGTGACGCGGGACGTCCTCATCCCGCTCGCCGAACGTCTCGGCGTGCAGGCGCTCAAGACCGAGCTCGAGGACCTCGTCTTCGCGATTCTCCTCCCGGAGGAGTACTCCCGGGTCCAGGAGTTGATCGAGGCCAACGCCGAGCACGGGGGAGACCCGCTGGAAGGGACGGCGGACGACGTCCGCGCGGTGCTGCGCGAGGCGGGCATCGCCGCCGAAGTCCTCATCAGGCCACGGCATTACTTCTCGGTCCACCGGGTGCACCGCAAACGCGGCGAGATGCGCGCGGCCGACTTCGGACGGCTCCTGGTCCTGGTGAACGAGGACGCGGACTGTTACGGCGTGCTCGGCGAGCTGCACACATGCTTCACGCCGGTGGTATCGGAGTTCAAGGACTTCATCGCCGTACCGAAGTTCAACCTCTACCAATCGCTGCACACGGCCGTGGCCCGCCCGGACGGCGAGGTCGCCGAAGTCCTCATCCGTACGCACCAGATGCACAAAGTGGCCGAGGCCGGCGTCGTCGCCCTGCGCAATCCGTACGCTCCTCCTTCGGAGGAGCAGTCCAACGCCGGAACCGACGCCCCCTCCGACGACGCCGTCGAGGGCGAGCGCGCCGACCCGACGCGGCCCGGCTGGCTCTCCCGGCTCCTCGACTGGCAGGAAGCGGCCCCCGACCCGGACACGTTCTGGTCCACGCTCCGCGAAGACCTCGCCCAGGACCACGAGATCGCCGTCTTCCGCCCCGACGGCGGCACCCTGGGGCTGCCCGCGGGCGCGAGCTGTGTCGACGCCGCCTACGCCCAGTACGGCGAGGACGCCCACGCCTGCATCGGAGCACGTGTCAACGGACGCCTGGCGACGCTGAGCACGGTTCTGCGGGACGGCGACACGGTCCAGTTGCTCATGGGGCAGGACGCGGCGTCCGGGCCTTCGCGCGAGTGGCTCGACCACGCGCGCACGCCCGCCGCGAGGATCGCCATCCGGCGCTGGCTCACGACCCACCCCACGCCCGCGTCCGCGCCCGCGGCGTCAGCTCCGGAGAAGACAGCGCCCGCGCCCCCGCCGCAGGCCTCGGACTTCCCGCGCCCCGCCGCGGCGAACGCCGTGGTGGACAGGGAAGGCGCGAGCGTACGGCTCGCGGGCTGCTGTACGCCCGTCCCGCCCGACGAGGTGACCGCCTTCGCCGTGCGCGGCGGCGTCGTCACCGTGCACCGCGTCGAGTGTCCCGCCGTCGCGCGCATGAAGGAGGTGGGGCGTGCCGAGGTCGGCGTGCGCTGGGGAGACAGCGCGGAGTGCCGGGTGACACTGATCGCCGAATCGTTCGGGCGTGCGCACCTCCTGGCGGACCTCACCGAAGCCATCGCCCTGGAGGGCGTCGAGGTCATGTCGGCGACCGTCGAGCCGCCGACTCAGCAGCGCGTGCGTCACACGTACACGCTGCAACTGCCGGACGCGGCGCACCTTCCGGGGCTGATGCGCGCCATGCGGGCGGTGCCCGGGGTGTACGACGTCAGCCGTGCCCAGCACCCCACGGCGGCGACTTCGTAGGTGTCGGCCACGGCGGGTCGCCGTCGCCCCAGCCGCCTACTGGCAACTCGTTCGAGTGGCACGTCGCGCGCCGATACCGGTCCGGAAGGTGCGCGCTGATAGCGGTAGTTCATGCTGCTCACCCCCCGGGTCAAGGCCTCGCGGCCGAGGACTCTCCGCATCGCGACCGCGCTCCTGGCCGCGGCCACCTCCGCCACCCTTCTCGCCGCGGGCGCGCCGTCACCGGCCAAGCCGCTCGGCATCGGCGACCGGCTCTTCCCGCACCTGGGCAATCCCGGGTACGACGTCATGTCGTACGACATCGCCTTCACGTACGGCGGCGACAACAAGAAGCCGCTCGATGCCGTGACGGTGATCGACGCCCGTGCGAGTGCCCCGCTGGAGCGGGTCAACCTCGACTTCGCCCACGGCAAGGTCCGCTCCGTCGACGTCAACGGCGAACCAGCCCGCTTCGAGACCACCGGTGAAGACCTGGTCGTCACTCCGGCGCAGCCGCTGAGCCAGGGCGAGCAGATGCGGATCACCGTCCGGCACACCAGCGATCCCGCTCCCACCAAGGACCAGGACGGCGGCTGGGTGCCGACCGCCGACGGGCTCGCCATGGCCAACCAGGCAGACGCCGGGCACCGTGTGTTCCCGTGCAACGACCACCCCGCCGACAAGGCACAGTTCACGTTCCGCGTGACCACCCCGAAGGCGCTCACCGCCGTCGCCAACGGCCTGCCGGTCGCCACGGCGCACACCGGGCCCACCACGACCCGGGTCTTCCGCACCCGTCACCCCATGGCGACGGAACTGGCGCAGGTGTCCATCGGCCGCTCCACCGTGGTGCACCGCTCCGGGCCGCACGGCCTCCCCGTACGCGATGTGGTGCCCACCAAGGACCGCAAGGTGATGGAGCGCTGGCTGAAGAAGACGCCGGACCAGATCAGCTGGATGGAGGGGAAGGTCGGCCGCTACCCCTTCGAGGCGTACGGCGTGCTGATGGCGCAGGCACAGACCGGCTTCGAACTCGAGACGCAGACCCTGTCCCTCTTCGAGCGCGACCTGTTCAAGCGGCCCGAGTTCCCCGAGTGGTACGTGGACTCGATCATGGTGCATGAGCTGGCGCACCAGTGGTTCGGCGACAGCGTGAGCCCGAGGTCCTGGTCCGATCTCTGGCTCAACGAAGGGCACGCCACCTGGTACGAGGCCCTCTTCGCCGAGGAGAAGTCGAAGAAGCCCCTCCAGAAGCGGATGCGTGAGGCCTATCGGCAGTCGGACGGCTGGCGTGCCGCGGGCGGACCGCCGGCCGCACCGAAGGGCCCCGCGCCGGGCCAGAAGATCAGCATCTTCCGCCCGGTGGTGTACGACGGCAGCGCACTGGTGCTCTACGCGCTGCGGCAGGAGATCGGGCAGGACAATTTCGACCAGCTGGAGCGCGACTTCGTGCGCACCTACCGGGACGGCAACGCGACGACCGCGGACTTCGTGCGGCTCGCCTCGGCGATCTCGGGCCGCGATCTGAGCGGCTTCTTCGACGCTTGGCTGTACGGCGCGAAGACGCCGCCGATGCCGGGCCATCCGGACTGGCGTAAGGCAGCCACAGCCGGGAAATAATCTGAGTGACGAGACGGGCCGTTCCGTGCAACCATCTTCAGGTCGGCGTCGCTGCGGGCCCGGGAAAACCCTTCGGGGTGATCTCAGGGTCGGCATCGGCCGGCCCGGGGAATCCTGGGGCGGCCCCGAGCGTTGTCGCCTATGAAGAATCCCATCGACGTAAGGATCCAATGACCTCCTCTTCTTCCCCTTCCCAGGACGCGCAGAGCCTCGCGCAGAACTACCCCGAAGGTCTTCGGGCCGATGCCCTGATGGAAGAGGACGTCGCCTGGAGCCACGAGATCGACGGAGAGCGGGACGGCGAGCAGTTCGACCGCTCCGAGCGAGCGGCCCTGCGCCGTGTCGCCGGCCTCTCCACCGAGCTCGAGGACGTCACCGAAGTCGAGTACCGACAGCTCCGTCTGGAGCGCGTGGTGCTCGTCGGTGTGTGGACCTCGGGCACGGTGCATGACGCGGAGAACTCCGTCGCCGAGCTGGCCGCCCTGGCCGAGACGGCAGGTGCGCTCGTGCTCGACGGCGTCATCCAGCGCCGCGACAAGCCCGACCCGGCGACGTACATCGGATCCGGCAAGGCCCAGGAGCTGCATGACATCGTCCTCGAGACCGGGGCCGACACCGTCGTCTGTGACGGTGAGCTGAGCCCTGGCCAGCTGATTCACCTCGAAGACGTCGTCAAGGTCAAGGTGGTCGACAGGACCGCCCTGATCCTCGACATCTTCGCCCAGCACGCCAAGTCCCGAGAGGGCAAGGCGCAGGTCGCACTTGCCCAGATGCAGTACATGCTCCCGCGCCTTCGCGGCTGGGGTCAGTCGCTCTCCCGTCAGATGGGCGGCGGCGGATCCAGCGGTGGCGGCGGCATGGCGACACGTGGTCCCGGTGAGACCAAGATCGAGACGGACCGCCGTCGGATCCGCGAGAAGATGGCGAAGATGCGCCGGGAGATCGCGGAGATGAAGACGGGCCGCGACATCAAGCGCCAGGAGCGCAAGCGCAACAAGGTGCCTTCGGTCGCGATCGCCGGTTACACGAACGCGGGCAAGTCCTCCCTGCTCAACCGCCTCACGGGCGCGGGCGTCCTGGTGGAGAACTCGCTGTTCGCCACCCTCGACCCGACCGTGCGCCGGGCCGAGACGCCGAGCGGCCGGATCTACACCCTGGCCGACACCGTCGGGTTCGTGCGGCACCTGCCGCACCACCTCGTCGAGGCGTTCCGTTCCACGATGGAGGAGGTCGGCGAGTCCGACCTGATCCTGCACGTGGTGGACGGTTCGCACCCGGTGCCGGAGGAGCAGCTCGCCGCCGTGCGCGAGGTGATCCGCGATGTGGGCGCGACCGACGTGCCCGAGATCGTGATCGTCAACAAGGCGGACGCGGCCGATCCACTGGTCCTCCAGCGGCTGCTGCGCAACGAGAAGCACGCGATCGCGGTCTCCGCGCGCACGGGTGCCGGTATCGACGAGCTGCTCGCGCTCATCGACACCGAACTCCCGCGGCCCGAGGTCGAGATCGAGGCCCTCGTGCCGTACACGCAGGGTCAGCTCATCTCCCGGGCGCATGCCGAGGGGGAGGTGCTCTCCGAGGAGCACACCGCCGAGGGCACGCTGCTCAAGGCGAAGGTGCACGCGGAGCTGGCGGCGGATCTCACGCCGTACGTTCCCGTCGCCGGCTGACCGCAGGCCCGGACAGGCGTGGTTCACGCGGTTCACATGACGAAGGCCCGCCCCCTCTCGTAGGGGGCGGGCCTTCGCCGTGTCATGTGTGAGGTGCGGGGGTCGCCCGCCGTACGGCTACTGGGAGCCGTACTTCTTGCTCATCATGTCGTAGACCTGCTCGGCGCCCCTGCCCAGCTGCGGTCCGGCCAGCCAGGTGTTCTCGGCCGGGCCGATCGAGGTGTTCGAGACGAGCCGAGTCTTGTCACCCACCATGCGGAACCAGCCGCCGCCGGACGAACCGCCGGTCATGGTGCAGCCGATGCGGTACATCGTCGGCTGGGCGGAGGTCAGCGAGAGACGGCCCGGCTTGTCGATGCACTTGTGCATGATCTGGCCGTCGTACGGCGGGGCGGCGGGGTAGCCCCAGGCGCCCATCGAGCTCACGCTCTGCGCGGACGGCGTCGAGAAGTCCACGTCCAGCGCGTTGCCGACCGTCTCCTCCAGCGACTTGGCGCCCTGCTTCGGCTTCACGTGCATCACGGCGTAGTCGTACGGCGCACCGGCACCGCCCGAAGCGGCGCCCTGGTCGATCCACTCGGCGGAGGTCGAGACCCAGTCGGCCCAGTACTGGCCGTAGGGGGAGACCTCCTGCGGGGCGGCGTTGCTCAGCTCGGCCTCGGACTTGCCGAGGTCGTTGTACGCCGGCACGAAGGTGATGTTGCGGTACCAGCCACCGGCGGCACCGGCGTGCACGCAGTGTCCCGCGGTCCACACGAGGTTGGACTTGCCCGGGTTGCGCGGGTCCGTCACGACCGTGCCGGAGCAGACCATCGAGCCCTCGGGGGAGTCGAAGAAGATCTTCCCGACCGGGGCGGCGTTCTCGTGGTACGGCGTCTTCTCGCGCTTGGCCTGGACCGGCGACGGCTCGGGGTCGGTCGCGCCCTGGTCGGCTGGGGTGTCCTTCGCGGCGATCGTCTTGTTCGGGTCCTTGGCCTTCTTCATCCGCTCGGGCTTCCAGAGGCCCTCGATGACCGGGTTGACGAAGTCCTTGGACTCGCGGAGCCAGTCGTCCTTGTCCCAGTTCTTCCAGGCCCCGTCCTTCCACTTGTCGGGGTCGATGCCGTGGTCCTTCAGCTTGTCGGCGATGTCGCCGGGCAGCTTGGCATCGGAACCGGTGTCGGACCCCTTGTCGGCGCCCTGCGCGGTGCCGGAATCAGCCTTGTCACTTGCCTTGTCGTCGCTGGGGCCGCAGGCCGTGGCGGTGAGTGCCAGAGTTGCGGCGAGCCCGGTGGCGGCGAGTGCGAGACGTTGCCCGCGACTGCGCGCGAAGGGCGCACGAGTGGAACGCATGGTGCTGTAACCCCCGAATTGAACGTGTAATTGCTGCAATTGCCATGTACTTGTCATGTGTCGGCGTGGCAGCTCCGGGAGCGCCCCGCCGATGCAACACCCCACTATGCCCATGTGATGGGGGACGAATGACGGCGGGGTCGTGAAGGTTTCCGGCGACCCCGCCGTCGTACTTCGAGCAGCCTTTGCTGGTCAGCTGCTTGTCGGCTACTTGTCGGCGAACTTCTTGCTCACCGCGCCGTAGATGCCCTTGGCTTCCTTGCCGAGCCGCGGACCGGCCAGCCAGCCGGCCGACACCGGGCCGATGGAGGTGTTGGAGACCAGGGCGGGCTTGCCGTCCGAGCCCTCGGCGACCCAGCCGCCGCCGGACGAACCGCCGGTCATCGTGCAGCCGATGCGGTACATCGTCGGGTCGGGCTTGCTGATCGAGAGCCGGCCCGGCTTGTCGGCGCACTGGAACGCCTTCTGGCCGTCGAACGGCGGAGCCGCCGGGTAGCCGGTCGCCGTCATGCCGGCGATCTGGGGCACGGCCGGGGCGTTGAAGTCCACCGGGAGGGCCGAACCGACCTGCTCCTCGAGCGACTGGCCCTCGCTGCCCTTCTCGGGCGTCACGTGGATGACCGCGAAGTCGTACGGCGCGCCCGTGCCGCCCGTCGGGCCGCCGTTCTCGATCCACTGATCGGAGGTCTGTGCCCAGTCACCCCACCAGACGCCGTGCGGAGCCACCTCTTCCTTGGGGGCGTTCTCCAGCTCGGCGGCCGACTTGCCGCTGTTGTTGTACGAGGGCACGAAAGCGATGTTGCGGTACCAGCCGCCCTTGGCGCCCGCGTGCACGCAGTGACCCGCGGTCCACACCATGTTGGACTTGCCCGGGTGTGCCGGGTCCTCGACGACGGTGGCCGAGCAGACCATCGAGCCCTCGGGAGCGTCGAAGAACAGCTTGCCCGAGGCGGGAGCGCTGGCGTCGTACGGCGTCTTCAGGGCCGCCGCCTCCACCGGCTCGGGCGTCGGGTCGGTCACGCCCTGGTCACCGGAGATGTCGTTGTCGTCGACACCGCGGTCGGGGTTCTTGTCCGCGTCCCGCATGCGGTCCGAGTCCCACAGACCGTCGATGATCGGGTTGACGTAGTCACCGGCCTCGCGGAGCCAGTCGTCCTTGTCCCAGTTCTTCCAGGCCCCGTCCTTCCACTTGTCCAGGTCGATGCCGTGCTCCTTGAGCCGATCCTGGAGGTCCTGCGGAATCGTGACCTTGTCGTTGCCGTTGCCGTCGTCGGCGGGCTGGGAGGCGGACGGATCGTCGCCCGCGTTGTCCTCGCTCGGGCCGCAGGCGGTCGCGGTCAGAACGAGCGCCGCGCCGATGGCGACAGCGGCCGCCACGGGGGAGGTTCTGCTGCGCGCGCTCCTCCCACGACGAGCGGTCTTGAGCGGGCGTATGGGTCGCATAGAGAGAATCCCCCTGGGCTTCGACAACGTGCACATGCCGGACATCGTGCGCCGCACGGTGCGTTGAGCACCGGCTTTGGTGGCGCTGCACACCCTGTTGCGGATGAACGGCACCCCACACTATGCCGGTGCCGTAGGGGACTACCGACGGAACGGCAACGGTTCCGTCACGGCAAGGATCTTCCGATTACCCGTGTTCCCCCGCAGCCCCCGTCGTTGGTACGTACGGGGGAGTGGCGGCCTGCGTTCATCTCCCCTGCCAACTCGTCGGCGCACCAGCCCAGATCGAGTGGGAAGCGCCCATTCCCAGCGGGAGGACCAACAGTCGTGGCCGTGACCGAGCCGGCGCCCGCGGCGGTTACCGCGGGGCACTCCGCAGCGCATGAGGGAATCCTGCGACGCCAGTCGGCGCGCGAGTCGGCGGCGCGCACCTATGCGCGCGCCCTGCCGATCGTGCCGGTACGGGCGCGCGGCCTGACGATCGAGGGCGCTGACGGGCAGCGCTATCTCGACTGCCTGTCGGGTGCGGGGACCCTGGCCCTCGGGCACAACCATCCGGTCGTGCTCGAGGCGATCAGGAAGGTCCTCGACTCGGGGGCTCCGCTGCACGTCCTCGACCTGGCCACGCCGGTCAAGGACGCCTTCACCACCGAGCTGTTCCACACGCTGCCCCGTGGACTCGCCGACCGCGCGCGGATCCAGTTCTGCGGTCCCGCCGGCACGGACGCGGTGGAGGCCGCGCTCAAACTCGTGCGGACGGCGACCGGGCGCGAGGGGATGCTCGCGTTCACCGGCGCCTACCACGGGATGACGGCAGGGGCGCTCGAAGCATCCGGCGGCGCACCGGACGTACGCGTCGCGCGCCTGCCCTACCCGCAGGACTACCGCTGCCCGTTCGGCATCGGCGGCGCGGACGGCGCCGAACTCGCGGCCCGCTGGACCGAGAACCTCCTCGACGACACCAAGTCGGGCGTGCCCCAGCCGGCCGGGATGATCCTCGAACCGGTGCAGGGCGAGGGCGGTGTGATCCCCGCCCCCGACGACTGGCTGCGCAGGATGCGCGAGATCACCGCCGCACGCTCGATCCCGCTCATCGCGGACGAGGTCCAGACCGGCGTCGGTCGCACCGGCGCCTTCTGGGCCGTCGAGCACAGCGGCGTGGTCCCGGACGTGATGGTCCTCTCCAAGGCCATCGGCGGCAGCCTGCCCCTGGCCGTCGTGATCTACCGCGACGACCTCGATGTCTGGCAGCCCGGCGCCCACGCGGGCACCTTCCGCGGCAATCAGCTCGCCATGGCCGCGGGCGCGGCCACCCTCGCGTACGTCCGCGAGAACGGCCTCGCGGAACGCGCGGGAGTCCTGGGCACCCGCATGCTCGCCCAACTGCGGTCCCTGGCCTCCGAACACCCCTGCATCGGCGATGTACGAGGCAGAGGCCTGATGATCGGCGTCGAAATCGTGGACCCGGCCGCTCCGGACGGCACGGGCGCTTCGGGCGGCACCGGCACCCCGAGTGCCACAGCCGGACTCCTGTCCCGTTCCCCGCGGCCGCCGTCCCCGGCGCCCGAAATCGCCGCAGCGGTGCAACGCGAATGCCTGCGCCGCGGCCTCATCATCGAGCTGGGCGGACGCCACTCCAGCGTCGTACGACTCCTTCCTCCTCTCACCATCACGGACGAGCAGGCGGCCGCAATCCTCGACCGCCTCTCCGACGCGATCTCCGCGGCGGTGCGTCCGCACCACGGATAGCCACACCGGACCCGGGCCGTCCCGCCTCACGGACGGCCACGAGACATCAGCACAGCTCCAGCCCGTCGCCCCGGAGCCCGAACGACTTCACAAGGAAGCCCTCTTGAACGCCACCCCCGCATCCGACGGTCCACCCCACCCCCACGTCCCAGGCGCGTGCGGCAAGCAATCCTCGCTGGTGGCGGAGCCCGGTACGGTCCCCCGGCAGAAGGGAGGCCGGCAGTCCGAGCAACTGCGAGGCGCGACCGCCGATCTCCTGGAGCACCCGGATCCGCACACCGCCGCGCAGGTGGCCGCCATCGAGAACCTCCTGCGCTGCTGGGTACGCGAGAACGACTTCCCCGCCCCCGAACAGGGCGCCCTCCGTATCCCGCTTGAAGCCAGCGGCACCGCCCTCCTCGTCCCCGTGTACTACTGGTCGGCCACCGGCTGGCACCGCTTCGGCCTCCCGTACCTGGAAGACGGCCCCCAGAGCGCGCCCCCGGCCGACGCCGTCACCGTCGCCGCCCTTCTGGGCCGCGAGACCGGCCAGCGGAGCGGAGCCACCGACCCGGACGGGCAGGCAGAGGCGTGGACCGGCACGAGCACGGGCGCCAGCCCCAGCACCGGCCGTAGCCCCGACAGCGACGGCGACGGCGATCGAGTCGAGGGAGGGGACCTCGTCGGCCGCGTCGCCGACTCGGTGCGGCGCACCGCCACCTTCATCGCCGACCGCCGGAACAACCCCGGCGACGAGCCCGACCTCTTCCTCGCCGCCGAACAGTCCCTGCTCCTGGGCCACCCCCTGCACCCCACGCCGAAGAGCCGCGAGGGCCTCTCGGACACCGAATCCCGGCTCTACTCACCGGAGTTGCGCGGGGCCTTCGCCCTGCACTGGCTCGCCGTCCACCCGTCCGTGCTCGCCGCGGACTCGGCCTGGACCGAGCGCGGACGAACCCTCCCGGCCGAGCAGCTCACCGCCCGCCTCGCCGGTCCGGACCTGCCGCTGCCGCAAGGCCACGCCGCCCTGCCCCTGCACCCGTGGCAGATGCGTGAGCTCAGGCACCGCCCCGCTACGGCCGCTCTCCTGGAAGCCGGACTCCTCCAGGACCTCGGCCCCCACGGCGCACCGTGGTACCCGACCTCCTCCGTACGCACCCTCTACCGCTCGGGTGCCCCGGCCATGCTGAAGCTGTCGCTCGGTCTGCGCATCACCAACTCCCGTCGTGAGAATCTCCGCAAGGAACTCCACCGCGGCGTCGAGGTCCACCGGTTGCTGCGCAGCGGCCTCGCCGAGCAGTGGCAGGCGGTCCACCCGCGCTTCGACGTGATCCGCGACCCCGCCTGGCTCGCCGTGACCGGCCCCGACGGCGCCCCCGTGACCGGGCTCGACGTCATGATCCGGCACAACCCCTTCGGCCCCGGAGACGACGCCACCTGCATCGCGGGACTCGTCTCGCCCAGGCCGTCACCGCACTCCACAGGGCACGACTGCCCTCCGATGCGCTCCCGGCTCGGCGAGATCGTCACCCGCCTCGCCGGACGGACGGGCCGCCCCCGGGGAGCCGTCGCCACGGAGTGGTTCCTGCGCTACCTGGAGAACGTCGTACGCCCCGTGCTCTGGCTGGACAGCGAGGCAGGTGTCGCCCTGGAAGCCCACCAGCAGAACACGCTCCTGCTGCTCGACGCCGACGGCTGGCCCGTGGGCGGCCGCTACCGCGACAACCAGGGCTACTACTTCCGCGAGTCCCGACGCGCCGAACTCGGCCGAAGGCTTCCCGGCATCGGCGAGCACAGCGACACCTTCGTGTCCGACGAGGTGGCGGACGAGCGCTTCGCCTACTACCTCGGCATCAACAACGTCCTCGGTCTCATCGGAGCCCTGGGCGCCCAACGCCTGGCCGACGAGCAGCTTTTGCTCGCTGCGTTCCGCCGCTTCCTCGGCGACACCGTCTCCGGCCCGGCCGCGCTGCGCACGCCGCTGCCCGCGCTGCTTCTCGACTCACCCGTGCTGCGGTGCAAGGCCAATCTGCTGACCCGTCTCCGCGGTCTCGACGAACTCGTGGGCCCGGTCGACACCCAGTCCGTCTACGTCTCCATCGCCAACCCCCTTCATCCCTGAGGAACATGACCCACTCTTCTTGAGAGGAGCGACGCCGTGCCTCCGCCTCCCCCCGATGCGAGCACCGACGCCGGAACCGAGCCCGCCACTGAGCCCGCCACCGAGTCCTCCGTCGCCGAATCCGTGCCCGAGTCCTCCGCCACCGACAGGGCAGACATCCAGGACACCCTGGACCTGCGGCTCCCGGACGAACTCATCGCGCTGTTCGGCGCGAATGACACGGCCGTGGCGCAGGGCGCGTACGCCGGACGCATCGGAGTCGACGCACGCACGGCAGACCCTGCCCACACCCCGGCACGTAGGGCCGCATCGTCTGCCGACGATCTGCTCGACAACGTCGCCGACTGGGGCCCTGCGACCACCACGGCCGGTGTCTTCCAACTCGTCCCCGTACGTACCGAACGCGATCTCCCCCTCGTCAGCCGGTGGATGAACGACCCCGCCGTGGCGGCATTCTGGGAGCTGGCCGGCCCCGAGGCCGTCACGGAGGCACATCTGCGTGCCCAGATCGACGGTGACGGACGCAGCGTCCCCTGCCTGGGTGTCCTGGACGGCACGCCGATGAGTTACTGGGAGGTCTATCGCGCGGACCTCGACGCGCTGGCCCGGCACTATCCGGCCCGCCCGCACGACACCGGTCTTCACCTCCTCATCGGCGGTGTCGCCGACCGCGGCCGAGGTCTCGGCACCTCTCTGCTGAGAGCCGTCGCCGACCTTGTACTCGACCATCGCGCCTCATGCGCACGCGTCATCGCAGAACCCGACCTTCGCAACACCCCCTCCGTCTCCGCATTCCTGAGCGCCGGCTTCCGCTTCGCCGCCGAGGTGGATCTCCCCGACAAACGCGCGGCGCTCATGGTCCGTGACCGGGCCCTGCGCGCAGTGCTCTGACCCGCTCACTCTTAGTACACCGCTCGACCTGATCCGGTTCCCTCCCGGAGGAGTGCCCGTGCCGAACCCGTCCGTCCCCCCGACATCCCGAGAGTCGTCCGCTCTCTACGATCCGCCCGAGCTGACCGCGGACAGGTGGGCGAGATGCGGGCGCCGCCTCCTCGCCAAAATGATCGGCGAGTTCGCCTACGAGGAGATCATCAAGCCCGTCCCCGCCGGACCGACGACGGGCGACGGGGCCGGAGACACTTACAGCCTCAGCCTCGATGCCGATACCCATACCGATCCCGATGCCCAAGCCGACGGCGATGACCTGGGCATAGGCGTAGGCGACGGCGAGCGCGGCGACGGCCCGGGACCCACGGCGCCCCGCCTCCTCTTCCGCGCCAGCCGCGGCTCCTACGGCAGTTGGCATGTCGACCCGGCCAGCCTCGCCCTGGCCGAAGGCGAGGGACCGCCGCTCCCCTTCGGCGACCCCCTCCACTTCCTCACCCGGGCCCGCCGCACCCTGGGAATCGACGGCGCCACCCTCGGCCACCTCATCCGCGAGCTGACCGTCACGCTCTCCGCCGACGCCCGGCTCGACCAGACCGCGCGTACCGCGGCGCAGCTCGCCGACCTCGGCTACGCCGAACTCGAAGGGCACCAGACCGGCCACCCCTGGCTCGTCCTCAACAAGGGCCGCATCGGTTTCTCCGCCAGCGACACCGCCCAGTGGGCGCCCGAGGCCCGCCGCACCGCGCAGCTCCCGTGGATCGCGGTGCACACCGACATCGCCGCCTACCGAGGCGTCGCAGGCCTGGACACGGCACAGAAGCTCTACACACGTGAACTCACCCCCGCCACAAGGGAGTCCTTCGCGGGCATACTCAGGGCACGCGGCCTCGAACCGCACGCCTATCTGTACTTGCCGGTGCATCCGTGGCAGTGGGACGACATCATCCTGCCCCTCTTCGCCCCTTCCGTCGCCGCAGGCGCGATCGTGCCCCTGCCCACCGACGGCGATCTGCGGCTGCCCCAGCAGTCCATTCGTACGTTCCTGAATCTGTCCCGTCCCGACCGGCACACGGTCAAGCTGCCGCTGTCGGTCCTCAACACCCTCGTGTGGCGTGGACTCCCGACCGAACGCACCCTGGCGGCCCCCGCCGTCACCGCATGGATGCACGCCTTGCGCGACGCCGACCCCTTCTTGCGTGACGAATGCCGGGTGATCCTGCTCGGCGAGGTCGCGTCGGTGACCGTCGAGCACCCGCTGTACGACGGCCTTCCCGAGGCCCCTTATCAGTACAAAGAGCTCCTCGGCGCGATCTGGCGCGAACCGATCACCCGGTATCTCGCTCCCGACGAGCGCGCCCGCACGCTTGCTTCCTTGTTGCACACCGACCCGCACGGCAGGGCCTTCGTGGCCGAGCTGGTCGACCGCTCGGGCCTGGCTCCCGAGGCCTGGCTGCGGCGCCTCTTCGGCGCCCTGCTGCCGCCGCTCCTGCAGTTCCTGTACCGGTACGGCACCGTGTTCTCCCCGCACGGGGAGAACGCCATCGTCGTCTTCGACGACAAGGACGTACCCGTCCGGCTCGCGGTGAAGGACTTCGTCGACGACATCAACGTCAGCGCCGAGGCCCTCCCCGAGCACGCGTCGATGCCGGACGATGTCCGTGACGTACTGCTCACCGAACGCCCGGACTTCCTCACGCAGTTCATCCATGCCGGGCTCTTCGTGGGTGTCTTCCGCTATCTCGCCCCGCTCTGCGAGAAGCAGCTGGGCATCCCGGAGAGCACCTTCTGGTCCCTTGTCCGCGCCGAGATCCTCCGCCATCAGGCGCGCGCCCCGCAGCTCAAGGAGCGGTACGAGATGTTCGACCTGCTCACCGAGCGCATCGAGCGGCTGTGCCTCAACCGGAACCGGCTTCACCTGGACGGGTACCGGGACCGCCCCGAGCGCCCGCATGCCGCCGTGCACGGGAGCGTGCCGAATCCTCTGCACCAGCCGTGATCGAGGGATTGTCAGTGGAGACCCGTAGGGTGGTCGCGCTATGACAAAGCCCTCCCTTCCCGAGCTCCTGCACGCCGCCGTCATCGCCGTCGGCGGCACAGAGCGCCCTGGCCAGGTGACGATGGCCGAGACCGTCGCCGAGGCGATCGACGACGGTTCCCATCTGCTGATCCAGGCCGGCACCGGCACGGGCAAGTCCCTCGGCTATCTGGTGCCCGCGCTCGCGCACGGCGAGCGCGTGGTGGTGGCGACGGCCACGCTCGCGCTGCAGCGTCAGCTCGTGGAGCGCGATCTGCCGCGGACGGTGGATGCCCTGCATCCGCTGCTGCGCCGCCGCCCCCAGTTCGCCATGCTCAAGGGCCGGTCGAACTATCTGTGCCTGCACCGCCTCCACGAAGGGGTGCCGCAGGAAGAGGAGGAGGGTCCGGGCCTCTTCGATCAGTTCGAGGCCGCCGCCCCCACCAGCAGGCTCGGCCAGGACCTGCTGCGGATGCGCGACTGGGCGGACGAGACCGAGACCGGCGACCGGGACGACCTCACACCCGGGGTCTCCGACCGCGCCTGGTCCCAGGTGTCCGTCTCCTCCAGGGAGTGCCTGGGCGCGTCGAAGTGTGCGTACGGGGCGGACTGCTTCGCCGAGGCGGCGCGGGAGCGGGCCAAGCTCTCCGAGGTCGTCGTCACCAACCACGCGCTCCTCGCGATCGACGCCATCGAGGGTGCCCCCATCCTTCCTCAGCACGAAGTGCTGATCGTGGACGAGGCCCACGAGCTGGTCTCCCGGGTGACCGGCGTCGCCACCGGCGAGCTCACCCCGGGCCAGGTCAACCGCGCCGTGCGCCGAGCCGCCAAGCTCGTCAACGAAAAGGCGGCAGACCAGCTCCAGACCGCGTCCGAAGGCTTCGAGCGAGTGATGGAGCTGGCGCTTCCCGGCCGCATCGAGGAGGTCCCGGAGGACCTGGGGTACGCGCTGATGGCTCTGCGTGATGCCGCCCGCACGGTCATCTCGGCCCTCGGCTCCACCCGCGACAAGTCGGTCCAGGACGAGGACGCCGTACGCAAACAGGCCCTCGCCTCCGTCGAGACGATCCACGACGTGGCGGAGCGCATCACGAACGGCTCCGAGTGGGACGTCGTCTGGTACGAGCGGCACGACCGCTTCGGAGCCTCGCTGCGGGTGGCGCCCATGTCCGTGTCGGGCCTGCTCCGCGAGAAGCTCTTCAGTGAACGCTCCGTGGTCCTCACCTCCGCCACCCTCAAGCTCGGCGGCGACTTCAACGGGGTGGGGGCCTCCCTGGGGCTCGCCCCCGAGGGCACCGTGTCGGAGGATGCCCCGGCCTGGAGGGGCCTCGACGTCGGCTCGCCCTTCGACTACCGCAAGCAGGGGATCCTGTACGTCGCCCAGCACCTGGCCCGGCCGGGGCGCGAAGGCACACGCAGCGACATGGTCGAGGAGCTGGCCGAGCTGATCGAGGCGGCGGGCGGTCGTACGCTCGGTCTGTTCTCCTCCATGCGCGCCGCTCAGAACGCCGCCGAGGAGCTCCGTGGCCGCCTCGACGTGCCCATCCTGTTGCAGGGCGAGGAGACGCTGGGCGAGCTGATCAAGAACTTCGCGGCGGACTCGCGGACCTGCCTGTTCGGGACGCTTTCGTTGTGGCAGGGCGTCGATGTGCCCGGCGCCAGCTGCCAGTTGGTCGTCATGGACAAGATCCCCTTCCCGCGGCCCGACGACCCCCTGATGAGCGCGCGCCAGAAGGCGGTGGACGACGCCGGTGGCAACGGCTTCATGGCGATCGCCGCGACGCACGCGGCGCTCCTGATGGCGCAGGGCGCGGGGCGGCTGGTGCGGGCCTCGGCGGACCGTGGCGTGGTCGCCATCCTGGATCCCCGGCTCGCGACCGCGCGCTACGGCAGCTATCTGCGGGCTTCGCTTCCCGACTTCTGGTACACGACGGACCGTAATCAGGCGCGCCGCTCCCTGGCCGCGATCGACGCGGCGGCCAAGGCGGACCCCACGCCCAACCCCACGCCCGATCCCAAGGCCAACCCTCAGGTGGACGGCGAGGACGAGGCGGCAGAGGAGTAGGACGAGGCGGCAGAGGAGTAGATGGACGGCCGGCTCCAGACGCCCCTAGGGGGTTTCTGGAGCCGATGCCTGGAGACGCAGCAGGGCCCCGGAACCGGCGCAGTTGGTTCCGGGGCCCGGTCAGGGGCGGAGGCTCACACGCGCCGCAGCACCGCCACCACCTTGCCGAGGATCGTCGCCTCGTCACCGGGGATGGGCTGGTACGCGGAGTTGTGAGGCAGCAGCCACACGTGTCCGTCCTCGCGCTTGAACCGCTTCACCGTCGCTTCGCCGTCGAGCATGGCGGCGACGATGTCGCCGTTCTCGGCGACCGGCTGGCGGCGTACTGTCACCCAGTCGCCGTCGCAAATCGCGGCCTCGATCATCGAGTCGCCGACGACCTTGAGGACGAACAGCTCACCGTCGCCGACGAGCTGCCGGGGGAGCGGGAAGACGTCCTCGACCGACTCCTCGGCGAGGATCGGGCCACCGGCCGCGATGCGGCCGACCAGCGGGACGTACGAAGCGGCGGGCTTGCCCGCGGTGTCCGTGGGCTGGCTGCTGGGCTGGTCCGAGCCCCGCACCTCGTACGCACGCGGGCGGTGCGGGTCGCGGCGCAGGAAGCCCTTGCGCTCCAGGGCCATCAGCTGGTGAGCGACCGATGAGGTGCTGGAGAGGCCTACCGCCTGCCCGATCTCCCGCATGGACGGCGGGTACCCCCGCCGCTGCACCGAGTCCCTGATGACCTCGATGACACGGCGCTGTCGGTCGGTGAGGCCCGAACTGTCGGCGCGAATGCCCGGAGGTCGGCCCGGCAGGGAGCGTGTGGGCTTGGGGCCCTCCGGGCTCGTGGCGTCATTCATGGCATGCACCGGCTCGAGTCGGCTCTGGCGGTCCTGGGCAGTGATGGTGGCACTGTCTGCGGTGGTGGTCACGTCGGTCGGCCCCTCTCGAGATTGTCTCCCTAGTTAGCCAACGGTAGTTGCTTTCGAAAGGTTGCGCCAAACACACGTTCGAGTGAAAAATCGCAGAATGCCTGCCGCGATCATGCGTCTGGGTGTATGGCTAACGTTCGAGCCGACTGGCATTTCGGTTCATTACGGTACGCTTCACCGCCAGGGTCGTGGCCCCCTCGGTGGGGCTCCCATACTGCCACTCGTCGCCCGGTCAACCGGGCACCGCCCCCTTCTCGTGCGGCGCGCGAGGCGAGCTCGTACCGTTCCCGGCGGACCGTGGGTACGCGACACGCGATGGGGCCGGATTTACGGCCAAACCCCAGATCTAGTGGTTGGATTGCAGCCGCGGCCCAGAAGTTGTGGTCCCGGGTCTTTTCAGGCCTCGGGCATCGCCTATGCTTGGGGCTGCTTCGAGGGCCCCAAGGGCCTGTTGAGGCCTATGAGTCGTGTCGTGAAGGAGGGTTGGGAGTTTCATGCACTGCCCCTTCTGCAGGCACCCCGACAGTCGCGTGGTCGACAGCCGCACCACCGACGACGGCACCTCGATCCGCAGGCGCCGTCAGTGTCCCGATTGCTCCCGTCGTTTCACGACCGTGGAGACGTGTTCGCTGATGGTGGTCAAGCGCAGCGGCGTGACCGAACCGTTCAGTCGTACGAAGGTGATCAACGGCGTACGGAAGGCGTGCCAGGGGCGGCCGGTCACCGAGGACGCCCTCGCCCAGCTCGGCCAGCGGGTCGAAGAGGCGGTGCGGGCCACCGGGAGTGCCGAACTGACTACGCACGACGTGGGTCTGGCCATACTCGGTCCGCTGCAGCAGCTGGACCTCGTGGCCTACCTGCGCTTCGCGTCCGTGTACCGGGCGTTCGATTCACTTGAGGACTTCGAGGCTGCCATCGGGGAGCTGAGGGACCAGCGGGAAAAGCGGCTCGACGACGAGTCGCGGGGCGCCGGTGGCGAGACCGGCGCGAAGGACTGCGGGCCCGGAGGGACTGTCGAAGTCCCGGTGCCCGCCACTGCCGCCGACTGACCGGCCCGAGCGGCCGACGGCGACACACACAGACCTGCTTGCGGGGCGCCTTCGTGGGCTTCGCGGCACCAGACAACACCGTGTCACGGGAACATCGTGGCACTTCAGGGCGTTTTAGCCTGATACAGGGAGGCGGCATGACCGAGACGACGAGCGGCCCGGCACGAGGTTCCCGCGCCAAGGGATCCAAGGCCAGCAAGGGTCTGCGTATCGAGCGCATCCATACGACGCCCGGCGTGCATCCGTACGACGAGGTGGTCTGGGAGCGCCGAGACGTCGTCATGACCAACTGGCGCGACGGCTCGGTCAACTTCGAGCAGCGTGGCGTCGAGTTCCCCGACTTCTGGTCGGTGAACGCGGTCAACATCGTCACCAGCAAGTACTTCCGCGGGGCCGTTGGCACCCCGCAGCGCGAGACCGGCCTGAAGCAGCTGATCGACCGCATCGTGAAGACGTACCGGAAGGCCGGCGAGGACTACAGCTACTTCGCTTCGCCCGCCGACGCCGAGATCTTCGAGCACGAGCTGGCGTACGCCCTCCTGCACCAGATCTTCAGCTTCAACTCGCCGGTCTGGTTCAACGTGGGCACGCCCCAGCCGCAGCAGGTCTCCGCCTGCTTCATCCTGGCTGTCGACGACTCCATGGACTCGATCCTCGACTGGTACAAGGAAGAGGGGATGATCTTCAAGGGCGGCTCCGGCGCCGGCCTGAACCTCTCCCGCATCCGGTCTTCGAAGGAACTCCTTTCCTCCGGCGGCAACGCCTCGGGACCGGTCTCCTTCATGCGAGGTGCCGACGCGTCCGCAGGAACGATCAAGTCGGGTGGCGCCACGCGCCGCGCGGCCAAGATGGTCATCCTCGACGTCGATCACCCCGACATCGAGGGCTTCATCGAGACCAAGGTGAAGGAAGAGGAGAAGATCCGCGCCCTGCGTGACGCGGGCTTCGACATGGACCTGGGCGGCGACGACATCACGTCCGTCCAGTACCAGAACGCCAACAACTCGGTCCGCGTGAACGACACGTTCATGAAGGCGGTGGAGGAGGGCGGCAAGTTCGGCCTGACGTCCCGCATGACGGGCGACGTCATCGAGGAGGTCGACGCCAAGTCGCTCTTCCGCAAGATGGCCGAGGCCGCGTGGGCCTGCGCCGACCCCGGCATCCAGTACGACGACACCATCAACGCCTGGCACACCTGCCCGGAGTCCGGCCGGATCAACGGCTCGAACCCGTGCAGCGAGTACATGCACCTGGACAACACGTCCTGCAACCTCGCCTCGCTGAACCTGATGAAGTTCCTCAAGGACGACGGCCTGGGCACCCAGTCCTTCGACGCCGAGCGCTTCTCGAAGGTCGTCGAGCTGGTCATCACCGCGATGGACATCTCGATCTGCTTCGCGGACTTCCCGACGCAGAAGATCGGCGAGAACACCCGCGCCTTCCGCCAGCTGGGCATCGGTTACGCCAACCTCGGGGCCCTGCTGATGGCCACCGGTCACGCGTACGACTCCGACGGCGGCCGCTCCCTGGCCGGCGCCATCACCTCGCTGATGACGGGTACGTCGTACAAGCGCTCGGCCGAGCTCGCCGCGGTCGTCGGTCCCTACGACGGCTACGCCAAGAACGCCACGCCGCACAAGCGCGTCATGAAGCAGCACTCCGACGCCAACGCCACGGCGCCCCGCGTCGACGACCTGGACACCCCGATCTGGGCCGCCGCCACGGAGGCCTGGCAGGACGTGCTCCGCCTCGGCGAGAAGAACGGTTTCCGTAACTCCCAGGCGTCCGTCATCGCCCCGACCGGCACCATCGGTCTCGCGATGTCCTGCGACACCACGGGCCTGGAGCCCGACCTCGCCCTGGTCAAGTTCAAGAAGCTCGTCGGCGGCGGCTCGATGCAGATCGTCAACGGCACCGTGCCGCAGGCCCTGCGTCGCCTGGGCTACCAGGAGGAGCAGATCGAGGCGATCGTCGCCCACATCGCCGACCACGGCAATGTGATCGACGCCCCCGGTCTGAAGCCCGAGCACTACGAGGTCTTCGACTGCGCGATGGGCGAGCGTTCCATCTCCGCGATGGGCCACGTCCGGATGATGGCGGCCATCCAGCCGTGGATCTCCGGAGCGCTCTCCAAGACGGTGAACCTCCCCGAGACGGCCACCGTCGAGGACGTCGAAGAGGTCTACTACGAGGCGTGGAAGATGGGCGTCAAGGCGCTCGCCATCTACCGCGACAACTGCAAGGTCGGCCAGCCCCTCTCCGCCAAGAAGAAGGAGCAGGAGAAGGTCGAGGTCACCGCGAAGACCGAGGACACGATCCGTGCCGCGGTCGAGAAGGTGGTCGAGTACCGCCCCGTCCGCAAGCGCCTTCCCAAGGGCCGCCCGGGGATCACCACCTCCTTCACGGTGGGTGGCGCCGAGGGCTACATGACCGCCAACTCCTACCCGGACGACGGTCTCGGCGAGGTCTTCCTGAAGATGTCCAAGCAGGGCTCGACCCTCGCGGGCATGATGGACGCCTTCTCGATCGCGGTCTCCGTGGGCCTGCAGTACGGCGTTCCGCTGGAGACGTACGTCTCGAAGTTCACGAACATGCGCTTCGAGCCGGCCGGCATGACGGACGACCCGGACGTGCGGATGGCGCAGTCGATCGTCGACTACATCTTCCGCCGTCTGGCGCTGGACTTCCTGCCCTTCGAGACGCGCTCCGCGCTCGGCATCCACTCGGCCGAGGAGCGTCAGCGTCACCTGGAGACGGGTTCGTACGAGCCGTCCATGGACGAGTCGGACGTCGACGTCGAGGGCCTGGCCCAGTCCGCTCCGCGGCAGCCCGAGGTCCTGAAGGCGGTCGCCACGCCGAAGGCCGAGGCCGAGGCCGAGGCCGAGAAGCCCGCTCCGCAACAGGCGCACACCAGCGCCGAGCTCGTAGAGATGCAGCTCGGTATCCAGGCCGACGCGCCGCTGTGCTTCTCCTGCGGGACGAAGATGCAGCGGGCAGGCTCCTGCTACATCTGCGAGGGCTGCGGCTCGACCAGCGGTTGCAGCTGACCGGCTGATCTAGCCGAGTGAGGGGTTGGCGGAGCCGGTCGGCTCCGTCAGCCCCTCATCGCGTTCTCAGAACTCTCCGCCCATCAGCGCGGCGAAGGACGTCGGGTCGGCGTCGAAACCGCGGATGATCTCCCGGAAGGACCACGCGCCCGACTCGTCCCGGGTGAACTCGGCGACGGTGGCCGCCGTGGCCCCGGAGACTCCGGAGAGGTCGGTCAGGGCGAGGTCCGTGTACCCGTGGCGGATGCGGACGGAGGTGTTCGGGATGTCGCCGAAGACCTTCTCCCCCTCATGGGGCTGTATGGCCACGCCGACCACCACGCGCGCGTACGTGGCCGCCAGCCGACCGAGCTCCAGGGTCATGACCTCGTCGAAACCGAAGCCCTGTCCGGTCTTGCTGTCCCTGTTGAGAGTGATCGTCCCGTCGGGGGCGCGGCTGCCGAAGTGCACCAGGTATACGGGGCTGCCGTGCGGAGCCTCCGCCGTATAGGTACCGGCGATGATGTCGAGATCGTGCGGCCGCGAGCCGACGGGGCTCGGATCCCACTTGAGCCCCACCTCGACCTTCTCAATTCCCTTGCTGACACTGCTCACCAGAGATCCCCCTCCTCGTAGTCCCCGCCCGCGCCGATGCTCTAGGCATGTCCAACAGACACGCTACGACGCATGACTGACATCCCTGAATTCCGCCGGTGGGAAAGGCTGTTGGCATGCGGGCACGGTCGTGTGGATCATTGCCTCCATGACATGGAACGGGGAAGAAGCGGATATCGAGGCCTATGTGGGCAGAGTCGGGCACAAGGGGGACCTGAAGCCTGACTTCGACACCCTCCGGGCGCTCCATCGCGCGCATGTGGCGTCGATCCCTTTCGAGAACCTGGAGATGATGGTCGGCCGGCCCGTCCCCCTCGATCTGGCGGCGCTGCAGGACAAGCTGGTGCGGCAGCGCAGAGGCGGCTACTGCTACGAACAGAACCTCCTGTTCGCCGCGGTCCTGGAGCGGATCGGCTTCGCCGTCACGGGACTCGGTGCCCGCGTCCGGGTGGGTGCCTCGTCGCGTCGCGCGGTGACGCACATGCTCCTGAAGGTCGAGGCGGACGGGCAGCAGTGGCACTGTGATGTCGGTTTCGGCGGCCTGGGACTGCTCGAACCGATCTCCATGGGGAACGAGGGCCACGTACGGCAGGACGCGCGACAAGGAGAGTGGCGGTTCGGGATCGTCCAGGAGGCGAACGGTGCCCGGGTGTTGCGGACCGAGCGCGCGGGCGGCTGGTTCGACCTCTACGAATACACGCTGGAAGAACGGCTTCCCGTCGACTACGTAGTGATGAACCACTACACGTCGACCCACCCCATGTCGTCGTTCATCCGCCGCCCGGTGGTCCAGAGGGCCGCTCCGGATGTGCGCCGCACATTGGTAGGTGAACATTTGACGGTGACGCGACCGGACGGCACATCGGACGAACGTGACGTATCCGCCCGGGAGTTGGGGGATGTTCTCGACCGTGAGTTCGGTATTGAACTGAGCGCCGAGGATCGCGCCGAGCTGATCCGGGCGCACTACGCCGGAGCGTGACCCGGGCCACGCTCGGCGCCGTACGATGGCGCGGTGCTGGTCAAGTGGATTCGCTGCACCGTGGTGGACCGACGGGGGTTCGAGCGGGGGCAGCGGAAGTGGGCGGGGCTTCTGGGGGAGCCGGGGTTCCGGGGACAGGGCGGGGGGTGGAGTCGGGAGCGGCCGGGCGTGGCGCACGTCTTCGGCTTCTGGGAGAGCCGGGCCTTCTACGACTCCTTCATGGCGCGCTCCCATGACCGGCTCGCCGCCACACAGTCGGGCACCTTCAAGGACATCCAGATCAAGCTCTTCGACCACCGTTTCGACGTGAAGACGGGCTTCGAGCCGCGCTTCGCGGACGCCGACGTGGTGCGGGTGGCGCACTGCCGGGTCCACGAGGCGCGGGTGGAGCACTTCGCGCTCATGCAGGAGAAGGTCTGGAACCCGGCGATGGCGGGCTCGCCGGGGATGGTGCGCGGGCTCTTCGGTGAGGCGCCGGGGCACGAGTTCCTCGTCCTCTCCATGTGGCTGTCGGCCGCCGAGCACGGGAAGTACCGCAGGGAACGGGTGGAGCGCCTCTCGCTGCGGGCCCAGACGGAGACGGACGTCGCGGCGCTTGCCGGTGACATCGTGGAACTCGAGCCGTCGTGGACGGTGTGACCTCGGACGCGGGGTGACCTGCTGCCGGGCGGGGCCGCCGCTGTGGTGACGGTGCCGTCGGTGGCGGCGTCCGCATAGGCCGGATGGAGCCCGGACGGCCGACCGGTTGAGCTACCGGGGAGGGCCCGATCTAGGGTTTCCGTATGGCACGTCCGCAGCGCATCTTCCTTGTCCGGCACGGCGAGTCGGCCGGAAACGCCGACGACACCGTGTACGAACGCGAACCCGACCACGCGCTGGCGCTCACCGAGAAGGGGTGGCGGCAGGCGGACGAGACGGGCGAGCAGCTACGGGAGGCCGTCGGCCTGGAGCGGGTGAGCGTGTACGTCTCGCCGTACCGGCGCACCCATGAGACCTTTCGGGCCCTGCGGCTCGACCCCGAGCTGGTGCGGATCCGCGAGGAGCCACGGCTGCGGGAGCAGGACTGGGGAAACTGGCAGGACAGGGACGACGTCAGGCTGCAGAAGGCGTACCGCGACGCGTACGGGCACTTCTTCTACCGCTTCGCCCAGGGCGAGTCGGGAGCCGACGTGTACGACAGGGTGGGCGCGTTCCTGGAGAGCCTCTACCGGAGCTTCGAGGCACCGGACCATCCGCCGAACGTCCTCCTCGTCACCCACGGCCTGACCATGCGGCTGTTCTGCATGCGCTGGTTCCACTGGTCGGTGGCGGAGTTCGAGTCGCTGTCCAACCCCGGGAACGGCGAGATGCGGACGCTGGTGCTCGGCGACGACGGCAAGTACACCCTGGACCGGCCGTTCGAACGCTGGCGCGAACCCGAACCGTACGGCGTCACCGGATAGAGTGGCAGAGCGATGACCGCTGACTCCTCTCCCGACCGGCGCCTGGCCCGCGCTCTGGCCAGCCTGCGTGGACTGGCGGTGGGGGACGCACTGGGCTCTCAGTTCTTCGTGCCCGCGAACTACCCGCTGCTCAAGCGCGGGGAAGCGCCCCCAGGCCCCTGGCAGTGGACCGACGACACCGAGATGGCCTGCTCCGTGTTCGCGGTCCTGGTCCGCCACGACCGGATCGATCAGGACGCGCTCGCCCTGTCCTTCGCCGAGCACCACGACTTCGACCGCGGCTACGGCCCCGCCGTGAACCGGCTGCTCAGGCAGGTCCGGGAGGGCGGGGACTGGCGGGAGCTGGCCTCCGCGCTGTTCAAGGGCCAGGGCTCCTGGGGCAACGGGGCGGCCATGCGGATCGCGCCGCTCGGCGCCTGGTACGCGGACGATCCGGAGCAGGCGACGCACCAGGCGGAGATCTCCGCCTACCCCACGCACCAGCACCGTGAGGCGGTCGTGGGAGCCATGGCGGTGGCCGCCGCCGCGGCGCTGACGGCCGACCCCACCGGGCCGCCCGCACCGAAGGCGCTGCTCGACGGCGTCATCGACCTCGTACCTCGCAGTGCGGTGGGAGCGGGGCTCCGTCGCGCCCGGGACATGCTCGACTACGGGGACGCGGCGACGGTCGCCGCGGTCCTTGGATGCGGGCGCCGCACGACGGCTCATGACACGGTGCCGTTCGCGCTGTGGTCGGCCGCTCGTGGCCTGGGCGACTATGAGCGGGCCATCTGGTCCACCGCCCAGGTGGGCGGCGACATGGACACGACCTGCGCCATCGTGGGTGGAGTGGTCGCTTCCGGCGAGGGCGGGGCGCCCTCCGGCGCGTGGCTGGAGCAGACCGAGGATTTGCCCGGCTGGGTGCCGGTCACGGTGGGCTGACTTGGGGATTCCGGTGTGTGACTGTCCACGTCCTGTGTGACTGTCACGGTCATGCCACAGCGTGGCCGATGCGAGGGCCGTCGGCGGCCTCGCGGCTACTCTTTCCGGCAGGCCGCGAGTTGATCATGACTTGCGTGTCCTCAACGAGATGCCGGTCGCCCGGCGGACCGCCACGCGCGCGTGCCGTCCGCCGCACGTGCGGACCGGCCGGGAGGGGGTCCCGTGTCCGATGCACCGTCCACACCGTCCGCGCCTGAGCCTTCTGATGGGCCAGGTCCAGATGCGCCAGCTCCACGAGGTTCAGCCGGAGAACCGCTGAGGCGTCCGCGAGGGGACGCCGGCGGTGGCGACTCCGACGACGACAGAGAGGCGCCCGGGGAGCCCCAGGACGCCGTGCCAGGCCCGTGTGCCGCGGCGGGCAACCCACCAGCGCCTCGGCCCGACTGGGCGTACCCGGGAGGCGGCTACAAGCACGAGCCGCTGCTGGCCGATCTGCGGGCAGACCCGCCCGCCCCGATCCGGACGGGCACCCTCGGCGCGGTGTTCGCGACCGGCCTGCTGAGCATGCTGCTGCTCGGCGACGGCCTCGCGATCAATCTGCTGATCGTCGCCCTGCCCGCCGCGCTCGCCGCGTACTTCGCCGCCGAGCAGGCCGGCCGCAGGCTGCGCCCATGGACGCTGACCTGGGCGATCGGTGGCCTCGCACTGCTGGCCGTGCCCGCGCTGCGGGACGCCGGCTGGCCCTCGTTCCTCGCCCTCGTGTCCGCCGTCGCCCTCGGCTCGCTCGCGCTGCACGGCTGCCGTACCTGGCCCGGCGTACTGCTTGCCCCGGTCGGTCTCTTCGAAGCGGTGCTCTCCGGCCTCGGCTGGGGCTGGCGCGGGGCGCGGGGACGTGCGAGCGGGTCCCGGAGCGGTCCCGTGCTGCGGGCGGCCGCGGTGACCGTTGTGCTGCTGCTGGTCTTCGGCGCGCTGTTCGCCGGGGCCGACGCCGCCTTCGCGGGGCTGCTGGGCGACCTGATGCCTGACGCCTCCGTCGCCGAAGGGCCATGGCGCCTGCTGCTCTTCGCGCTCGGCGTCGTCGGAGCGCTCGCCGCGGCGCACACCGCTGCCGCGCCCGTGCGCTGGGACCGGCTCGTCGTAGGTCCCGGCCGGGAGCGGGGCCGCGTCGAGTGGGCGCTGCCGCTGATCGTCCTGAACCTGCTGTTCGCGGCGTTCAACGTGGTGCAGCTTGCCGTGCTCTTCGGCGGCTACGACGCGGTCCTGGAGAAGACCGACCTCTCGTACTCCGCGTATGCGCGCCAGGGCTTCTGGCAGCTGCTGCTCGCCACGCTGCTCACCCTCGTCGTCATCGTCCTCGCCCTGCGCTGGGCGCCGCGGGACGGGGCACGGGACCGAAGTCTGGTGCGGGCCGTGCTCGGGACGCTCTGCGCCCTCACGCTCGTCGTCGTCGCCTCGGCCGTGCGTCGCATGGACATGTACGTCGAGGCGTACGGACTGACCCGGCTGAGGGTCTCGGTCGTGGCCGTGGAGCTCTGGCTCGGCCTGGTCATCGTATTGATCATGGCGGCCGGAGTGTGGGGCGCCCGCTGGCTGCCGCGCGCTGTCGCCGCGAGTGCCGCGGCCGGCGTGCTGGCTTTCGGGCTCCTCTCGCCCGACGCGCTCATCGCCGAGCGCAATGTGCAGCGCTACGAGGACACCGGGAAGTTCGACCTGGAGTACGCGCGGGGGCTGTCCGCCGATGCCGCTCCGGATGTCGACGGGTTGCCGGAGCCGTTGCGCTCTTGCGCCCTTGAGGGCATCGCGGAGGGCCTCGGGTCCGAGCGAGGTCCTTGGTACGCCACCAGTCTGGGGGAGGCGCGGGCCAGGGAGATCATCGAGGACCGGCCGCCGACGGCATCCTCGGCGGACTGCATGGGCGTCGGCGAGGAGACCGCGTACCGTTGAATCGCCCTCTGGGCGGGGCATCGGTCTCCTGGGCCCCTGGCCGGGCGATGAGAGTGCGGCGCTGGGCGTCCACAGAGGCAGTCACGGCGGCGTCCACGGCGGCGAGTGCCGGGCCGCTCTCGCCGCCGTGGACGACCCGGCACGTACGCCTCCGCATGCTCCAGCCAGCAGCTAGCAGCCAGCAGCCAGCAGCTAGCCGCCAGCTGGACCCGCCGTGCTCGCTGTGCCGGACAACGCCTCCATGTCGCTCTTGCGTACCCGGACGACCACCAGGGCGGTGACCAGGGCGAGCAGGGCCATGGCGACGGCCGGAATGAAGGCCGTCGAGATCCCCTGGGACAGCACTTCGTGCCCCCAGGGCGCGGGCAGCTCGCCGGTCTTGGCGAAGGCGGCCTTCTGTTCCGGCGAAGCGTTCGCCATGAAGTCCGCCATCTGTTCCTTGCCCTCGTCCCGGCTCGCCGTACCGAACACCGTGGTCAGGATGGAGAGGCCGAGCGAACCGCCCACCTGCTGCGTCGCGTTGAGCAGGCCTGATGCCGCGCCCGCCTCGTGTGGGGCTACTCCGGAGACGGCTGTCAATGTAAGGGTCACGAAGTTCAGACCCATGCCGAAGCCGAACAGGAGCATCGGGCCGAGCACTCCGCCCGCATACGAACTGTCCGGGCCGATGAGGGTCAGCCAGCCGAGCCCCAGGGCCACGAGGGCCGAGCCGGTCACCATGAACGGTTTGGGGCCGAGGACCGGAAGCAGCTGTTGGGAGATGCCCGCGCCCGCCACGATCGCGACCGTGATCGGCAGGAAGGCGAGGCCTGCTTCGATCGGTGTGTAGCTCAGCACGTTCTGGACGAAGAGCACGATGAAGAAGAACATGCCGAACATCGCCGCAGCCAGGCTCAGCATGATCACGTAAGAACCCGAGCGGTTGCGGTCGGCGAACATCTTCAGCGGAGTGATCGGTTCCTTGGCCCGGCTCTCGATCAGCGCGAAGGCGAGGAGCAGCACGATCGCCGCGCCGAACGACCCCAGGGTGAGACTGTCGCGCCAGCCGTCCTCGGCCGCCCGGATGAATCCGTAGACCAGGGAGGCCATGCCGAGGGTCGACGTGAGGGCGCCCGCGATGTCGAAACGGCCCGGATGGCGCTCGGACTCGTTGATGTAGAGCGGGGCGAGGAAGGCGATCAGGATGCCGATGGGTACGTTCACGAAGAGCACCCAGCGCCAGTCGAGCCACTCCGTGAGCATGCCGCCGGCCAGCAGGCCGATGGCGCCGCCGCCCGCGGAGACGGCCGCGAAGACACCGAACGCGCGGTTGCGCTCGGGGCCTTCGGGAAACGTCGTGGTGATGAGGGCCAGGGAGGTGGGCGACGCGATCGCGCCACCTACGCCCTGCAGGGCGCGCGCGGCCAGCAACTGCCAGGGTTCCTGGGCGAATCCGCCCAGGAGCGAGGCGAGGGTGAAGACCAGGATGCCGGTCATGAAGACCCTGCGGCGGCCGAGGATGTCGCCGGCCCGGCCGCCGAGAAGCAGCAGGCCACCGAAGGTGAGCGTGTACGCGCTGACGACCCAAGTGAGGTCAGTGGTGGAGAATTCGAGCGCGTCCTGAATGTGCGGCAGGGCGATGTTCACAATTGTTGCGTCGAGGACCACCATGAGTTGGCAGGCCGCGATGACGGTCAGAGCGATACCGGGCCGGCCCTCTCGGCGGGCGGCACCGGGTTTCCGGTCTTTGGCTAACTGAGAGGTTGTCACTATGGGTCCCCCACAAGTGCGTTAGTGAACGCGCCCGTTCACTGTCCCCTCAACGGTAGTGACTCCCCATCAGTGAACGCAACCGTTCACTGACACTGCCTCGTACTCCAACGGAGAGATGTCGATGGTTACTTCGCGCTGGAGCGCCGCTGCCGCTCAAACGGCCTCCCTGCGCCGCCGGGGCCCCGTGCTGGAACGGGCGATCCTTGATGCCGCGCTCGAGCAGCTCAGCACCGTCGGCTGGAACGGTCTGACGATGGAAGGCGTGGCCGCGAGCGCGCAGACCGGCAAGGCCGCCGTCTATCGCCGCTGGCCCTCCAAGGAGGACCTCGTCGTGGACGCGCTGCAGGCCGGCCTCCCGAAGCTGGACTCCACACCGGACTGTGGAGACGTGCGGGAAGATCTCGTTCAGCTGTGCAGGCAGATGCGTGAGGCGATGTTCTCGCGACCCGGATTCGCTCTCCGCGCGGTGCTTCACGAGTGCGACACGGTGGCGGCCGAGCGCTTCCATGGAGTGATCTTCGACGGGGTCATCGGGCCGAGCGTGGAACTGATCAAAGAAGTGGTGCGCCGGGGGGTCGAGCGCGGCGAGGTGCGCCCCGAGGCCACGAATTCCTACGTATGTGACGTCATTCCGGCGATGATGATGTACCGCTCCAAGGTGTGCGGCAGCGAATGGGGGGACGAAGAATTCACGGAACTGATCGATCAGGTCATGGTTCCGATGCTGCGTCGGTAGGCCCGGGTGTCGCGGGTGGCATGCGGCGGCGTACGCTGGCTGGCGCCATGCCGTACGAACCACCCACCCACACCGTCGAGCGCTCCCTTCGCGCTACCACCGGAGCGAAGATCGTTGCCGGAGTCGACGAAGTCGGACGCGGAGCGTGGGCGGGACCGGTCACCGTATGTGCGGCGATCACGGGACTGCGCAGGCCGCCCGAAGGGCTCACCGATTCCAAGCTGATCACTCCCAAGCGGCGCACGACGCTCGCCGGGGAGTTGGAGAGCTGGGTCACGGCCTATGCCCTGGGGCATTCCTCGCCCGAGGAGATCGACGAGATGGGGATGACGGCCGCGCTGCGGCTCGCCGCGGTGCGCGCCCTGGAGGAGCTTCCGGTACGGCCGGAAGCGGTGATCCTCGACGGGAAGCACGACTATCTCGGGACTCCCTGGCAGGTTCGTACGGTGATCAAGGGCGATCAATCCTGTGTGGCCGTCGCCGCGGCGTCGGTGATCGCCAAGGTTCGGCGCGACAAAATGATGGCCGAACTGGGTATCGAACATGCAGACTTCGGTTTTGCGGCCAACGCCGGCTATCCGTCGCCGGTACACAAGGCCGCGCTGGCGGAGCGGGGGCCCACCCCGTACCACCGGATGTCGTGGGCGTATCTTGATGCGCTGCCCCAGTGGCGGCACCTCAAGAAGGCCCGCAGCTGGGCGGATGGAAGCGTTCCGGCAATCGAGGGCCAACTCGGCTTCGATTTCTGACGCTTCCGGCAGTTCCACTCGCACTCAAGTGCCACCCGCCGATGCGACTCGCACCGGCGTTTGATAGACAACAACGCATGCCTCTCAGTCCCGAGGAGCCTCAGATTCACGAGAGTGCCCAGGGTCCCCGCGTGACCCCGGCCAGTGGCCGCATCACGCCGACCCCCCGCCCCGTACCCGGCCCGCGTCCCGCGGCCGCGCCGCGTCCTGGCCGACCGGGCCCCGCCCGGCCTATGCCGCCGGCGCAGCGCACGTCGCACGAGCCGGCCGCCAAGCCCGGGCTTTCCGCCCCGGCCGCTTCCGCCGCTCCGACGGTTCCCGCTGGTTCCCCCGCGGGCTCCGTCACGGATGCCGGTGCTTCGGTTCCGCAGATCCAGCTGGTCCCGGCTTCCGCCGAGGGGGCGCTCGACGCCGCCGAGGAAGCCGTTGACCTGCTGCTCGACTCGGGCCGCGCCCCGGGTGAGGTCCTGGTGATCACCACCGGCGACCCGCACCCGTGGGCCACGCACGAGCTGTCGTTCGGCGAGACGTCCTACTGGGCCCAGCACGACGCGGGTGACGACGTCTTCTACGCCGACGCCGCCGCCCTGGACCGTGCAGTGCCCCGCCCCGTGGTCGTCGTCGCCATCAATGGCGGCAGCGAGGAGACCGCGGTCGGCGCACTGCCGACGGCGCTCACCCGGGCCGGAGTCCTACTGATCGTCTGCGGTGACCCGCAGCGCATCAACGCGATGCTGGGCGCGGGCGTCTGACGTTCGCCGTCTGACATCCGCGGCCCGGGCTCCGGCTTCGGCCGCCTGACGATCGAACGCCTGACGTTCGAGGCCGGGTGGACGGAGTGGGGCGTGGGCGGCCGGTGTCCGTGGCATGGCCGGGTGAGCTTCGAGCCGTGTGCGTCGCGCACCACGCGACGCGGACGAGTCAGGTGCGCACCGGTCCATGCCTGTCACCCGCCTCGCGGCGGGTGGTCCGGAGGACGCCTCAGCGTGCCGCCACCCGGCGCAGTACCTCGGACGCGGCGCCGCCGGTGCGTATCGGTGGCGGCGGATCGGTGTCGGTGAAGGCCTCGGGATGTGAACCGGTGCTGGGCCGACGGCCGCCGCGCCCCTCACCGAGGACCTGCCAGCCGTCACGGGTCAGCGTGATGTAGGCGCCGCATCGCAGCCCGTGCAACGTGCAGGCGTCCCGCAGTCCCCACATCCACGCCCCGTCCTCCGGCGTCCAACGCGCGTCACCCTCACGGCAGTAGAGCAGGACCGCCGTACGCACCGGAGTGCGGCGCCGCAGATCGTGCGGGATGACCCGGCGCAGCTGCGCGAGCAGGGCGTTGCGGAACACCCACCCGTCCGCCGCGCTCGGCCGCCGCGTGAACGAAGCGCTCGCCCGGAGCCGTTCCTCAGGATCGAGGACGGCGACGACGGCTGTCTCGGGCGTCGGACGATGCCGGGCGTGCAGGCCGCTGACGACCTCACGCGGATTACGCAGCAGGGGTATTCCCGCGGCTGACCACTCCGCTGGCTCGAGCATCCGGCTCAGACGGTTGGCGGAATCGGTGGACATCTCAGCCGACGTCGAGAACTCCGACATCGATGCCGCAGTGGACGGAGTGAATCCGAAGGTCACGGTCCTCCCTTCGGCTACGCGCCCAGAGGGCGGGGTCGGACTGGGGGAGCGCACCGCGGCACGTTCCTGCCGGGCCACGGAAAGCCGCGCGGGGAGCGATACCAATTCTTCCCGTCGGATTGCCTTGCGGCAACGAGCAATTGGGACCGCCGACCGGTATCTGGTGATGCGTCTTCTATATCCCTGCCCACGGCGCCCCACATCGACGCTTGCGTCAGCCTTGCACGGCCAGGACCAGCGGCAACACCCCCTTGGCTCCGGCACGGCGGAGCATGCGCGCGGCCACCGCCAAAGTCCAGCCACTGTCAGTCAGATCGTCGACGAGCAGCACGGGGCCGCCCGCTTCCTGGAGCGCCGCGGCGAGCTCAGGGGGCACGGTCAGCGTCCCGTCGAGGGCGCGCAGGCGCTGAGCGCTGTTGCTCCTCGGCACATGTGCCGTGTCGGCCCCGGTGGCGTACTCGATGGAGCCGAGGAGCGGAAGGCGGCCGATCTCCGCGATCCGGGCGCCCAACGACTGGATCAGCTGGGGCCTGGTGTGCGAGGACATGGTCACGACGCCCGCCGGTCGTGGCTGGGCGTCGGCGCTGCCCGAGGCCCAGCCGCCGGGGCCCTTCGCCCAGTCGGCGAGGACGCCGACCACGGCCTTCGCCACGTCGTCGGGCACGGGCCCGTCAGGGGACTGCGGGGCGAGCATCGGCCGGAGCCGGTTGCCCCACCCGATGTCCGAAAGCCGTCCCAAGGCCCGGCCCTGGGAGGCCTGTTCCCCGGCGGGGATACGTCCCTTGAGGTCGACGCCGACCGCTGCGAGCCCGGTCGGCCACATCCTCCGGGGTTCGACGTCCACGCCCGCGCGGACCAGTTCGCCCCGCGCCGTGTCGAGTGCTCCGGAGGACACGGCGTCGGTGAAGCGTGCTCCTGCGCAGTTGTCGCAGCGGCCGCAGGGGGTGGCTGCCTCGTCGTCCAGCTGCCGCCGCAGGAACTCCATCCGGCAGCCGGGAGTCGCGGCGTATTCACGCATCGCCTGCTGCTCCGTCTGCCGCTGCTTGGCGACCCAGGCATAGCGCTCGGCGTCGTACGCCCAGGGCATCCCCGTGGAGGTCCAGCCGCCCTTGACGCGCCGGACCGCGCCGTCCACGTCGAGGACCTTGAGCATCGTCTCGAGGCGTGACCGGCGCAGCTCGACCAATGGCTCCAAGGCGGGCAGTGACAGCGGCCTGCCTGCCTGTGCCAGCACGTCCAGCGTGCGCCTGACCTGCTCCTCGGGTGGGAAGGCGAGGGAGGCGAAGTAGTTCCAGATCGCCTCGTCCTCCTTGCCCGGCAGGAGCAGCACCTCCGCGTGGTCGACTCCGCGGCCCGCGCGGCCGACCTGCTGGTAGTACGCGATCGGGGAGGAGGGGGAGCCGAGGTGCACCACGAAGCCGAGGTCGGGCTTGTCGAAGCCCATCCCCAGGGCGGAGGTGGCGACCAGGGCCTTCACGCGGTTGGCGAGCAGATCCTCCTCGGCCTGCTGACGGTCCGCGTTCTCCGTCTTGCCGGTGTACGAGGTGACGGTGTGGCCGCACTGCCGCAGGAAGGCGGTGATCTCCTCGGCGGCGGCGACCGTGAGCGTATAGATGATCCCCGAGCCCGGCAGCTCATCCAGGTGGTCGGCTAGCCAGGCCAACCGGTGTGCCGCGTTGGGAAGTTGCAGAACGCTCAGGCTCAGGCTCTCCCGGTCGAGGGGGCCGCGCAGCACGAGCGCGTCCGAGGTGCCGCCGGTGCCCAGCTGCTCGGCCACGTCAGCTGTCACACGTGCGTTGGCGGTCGCGGTGGTGGCCAGGACGGGGACGCCCGGCGGCAGGTCGGCGAGCATCGTGCGCAACCGTCGGTAGTCGGGCCGGAAGTCATGGCCCCAGTCCGAGATGCAGTGCGCTTCGTCGACCACGAGCAGGCCGGTCGCGGCGGCGAGCTTGGGCAGGACCTGATCGCGGAAGTCCGGGTTGTTCAGCCGCTCCGGGCTGACGAGGAGGACGTCCACGTCGCCGGAGGCCACCTCGGCCTGGATGGTCTCCCACTCCTCCGTGTTGGAGGAGTTGATCGTGCGGGCGCGGATCCCGGCCCGGGCGGCCGACTCCACCTGGTTGCGCATGAGCGCGAGCAGCGGGGAGACGATCACGGTGGGGCCGCTGCCCCGCTCCCGCAGCAGTGCGGTCGCGACGAAGTACACGGCGGACTTTCCCCAGCCCGTGCGCTGCACGACCAGGGCCCGTCGCTTGTCGGCGACGAGCGCTTCGATCGCTCGCCATTGGTCCTCACGCAGTCGTGGACCGTCCGACGGGGGCACCTCACCGCTTGCGGGCGCGGGGCCGCCGACGAGTCGGGCGAGTACGGCATCGGCCGCCGTGCGTAGATCTTCGTTGCTCATGCCCCCATGCAACCCGATGGGTCTGACATTGCGCGAACGAGTCCGCCGAGCTGTGGATAACTCTTGGCGTGCCCCTGACCGCACTTATCCACAGGGCAAACCGGAACCTGGTGATTCGCGGGAGAGTCGGCGCATGGCGAACCACAGCGAACAAAACGACACGAACAACACGAACGACTCGACTGACTCCATCGGCTCGGCAGACTCCATTCGCCCGGCCGACTCAGCCGACTCCATCGGCTCGGCCGAATCAACTGGCTCCATCAACCCCATCGATGCGATCGAGCCCACCGGCTCCATCGACGAGACGACGGTCACCTTGCGTACTCCCGCCGAACTCGCGGATGCCCTGCCGTACTTGCTCGGGTTCCGGCCGGAGGAGAGCGTCGTCCTCATTGCCCTGCACGGCGAGCGGGGGCGGTTCGGTGGGAGGGTGCGCCTCGGCATTCCCGGGCGCGAGGAGGACTGGCCGCCCATCGCGGAGCAGCTCGCCCAGTGCCTGGTGGGCGGTTGTGAGCGGCGCGGCGCCCGGCCCGACGGCATTGTCGCCTTCCTGTGCGCGGAACCGGTCGGTGCCGAATCGGGCCGGCAGGTCATGGAGCGCCTTCGACCGCTGGCACAGGTGCTCCGCACCGCCTGCGGAAGCCTCGACGTTCCCGTGTTCGAGGTCGTGTGCATCTCGGCGGGCACCTTCTGGACCTACTGCTGTCCGAACAAGCAGTGCTGCCCGCCGGAGGGCGTGCCACTGCTGCGGCCCGGCACCTCGGTCCTGGCCGCGGCCACGGCCTACGCAGGCCTCCAAGTAGGCGTCACTCAAAAGGAAATGCGGGCGCGGCTCGCCCCGTGGGAATCCGTCGCCGCGGCGGACCAGGAAGCCGCACTCGACGCGGCGGGCATGGCGATCGTGCACCGCATCCTGGAGGAGGACGGGCACGCGGAGGTCGCCGCAGACACGCTTGACCTGGCGCGAAGGATCATGGCCCGCATCGTTGCCGCGCCGTCGGTCGCCGACAGGCTGGAGGCGGACCTCCAGGACGACGGACTTCTCGCGCACGACGAGGCCGCTGCGCTGATCCTCGGTCTCCAGGACCGTACGACGCGTGATCGGGCCGCGGAGTGGATGGAAGGAGAGGCCGCGTCATCGGCGCTGCGGCTCTGGAGGGCCCTGGCCCGGCGCTGCGTCGGTGCCTACGGGGAGCACGCCGCGGCACCGCTGGCGCTCGCGGGCTGGGTCGCGTGGTCCCTCGGTGACACCGCGGAGGGCCAGGAAGCTTTGGACATGGCGCTGTGCGCCGATCCGAGTTACACCTTCGCGCAACTCCTGCACCATGCCTGTACCGGCGATCTGGACCCTGAGCCGATCCGCCGCTGCTTGCGCAGGGAGCGGACCGACCGGGACACGAAGGGGGTGCAGACCGAGCTGCCCCTCTCTACGCAGCCCTCGAACCCCACGGATGAGCCGGTGGGTGCCGCTCCGCGACGCCGCCGCCCAGCCCGCCCGAAGGGTGGCACCGGCTCACGGGCCGCCGACAGGCCGAGCACGGGTCCGCAGAACCGCCGTCGCACCATCCGGCGCGCAGCGAGGAACGACACGTGAAGGCGGGGGTTCGGGGTCGGGGGACAGGGACCGGACGGGTGGCGTCCGGGGTGCCGCGCGCGGAAGGCCGGGGCCGGGCGGGTGGCTTACCCTCCCGCAGGCGTGACTTGGGGCGGGGCGGGTCCGTTCACCTGAGTGGCGGTACCTGTGCCTGGGTCGAGCCGCTGTACGACCTCCGACTTCCCGTAGCGCGGACAGCGCAGAAGAGGCCACCTCATGCCCCTGCCCGCCCCGTCTCCTGGCTCCGGCGTCTCCGGTGTCTCCGGCAGAGAGGGGTCCCGGAGGCCCGCGCCGCGATCTCCGCTTCCTCCCGGCGGACCCGCGCAGGCTCCCGCGCCGCGTCGCCTCGCTCAGCTGCCGCCCGCGCACGCCACACTGATCTGTGTCGCCATGCCCGCTCTCGCGATCTCCACGGACCAGGGGCAGTTGACCGGCCGGGGACTCGAGGGGTTCTACCGCGCGGGGCGCAGGCTGCTGTCCCGCTGCCAGCTTCGTGTGGCGGGGCGCGAGCCGATCGCCGTGCAGGCGCGGATGCTCTCGGCCGACTGCGCTCGCTTCGTGGCGACGCTGCGGCCCTCCGCGGACGGTGGCCCGGATCCGGACGTGATCGTCGAGCGGACCCGGTACGCGGACGGCACGGAGCGGATCGTCCTGCGCAGTGCCGCCGGCCGACACCTGCGGCTCCCCGTGGAGGTGTCGCTCGGCACGGACCTGGCAGAGCTCGGAGCGGTCGCTTCCGGCAATACAGGTCCCGAACTGCCCGCCAGTGTGCACGACTCCGGGATGCGCTGGTCCTCGCCGCCGGGCACCTGTGTGGTCAGCGCACACCCGGGGCCCGCGGACGCGCTGGCCTCCGCGGGGCTGCTGCGCTGGGAGGTGGAGCTGCCGCCGGGCGGCACCTGGAGCCTGGAGCTGCGGGTACGGCCGGAGGGCGCGGGCCCGGTGCGGGCGGTCGGGCACGGGGCTTCGCGCTCCCTCGCCACGGCGCGGGCCGCGGGCGACGACCCCAGGGCCCGGACCCTGCTGGACCGATCCGTGGAGGATCTCCAGGCGTTGCTGCTGCGGGACCCCGAGCACCCGACCGACGTCCACCTGGCGGCGGGGGCGCCATGGCGCTGCGGCCTCGCGCCGGCCGAGGCGCTCGCGGCCGCCCGGATGGCCTTGCCGCTCGGCACCCGGATCGCCGCAGGGACGCTGCGTATGCTCGCCCGCCGTCAACTCGTGGGCAAGGGGCCCAGGGCGGGCATGATCCCCGGTCCGCTGCGGAACGCGGGACCGCATCTGCCGCCCGGGTGCACGGGAGTCGAGGCGACGCTGCTCTTTCCGGTGCTATTGGCGGAGGCATGGCGTTGGGGGCTGCCGGCTCAGGAGACGGAGGAGTTGCTGCCGGCGGCCGAGCGTTGCCTGCGGTGGCTGCTTGCCGCGGCGGACGGAGGGCCACTGCCGGACCCGTATCCGGGTGGGCCCGCGCGCTGCGAGACCCAGGCCCATGCCCACCGGGCCGCGCTGCTCGGCGCCGACCTGCTCGACGCGCACAGCCGTCCGGGAGGCGCGGACCTGCGGCACTGGGCGGAGCGGCTGCGGGGCTCGTTCCGGGAGGACTTCTGGGTGGAGGACCGGACGGGTGGGCGGCCGGCCGCGGCCTGCCTGGCCGACGGCCGTCCCGTGTCCCACCTCACCGGTGGAGCCGCGCACCTCCTCGACACGGGTCTGCTCGGGTCGGGCGTACTCGCGCCGGGACTGCTGGACAAGGTGCGGACCGAGCAGCTCGCCCGGCTTCTGGGCGGGCCCGCCATGGACTCGGGATGGGGGCTGCGGAGCCTGGGCGCCAAGGAAGCCGCGTACAACCCTTTCGGACATCGTGGCGGGGCGGTGCGCGTCCATGAGACCGCGGTCGCCGTCGCGGGTCTGGCCGCCGCAGGCTACGAGAAAGAGGCGAGTGCGTTGCTGCGAGGGGCGCTGGCGGCGGCCGAGACGTTCGACTGCCGACTGCCTGAGATGTACGCGGGGGAGCAGCGCACGGAAGGCGGTGCTCCGTTGCCGCACCCCGCTGCCTGTCGCCCGGCGGCCACCGCCGCGGCTGCCGGGGTACTGCTGCTCACGTCGCTCGCCGGGATCCGGCCCGATGCCCCGTCGGGCACGGTGACGTTGAGTCCCGTCCGCAGCGCGCCCCTCGGTGAGCTGGGGCTGACGGCGCTGCGCGTCGCGGGCGCCCCGTTCTCCGTGCGCGTCAGCCGGCTCGGCCTCGCCATGGTCGAGGAGGCCGCCGAAGGGCTGCAGCTGGGGGTGTGACCAAGGAGGAAGGAGCCGCCGGGACGGTGGTACACCTGCGGCGGGTGTGGCTCAAATCCGACGCGGGGCACGGCGAATCCGACCGGGATCGGATGCCGGAGGAGCTGTTTATCGTCAGGCAGACGACTATGATCGCGGCATGTCGCCCTACGACCCGTCGGCCTTCCCGCCCTTTGCTGTCACTGTCGATCTGGTCGTGCTGACCGTGCGTCGCCACGCGCTCTGCGCACTTGCGGTACGCCGGGGTGAGTCGCCGTTCCAAGGTCGTTGGGCGCTCCCCGGCGGCTTCGTGCGGGACGACGAGGACTTGTCGGCGGCCGCCGCGCGGGAGCTGGTCGAGGAGACGGGTCTGTGCGCTCACGATCCGGACTCTCCGGCGCAGGCGAACGGCGCGCACCTGGAGCAGCTCGCCACGTACGGCGATCCCAAGCGCGATCCGCGGATGCGGGTCGTCAGCGTCGCCCATCTCGCGCTCGCTCCCGACCTCCCCGCACCGCGGGCCGGCGGTGATGCGAACAGTGCCCGCTGGGCGCCGGTCGAGGCACTGCTCAACCAGGGCGGGTACGGCCGTGAGGGCGAGCAGGCGGCGCCGCTCGCCTTCGACCACACGCAGATCCTGGCGGACGGCGTGGAGCGCGCCCGTTCGAAGATCGAGTACTCGTCGCTGGCGACGGCCTTCTGCCCGCCCGAGTTCACCGTCGGTGAGCTGCGACGGGTGTACGAAGCCGTGTGGGGCGTCGTGCTCGACCCGCGCAACTTCCACCGCAAGGTGACCGGCACGCCGGGCTTCCTCGTCCCTACTGGTGGTACGACCACCCGCCAGGGCGGTCGCCCGGCCCAGCTCTTCCGCGCGGGCGGTGCGACTTTGCTCAACCCGCCGATGCTGCGCCCCGAGGTCTGAGAGCCGCACCACGGGTTGCCCCGCTGGTCACCTGTCGGTCTGGTGCCGGTCTGGCCGCGTGAGGGACACCCGCGGCCCACACCCTGACCGAAATGCCGGAAATATCGCGTTATCTTGCAGGAGTACCCACGGGGTTCGTCCGTCCCCGACCCGGCGGACGAACTCTGGCCGCCGAGCGGTCGCACATCCCGCGAGAGAAGCGATGATCCAGGCCATCGGACTGACAAGCAATCCCCGCCAGGAGCTGCCGCCCGCCGTCGACGACGTGTCCTTCGAGGCGCGAACAGGCCGTGTCACGGCGCTGCTCGGCGCGCAGGGCGCCGGCAAGACGACGGCGCTGAGACTCATGCTCGAAATCCAACAGGGCCGAGGAGTCACCTACTTCCGAGGGCGTCCGCTGCACCGGATCACCCATCCGTCGCGCGAGGTGGGCGTCCTGCTGGGCGAGGTTCCGGGGCACCCCGGCCGCACGGTCCGCGGTCAGCTGCGCATGCTGTGCGCGGCCGCCGGTGTGCCCGTCCAGCGCGCCGACGACGTACTCGAAGTCGTCGGGCTCGTCAGCCTCCGAGATCAGCGGCTCGGCACGCTCTCGCGTGGCATGGACCGCCGTCTCGGGCTGGCCTGCGCGCTGCTCGCCGACCCGCACACGCTCGTCCTCGACGGGCCCGCAGACGGACTCTCGGCCCGGGAGGGCGGCTGGCTGCACGGGATTCTGCGCGCGCACGCCACCCAGGGCGGGACCGTCCTGTTCTCCACGGCCGACCCCAAGGAGGCCGCGCGGACCGCCGACCGCGTCGTCACGCTGGACGCGGGCCGACTGGTGGCCGACCAGGAAGCCGGTGACTTCGCCCGCACCCGGCTGCGCCCCCGGGTCGCGGTGCGCAGTCCGCACGCGGCTCGGCTCGGCACGCTGCTGTCCAAGGAGGCCCGCGCCGCGCAGCGCTCCATCGAGGTGGTCAAGGAGGACGGCAACCGGCTCTCGGTGTACGGCAGTACCTGTGCCGACATCGGAGAGACCGCCTTCCGTCACGGAATCCTCGTCCACCAACTTGCCGACGAGATCGGGGATGCGGGGCCTGCGGCGGAGGCTGCTGCGCCCGCTCCCGAGCCCGCTGGCGCAGTGACTGCGGGCGACGCGGCAGGGGCGCCAACAGGAGGTGACTCGCCGGCTGGAGCCGAGGCCTCCGCCCCGGCCGAGGCTGAGCCCGTTCCCGCGCCCAAGAACCTCGTCCCGCTCGCCACTACGGACCCGGTCGCCACCCCGGGCCCGGTCGCCACCACGGACCCGGTCACCGCCACGGCCCCGATCACCGCCGCCCAGCCGGTTCCTGCGGTGCCGTCCCCCTTGCCTCCCCCGATCTACATCCGACCCGCCCGTGGGCCGCTACGCCCCCTGCGCTACGAGCTGCGCCGCGCCGCCGGTGTCGGCACCGGGTACCTCACCATGGCCGCTGTGCTCGCCGTCTCCGCCGTCCTGTGCGTCTTCCTCGCCAGGAGTGGTCACACGCCTCAGGCTCACCTGCTGGCCGCCTGGCCCCAGGAACTCCCCTTGCCGCCCGCGGCGCTTGGCGCCGGACTGCTCGGCGCCCTCGCCTTCGGCGAGGAATTCCGTCATCCCGCCCTCGCTGCCGACCGGGGCACCGTCCCCCGCCGCTTGGGGCTGCTCAGCGCCAAGTTGATCGTCGCTGCCGCCACCGCGCTCCTGCTGTGCCTGCTCGTCCTTGCCTCCGACGCCGCGCTCCTGCACCTGGTATACGGCGAAGAGGTCGCCAGAGTTCCCGCCGACTGGCTTTCGCTGGGCGCGAGTTGGGTCGCACTGGTCGCGGGATGCGCCTGGGCGGGGGTGCTCGCCGGCGGAGTCTTCCGGTCCACGACCGCCGGTCTCGCCGCGGTTCTCGCCGTGCCGATCCTCGTCGTACCGCTCGTACAAAAGGCCTTGGAGGGGCCGTCTGTGCGATCGGCGGCGGGGCTTCCCGGGAGGTTGCGCGACCTCGCACTGGTGCAGTGGCCGTTCGGTGTCGAGCGATATCTGGCCGGCGGAGTCCGGATGGTCGCCCAACCTGTGGGTAGTGCGCTGATGTTGTCGGTGACCGCTCTGCTCTGCGCATATCTGCTCACGGCGATGCGCGGGAGGGCTCGATAACGACCGTCCGTCGCTTCCGTTCCCGTGCTGCGCACAACTCCCCGGAGAACGCCCATTTCTTTCCGATAAGGCGTCAATTGCGGCGGGGTAAGCGATCACCCTTTCGTGTGCTTTTCACCAAAGACCTCAAGGGACTTGGGAGCCACGCCGACAAAGGTTCCGTGAGTACCCTTGCGCACACCATGATGACCGCCGCCCGCTCCGCAGACTCCGGCCTCGCCGGCCCGGGCGAACTCGACCGCTACCCCTACGCCGAGGCCCCGGGTGCCGACCGCGTCGTCGCGCCCTCGTGGGACAGCGCCGACCAGGACCTCGGCCGCGTGGGACGACGCAGCGCCGGCAGCCGCGGCCGTGGCCTGCACGGCCAACTCGTCCAGCAGCTCGGCCAGATGATCGTCTCCGGCGACCTGGGAGCCGACCGCCCGCTGGTCCCCGAGGAGATCGGCCAGCGTTTCGAGGTCTCCCGCACCGTAGTCCGTGAATCGCTGCGTGTTCTCGAGGCCAAGGGCCTGGTCAGTGCCAGGCCGAATGTGGGCACGCGCGTGCGGCCCGTCAGTGACTGGAACCTGCTGGACCCGGACATCATCGAATGGCGCGCGTTCGGGCCGCAGCGCGACGACCAGCGCCGTGAACTCAGCGAGCTGCGCTGGACGATCGAGCCCCTCGCCGCCCGGCTCGCCGCGGGCCACGGCCGCGAGGAGGTCCAGCAGCGTCTCGCCGACATGGTCGAGATCATGGGCCACGCCTTGAGCCAGGGTGACGGGATCACCTTCTCCCGTGCCGACGCGGAGTTCCACTCGCTGCTCATCCAGCTCGCGAGCAACCGCATGCTGGAGCACCTGTCGGGCATCGTCTCGGCCGCGCTGCAGGTCTCGGGCGGCCCGGTCGTCGGCTGCGACCGCCCCACCGAGGCGTCGCTGGTGCACCACTCGCGCATTGTCGACGCCCTCGGGGCGGGCGACGGACCCGGCGCCGAGGCCGCCATGCGCCAGCTGCTCACCGTCCACCCGGAGGTGGAGCGCGTCGTGCCCGCCCCCCGCGAGCACTGACGGCCGGTCCTGCGTCCGTACGGCCGCCTCATGCGCCTCGCGGCCCGACCTCATCACTCCGTTGGCGCGGTGGCGACGCCGGGACTCTGTGGCTTCCTCGGGGATCCGGCAGAGTCCCGGCGACGCGGTCGTTGCCGTCCGGAGGGCCGTCAGGGCTCGGGTCTGCACACCTCTGACCGTATCTGGCCGCTTTTGAGCGCTTACGGGGTGTGACTCGGGCCACGTAGATTGGGCGTAACGCTCGTCGGGGCAGCGCGATGACCTAAGAGGTGATAGCCGAGGAGGGAATGCAGCAGTCGTTCGCGACGCTGTACAGCTCCCCGGCCCCGCCTGCGCCGTCGGCCCATCCCCAGTCGTCGGTCGTCGGTCCTGGTCCACAATGGACGGGGCCGGAAGCCGTTTTCCAACGTTCCGAGAGGTTGTTCGTGTCGGCCAGCACATCCCGTACGCTCCCGCCGGAGATCGCCGAATCCGTCTCTGTCATGGCGCTCATCGAGCGGGGAAAGGCTGATGGGCAGATCGCCGGCGATGACGTGCGTCGTGCCTTCGAAGCTGACCAGATTCCGGCCACTCAGTGGAAGAACGTTCTGCGCAGCCTCAACCAGATCCTCGAGGAAGAGGGTGTGACGCTGATGGTCAGTGCCGCGGAGCCGAAACGCCCCCGCAAGAGCGTCGCAGCGAAGAGCCCGGCCAAGCGCACCGCGACCAAGACTGTCGCGGCCAAGACGGTCACGGCTAAGCAGGCCACCGCGACCGCCGCCCCCGAGGCGTCGGCCGTAGATGTCGCAGCTGAGGACGCGCCCGCGAAGAAGGTCGCAGCCAAGAAGACGACGGCCAAGAAGGCCGTCGCCAAGAAGACCGTCGCCAAGAAGGCGACGGCAAAGAAGAGTGCGTCCAAGCAGGACGACGAGATCCTGGACGACGAAGCCACCGAGGAGACGCCCGCGAAGGGCAAGCCCGGTGAGGGCGAGCCCGAGGAAGAGGGCGCAAAGGGCTTCGTACTGTCCGACGAGGACGAGGACGACGCGCCGGCCCAGCAGGTCGCCGCGGCCGGTGCCACCGCCGACCCCGTCAAGGACTACCTGAAGCAGATCGGCAAGGTCCCGCTGCTCAACGCCGAGCAGGAGGTCGAGCTCGCCAAGCGCATCGAGGCCGGCCTGTTCGCCGAGGACAAGCTGGCGAACGCCGACAAGCTCGCCCCGAAGCTCAAGCGCGAGCTGGAGATCATCGCCGAGGACGGGCGCCGCGCCAAGAACCACCTCCTGGAGGCCAACCTCCGCCTGGTGGTCTCCCTGGCCAAGCGCTACACCGGCCGCGGCATGCTCTTCCTGGACCTCATCCAGGAGGGCAACCTCGGTCTGATCCGCGCGGTCGAGAAGTTCGACTACACCAAGGGCTACAAGTTCTCCACGTACGCCACCTGGTGGATCCGTCAGGCGATCACCCGCGCCATGGCCGACCAGGCCCGCACCATCCGTATCCCGGTGCACATGGTCGAGGTCATCAACAAGCTCGCGCGCGTGCAGCGCCAGATGCTCCAGGACCTGGGCCGTGAGCCCACCCCGGAGGAGCTGGCCAAGGAACTCGACATGACCCCGGAGAAGGTCATCGAGGTCCAGAAGTACGGCCGTGAGCCGATCTCCCTCCACACCCCCCTGGGTGAGGACGGCGACAGCGAGTTCGGCGACCTCATCGAGGACTCCGAGGCGGTCGTTCCGGCCGACGCGGTCAGCTTCACGCTCCTCCAGGAGCAGCTGCACTCCGTGCTCGACACGCTGTCCGAGCGTGAGGCGGGCGTGGTCTCCATGCGCTTCGGTCTCACGGACGGCCAGCCGAAGACCCTCGACGAGATCGGCAAGGTCTACGGGGTGACGCGTGAGCGCATCCGCCAGATCGAGTCGAAGACGATGTCGAAGCTGCGTCACCCGTCGCGTTCGCAGGTCCTGCGCGACTACCTCGACTAGTCACCAGCGCTCCACAAGAAAGACCCGAGGCCTCATGCGAGGCCTCGGGTCTTCTGTTTGTCCGATGTGTGTCCGCCCCGACGCGGACGCGCGTGGCGCGGGTGCGGGGCGCGACGCGCTGGATCACTGTGGGTGTTTCACGACAACCCAGAGTGAGGAGATCGCATGCCTCGTCCTTTCGCTCGCACCTTCACGGCGGCGTTGGCCCTTGTCGCCCCCGCGGTGGTGCTGCCGCTGGCCGCTCAGGCTCCCGCGGCGGCCGACAGCATCGTCATCGGGGGCAGTCAGGTCCGGGTGGCCGACAGCCCCTGGGTGGTGGCACTGTCCAGCCGTGACCGGTTCGGGGGTACGCGTTCGGGACAGTTCTGCGGAGGAGTGGTGGTCGGCCGCTCGACGGTGCTCACCGCGGCGCACTGCATGGGAGAGGAAGTCCTGGGAGTACGGCTGAGCGAGATGAGTGACCTGAAGGTGATCGTCGGCCGGGACGACCTGGGTACGTCGCAGGGCAGGGAGATCGCGGTGCGCCGGGTGGAGGTCAATCCGGAGTACGACAGCTTCTCGAACTCCGGCGACGTCGCCGTGCTGTCGCTGGCGAGCCCGCTTCCGCAGAGCCACGTGCTCCCCATGGCCGGTGCGGGCGACCAGGCGTACGACTCCGGCACGCAGGCGGCGGTCTACGGGTGGGGTGACACGACGGGGTCGGGCGATTACGCGCGGACGTTGCACGCCGCACAGGTGCGCGTACTGCCTGATGCGACGTGCGAGAAGGCCTACCCGGGCGATTCTGACGGAACGTACGCGGCCGCATCCATGCTGTGCGCGGGGGAACTTCAGGGCGGGCGCGATGCCTGTCAGGGGGACAGCGGTGGTCCGCTCGTCGCCCGTGGGCGGCTGATCGGCCTGGTGTCGTGGGGGAGCGGCTGCGGGCGGGCCGGGAGTCCCGGGGTCTATACGCGGATCTCGGGCGTCGCGCGGGACATCCATCTACGCGGCTGAAAACACGGGAGTTGTCCGTGAGGGGAGAGTGGGGCGCCGCCAGGGGCCGCCGAGGAGGTGCCTGGGTGCCCGTCTAACGCGAGCGGGCGGCCGTCCCTGGGGTTGGCAGGGGCGGCCGCCCGTTCACCGGCCTGGCGTGCGCCGGATGGCTCGTCGTGGGTGCGAGGTGTCAGTGATCCTCGTCAGTGGTCTCCGGGACGGCCGTCAGCCGTTCCGTCTCGTCCTGTATCTCAGCGGCGATCTTCTTGAGTTCCGGCTCGAACTTGCGGCCGTGGTGGGCGCAGAAGAGCAGTTCACCGCCGCTCAACAGGACGACGCGCAGGTATGCCTGGGCGCCGCAGCGGTCGCAGCGATCAGCGGCCGTCAGGGGGCTCGCGGGGGTCAGAACAGTAGTCACGTCGCCTCTTCTCTAGCTCGACGAGCTGTCGTACCAGGGTCAACATCCAACCAGGCCGAAAACGTTCCCGCTCGTGGCTTTTCCTCGAAGTTTTTTCCGAGGCGGCTGTCTGCTGCCGGTTGGCGGCGAATGTGCCGTATTACGTCTCTTACGTGTCGTACGGTTTCGCGCTGTCTGTCAGGTCGGTCGTCCGCCGGCTGGGTTGCCGGTTGTTCATGAGGACGTGCCCGGAGCCTAAATGGTTCATGCCTGGAAGGGAACGTGACGTGCGCTTCACTCAATCGAGGGATCGAACAAGCGTACGGCGCTGGACTAGTGTGAGTTGTGACGAGGGTGGCGTTACAACGGCTCTACCAGGCCTCGGTACCCTCTGAGCGGCAACCGAAGCCGGGCCCTTACCCCAAGGGGTCCCTTTTGAAATTCAGCGAGGAGCGAACCGCGTGACCGCCGAAACGTCCGTGCCGTCCACAGCATTGCTGACCGGAGCAGACCGGGACGGTTCCAACTACACCGCGCGGCACCTGCTCGTCCTGGAGGGGCTCGAGGCCGTCCGTAAGCGTCCGGGCATGTACATCGGGTCCACGGACAGCCGTGGCCTGCTGCACTGCCTCTGGGAGATCATCGACAACTCCGTCGACGAGGCCCTGGGCGGCTACTGCGACCACATCGAAGTCATCCTCCACGACGACGCCTCCGTAGAGGTCCGGGACAACGGCCGAGGCATCCCGGTGGATGTCGAGCCCAAGACCGGTCTCTCCGGAGTCGAGGTCGTCATGACGAAGCTCCACGCGGGCGGCAAGTTCGGCGGTGGCTCCTACGCTGCCTCCGGCGGCCTGCACGGAGTGGGTGCCTCCGTGGTGAATGCCCTGTCCGCACGCCTCGACGTAGAGGTGGACCGCGCGGGGCACACCCACGCGATCAGCTTCCGTCGTGGCGTCCCCGGCGCCTTCGCCAAGCCCGGTCCCGACGCCGACTTCGACTCGTCGGCCAAGCTGCGCAAGGCCAAGAAGATCCCCAAGACCCGCACCGGCACGCGCGTGCGCTACTGGGCGGACCGCCAGATCTTCCTCAAGGACGCCAAGCTCAACCTGGAGACGCTGCACCAGCGTGCCCGGCAGACGGCGTTCCTGGTGCCGGGCCTGACCATCGTCGTGCGCGACGAGTACGGCCTCGGCGACGGCGGCACCAAGGGCGAGGAGTCCTTCCGCTTCGACGGCGGTATCAGCGAGTTCTGTGAGTACCTCGCCCAGGACAAGGCCGTCTGCGACGTCCTGCGCCTCACCGGGCAGGGCAGCTTCAAGGAGACCGTCCCCGTCCTCGACGACCACGGTCAGATGACCCCCACGGAGGTCACCCGTGAGCTCTTCGTGGACGTCGCCATGCGCTGGGGCACGGGCTACGACACGACGCTGCGGTCCTTCGTCAACATCATCGCCACCCCCAAGGGCGGCACCCATGTGGCGGGCTTCGAGCGCTCGCTCACCAAGACGATGAACGAGGTGCTGCGCACCCAGAAGGTGCTCCGGGTCGCCGAGGACGACATCGTCAAGGACGACGCCCTGGAGGGGCTGACCGCGGTCGTCACGGTGCGTCTCGCCGAGCCGCAGTTCGAGGGCCAGACCAAGGAGGTGCTCGGCACCTCCGCGGCCAACCGCATCGTCTCCAATGTCATCGCCAAGGAGCTCAAGGCGTTCCTGACGTCCACCAAGCGTGACGCCAAGGCCCAGGCGCGCGCCGTGATGGAGAAGGCCGTCGCCGCGGCCCGCACGCGCATCGCGGCCCGGCAGCACAAGGACGCCCAGCGCCGGAAGACGGCCCTGGAGTCCTCGTCGCTGCCGGCGAAGCTCGCCGACTGCCGCAGTGACGACGTGGAGCGCAGCGAGCTCTTCATCGTCGAGGGCGACTCGGCGCTCGGCACCGCCAAGCTGGCGCGGAACTCCGAGTTCCAGGCCCTCCTGCCGATCCGCGGCAAGATTCTCAACGTTCAGAAGGCGTCCGTCACGGACATGCTGAAGAACGCCGAGTGCGGCGCGATCATCCAGGTCATAGGGGCGGGGTCCGGCCGGACCTTCGACATCGACGCGGCGCGCTACGGGAAGATCATTCTCCTCGTCGACGCCGACGTCGACGGCGCGCACATCCGGATTCTGCTGCTCACCCTCTTCCAGCGCTACATGCGTCCGATGGTGGAGGCGGGCCGGGTCTTCGCGGCCGTACCGCCCCTGCACCGGATCGAGCTGGTGCAGCCGAAGAAGGGCCAGGACAAGTACGTCTACACGTACTCGGACAACGAGCTGCGCGAGACGCTCCTGGAGTACCAGCGCAAGGGGATCCGCTTCAAGGACTCCATCCAGCGCTACAAGGGTCTTGGCGAGATGGACGCGGACCAGCTGGCGGAGACCACCATGGACCCCCGCTACCGCACGCTGCGGCGGGTCAACATCGGCGACCTGGATGCCGCCGAGCAGGTCTTCGATCTGTTGATGGGCAACGACGTCGCGCCCCGCAAGGAATTCATCACGAGCTCGGCGGCGACGCTGGACCGTTCGCGTATCGACGCGTAGCGCTCCCGCGAGGCTGGTGCGTTCCGCTCGCGCGAAACGCACTCCACCCGTGGGTGGAGCCCTTGGCTCCACCCACGTTCCACCCCTGCTCCGATGTCCTGACCAGGTCTTTTCCGTAGCGTCGAAGGTGTCGATCCGCATCGGATCGGCTCCGCTCTTCCTCGCCCCACGGAGGCCGTCATGTCTGGGCTCACCCATGGTCTGGTGGTCTGCGCAGTCGTCGCGCTCGTCATCGTGCGCCAGTTCAAGGCGCAGCGGATCACCGCGGACAGGCGCTGGTGGGTCATACCCGCCGTGCTGGTTTTCATGGCCGTGCGCGAGCCCGACGTGCTGGACCCCCACCACCAGACGGCGGCCGGCGCCCTGCTCGCCGTGGAGCTCCTCGTCGGTCTGGCCATCGGCTTCGGCTGGGCGCGGACCACGCATGTATGGACAGCGCCGGACGGTGCCGTGTGGGGCAAGGGGACCAAGGCCACCGCCATCGTCTGGGGCGCCGGGATCGCGCTGCGGCTCGGCCTGTTCGGCATCGGCGCGCTGCTGGGTGTGCGGCAGGGCAGCGCCGCACTGATGCTGGCGCTCGCGGCCACCCTCCTGGTGCGCAGCGGCATGCTGGCGCAGCGGGCCGGCCTGCTCCGCCCGGCGTACGGTGTTGCGGACGCGGCGTACGAGCCGATGCGGAAGGACCCCGTGTGATCTCGGACCGGTGGATGAGATGGCCCTCCCGGGAAGGGCTCACCCGGGAGGGGCAGAGCGTCGCCCGACTGTGGTTCGTCAGGGTCCTGCGGGTGGCGATCGGCGGCAGCCTGCTGTGGAACGCGTTCCATCACGACCGGGGCTGGCGCCTGGCGGCCGGTGTGGGTCTGGTCGTGCTGTGCGGCGGGCTCGTCTGGGCGTTCCTCCGTACGTCCTTCGACCATCGGCTGTGGCCTTCGGTCACTCTGCTGGCCCTGCTGGTGGGGTCGGGGTACGCCGCGCAGCTGGGCGACTGGAGTGTGCTGGCTCTCGTCCTCTGGTGCGGCGCCGCCTTCCTGGCCCTGGAGCGACTGCCCCTTGTGGTGGCCGCGGGCTGCATGCCATTGGCGCTGGCCTCGTTCGCGACGCACAACGACGACGGCTGGCTCGTCACGGCCCTCATCGTCGTCGGCCTCGCGCTGGCCGGATACACGCTGCGGCTCGACGCCGACGCGCGGGGCAACGCCCATCGGCTGCTCGCCCAGGAGCGGGCCGCCCGCGCAGCGGAGGCCGAGACGGCCGCCCTGGCGGAGCGGTCGCGCATCGCCAGGGAGATCCACGATGTCCTCGCGCACAGCCTCTCCGCGCAGCTCGTCCATCTGGAGGCGGCACGTCTGCTGATCGAAGGCGACGCGACGCGCGAGCAGATACTCGACCGAGTGGTGGCGGCGCGCTCCATGGCCCGAGAAGGGCTCGCGGAGACCCGGCAGGCGCTCTCCGCGCTGCGCGGCGAGATGACGCCCGTCGAGGACTTCCTGCGCGAGCTGGTCGTCTCGGACAAGGCCTCGGTGTCCGTGACGGGGGCGCGCCGTGCTCTGCCCGCCGAGGCGTCACAGGCGGTGCGCCGCGTCGCGCAGGAGGCCCTGACGAACGTCCGCAAGCACGCTCCGGGCGCGAAGGTCTTCGTGCGTCTCGCGTACGAAGAGGGGGAAGTGACGCTGGACATACGGGATTCCGGCGGACCGCCGGGTGAACTGGCGGCGTCCGGCGCCGGGTACGGTCTGATCGGCATGCGGGAGCGGGCGGAGCTGCTGGGCGGCTCACTGACGGCCGGGCCTGGCGAGGAGGGGTTCATCGTGACGCTGAAGGTGCCCACATGACGGGGGAGGGCGGCGCCAAGGCGCCGGCGCGGGTGGTCGTGGTCGACGACCAGACGGTGGTGCGCGAGGGCATCGTGATGCTGCTGGGGCTGTTGCCCGGTATCGAGGTCGTGGGCTCCGGGGGCGACGGCGAGGAGGCCGTGCGGCTCGTCGCGGAACTCGCCCCGGACGTCGTCCTGATGGACCTGCGCATGCCACGGGTGGACGGTGCGGAGGCCACCCGTCGCATCCGCGCCGAGTACCCAGGGACGCAGGTCGTCGTGCTGACCACGTTCGCGGACGACGACTCGCTCTTCCCCGCGCTGAGAGCCGGTGCGCGCGGCTATCTCACCAAGGACGCCGGTGGGGACGAGATCGTGCGCGCCGTCGAGGACGTGCTCTCGGGCGACGCGGGCCTCTCCCCGCGGATCCAGCGGCGGCTGCTGGAGAGGCTTTCGGAGCCCGAGCAGCCCGCACCCGCGCCGGAACCGCCCGACGGCCTCACCACGCGTGAGACCGAAGTGCTCGTCCTGATCGCCGAAGGGATGACGAACCAGGAGATCGCCCGCGCGATGCATGTCTCCACCGCGACGGTGAAGACACACATCAACAATCTCTTCGCCAAGACGGGCCTCAAGGACCGTGCGCAGGCGGTCCGTTACGCCTATGGCCACGGGCTCGCCAAGCCGCCGACGGTCAGGCCCGGCTGAGTGGGGTCTTCGATGCGGCCCTTCACCTGATGGGGTGAAGAGCAGAGAGAGAAGAGTCAGGGATCTTCCCGATCTGTCCATCCTTGGGCACGCGGCCGAACAAGGCTGCGGACAAGGAGAGTTCGGTGGAGAAGCACGACGGGCGCGATGCGGGGCAGGCGCGGACCGGTGATCCGAGGGATCCCTGGTACGACGCGCTTGCGTCCGGTTGGGGTGAGTTGGACGGCACGGGTGCGCCGGCGCCCGTGGCACCGCCCCGAGCCGCGCCGGAGCGGATCGCGACCGCGGCCGACATCTATCTGGAGGTCCAGCGCAGTGCTGCCTTCCAGGAGGTGCGCGGCCGGTATCGGCGGTTCGTCGTCCCCGGGGTGGCGCTCTTCTTCACCTGGTACGTCGCGTATGTGGTGACGGCGACGACGGCACCCGGGCTGATGGCGCGGCCCGTCGCCGGAGCCGTGAACGTCGCCATGCTCGCCGGCCTCGGACAGTTCCTCACGACCTTCCTGCTGACCTGGGCGTACGCCCGGCACGCACGGCTGAGGAGGGATCACGCGGCGCTCGATCTGCGCTGGGCGGTGTTCGAACAGAAGCGCGAGCAGGACCAGAGAAGGGTCCTTCAGCAGCGGGAACACGATCAGCGGGGCGAGCAGGAGCAGGCCCGGGGGAGTGAGCGATGACCGGGGACCACCAGACGCTCGCCCTGCTGCTCTTCGGCGTGTTCGTGGCCGTCACGCTCGCCATCACGACATGGGTGAGCCGGAACCGCCACGGCTCGGCGGAGGAGTTCTACGCCGGCGGGCGGCTCTTCTCGCCCATGGAGAATGGATTCGCCATCGCGGGCGACTACATGTCGGCCGCCTCCTTCCTCGGTATCTCCGGACTGATCGCGCTCTTCGGGTACGACGGGCTGCTCTACTCGGTGGGCTTCCTCGTCGCCTGGCTGGTCGTGCTGTTCCTGGTGGCCGAACTGGTGCGCAACTGCGGCCGGTTCACACTCGCCGATGTCGTCGCCTCCCGGATGAGGGAGCGGCCCGTGCGTATCGCGGCGGGAACTTCCTCGGTGACCGTGTCCGTTCTCTATCTGGTGGCGCAGATGGTGGGGGCGGGCTCACTGGTGGCGCTGCTGCTCGGTGGGACGAGTGGAGCGGCGCAGGCCTGGACGGTCATCGGCGTCGGCGCGCTCATGGTCATCTATGTGTCGCTGGGAGGGATGCGGGCCACCACCTGGATCCAGATCGTCAAGGCGGTCCTGCTGATGTGCGGTGCGATCGCGCTGACCGTGCTCGTGCTGGTGCGTTTCCACGGCGACTTCGACCAGTTGCTGCGGACCGCGGCCGACCGCAGCGGACACGGCAGCAAGTTCCTCGCGCCCGGACTGAAGTACGGCGGTGACTGGACCTCGCGCCTGGACTTCATCAGCCTCGGGCTCGCGCTCGTCCTCGGCACGGCCGGGCTGCCGCACATCCTCTCCCGCTTCTACACGGTGCCGACCGCGCGGGCCGCCCGCCGCTCCGTCGTCTGGTCCATCGGTCTCATCGGCAGCTTCTACCTGATGACCATCGTGCTCGGCTTCGGCGCCGCCGCGATCGTGGGCTCCGATGCCGTACGGGGATCGAATGCCGCGGGGAACACGGCAGTTCCCCTTCTCGCGCTCGATCTGGGCGGCGGCGCGGACTCCACAGGCGGAACGGTTCTTTTTGCGGTCGTCGCCGCGATCGCCTTCGCCACGATCCTCGCCGTCGTCGCCGGGATCACGCTCGCCTCCTCGGCGTCCGTGGCCCACGACCTGTACGCGTCGCTGCGGCGCAAGCATGCGAAGCCGCGCAGCGAGGTGGCGGTGGCACGCCTCGCTGCTGCCGGGATCGGAGTGGTCGCGATCGGCCTGGGGCTGCTCGCCCGCGATCTCAACGTGGCGTTCCTGGTGGGTCTCGCCTTCGCGGTGGCCGCGTCCGCGAATCTGCCCGTGCTGCTCTACTCGCTGTTCTGGCGGAACTTCACCACGCGGGGAGCGGTCTGGTCCGTCTACGGCGGCCTGGTGCCCTCCCTGGCGCTCGTCGTGCTGTCACCCGTCGTCTCCGGAGGGCCGAGCTCCCTCTTCCCGGGCGTGGACTTCCAGTACTTCCCGCTGGAGAACCCGGGGCTCGTCTCCATCCCGCTCGGCTTCCTCGCCGGATGGATGGGCACGGTCACTTCGGCGGAGCCCGCCGACGAGGCCAAGCACGCGGAGACCGAGGTGCGGTCGCTCACCGGGGCGGGAGCGGTGTGAAAGCCGCGGTGTGAGAACCCTCCTGCGGAGATTTCGCCGGGCTCTCTCGCAGAGGTTCCGCTAGGAAGCGCTCGAGGCCCATTCGTAGCGGTGCTCCGGGCGGCCCGTGTCGCCGTACTTGAGGCTGAGCCGGACCCGGCCGGAGCGCTCCAGGAGCTTCAGATAGCGCTGGGCGGTCTGGCGGCTCAGCCGGGTGCGGTCGGCCAGCTCCTGGGCGGACAGCGGCCCCTCCGCGCCCATCAGGGCCCTGCGGACCAGCTCGGCCGTGGTGGGGGAGTGCCCTTTGGGCAGCTCCGGTGCCGGAGTCGCCGACAGCGCGCCGAAGATGCGGTCGACCTCGGCCTGCTCGGCCTCGCCTCCGCCGTCCAGCGTGCGGCGCAAGGTCGCGTACGCGTCGAGCTTCGCGCGAAGTCCCGCGTAGGAGAACGGCTTGACCAGGTACTGCAGGGCGCCGTGGCGCATCGCGGCCTGGACGGTGGCCACGTCGCGCGCGGCGGTCACCATGATCACGTCGGTCTGGTGGCCGCGCTCACGCAACGTACGGACCACGGCGAGACCCGTCTCGTCCGGCAGATAGTGGTCGAGGAGCACCAGGTCGACGGGGAGCTCATCGACGAGCCGCAGTGCCTCGGCCGCGTTGTGGGCCTTCGCGGCCACCCGGAAGCCGGGGACCTTCGCCACGTAGGCGGCGTTGACGTCCGCGACCCGGACGTCGTCGTCCACGACGAGCACCTCGATCATCGTGTCTCCTCCGTGGGGGCCAATTCGGACGTGGGGGCCAGCTCGGTTTGGGCGAGGGCTTCGGGCAGGACGACGGTGAACTCGGCGCCCCCGTCGGGCGACGCGTCGGCCCGTGCGCTGCCCCCTTGCCGCTCGGCGAGCCTGCGGACCAGGGCGAGCCCGATGCCGCGCTTGCCGTGCGCCGGAGGCTCCTTGGTGGACCAGCCCTCCGTGAAGATCGTCTCGCGTTGCTCGGGCGGTACGCCAGGGCCCGTGTCGCTCACCCGAAGGACGACGGCGCGCCCCTCGGTGCGCACATCGACCTCCACGCGCGCGTGGAGCGTGCCCGCCGCCGCGTCGAGGGCGTTGTCGACGAGATTGCCGACGATGGTGACCAGCCCGCCCGGGTCGATCAGCCGGTCGGGCAGCGCGGTCTCACGCGGGACGGCGAGGGCGACCCCGCGCTCGGCGGCGACCGTGGCCTTGCCCACCAGGAGAGCGGCGAGCAGCGGATCGCCGATCTTCTCCGTGATCTGCTCGGCGGTCACCCGGTGCGCGCCCGCCACCTCGCCGACGAACTCCGCCGCCTCCTCGTACATCTCCAGCTCCAGGAGGCCGAGCAGGGTGTGCATGCGGTTGGCGTGCTCGTGGTCCTGGGCGCGCAGTGCGTCGATGAGGCCGCGGGTGGAGTCCAGTTCGCGGCCCAGCTGCTCCAGTTCGGTGCGGTCGCGCAGGGTGGCGACGGCGCCTCCGTCGTCCGTGGGCATGCGGTTGGCGACCAGGACGCGCTGACCGCGGACGGTCAGGAGGTCGGTGCCGGTGACCCGTCCGGCGAGCACGTCGGTCGTACGTCCCGGGCCGAGCGCGATGTCGAGCGGCTGCCCGATGGCTTCCGTTCCGATGCCGAGGAGGCGCTGGGCCTCGTCGTTGAGGAGGCGGACGCGGCCGGCGCGATCCAGTGCCACCACGCCTTCGCGGATGCTGTGCAGCATGGCCTCGCGTTCGGCAAGGAGGGCCGAGATATCGGAGAAGGCCAGGTCACGGGTCTGCCGCTGCACCCTGCGTGAGATCAGATAGGCGGCGAGGGCACCGACGGCGAGCGCCCCGCCCGCGTAGGCGAAGAGCCCGGGGATCGCGTGGATCAGCCGGGCGCGGACGCTGTCGTACTCGATGCCCACGGAGACGGCGCCCACGATGTGCCCGTCGATGTCCCGCAGCGGCACCTTGCCGCGGGCCGAGCGGCCCAGGGTGCCGTCGTCGATCTCCATGACCTCGTCCCCGGCGAGCGCGTCGCTGGGGTCGGTGGAGACGACCCGGCCGATCTCGTCGTGGTCGGTGTGGGACCAGCGCACGCCGTCCTTGTTCATGATCACGACGTACTCGGCGCCGCTGGCGCGCCGGATCCGTTCCGCTTCCGTCTGCACGGGCCCGTCGACGGCCGGCTTCGAGGAGCGCAGGTCGTCAGCGATCTGCGGCTGGGCGGCCGTGGTCTGCGCGATGGCGAGCGCGCGGCGCATCGCCTGGTCGTCCAGCTGATCGCTGAGCGGCGCGAGGAAGAGCCCCGTGGCGAGCACGGCGACCCCGGCGGCGATCGCCAGCTGCATCAGCAGGACCTGCGAGAAGACGCGCCGCGGCAGGCCGAGGCGGAGTCGTCGGGCAGGGGAGGTCGGGCTCATGATGCGAACGGTACGGCGAGCGGAGGGCTACTCCGAAGTGACTGTGGCGGGGATCTCCCGCGCGACTCCGTACGCGATCGGCCGCACCGCCACGACATCCATGCGCGCCGGGGCCGCGAGTGCCGCGCCGCAGCTCTCCGGCCGTGGCGGCTGCGAGGCCTCCTGGGCGACGGTCACGCGCCAGAGCCGTCCGTCGGTGTGGGCCACCGTCACGTCCCAGCGAGGGGCCGTGCCGTCCGTGTGGACGACGCTCAGGGCTCCCGCGGCGTCCTCGCCGGTGGCGGTGCGCACCGCGAGCTCGGCGGCCTGTCCCGGGCGGTCCCAGGCGGAACTGCCCCGGCAGCCTTCGGTCACCACGCGGCCCGTACGCACGCCTTCGAGGATCTCCCTGACGGCGTCCGGACCCGAGTGGCCGTACGCGTAGCCGTACGGCAGGACCAGCAGCGTGGGGGAGAAGCGGTGACCACCCAGATGGGTGACTTCCCAGGCGCCTTGTTCACCGGACGTGGCGAGTGCGGCGGCGAGCGGCCTGCCCAGGAGCGCGCAGCAGCGGTCACGCTTGCCGTTCGTGCAGACCAGGGCGAGCGGGTCGCCCGTGTACGGGGTGCCGAACCCGCCGTGGTCGCCCGCGCCGAGAGCCGTGAAGTCGAGGCCGAGCAACTCCTCCGGCCGGTCCGTGACGCCGCCGCGCAGCCAGGTGTTGCCGGGCGCGGTGTGGGCCACGTAGACCCGGCGCCGGGCCGAGGGGTGGCTGTCGGCGTGGCGGCCGGGGCGTCGGATGAGCGCGATGCGTACGCCCGTTCCCTCGGCGGCGGCCTCCAGGGCGCGGCCCACCTCCGGATCCAGGTGGCTCGAAGTGAGCGCTCTGGCGCCCCACGGGCCGGGCTGTTCCAGCAGCAGCCAGGTCCTGGCGGTGGCCGCGGTCCCCGCGAGAGGCTCGTCCAGATCCCGCGAAGCGGTGGCACACGTACTCACAGAGGCGAGCCTAACCCGGGCCGGGCCCGGGGTGATTCAGCCGCCGTCGGGCGCGGGCAGCGGCTGGGGCGGACGCAGCCCGACGTACTGCCCGCTGGGGCGCATGCGCAACGGCCGTTCCCCGTACTCCTCCAGGGCGTGCGCGATCCAGCCGGCCGTGCGTGCCACGGCGAAGATCGTCTCGCCTGCCTCGGCGGGCATCCCGGACGAGGCGGTCAGGACGGCGAGGGCCAGGTCGACATTGGCGTGCAGGTCCGTGTGGCGGGCCGTGGTGGCGACCACGTCGCGGGCCGCGGCCAGGGCGGGGCCCGCCTTGGGGATGACCTCCAGGAGGGCGAACAGGGCTTCCGCGCGCGGGTCGTCGCCGGGATAGAGCCGGTGGCCGAGGCCCGGGACGCGGCGGCCCGCGCGGAGCTCGTCGGCCACTACGGGGGCCGCGCTGCCGCGGTCAAGTACGTCCAGGAGCATGCGGTGCGCGAGGCCGCTCGCCGCGCCGTGCAGCGGGCCCTCCAGAACGCCGAGGCCCGCCGACACCGCCGCGTACGGGTGGGCGCGGGCGGAGGCGGCGACGCGGACGGCGAGTGTCGACGCGGCGAGGTCGTGGTCCACGAGCAGGGCGAGCGCGGTGTCCAGGGCGTGCAGGGACGCGTCGTGGGGCTGCTGGCCGCTGAGGCGTGCCCAGAGCCGGTGGGCCAGGGGGCCCTCGTCCTGGTGGGCGCGGCTGACCGGGGGCAGCGCCGCGACGAGGGTGGGGATGAGGGTGCGTGCGGTGCCGATGACGGCTTCTTCGGAGAGGTCGAAACGGAGGGGGTCGGCTGCCGCGGCCGAGATGGCGGCCACACGCAGGAGGTCGGTCGGGCCGCTGTGCTCGGGCAGCGCGTTGATGGCGCGGCGGGCGGCGCGAGTGGTCTCCTCGGGGGCGGTGAAGCGGATTCCGGGCCGCATGACGCCGGTCCACAGCCACTCGGCGACCTCTTCGTAGGAGTGCGCCAGGCTCAGTTCCCGCGCGTCGACACCGCGGTAGTAGTAGCGGTCCTTGTCGATGAGCGTGATGCGGGTGCGGACGGAGAGTTCGCCGCTCGCGGAGATGGCGGCGGGTTCCCGGCGGTTCTTGCGGGCGAGCGACTCGACCTCCTTGGCGTCGAAGGTGCTGCCCCGGGCGCCGGGGCCGCGGCGGCTTGTGAGCTGGCCGCGGCTCACGTAGGCGTACACGGTTTCCGGCTTCACGCCGAGCAGTTCCGCGGCTTCCCGAGTGCTCAGGCGCCGGCCTTCCTTGGGGGTGGCCTCTTGATCCGTCATGGGCGACACCGTATCCAGCTAGACGTGATATTGATTCAATCAATATTGACAGGGATTCAGTCAAGCATGGACAGTCGAATCAAGTCCAGGGAGGAAGTCGAGGAAGAACATGCCGATCAATGGCTCCACCACCACCCCCACCGGCCCCGTGGAGGTTCCCCGCGGGCTCGCGGGCGTCGTCGTGACCGAGACCCGGCTCGGGGACGTCAGGGGATACGAGGGCTTCTACCACTACCGCCAGTACTCGGCCGTCGAGCTCGCGCAGACCCGCGGCTTCGAGGACGTGTGGCACCTGATGTTCCACGGTGAGCTCCCGGACGCGGGGCAGCGTGCCGCCTTCGCCGCACGGACCGCCGCTCTGCGCAGGCTGCCGGACGAGGTGCGCGCCGCGCTGCCCGCCATAGCCCGCGCCAGCGCCCTGTCGGGGCCGCTCGCCGGGTTGCGTACGGCGCTGTCGCTCTTCGGCGCGGCGAAGGGCTTCCGCCCGGTGTACGACATCGACGCCGACCGGCGCCGTGCCGACGCCCTCGCCGCGTCCGCCGTGGTGCCGACGCTGCTCACGGCGCTGTACCGGCTGGGGCAGGGGCTCGAACCCGTCGAGCCGCGAGATGACCTCTCGTACGCGGCCAACTACCTCTACATGCTGACGGGTTCGGAGCCGGACCCGGACCGCGCTAGGGCGATCGAGCAGTACCTCATCTCAACCATTGACCATGGATTCAATGCATCCACGTTCACGGCCAGGGTGATCACCTCGACCGGCGCGGACGTCGCGGCCTGCCTGGTGGGGGCCGTGGGTGCGCTGTCGGGTCCGCTGCACGGCGGGGCGCCGAGCCGCGCGCTCGACACGCTCGACGCCATCGGCACGCCCGACCGCATCGACGCCTGGATCCGTGAGCGGGTGCTCGCGGGGGACCGGATCATGGGCTTCGGTCACCCCGTCTACCGCACGGAGGACCCGCGTTCGCGCATGCTGCGGGGCATCGCGCAGCAATTCGGCGGGCGGATGGTGGAGTTCGCGGTCGAGGTCGAGCGCCAGGTGGAGGCGATCCTCGCCGAACTGAAGCCTGGACGCGAGCTGCACACCAACGTGGAGTTCTACGCGGGCGTCGTCATGGAACTGTGCGGCCTGCCCCGCGAGATGTTCACGCCGACGTTCGCGGCGGCGAGGGTGGTGGGCTGGGGAGCCAACGTCCTGGAGCAGGCGGAGGACTCGAAGATCATCCGACCTGCGGCGCGCTATGTGGGGCCTGTCCCGCCGGAGCGGGTGCCGATGGTCGACTGAGGGCAGGCGGGCCGTGCAGGTGCGAGTCCTGCTCGTATGCCGTAGTGCTTGAGTGCCTTCGCTCACGATCTGGGCGGAGGCGCCCCGCCCTGACGGCTCGCCAGAACCTGATCGAAGACTCGGAACAGGCGTCCCTCTGAGCTCTCGGGCGGCAACTCGCTCTTATGCGCGCGCGTGGCGTTCCAATACCGAAGGAACGCGGGATTTTCGAGGAGATCGCGAGCGTAGATGACCAGATCGTCTTCGGAGTAGCTTCCCCAGCTGAGGCCGAGAACAAAGTGGTTGAAGACCAGATTGGCGAAGAGATGTTGGCGACGCGCGTTGTCTGACCCGCCTTCGTGCCTGGTCCACACCTCGGCCAAAGAGGGGTCTGCTATCGCCATTTGAGTCAGTTGCACGTGCAGGTTACGCATGTCCGCTTCCGCACTCCGATGCAGCTCGGTGCGAGAGGCGGCGAGCTCCTCGCGCTGCATCGAAAGCTCCCGGCGCTGAAGCCGCAGCTCACGTTGCTGGAAGAGCAGTGTGACGATGAGCAGAAGCAGGGCGACTCCGGAGAAGACGGCGCTCACGCCACCGAAATAGTCCCCGAGGGCGCTGCGTTCTTCCGCGGTCTGCCTGCTTCCGCTGGCAGCTTCGGCGCCGCGAGCGAGCCAGCCGCTGAATATGACGGAAGCTGTGCCCACCAACGCGACGCCCGCAGCGGCTGCGGCCAACCAGGCGCAGACGGAGAGTGCTGAACGCCAGCTGGTGTGGCGGGACATCGTTCCCTCCTTCGGGAGACCGCGGGATTCTTCCCTTGGCGTCCGGGGCGGGAAACCGGGTTGGCACGATCAGACTGAACCGTCCTTCGCTAACTGGTCTTAGACGTCAGGGATGTCGCCCTTGGCTCGGATCAGGGTCTCGCGGCTCACGATCACGATGCGTTCGTAGCCAGCTCGCGAGGCGTCGGGCGGGAGTTCTTTCTCGAGCGTCGCTGTGGCCTCTGTCCCGATGACGGCGAAGTTTCCATCGCTGAGTTCGAAGACATCGGGGCATGACTGTCCTGAGGCGCTTCCCCGCTGCTGGGGAGAGGCACCAATGCGGCGCACGATCTTCAACGGTTTTCCAGTCTTAGGAGCGGTGGCGGGGAGCGTGGGGGCAGCGCTGTCTGAGGTGTTGCAGAAGTTTTGGGGTGCGGCGTCTGGGGTACAAAGCGCCGCGCGCGCCCACCTTAGGGACTGTCAATGCCTGAGACAAGCTGAGGCAACCCCGCGCGTCAGCCCAACGAAGGAATCAACTGGCCTTATTCGCAAGGTGGTTCGCCCACCACCCACCACTCGTCAGTGTCCGCTTCCTCTAGATCCCGTATGAGCTTGTCGACCATTCGGCCCATGCGGGCCTCGTCCGAAGTGTCCAGCAGGCTGGCTCGATGCGGTCGCGTGGCCTCCCAGTAGCTGCGGAAGATGGGGTTCTGGCAGATCAGACGCAGGTGTCCGTGCACTTCTTCCCAGGTGAAGTTGCCGACGCGCCAGAACAGCAGTGCGTTGGTGTACACGGCATTGGCGAACAGGTACTGACGGAGGGTCCGGGGATCGAGAGTCACGTCGAAGGTGTCCAGGACGGCCGCCAGGTCAGGGTCGTCCATCGCCTTGCTGAGCATGTCGAACTGCAGTCGCTGTTGCGCGATCAAGGTGGTGTTGTGCTGGTGCTCGGGCTGTTCTGTGCACGCGATTCGCAGCCGCAGCGCCCCGTGCTTGCGTTGCTGAGCAGTCAGGACCGTCAGGGCCCCGACGGCGAAAGCAAGGCCCGCGGCAGCGGCGGACCCCAACCCCCGTATCCCAAACTTCTGTGTGGCCATGTCAACCCCCGAATCGGCGACCGTCCGCCGGTCGTCGGATGCGGGTCGACAGGGTGAGGACCGGCGAGCGATGGGCGGCGCGCTTGCCGCCTTCCAGGATGCCGAGCGGCTCTGATCGGCAGGGAGGCGGAGAGGAGGCGCACGGAAGGCAGCAGTGGTCGCATGTCCCGGCGCCGTGCCAGATGTGTGCCCCGCCCGCGCCGCTAACAATCGTTCACTTCGCGGTGTTTCTACGCGCTCGTATCCTGGGGCGGCAGCCATTCGTCGTACGAGAGCCGGTGCCCGCGCCGGTGCACGCGTCAGTGTGAAAGGGGTCGCACGTTGACTCAGCCGAGCGCCCGGCAGATCCCGGTCGTCGTCCTCACCGGCTTCCTCGGTTCGGGCAAGACGACCTTGCTCAATCATCTGCTGCACCGCAGCGGCGGGAGCCGGATCGGGGCGATCGTCAATGACTTCGGGTCCATCGAGATCGACGCCATGGCCGTAGCCGGGCAGCTCGGTGACTCCACCGTCTCGCTCGGCAATGGGTGTCTCTGCTGTGCCGTGGACGCCAGTGAGCTCGATGAATATCTGGAGCGGCTTGCCCGACCCGCTGCCCGGATCGACGTCATCGTCGTCGAGGCCAGCGGGCTCGCCGAGCCGCAGGAGCTCGTGAAGATGGTCCTGGCCAGCGAGAACCCGCACATCGTGTACGGGGGGCTCGTCGAGGTCGTCGACGCCGTCGAGTTCGACGCCACGCGTGAGCGGCATCCCGAGGTCGACCGGCATCTGGGGATCGCCGACCTTGTCGTCGTCAACAAGGTCGATCGCGTCCCCGAGGCGGAGCGGGAGCGGATCCTCGGCCTTGTCCGCGGGTTCACCGATCGTGCGGCCGTCGTCCCCGCCTCCTACGGACGCGTCGACGTCGAGCTGCTTCTCGACCGGAAGCCCGTGGGGGAGCGCGTGGGGCAGCTGTCCTTCGACGACCTGCATCAGCATGAGCCCGACGACGGGCACCACGGCCATCTGCACTCCGCCTACGAAAGCCTCTCCTTCTCCTCCGAAGTGCCCATGGCTCCCCGCCCGTTCATGGCCCTGCTCGACAGTCGGCCCGAGGGGCTCTACCGCATCAAGGGGTACGTCGATTTCGGCGCCCATGACCCGCGCAACAAGTACGCCGTGCACGCCGTGGGGCGGTTTCTGCGCTTCTACCCCGAGCCGTGGGCCGCGGGCGAGCCCCGCCTCACCCAGCTCGTCCTCATCGGGTCCGGCATCGACGTACCGGGCCTGGAGAAGGAACTGGAGGCCTCGCGCGCGTACGCCCCACAGGCCGGTGCCGATGAGCACAGCATGTGGGGCGTACTTCGGTATGTGCAGGAGGTCCAGGAGCCGCAGGAGGTCCAGGAACCGCGGGGCGACTGACTACGCCGGGCCCGCCACCGCCGCCACCGGCTTCGACAGGGAGACGCCCGAGCCGTCGCGGCGCGGGTCGATCTCCGGCAGCTCCGCCGGCAGGCCGCTGCGCTGGGCCGCGAGCGGCGGCGTCGGGCCCGCCCACGCGAAGCTCAGGCAGTCCTCGCCCTTCAGGAAGCGCTGGACGCGTACGCCGCCCGTGGCCCGGCCCTTGCGGGGGTACTGGTCGAACGGCGTCACCTTGGCCGTCGTCTGCACCGAGTCGTCCAGTGTGCCGCGCGAGCCCGCCACCGTGAAGACCACGGCGTCCACGGCCGGGTCCACCGCCACGAAGGAGATGACCTTGACGCCGTCCGCGAGCTTGATGCCCGTCATGCCGCCCGCGGGACGGCCCTGCGGGCGCACCTGCGAGGCCTGGTACCGGAGGAGCTGGGCGTCGTCCGTGATGAAGACCAGGTCCTCCTCGCCCGTGCGCAGCTCGGCCGCGCCGACGATCCGGTCACCATCCCTGAGGGTGATGACCTCCAGCTCTTCCTTGTTCGAGGGATAGTCCGGGACCACGCGCTTGACCACGCCCTGCTCGGTGCCGAGCGCGAGGCCCGGTGAGGACTCGTCCAGGGTCATCAGGCAGATCAGCTTCTCGTCCGCCTCCAGGGAGAGCAGCTCCGAGACCGGCGCGCCTCCGGAGAGGTTCGGTGCCGCATGCGTCTCCGGGAGCTGCGGCAGGTCCACCACGGAGAGGCGAAGGAGCCGTCCCCCGGACGTCACCGCGCCCACCTCGCCCCGCGCGGTGGCGGGCACGGCGGAGATGATCACGTCGTGCTTGACACGCTTGGTGTCGCTCTCGGCGAACGGCTCGCCGTTCGCCGTACGGGCGAGGAGGCCGGTCGAGGAGAGGAGCACGCGGCACGGGTCGTCCGCCACCTGCAGCGACACCGTGGGCGCCGGGGTGCCCGACGACTCCAGGAGGACCGTACGCCGGTCCGTGCCGAACTTCTTGGCCACGGCGGCCAGTTCGCCGGAGACCAGCTTGCGCAGCTCGGCGTCCGACTCCAGGATCCGGGTCAGCTCCTCGATCTCGGCGTTGAGCTTGTCGCGCTCGGACTCCAGCTCGATGCGGTCGAACTTGGTGAGGCGGCGCAGCGGCGTGTCGAGGATGTACTGCGTCTGGATCTCGCTCAGCGAGAAGCGCTCCATCAGGCGCTCCTTGGCCTGCGCGGAGTTGTCGCTGGAGCGGATGAGGCGGATGACCTCGTCGATGTCCAGGAGGGCGACGAGCAGGCCCTCCACCAGGTGCAGCCGCGCCTGCTTCTTGCTGCGGCGGAACTCGCTGCGGCGGCGGACGACGGTGAAGCGGTGGTCGAGGTAGACCTCGAGGAGCTCCTTGAGGCCGAGGGTGAGCGGCTGGCCGTCCACCAGGGCCACGTTGTTGATGCCGAAGGACTCCTCCATCGGCGTCAGTTTGTAGAGCTGCTCCAGGACGGCCTCCGGGACGAAGCCGTTCTTGATCTCGATGACCAGGCGCAGGCCGTGCGAGCGGTCCGTGAGGTCCTTGACGTCGGCGATGCCCTGGAGCTTCTTCGAGCCGACCAGGTCCTTGATCTTGGAGATGACCTTCTCGGGGCCCACGGAGAAGGGCAGTTCGGTCACGACCAGGCCCTTGCGGCGCGCGGTCACGTTCTCGACGGCCACCGTCGCGCGGATCTTGAAGGTGCCGCGCCCCGATTCGTACGCGTCCTTGACCCCGGTCAGGCCGACGATGCGGCCACCCGTGGGCAGGTCGGGGCCCGGCACGAAACGCATCAGCGTCTCCAGGTCGGCCCCGGGGTGCTTGATCAGGTGGCGGGCGGCGGCGATGACCTCGCCGAGGTTGTGCGGCGGCATGTTCGTCGCCATGCCGACGGCGATGCCGGACGAGCCGTTCACCAGAAGGTTCGGGTAGGCCGCCGGAAGGGTGACCGGCTCCTGCTCCTGGCCGTCGTAGTTCGACTCGAAGTCGACCGTGTTCTCTTCGATCGACTCCGTCATCAGGGACGTGGCGTCGGCCATCTTGCACTCGGTGTACCGCATGGCGGCCGGCGGGTCGTCGTTGCCGAGCGAGCCGAAGTTGCCGTGGCCGTCCACCAGCGGCAGGCGCATGGAGAAGGGCTGGGCCATGCGCACCAGGGCGTCGTAGATCGACGCGTCGCCGTGCGGGTGCAACTTACCCATGACCTCGCCGACGACGCGGGCGCACTTCACGTAGCCGCGGTCGGGGCGCAGGCCCATCTCGTTCATTTGGTACACGATCCGCCGGTGCACCGGCTTCATGCCGTCGCGGGCGTCCGGCAGGGCGCGCGAGTAGATGACCGAATACGCGTACTCGAGGAAGGAGCCCTGCATCTCGTCGACGACGTCGATGTCGAGGATCTTCTCCTCGAACGAGTCATCGGGCGGCGGGGTCTTCGTGCTGCGGCGGGCCATCGCTGCTGCGGCTCCTTCAATGTGTCTGCCAGGGCATCAACGGGATCTGACGCCGACCATTGTGGACTGTCCCACTGACAACGCCGACCACGACCCGGACTTCGGGGCCGACTACGCCGAGCGCGGAGCGGGAACTTCACAGGTTGTCCGCACGCTTGCATACAGTGTCAGGACTGGCAGAATTTCCAGCTTTTCGCGATCGAAGGGACGTACATGCCCATGGGTCACACGGCCACAGCCGAGGCCGGCTCCGGCGGCCTGACAGCGACCGAGCACCGGCTGGCCAACGGCCTGCGCGTGGTGCTCTCCGAGGACCACCTGACCCCGGTCGCCGCGGTCTGCCTCTGGTACGACGTCGGCTCACGGCACGAGGTGAAGGGCCGTACGGGCCTCGCGCACCTCTTCGAGCACCTCATGTTCCAGGGTTCGAAGCAGGTGCACGGCAACGGGCACTTCGAGCTGGTGCAGGGAGCGGGCGGGTCGCTCAACGGCACCACGAGCTTCGAGCGCACCAACTACTTCGAGACCATGCCCACACACCAGCTCGAGCTGGCCCTGTGGCTGGAAGCCGACCGCATGGGCTCGCTGCTCTCCGCGCTCGACGAAGAATCCATGGAGAACCAGCGCGACGTCGTCAAGAACGAGCGCCGCCAGCGCTACGACAACGTTCCGTACGGCACGGCCTTCGAGAAGCTGACCGCCCTCTCGTACCCCGAGGGACACCCCTACCACCACACCCCGATCGGCTCCATGGCCGACCTGGACGCGGCGACCCTGGAGGACGCGCGGGCGTTCTTCCGTACGTACTACGCGCCCAACAACGCGGTCCTTTCGATCGTCGGCGACATCGACCCGCAGGAGACCCTGGCCTGGGTCGAGAAGTACTTCGGGTCCATCCCCTCGCACGACGGCAAGCAGCCGCCGCGCGACGGATCGCTGCCCGACACGATCGGCAAGGAGCTGCGCGAGGTCATCGAGGAGGAGGTCCCGGCCCGCGCCCTGATGGCCGCCTACCGCCTCCCGGAGGACGGCACGCGCGCGTGCGACGCCGCCGACCTGGCGCTCACGGTGCTCGGCAGCGGCGAGTCCTCCCGGCTCTACAACCGCCTCGTGCGCCGCGACCGCACCGCCGTGGCGGCCGGGTTCGGCCTGCTGCGGCTCGCCGGAGCCCCCTCGCTCGGCTGGCTCGACGTGAAGACGTCCGGTGACGTCGAGGTCCCCGTCATCGAGGCCGCCGTCGACGAGGAGCTCGCCCGCTTCGCGGAAGAGGGCCCCACCGAAGAGGAGATGGAGCGCGCCCAGGCACAGCTGGAGCGCGAGTGGCTGGACCGGCTCTCCACGGTCTCGGGCCGCGCGGACGAACTGTGCCGCTACGCCGTCCTGTTCGGCGACCCGCAGCTCGCCCTCACCGCCGTCGGGCGCGTCCTCGACGTCACCGCGGAAGAGGTCAGGGCGGCCGCGGCGGCCCGTCTGCGCCCGGACAACCGCGCGGTGCTCGTGTACGAGCCCACCGCGCCCGCCGAAGCCACCGACGAGGACGAAGAGGAGGCCGCGAAGTGAGCGAGGCCGCAACGATGCAGTTCCACCCGCAGCCCCAGGCGGGCACCGCACGGCCGTGGGCCTTCCCCGCGCCCGAGCGCGCCACCCTGGACAACGGCCTCACCGTGCTGCGCTGCCACCGCCCCGGCCAGCAGGTCGTCGCTGTGGAGGTCCACCTCGAGGCGCCGCTGGACGCGGAGCCCGAGGGCCTCGACGGCGTCGCCACGATCATGGCGAGGGCCTTCAACGAAGGCACCGACAAGCACTCCGCCGAGGACTTCGCCGCCGAACTCGACCGCTGCGGCGCCACCATGGACGCGCACGCCGACCACCCCGGCGTCCGCGTCTCCCTCGAAGTCCCGGTCTCCCGCCTGCCGAAGGCGATGGGCCTGCTCTCCGACGCCCTGCGCGCCCCCGCCTTCGCGGACAGCGAGATCGAACGCCTCGTACGCAACCGCCTGGACGAGATCCCGCACGAGGCCGCCAACCCGGGGCGGCGCGCCGCCAAGGAGCTCTCCCGGCAGCTCTTCCCGGCGACCGCTCGCATGTCGCGCCCCCGCCAGGGCACCGAGGAGACGGTCACGGCCATCGACTCGGCGGCGGTGCGCACCTTCTACGAGAAGCACGTGCGTCCCGCCACGGCGACGGCCGTCATCGTGGGCGACCTGACCGGCGTCGACCTGGACGCCGTCCTCGCCGACACCGTCGGCGCCTGGACGGGCGGCACCGCCGAACCGCGTCCGGTGCCTCCGGTGACCGCGGACGACACCGGGCGTGTCGTCATCGTGGACCGCCCCGGAGCCGTCCAGACGCAGCTGCTCATCGGCCGCGTGGGCCCGGACCGGCACGACCGTGTCTGGCCCGCACAGGTGCTCGGCACGTACTGCCTGGGCGGCACCCTCACCTCGCGTCTGGACCGCGTCCTGCGCGAGGAGAAGGGATACACCTACGGCGTACGGTCGTTCGCCCAGGTCCTGCGTTCCACGCCGGACGGAAGCGGCGCCGCGATGCTCGCCATCAGCGGCTCCGTGGACACCGAGTCCACGGGCCCGGCGCTCGACGACCTGTGGAAGGTGCTGCGCACGCTCGCCGCCGAGGGACTCACGGACGCCGAGCGCGACGTCGCCGTGCAGAACCTGGTGGGCGTCGCCCCGCTCAAGTACGAGATGGCGGCGTCCGTCGCGGCCACGCTCGCCGACCAGGTCGAGCAGCACCTGCCGGACGACTTCCAGGCTCAGCTGTACCGCCAGTTGGCCGCCACCGGCACCGTGGAGGCCACTGCCGCCGTCGTGAGCGCCTTCCCGGTGGACCGGCTGGTGACGGTGCTCGTCGGGGACGCCGCGCAGATCGAGGAGCCCGTCAGGGCGCTCGGCATCGGTGAAGTGAGTGTGGTCACCGGCTGAGTGACAGTCAGGACATGTCGGGACCCCAGTGGCGGGAATTGGCTACTGGGGTCCTCATATGTCCGAATTGATATGGAGGTTACGTGTCTGACCTGTGGCGTGCGCTACAAAAACTCTGATCCGTTTGTCGTTTGAAAGATGGCCCGCTTAGCGTCATCCCGGCTGTTCGTCATGCAGTACGCCGCACCCGCGGCACCGGACAGTCATCGCCGAGTCCCCGTACGGCGCGAGCCAGGGGAGCCGGGGACCCACATGTCCCCTTGGGGTGAATCGGGAACCTTGCCGTCAGGTGAGGGACTCGTAGGAGACCTTCCTGCTCCGAACCCGTCAGCTAACCCGGTAGGCGAGAAGGAAGGAAAGGATCAGCCGCTTCATGGCGTTCACCCGTGCCACCGGGAAGCACCGTCGCCCGAGCCGCCTCACGCGTACGACCGCGAACGTGGCGGGCGTCGCAGCCCTCACCACCACCGGTGTCATCGGAGGCCTGGCCGCTCCGGCGCTCGCCGCCGACGACGCTGCGGCTCTTGAGCACACCGGCCTCACCCAGGCCATCTCCGTGGGCGACTCGCTCGCCCAGAGCATCGACGCGCAGGCCGCTGCCCAGCAGCAGGCCGCCGACGACGCCGCAGCCGCCAAGAAGGCCGAAGAGGCCGCAAAGAAGAAGGCCGAAGAGGCGAAGCGCAAGGCCGAGGCCGAGGCGAAGGCCAAGGCCAAGAAGGAGCGCGAGGCCAAGGAGCGTGCCGCGCGCGAGGCCGAGCGCAAGCGCCTGAACACCTACGTGGCCCCGGTCAGCGGCTCGTACGTCTCCACGGGCTACCAGACCGGCGGCGCCATGTGGTCCTCCGGCAGCCACACCGGCATCGACTTCCACGCCGCGTCCGGCACCTCGGTCCACGCGGTCGGCTCCGGCACCGTCGTCGAGGCCGGCTGGGGCGGCGCCTACGGCAACAACGTGGTCATCAAGATGAACGACGGCACGTACACCCAGTACGGCCACATGTCGTCCCTCGGCGTCACGGTCGGCCAGGCGGTCACTCCGGGCCAGCAGATCGGCCTCTCCGGCTCCACGGGCAACTCCAGCGGCCCGCACCTCCACTTCGAGGCCCGCACCGGCGAGGACTACGGCACGGACATCGACCCGATCTCGTACCTCCGCTCGCACGGCGTCAACGTCTGATCCCGTTGGTCCTGGACGGACGCGCGAAGCGCACCTGATTCACCGAAAGCCCCGGCTCGTCGAGAGCCGGGGCTTTCGCCGTTCTTGTTCCCCGCCCCTATCGCCTTTGGCCAAAAGTATCCCTGGATTTCGGCCGGCCGTCGGAAATTCGGCGGCTCTGCAATAGAGTCGCAGAACAGGCGTCGATCGACCGCGTTTCGCGGGGATTAAGGCGGAGGTCAGTCATGCGCATTCCCGCGCACTCGGTATGCACGGCAATCCGGGACGACATCGTCTCCGGTGTCTACGAACGGGGCGGCCGGCTCACCGAGGAACTGCTCGCGCGCCGCTACGGAGTCTCCCGCGTCCCCGTGCGCGAGGCCCTGCGCACCCTGGAGTCCGAGGGCTTCGTCGTCACGCGCAGGCACGCGGGCGCGTGCGTGGCGGAACCGACCGAGGAGGAGGCCGCCGACCTCCTGGAGATCCGCGCGCTCCTGGAGCCGCTGGGCGCCGCCCGCGCCGCGCAGCGCCGCACGGAGGCGCACCTGAAGGTCCTGCGCGGCCTCGTCAGGCTCGGCCAGGAGCGGTCGCGGCACGGCCGGAGCGAGGATCTGCGCTCACTGGGCGGCTGGTTCCACGAGACGCTCGCCCAGGCGTCCGGCAGCCCGGGCCTCACGGCGCTGCTCACCCAGCTCCGGCACAAGATCGCCTGGATGTACGTGGTGGAGGCGTCGGCGGCCCCCGCCGAGGCCTGGGCCGAGCATGCCGCGATCGTCGACGCGGTGGCGCGCGGTGACGCGGAGCGGGCCCGCGCGCTCACCGCGCAGCACACGGAACGGACGGCCTCCGCGCACCGGCCGCGCTTCGTGCAGGGCCGCGGCATCCCCGGTGTGAGGGGTTCGCAACATCCCGTAAACGCAGTGGGCCTACGGCATTAACAGAGGCGCCGTATACAAAGAAGAGTTATTCGGCGGGGGATTATTTCTGCTGTCCGAATTCAATGTCGACGACTGATATCAGGCAAGTGGAACCAGAAACGCCAAAGGGCCCGCCCCTATTCGAGGCGAGCCCTTCGGCGTATGAGTACCAGTCTTTACTAGACGGTCTCGGGGAGTTCCTCGAGGCCGTCCGCGACCAGCTTCGCCAGACGGTCGAGAGCGGCGTCCGCGCCCTCGGCGTCGGAGGCGAGCACGATCTCCTCGCCGCCCTGCGCGCCCAGACCGAGCACCGCGAGCATGGAGGCGGCGTTCACGGGGTTGCCGTCAGCCTTGGCGATCGTCACGGGGACGCCGGCGGCGGTGGCCGCGCGGACGAAGATGGAGGCGGGTCGGGCGTGAAGGCCCTCGGCCCAGCCGACGTTGACGCGGCGCTCAGCCATGTGTTGCTGCCCTTCCAGGTGTCTCACACTTGTCTAGACCAGTGTCTCATGCCGTCACGAGTGCTCCGCCGGCCGATGGTCCGTACGGTGCCGGCCGATGGTCCGCACGGCGCCCGACCAGAGAGTCCGTACGGTGCCGGTCGTAGGTCCCTGCTCCGTCGACCGTACGTCCTTCCGCCTCGGGTCCTCGTCCCGCCCTTCGACGTCTCCTAGCCTGCCCCGGCCGACGCGCCCCCGCGACCCGTACCCTGGCCCCATGCAGACCCCGTCGGACCGGCACGCATACCCCTCCCACTGGGAAGCCGATGTCGTCCTGCGTGACGGAGGCACCGCCCGGATCAGGCCGATCACGGCCGAGGACGCGGACCGCCTGGTCAGCTTCTACGAACAGGTCTCGGACGAGTCGAAGTACTACCGCTTCTTCGCCCCCTACCCCCGCCTGTCCGCCAAGGACGTGCACCGCTTCACCCACCACGACCAGGTGGACCGGGTGGGTCTCGCGGCCACCGTGGGCGGCGAGTTCATCGCCACCGTGCGCTTCGACCGCATCGACTCGCGCGGCATGTCCGCGAGCGCGCCCGCCGACGAGGCCGAGGTCGCCTTCCTCGTGCAGGACGCCCACCAGGGCAGGGGCGTCGCCTCCACCCTCCTCGAACACATCGCGGCCGTCGCCAGGGAGCGCGGCATCCGCCGCTTCGCCGCCGAGGTGCTGCCCGCGAACACCAAGATGATCAAGGTGTTCACGGATGCGGGCTATCAGCAGAAGCGCAGCTTCGAGGACGGGGTCGTACGGCTCGAGTTCGATCTGGAGCCCACCGACCGCTCGCTCGCCGTGCAGCGCGCGCGTGAGCAGCGGGCCGAGGCGCGGTCGGTGCAGCGGCTGCTCACGCCCAAGTCGGTCGCCGTGATCGGCGTCGGACGCACGCCCGGGGGAGTGGGCCGCAGCGTGCTCCGGAATCTTCGCGAGGCGGGCTTCACGGGGCGGCTGTACGCGGTGAACAGCGCGTTCGAGGAGGGCAGCGAGGTCGACGGGGTGCCCGCGTACCGCTCCGTGCGGGACATCGAGGAGACCGTCGAGCTCGCCGTCGTCACCGTGCCCGCCGAGCGGGTGCCGCAGGCCGTCGACGAGTGCGGTGAGCGCGGGGTGCTCGGGCTCGTCGTGATCTCCGCCGGGTACGCGGAGAGCGGCCCCGAGGGGCGGGAGCGGCAACGCGAACTGGTGCGCCAGGCGCGGTCGTACGGCACGCGCATTCTCGGCCCGAACGCCTTCGGGGTCATCAACACGTCACCCGAGGTACGGCTCAACGCCTCGCTGGCCCCGCATCCGCCCGAGCGCGGCAGGATCGGCCTCTTCACTCAGTCCGGCGCGATCGGTATCGCGCTGCTCTCCGGCCTCCACCGGCGGGGTGCGGGCCTGTCGACGTTCGTGAGCGCGGGCAACCGCGCGGACGTGTCCGGCAACGACGTCCTCCAGTACTGGTACGAGGACCCGGACACCGATGTCGCTCTGATGTACCTCGAATCCATCGGCAACCCGCGCAAGTTCACCCGGCTCGCCCGGCGCGCGGCGACGGCGAAGCCGCTGGTCGTGGTCCAAGGGGCGCGGCACAGCGGGATCGCGCCCACGGGGCACGCGGTGCAGGCCACGCGGCTGCCGCACGCCACGGTGTCGGCGCTGCTGCGCCAGGCGGGGGTCATCCGGGTCGACACCGTCACCGAGATGGTGGACGCGGGGCTGCTCCTCGCGGGGCAGCCGCTGCCCGCCGGGCCGCGGGTGGCGATCCTCGGGAACTCCGAGTCGCTCGGCCTCCTCACGTACGACGCGTGCGTCGCCGACGGGCTTCGGCCCCTGCCTCCGCGGGACCTCACCACGGGGGCGACGCCCGCGGACTTCCGTGCGGCGCTTGCCGAGGCCTTGTCGGACGACGCCTGTGACTCGGTGATCGTCACCGCCATCCCCTGGGTGGGGGAGGACGGGGCCACGGCGTCACCCGAAGGTGAGGTGCTCGCCACCGAGCTGCGGGCGGCGGCTGCCGGGTGCCCCGCCAAGCCCGTGGCCGTCGTCCACGTGGAGCTCGGCGGGCTCGCCGAAGCGCTGGCCGCCGCGACCCGCACACGCCCTGACGCCCCCGTTCCAGCACCCGGCAGCGGCGAGGGTGCCCAGTCGTCCCCCCATGCGGAACGCCTGCCCACGGCGGAGGTGGACGACCGCACCGTCATCCCCGCCTACCCCGCCGCCGAACGCGCCGTCCGGGCGCTCGCCGAGGCCGTGAAGTACGCCCAGTGGCGGCGCGAGGCCAAGGAGCCCGGCAAGGTTCATGAGTACGAGGACATCGACGAGAGCGGCACCGCCCGGCGGATCGACGAGCTCCTCGCCGAGCAGAACGACCCGCGCGGCGCCACCCTCGCCCAGGACGACGCCCGCGAACTGCTCGGGCGCTACGGCATCGACGTACGGGACGCCCTGCCCGCGCCCGACCCGGACGCGGCCGTGGCGGCGGCCCGCGCGCTCGGCTATCCCGTGGCCCTCAAGACCACCGCCCCGCACCTGCGCCACCGCGCCGATCTCGGCGGTGTGCGCCTGGACCTGGCCGACGAAGAGCAATTGCGCCGCGCCTACGCCGAATTGACCGAAACCTTCGGCAAGCCCGCGGAGCTGCGGCCCGTCGTGCAGGCGATGGCACCCCGCGGCGTCGACACCGTCGTGCGCGCGGTCATCGACCCGGCGGCCGGAGCGGTGCTCTCGTTCGGGCTCGCGGGCGCCGCCTCCGAGCTGCTCGGCGACACCGGTCACCGCCTGGTCCCGGTCACCGAGCGCGACGCGGGTTCCCTGGTCAGGTCCATCCGGACCGCTCCGCTCCTCTTCGGCTGGCGCGGTTCGGCACCGGTCGACACCCCGGCCCTCGAGGAGCTGCTCCAGCGGGTCTCGCGCCTCGTGGACGATCACCCCGAGGTCGTCGCCGTGTCCCTGGAGCCCGTGGTCGTCGCCCAGCGCGGCCTCTCCGTGCTCGGTGCCTCCGTGCGGCTCGCGCCCCCGCCGGCCCGCAGCGACCTCGGCCCGCGGGCCCTGCCCGGGTACTGAGGCGGCCAGTGGGGCACCGTGCCCCCTCCACCGGGTCGTAGGATGGACGGCATGGCAAAGACCGGTACGACGACCCAGGGGCTGCGCGCGGCGATCGAGCGCAGCGGCTACTACCCGGCCCTCGTGGCCGAGGCGGTGGAGGCCGCGATCGGCGGCGAGCCCATCGGGTCGTACCTGGTCCACCAGGAGACCACGTTCGACGCGAACGAAGTACGCCGGCACGTGACGGTCCTCGTCCTGACCGGCACCCGCTTCATCGTCAGCCACACGGACGAGCAGGCGGCGGACAGCACCTCCCCGACGCCGTACGCGACGACCTCCACGGAGTCCGTGAAAATCGGCCGGATCTCGTCCGTGGTCGTCAGCCGCGTCGTCGCCAACCCCGAGAAGTACGTGCCGGGCTCGCTGCCCCGTGAGGTCGTCCTGACCATCGGCTGGGGCGCCGTGTCGCGCATCGACCTGGAGCCCGCCGCGTGCGGCGACCCCAACTGTGAGGCGGACCACGGGTACACCGGCAGCTCCACCGCCGACGACCTCAGCCTCCGCGTCAGCGAGGCGGGCGACGGCCCGGACACCGTGCGCCAGACCCTGGCCTTCGCGCAGGCACTGTCCGAGGCGACCGCGGACACCGCCCGCTGATGTCCCTGCCCGCCTGGGACGACGTGCAGCCGCTCTCCCTCGACTCCGCACCCCTGCCCGAGTACGGCGCGGGCTCGCTCGCCGACCTGCTCCCCACGCTCGTCGCCCACCAGGGCGTCGAGGGCTTCGCGCCCGTCATCCCGGAACTCGCCCCGGCCGACCGGAACTGCGTCTTCCTGATCGACGGCCTCGGCTGGGAGCAGCTCCGGGCCCACCCGGACGAGGCGCCCTTCCTGACCTCGCTCATCGGCTCGTCACGGGGCGGCACGGGACGTCCGATCACCTCGGGCTTCCCCGCGACCACCGCGACCTCCCTGGCCTCGGTCGGCACGGGCCTGCCGCCCGCCGCGCACGGCCTGCCGGGCTATACGGTCCGCAACCCCGCCACCGGCGAGCTGATGAACCAGCTCCGCTGGAATCCGTGGACGGACCCGCGCAAGTGGCAGCCGTACCCCACCGTCTTCCAGCAGGCCCACGCGGCGGGCGTGCACACCGCCCAGGTGTCGTCCCCGACGTTCCAGAACACCCCGCTCACCAAGATCGCGCTGAGCGGCGGCAGCTTCCGCGGCAAGCTCTCCGGCGAGGACCGCATGGACCTCGCGGCCGAACAACTGGGCGCGGGCGACCGCTCGCTGGTCTACACGTACTACGCGGAGGTCGACGGCAAGGGCCACCGCTTCGGCGTCGACTCCGACGCCTGGCGCGGCCAGCTCATGTACGTCGACCGCCTCGTCCAGCGCCTCGCCGAGCAACTCCCGCCGCGCAGTGCCCTGTACGTCACCGCCGACCACGGCATGCTCGACATCCCCTTCGACGAGCAGTCGCGCATCGACTTCGACGAGGACTGGGAGCTGCGCGCCGGCGTGGCCCTCCTGGGCGGTGAGGGCCGCGCGCGCCATGTGTACGCGGTGCCGGGCGCCGAGAACGACGTCCTGACCGTCTGGCGCGAGGTGCTCGGCGAGCAGTTCTGGATCGCGAGCCGGGACGAGGCGATCGCCGCGGGCTGGTTCGGCCCGCCCGACGCCGTCGACGAGCGGGTGTACGCACGCTTCGGCGACGTCATCGCGGCGGCCCACGACGACGTGGCGATCATCGCCACCGAGAAGGAGCCGAAGGAGTCCGCCCTGGTCGGCATGCACGGCTCCATGACCGCCGTCGAGCAGCTCGTTCCGCTCATCGAAGTGCGCTCCTGACCGGACCCCCGGCCCACGCCGTCCCCCCGTACGTCTCGAAAGGCTGCAACTCCCCATGCCCGAGCTGGTGTTCTTCTCCGGAACGATGGACTGCGGAAAGAGCACCCTGGCTCTGCAGATCGAGCACAACCGCTCGGCCCGCGGACTGAAGGGGATGATCTTCACCCGTGACGACCGCGCGGGCGAGGGCAAGCTCTCCTCGCGGCTCGGCCTCGTCACGGACGCGATCGAGGCCGCCGACCACTTCGACTTCTACGCCCATCTCGTCGACCACCTCTCGAAGGGCGGCCGCGCGGACTATCTGATCGCGGACGAGGCGCAGTTCCTCGCGCCCGGCCAGATCGACCAGCTGGCGCGCGTCGTCGACGACCTGGGCCTGGACGTGTTCGCCTTCGGCATCACCACGGACTTCCGCTCCAAGCTCTTCCCGGGCTCGCAGCGCCTGGTCGAACTCGCCGACCGCGTCGAGGTGTTGCAGGTCGAGGCGCTGTGCTGGTGCGGCGCCCGCGCCACCCACAACGCCCGCACCATAGGCGGTGCGATGGTCGTCGAAGGCGCCCAGGTCGTCGTCGGCGACGTCAACCACGCGGCGGACGAGGTGGGTTACGAGGTGCTGTGCCGCCGTCACCACAGGCGCCGGATGACGGCGGCGACCTCGCAGGCGGGAGCCCTGTCGCCCGACGTGCTGCCGGTCGACACGTCCTCCGCCGTCTGAGTCAGTTCTCGGATCGCACGAGCGTGAAGGCCGCGCCCTCAGGGTCGGCGACCGTGGCCACCCGCCCATGCGTGCCCGCCTCCGCGGGCTTCAGGACGTGGCCGCCGAGTTCGACGACCCGCTCCACCGACTCGTCCACGTCGGCGACTTCGAAGTACGTCATCCAGTGCGCGCCGCGGTCCCGCGGCAGCGCCTGGCCCACGCCGCGCACCGATGCCACGGGCCGCCCGTCGACCTGGAGCGTCACGTAGTCGAAGTCGGCCGGTGCGGCCGCCTCCTGGGTGTAGCCGAAGACCGCCTCGTAGAACTTGACGACCCCTGCCGTCTCGTGGGTGACCAGCTCGTTCCACGCCGGTGCTCCGGGCTCCCCGACGAGGGCGGCGCCCAGATGCTCCGCCGCCTGCCAGATCCCGAACACCGCGCCCGCGGGGTCCACCGCGATGGCCATTCGCCCGGCCGGGCCCGCGTCCAGCGGGCCGACACCGATCGTGCCGCAGCAGTGCCGCACGGCCTCGGCCGTCGCGTCCACGTCGTCCGACGCCAGGTACGGCGTCCAGGCGATCGGCAGATGGTGGTCGGGCGGCAGCTGCCCGATCCCGGCGACCTCATGGCCGTCGAGCAGCGCCCGTACGTAGGGCCCGAGCTGGTCCGGGCCAGGACGGAACTCCCAGCCGAACAACGCTCCGTAGAACTCCTGGGTCGCGGCCAGGCCATGCGCCATCAGGCTCACCCAGGTGGGTGTGCCGGGCGCGCGGCGGACGGCCCCCAAGCCGTCACGCTGACCCGTCGACCCCCATGCCTCCGTCATCGTCACTCTCTCCTCGGCCCGTCATGGTGGCCGCTCGGCTCCGCTTTCGAACGCACGCGCCTGTGCCGTGCGTTTGCCCGCCCGTGCAGATGCTCGCACCACCCGTGGCGCCGCGCGCCCCGGCCGCGCCGCTTGCCCCGGCTCCGCCCAGAGGATGCCCGGTTTGCCGTTTCTCATCCGTAAACGCGCGATTGCTCGGTGGTGTCGTTCGGCAGTACAGGGCGTGCCCGGTTCTGCACGCCACGTGTTCGTCGGACGTACGGCGGAGCAGGGTAGCCGGACCTGGCCGACGCGGCCACCCCGTGCGCGAGGATGGGCCCATGAATGCCATCATCTCCGCATCCGAACTCGCGAGCGACCTGGCGGGCGAGAACCCGCCAGCGCTCCTGGACATCCGCTGGCAGCTGAGCACCGCCAAGGCGGCGGGCGCCCCCGCCTTCGACGGGCGGGCCGAGTACGAGAAGGGGCACATCCCGGGCGCCGTCTTCGTCGATCTGGACGCCGATCTCGCGGGCCCGGCGGGCGCGGCCGGACGGCATCCCCTGCCGGATGTGGAGCACTTCGGATCGGTGATGCGGGCGGCCGGGATCTCGGTCGGCCGGGACGTGGTCGTGTACGACGGCGGGCAGGGCTGGGCCGCCGCACGCGCCTGGTGGCTGCTGCGCTGGACGGGGCATCCCTCGGTGCGGGTGCTCGACGGAGGGCTCGCGGCGTGGGACGGTCCGCTGAAGTCGGGCGACGAGCGCCCGGCGGCCGAGGGCTCGTTCGTCCCCGAGGCGAACACCACGGACCTCCTCGACGCCGATGCCGCGGCGGCCCTGGCCCGCTCCGGACTGCTCCTGGACGCCCGCGCGGCCGAGCGCTACCGCGGTGACGTCGAGCCGATCGACCGCGTCGGCGGCCACATTCCGGGCGCGGTCTCCGCGCCGACCACGGAGAACGTCGGCGCGGACGGCACCTTCCGGCCCGCCGCCGATCTCGCGGACCGCTTCCATTCGCTGGGCGCTTCCGGCACTTCCGAGGTCGGCGTCTACTGCGGATCGGGCGTGTCAGGCGCCCACGAGGTCCTCGCTCTCGCGGTGGCGGGCATCCCGGCGTCGCTGTACGTCGGCTCGTGGTCGGAGTGGTCGTCGGACGAGTCCCGCCCGGTGGCCACGGGCCCGGACCCGCAGTAGCCGCCGGAACGCCGCCGGGGGGCCCCCCCCCCCCCCCGGGGGGGCCCCCCCGCCAGCAGCCCGGGGTAAGGCGGGGGGCGAGGGCGCGA
>NZ_JBEZVL010000019.1:0-69620 GCF_040636975.1 Streptomyces sp. NPDC032198 | reverse complement strand
GACGGCGGAGGGCCCCCCCCCCCCCGGGCCCCCCGGGCCCGCCCCCCCGCCGCCCCGCGGACGCCCCGGGGCCCCCCCCCCCGGCCCCGGCGGGGGCCCCGACGACGTACTGCGAGGTACTGCGCGGTGCTACTCGCTGCTCGCTACTCCTGCTTCTTGCGGCGCGTGCCGAAGACGATCTCGTCCCAGCTGGGCACCGCAGCGCGCCGCCCGGGACGGACGCCGTCGGCCTCCGCCTGGCGGTCGGTGGTGCCGACGAGGCGGTCGCGGTGGCTGGCCACCGAGCGCGGCATCAGGACGTCCGCGTACGCGGCACCTGCCCCGGCCGATGCCGCGGGCGGCTCCTCGGCGTCCGGGTCCTGCTCGGCCTCTTCGGCGGGCGGGAGATCCGTGGGCGGGAGCGCGGGGCGCTCCGGCACGATCATGTCGCCGCGGAAGCTCGGCACCGCCTCCAGGAGGCTGGTGAGCGAGTCCCGCTCCGACTCGGAGACGGCGGCGGTCGCGGCGGTGGCCGCGCCCTCCTCCAGGGGCTCCGGGGGCAGCGGCGCGCTCGGGCGCTCCAACTGCCGGTCCAGGGCGCGGTCAAGCGGCCGGTCGAGCGAGGGCCTGTCCCGGGGCAGCCGGGCGATGCGCGGCACGAACGGGAAGCTGGGCTCGGGCGCGGCGATGTCGTCCGTCTCGCCGATCAGCGAGCGGGCCTCGTCGTCCACGGCCTGTACGAGCCGCCGCGGCGGGTCGTACGTCCAGCTCGCGGAGTGCGGTTCGGTCGCGACGCGGTAGACGAGCAGGACCTCCCAGGTGCCGTCGTCGCGGCGCCAGGAGTCCCACTGGACGGTCTCCTTGTCGGCGCCGCGCAGGAGCAGCCGCTCCGAGACGGCCTCGCCGAGCTGGGGTCCGGTGTTCTCGCCGGGACGGCGCACGGGGGTCTTCCGGGCCCGCTCGGCCATGAAGGCGCGCTCGGCGAGCACGGGTCCCTCGAAGCGGCGGACGCGATCGACGGGGATTCCAGCGAGCGAGGCGACTTCCTCCGCGCTGGCACCGGCACGTATACGCGCCTGGATGTCGCGGGGGCGGAGGTGGCTCTCCACCTCGATCTCGATCTGGCCGAGACGCGGACGGTCGCCGCGCACGGCGGCGCGCAGCCGCTCGTCGATCGGAAGCGTGTACTCCGTGCTGTCCGCAGCTTTGAGCACCAGCCGTGTGCCGTCGTTGCTGACGGCCACGACACGCAGTTCGGGCATGGGGACCTCCCGGGTGGTGCCTGCCGACGTCACGTGCGTCGCTGCTTCCGCTAGTCGAGTGTGGCCTGCCCGGGTGCAGCCTGCCACAACCTTGCCGAGTTGCCCGGCGTGTCGGGCATGGGCCCAAGGTCGCCGTTATGGCACGGTTACCTTTTCGCAACTCTCGGTGACCACTTTGGTCACCCTGTGCAGCGAGCCCCCTCCCGGCGGTCCTGGAAGGCCCCGGGCACCCAGGTGGGAGACCGGACCCAGGGCTCGCAACAGTACTCCATTCGGGCCACGCGGGTGGTCCGCCGCGCCGCCGAACTTCTCGTGGGAGACGGGAGTTGGCGCCCCGGGATACCCGGGCAGGGTGGTGCATGAGTGGCACACTTCACGGAATCTCCAGAAACGGAACTATCCACTTCACCCATACGTCCCTTTCTCGTGCAGACAGTCGAGAAAGGCAGGCAAGGGTCGGAGATGCGTGAAAAGCCGGATTCCGGCAAGGAGTCGAGGGACCAGGCGGAGCCGGACGGCTCGACGGAGCCGAAGGAGAAGCGGCGCCTCGACCTGAGTGTGCCGCAGGTGGCGGGGAGCGCCGTGGCCGCGGTCGTGGCGGCGAAGCTCGCGTCGAGCTTCGGCGTCTACGGCACGATCCTCGGTGCGGGTGTGGTCAGTGCGGTCGCGACCTGCGGCGGCACGGTCTTCCAGCACTTCTTCCGGCGCACGGGCGAGCAGATACGTGACGTCACCGTGCAGGCCAAGCCGAGGGCGCGGCAGGTTCCGCTGACCGACGGCTCGGGTGCGCCGGTGGCGGAGACGTTCAGAGCGGCGGCGTACACGGGTGCGGCGGCGCACACCGGGGCGGGGCCCGTGACGACGACGTGGGGGAGAGCGGCCGAGCCGGACGCGGCCTCCGTGCTGCCTCCGGCCATCGATGAAGCGGATCGCACGAACGTGCTGCCGGTGACGGATGCCGACGCGGACCGCACGACTCTGCTGCCGGTGACCGGCCCCGACGCGGACCGCACGACCTTGCTGCCCATGGTGGACACCGACGCCGTCGCCGACGTCGACCCCGAGAAGACGCAGCTGCTCGGCTCGGTCGACGCCACGCAGCTGGTGCCCCGGGAGGAGGCGACCCGCGTCCTGCGGCAGGCGGCCCCGGTCGTGCCGGAGCAGCCGACGGTGTCACCGCTTCCCTCGGACGAGTTCACCCACGGCACCACGCACCGCACCCGGGTCAAGAGCTGGAAACGGCCGTTGATCGCGGCCGCGGTCGTCTTCGGCGTCGCCATGGCCGGCATCACGACGTACGAGATCGTCTCCGGCGAGGACTTCAGCGGGGGCCACGGCACCACGATCAGCAACGGCTTCTCGGGCCGGAACAGCTCGCCGGACGAGCGGCCCACGCCCTCGACCGATCCCTCCGGGCAGCCGTCCGACGGTTCTTCCACGGGTACGGACGACGGTTCGCGGCAGGGCGGCGACGCGTCGCAGGACCCGGACGGATCGCAGTCGCAGACCCCGGACAACGGCAATGAATCGGACTCCGGTTCGAAGGGCGACCCCGACAAGGGATCGGACTCCGGTACGGGCTCCGGGGACGACGGCGGTTCGAAGACGGACCCGACCCCGACGCCGACCCCCACCCCGACTCCGACGCCGACCCCGTCGAGCGGCGACGACACCGGAAACGGAAACGACGTCCAGCGGGGAGAGACCGCCACCCCGTAGGCGGCCACCCCCTTAGGCGGTCCTCAGTCGCCCAGGACACGGCGCAAGTAGGCGTTGTCGAACATGCGGTCCGGGTCCAGGCGGTCGCGCAGCTCCGTGAACTCGGCGAAGCGCGGATAGGCCTGCGCGAAGTAGGCGGCGTCGCGGGTGTGGATCTTGCCCCAGTGGGGCCGGCCCTCGTGCGCGGTGAAGATCCGCTCGGCGGCGGTGAAGTACGCCTGGTAGGGCGTGCCCCGGTACATGTGGACGGCGATGTACGCGCTCTCCCGGCCCGAGGCCGTGGAGAGCGTGATGTCGTCCGCGGGGGCCGTACGGACCTCCACGGGGAAGCTGATCCGCAGGTTCGAGCGCTCCACCATTGCCTTCAGCTCGCGCAGCGTCTCCACGAGGGCCGCCCGCGGAACGGCGTACTCCATCTCCATGAAGCGCACGCGGCGCGGGCTCGTGAAGACCTTGTAGGGGATGTCCGTGTAGGTGCGGGCGGAGAGCGCCTTGCTGGAGATCCTGGCGATGCCGGGGATGGCCGCGGGGACGGCCCTGCCGATCGTGTTGACCACCTGGAAGAGGCCGTTGGAGAGAACTTCGTCCTCCACGAAGGCGCTGACCCGGCCGGGCGGGTCAGCGGGGCCCGTGCTGCGGTTGTTGCGCTTGGTGGTGCAGTTGCCGGTGTGCGGGAACCAGTAGAACTCGAAGTGCTCGTTCTCGGCGTAGAGCGCGTCGAACTCGCTCGTGACCTTGTCGAAGGTCATCGGTTCCTCGCGGGCGGTGAGGAAGAAGACAGGCTCCACGGCGAAGGTGATCGCGCTGATCACCCCGAGTGCGCCGAGGCCGAGCCGGGCCGCGGCGAAGACCTCGGGATTCTCCTTCTCCGAGCAGGTGAGGACCGTGCCGTCCGCGGTGACCAGCTCAAGAGCCTTGATCTGCGCGGAGATCGACGCCGAATCGCGGCCCGTGCCGTGCGTCCCGGTGCTGGTGGCGCCGGAGACCGTCTGCTCCATGATGTCGCCCATGTTCGTGAGCGAGAGGCCCTCGCGGGCGAGCGCCGCGTTCAGGCGCTTCAGCGGAGTGCCCGCTTCCACCGTGACGGTGCCGGCCTCGCGGTCGATCCTGCGGATGCCGGTGAGGAGTTCGGGGCGTATCAGGAGGCCGTCGGTCACCGCGGCGGCGGTGAAGGAGTGGCCCGTGCCGACCGGCTTCACCTTGAGGCCGTCCTCCCTGGCCTGCCGCAGCGCGGCGGTGAGTTCGTCGACCGACGCGGGAGTGACCTCCCTGACCGGACGGGCGGTGACATTGCCCGCCCAGTTACGCCATGCTGCCGCGCTCTTCCCGCTGCCCGTGCCCGCTGCCGTGCTCATGGGTCCCTCCCCGTTGCGGAACCGGCCTCTTCAGCCGGCGATACCCAAGGAACCCGACCGCCACCGCGACGGCCCCGGACAGACCGGGGACCGCGTACCCGGCGTCCGATCCGGCCGCGTCGATGACCCAGCCGGCCGCGGAGGAGCCGAGCGCGACGCCGACCGCGAGTCCGGTGCTCACCCAGGTCATGCCCTCGGTCAGCTTCGCGCGTGGTACGTGCTGTTCGACGAGGGCCATCGTCGTGATCATGGTCGGCGCTATGGAGAGGCCCGCGATGAACAACGCCACGGCCAGCAACGGAAGGTTCCCGACCAGTTGAAGCGGGATCATACTCACGGCCATCGCACAGACGCCCAGCAGCCACCTCGGTGCGGGAGCGCCCTTGAAGTGCATGAGCCCGAAGGCCGCCCCGGCCACACAGGAGCCGAGCGCGTACACCGCCAGGACCAGGCTGGCCATCGCCTTGTGGCCATGGTCCTCGGCGTACGCGACGGTCACCACGTCGATCGAGCCGAAGATCGCACCCGTCGCCGCGAAGGTCGCGACCAGGACCTGCAGCCCTCCGGAGCGCAACGCCGAGCCCTTGGTGTGGTGTTCACGGCCGTGCGGCACGGGCTCGGTGGCCCGCTGGGACGTCAGCCAGAAGACGCCCACGGCGAGGAAGACCCCGGCGAGCAGCGGCCCGGCCTCCGGGAACCACACCGTGGAGAGACCGATCGAGATGATCGGCCCGAAGATGAAGCAGATCTCGTCCACCACGGACTCGAAGGAGTACGCGGTGTGCAGCTGCGGGGTGTCCCGGTAGAGCACCGCCCAGCGCGCCCTGATCATCGAGCCCACGCTCGGCACGCATCCGACCAGGGCGGCGAAGGCGAAGAGCGTCCAGTCCGGAAGCCCGTACTTCGCGCAGAGCAGCAGACCGGCGACCGCGACCAGGGATGCCAGGGTCGCGGGGCGCAGCACGCGGCGCTGGCCGTACCGGTCGACGAGACGCGAGATCTGCGGGCCGATCGCGGCCGCGGAGAGCGCGACGGTCGCGGAGAGCGCGCCCGCGAGCCCGTACCGCCCCGTGAGCTGGGACACCATCGTCACGATGCCGATGCCCATCATCGACAGCGGCATCCGGCCGAGGAACCCCGCCGTCGAGAACCCCTTGGTGCCGGGGGCGGCGAAGATGGCGCGGTAGGGGCTTGGCACGTGGGACTCCGCTGAGGCGCCGGGGCGGCTTCCTACGAAGGGGCCCCGGTAAGGCGTAAAGATGGCCTATACAGCTTACGTTCGCGACAGGGCCGGACGCACCATGATTTTCGGCTGTCAGTGACGGGTGGCAGGATCGGATGCATGTCCGATGCGCTCGATGCCTCTCCCTATGACGCCCTGCTGCTGCTCTCGTTCGGTGGCCCCGAAGGCCCCGACGACGTCGTCCCGTTCCTGGAGAACGTGACACGGGGCCGCGGCATCCCCAAGGAGCGGCTCAAGGAAGTGGGGCAGCACTACTTCCAGTTCGGCGGGGTCAGCCCGATCAACGACCAGAACCGCGCCCTGCTCGACGCCCTGCGCAAGGACTTCGCGGAGCACGGCCTCGACCTGCCGGTCTACTGGGGCAACCGCAACTGGGCGCCCTATCTGACCGACACCCTGCGCGAGCTCGTCCGGGACGGCCACCGCCGGGTGCTCGTCCTCGCGACCAGCGCGTACGCCTCGTACTCGGGCTGCCGGCAGTACCGCGAGAACCTGGCCGACTCCCTCGCCGTGCTCGCCTCCGAGGGGCTCGAGGTGCCGCGCGTCGACAAGTTGCGGCACTACTTCAACCACCCCGGCTTCGTCCGCCCCATGATCGACGGGGTCCTGAAGTCCCTGGCGGACCTCCCCGAGGACGTGCGTGCGGGGGCGCACCTGGCCTTCACGACGCACTCCATCCCGACCGCCGCCGCCGACACCTCGGGCCGTGTCGAGGACCACGGGGACGGCGGCGCGTACGTTGCGGAGCACCTGGACGTGGCCCGGCTCATCGCCGGGGCGGTGCGCGAGGAGACCGGCGTCGAGCACCCCTGGCAGCTCGTCTACCAGTCGCGCAGCGGCGCCCCGCACATCCCGTGGCTGGAGCCGGACATCTGCGACCACCTGGAGGAGCGGCAGGCGGCGGGCGCGCCCGCGGTGGTCATGGTCCCGATCGGCTTCGTCTCGGACCACATGGAGGTGCTGTACGACCTCGACACCGAGGCCGAGGCGAAGGCCGCCGAGCTGGGCCTGCCGGTCCGCCGCTCCGCCACGGTCGGTGCCGACCCGCGGTTCGCCGCCGCGGTGCGGGATCTCGTCCTGGAGCGGGCCGGTGCGGAGAGCGGGCGCGCGGTCACGCCCTGCGCCCTGGGCGCGCTCGGCGCGAGCCATGACCTGTGCCCGGTGGGCTGCTGCCCGGCCCGCGCGCCCAAGCCCGCGGCTGCGGGCGCCGACAGCCCGTACGCGTGACCGCCGACAGCGAAGGCACGAGGAGCACCGTGACCGACCCCGCACACCAGCAGCTGAAGGCCGAACTCCTCGGCGTCGCCCTGGAGGCCGCGCACCGCGCCGGCGCCTTCCTGCGCGACGGGCGCCCGGACGACCTGGGCGTGGCCGCCACGAAGACCAGCGCGGTCGACGTCGTCACCGAGATGGACATCGCCTCCGAGAAGCTGATCACCGGCTTCCTCGCCGAGCGCAGGCCGGACGACGGTGTGCTCGGCGAGGAGGGCGCGAGCTCCGAGGGCAGCAGCGGCGTCCAGTGGGTGATCGACCCGATCGACGGCACCGTCAACTACCTGTACGGACGCCCGGACTGGTCCGTGTCCATCGCGGCCCGCAAGGACGGCGAGACGCTGGTCGGCGTGGTGCACGCCCCGATGCGCGGCGAGACCTACCGGGCCGTCCTCGGAGAGGGCGCCTTCGTCAACGACGATCCGGCGCACACCCGCCCCGCGCCCCCGTTCGAACAAGCCCTCGTCGGCACGGGGTTCGGGTACATCGCCGAGCGCCGCGCCCACCAGGCCGAGGTGGCCCGGCAGCTGATCCCGCTGGTCCGGGACATCCGCCGCGGCGGCTCGGCGGCGATCGACCTGTGCGACGTGGCGCTGGGCCGGCTGGACGCGTACTACGAGCGCGGCCTCAACCCGTGGGACTTCGCGGCCGGTGACCTCGTCGCGCGGGAAGCGGGCGCGCTGACCGGTGGACGCCCCGGAGAGGCACCCACGGGCGAGCTGACCATCGCGGCCCCACCCGGCCTCTTCGAGGACCTGCAGGGCCGCCTGGAGGAGCTCGGCGCCTGGCACGACTGACGGGCCGCACGAATCCGCACGCAGAGGGGCCCCGGCATCTCGTCCACGGATGCCGGGGCCCCTCTGCGTACGAATGGATCAGGCGTGCAGCACGCCGACCTCCACGCCGTGCTCGGCGGCCAGCCGGTGCAGATCCTCCAGCTCGGCCTGCTCGACCTCGGCAAGGAAGTCGTCGCCCGTCTCACGGGCCATCGTGAGGTCGGACTCCGTGGCCTTTATGCGCTGCAGCAGTCCTGCGGTAAAAGCGTCCATGGTTGCGCCCCCTCGGCTGGGTCGTGGGTCGATGGCACGGGGGTGTGCCGTTCAAGAAGGGGCGATCACGTCTCAAGCCGCCCTGGAGAAAGCGGGTTGTGGCGCGCCACATACAAAGCGTGATCGCGGGGTGTGAGGTCGTCCTCCCCTCGCTCTCTTCCACGGAAACCTCAACCGTCGGAGAAAATCCCGCATTCCCGGGCCAGGACAACGCCTTACAGCCGGTTTATGGCCGAAAGGGGCAGGATGGAGGCCACACCCCAGGAACAGACCTGCCCGCAGGGGCACAGAGGAAGGACAGCGCCGTGCGCGTACTCGTCGTCGAGGACGAGCAGCTGCTCGCCGATGCGGTGGCCACCGGACTGCGCCGGGAGGCCATGGCCGTCGACGTCGTGTACGACGGAGCGGCCGCCCTGGAACGCATCGGGGTCAATGACTACGACGTCGTGGTGCTCGACCGGGACCTCCCGCTCGTGCACGGGGACGACGTCTGCCGCAAGATCGTCGAGCTCGGCATGCCGACCCGCGTCCTGATGCTCACCGCGTCGGGCGACGTCAGCGACCGCGTCGAGGGCCTGGAGATCGGCGCCGACGACTATCTCCCCAAGCCGTTCGCGTTCAGCGAGCTCACGGCACGCGTGCGTGCCCTCGGCAGGCGTACGAGCGTGCCGCTCCCGCCGGTCCTGGAGCGCGCCGGGATCAAGCTCGACCCGAACCGCCGCGAGATCTTCCGCGACGGCAAGGAGATCCAACTGGCCCCCAAGGAGTTCGCCGTCCTCGAGGTGCTGCTGCGCAGCGAGGGTGCTGTCGTCTCCGCCGAGCAGCTGCTCGAAAAGGCCTGGGACGAGAACACCGACCCGTTCACGAACGTGGTCCGGGTGACCGTCATGACCCTGCGGCGAAAGCTCGGCGAGCCCGCCGTCATCGTGACGGTGCCCGGCTCCGGCTACCGGATCTGATCCCCGGTGGCCGCGACCCCGGCGCCACCGGCGGCGCCCCCGAAACCCACCTGGGACCCCAGGAAGGCCGAACCGCCCTTCCCGTGGCTGCGCCCCACGATCCGCATACGGCTCACGCTGCTGTACGGCGGCATGTTCCTGATCGCGGGCATCCTGCTGCTCTCGATCATCTACCTGCTCGCCGCGCAGGCCCTGAACGTGGGCAGCGACCTGCCGTTCAAGATCGTGTCCGGCCAGGTGGCCAGCACCACCTGCAACTTCCCGCACGAGCCGTCCGCCGGCGAGCTCAACAGCGCCATGAACCACTGCGTCAACGAACAGCGCCAGGACGCCCTGGACAACCTCCTGAGCCGCTCGCTGCTCGCCCTCCTGGGGCTCGCGGTGATCGCCTTCGCCTTCGGCTACGCGATGGCGGGCCGCGTCCTGTCCCCGCTCGGCCGCATCACGCGCACCGCGCGCAGGGTGGCCGGCACGGACCTGTCCCGGCGCATCGAACTGGACGGACCCGACGACGAGTTGAAGGAGCTCTCGGACACCTTCGACGAGATGCTGGACCGCCTGGAGCGGGCCTTCACCGCCCAGCAGCGGTTCGTCGGCAACGCCTCGCACGAGCTGCGCACCCCGCTCGCGATCAACCGCACGCTGCTCGAGGTGCACCTCTCCGATCCGGGGGCGCCCCCCGAGCTCCAGCAGCTCGGCAAGACGCTCCTGGCGACCAACGAACGCAGCGAGCAGCTCGTGGAGGGCCTGCTGCTGCTCGCCCGGAGCGACAACCAGATCGTGGAGCGCAAGCCGGTCGACCTCGCCGAGGTCGCCGACCGCGCCGTCGACCAGGTGCTCGCCGAGGCGGACGCGAAGGGCGTGGAGGTCCGCGGGGGCCGGGGCGCGGCCGTCGTCCAGGGCAACGGCGTCCTCCTGGAGCGGATCGCCCTGAACCTCGTCCAGAACGCCGTCAGGTACAACGTGCCGGACGGGGGCTGGGTCGAGGTCACGACGGAGGCCCAGCACGGTCAGGCGGTCCTGGTGGTGTCGAACACGGGCCCCGTGGTGCCCGCGTACGAGATCGACAACCTCTTCGAGCCGTTCCGGCGGCTCAGGACCGAGCGCACGGGCAGCGACAAGGGCGTGGGACTCGGCCTGTCGATCGCCCGGTCGGTGGCGCGGGCCCACGGGGGCCGTATCATCGCGGAGCCGCGCGAGGGGGGAGGGCTCGTGATGCGAGTCACCCTTCCTCTCTGAGATGCTGCCGCGGACGCGCCGCGATGTTCGCTTTGCGCGGAATTTTCGGGACCTGTTCCTGGAAATTTCGTGTGCGATCGATCACAGGGGCGAATTTTCGGCCATCTACTCTCCGTGATCGTGAAAGTCGTCGGAAAGCCGGGAAAATCCGGGTTTTCAGGGGTCTTGATCACGGGAAGTACACGGGGTGGCGCCTGTGAAGTGCGACATTCGGACCGTGTACGGTCCCGATCGCCATCCAAACCGATCACCTCTTCAGGGGTGCGGTTGGGTGTCGATTGAGTAACAGACCTTGATGTGAGGCAAAATCTCCGCCTCAGGTCGGGCACAAGTCCGGCCTCTCACGCGTTACGTGCGCTGAGACACCGCAGACACCCAGAGGGGGAGAGCGACATGGCAACGGACTACGACACCCCACGTAAGACCGACGATGACGTCAACGAGGACAGCATCGAGGAACTCAAGGCACGTCGGAACGACAAGTCGACGTCAGCCGTAGACGTCGACGAGTTCGAGGCCGCAGAGGGCCTCGAACTGCCCGGCGCGGATCTTTCGAACGAGGAGCTCGCCGTTCGGGTGCTCCCGAAGCAGCAGGACGAGTTCACCTGCATGAGCTGCTTCCTGGTGCACCACCGCAGCCAGCTGGCCAGGGAGAAGAACGGCCAGCCGATCTGCCGCGACTGCGACTAGGGCAGGGTCGGCCGTGACAGGCTCGACCCCGCCGAGGAAGCGCCGCTTCCGCAAGCGCGGAGCGGACCAAGAAAGCGCCGTCCCCGACGGCGTGCGTGACGACGAGCGGGGCTTTTCCCCCACAGGAACGGCCTCGCTCGGACCGGCGAACGTCCCAGAGGTGGCACCAGAGGTGGCACACGACGAGACGGCGGCCGACAAGGCGTCCTGGACCCATGTGTCCATGGGCCGGGTTGCCGCCGTCACGGACGGAGTCAAGGCGGGCGTGCGCAAGAGCGGACGCGGCGCCAAGGCCGGCATCGGCTATCTCGCCGACCGGATCATCGAGAACGCCCCGCGGGTCCCGATCCGCGACCTGAACACCCTTCGCAGACAGTTCCCGGGCCTGGACGCCGAGCGGCTCGCGGACAAACTCATCTCCGGCGCCGCCAACGCGACCTCGACGGTCGGTGCCGGGGTCGGCGCCGCCGCGATGATGCCCGTGCCGCCCGCGATGCCCGCGGAGATGGCCGCCGAGATCACCGGGGTCGCGGCGATCGAGCTGAAGCTGATCGCCGAACTCCACGAGGTCTACGGCCGGCGCCCGCCGGGCAACCTCAAGGAGCGAAGCTCCGCCTACCTCACCGCGTGGACCGAGGAGCGCGGCATCGACGTGGTGAAGCCCGCGTCGATCAACGCGGCGCTCGGCGGACAGATGAAGCGCGAGCTGCGCCAGCAGATCATGAAGCGCATGGTGCGAAACCTCCCGAACCTGATGCCCTTCATGGTGGGCGCCGCGGTCGGGGCGGTGATGAACCGCCGGGACACCAGGAAGCTCGCTGAGCGGGTCCGTGCGGACCTGCGGAGGTCGCAGGTGTCCTGGGACGCCCTGCCGGAGCTGCCGCCCCTTGAGCAGCCCGTCAAGCCTCTCGACCCCCTGCACCCGCTGCGCGCGGCCAAGCCGTCCAAGGAGCTGGGGCGCTGACGCGGCAGGCCCCCGGAACGACCCCGGAACCTACGAGGTCCGGACCGCCGTGAGCGCCGCCGCCAGCGCCTCGGGGTTCCGCGTCGACACGTACACGTACGGAGTCGGGTCCTGCGGGTCCGTGATCTCCACGCGCAGCGCCGTGGGGATGTAGGCGCGCAGCAGCATGAAGGCGCGCGGGTCGGCCTTCGGACCGCGCCAGGCGCGCGCCTCCTCCGCGTCGAGCACCTGGGGCTCACCCAGGGCGGAGACCGGGATCTTCGCGTCGCCCGCGACGAGCGAGCCCGCCACCACGCGGATCCGGGGGGAGCCGTACGAACTGGTGACGACCGCGGCGACCGCCGTCCCGGCGACCAGGCCGCCGAGCAGCGGCAGGGTGCCGAAGGGGAGCATGATCAGCGCCATCGCGACGCCGACCAGGAGCGAGACAAGCCACCAGGAACGGGGCGCCGTCAGGCGTTCTTCGTAAGGCTGCATGTATGCAAGCTTGGCACGATGAGCTGTGTGCGCGGACTCGCGGGTAAGGTCTGCGGCTGTGAGTGGTACTTCAGCAGCTCTGACGCCCCCGGCCGACGCAATAGCGCCCGTCCGCCACCCCGACGCGCCCGCCCCCGGCGAGCTCATCGGAGCCCACTACGAGCACTGTTTCGGCTGTGGCGAAGGACAGGCCCACGGGCTGCACCTCGCGGCACGTGCCGGTGAAGGCGTGGGCGTCACCGCCGAGTTCACCGTCCGGGAGGCCCACCAGGGCGCTCCGGGCCTCGCCCACGGCGGGGTGCTCGCCACGGCGCTCGACGAGACGCTCGGCTCGCTGAACTGGCTGCTGCGGGTGATCGCCGTGACCGGCCGGCTCGAGACCGACTTCGTGCGGCCCGTTCCGCTGGGCACCGTGCTCTTCCTCGAGGCCGAGGTGACCGCCGTCGCCGGACGGAAGATCTACTCCCGGGCCACCGGGCGGATCGGCGGCCCCGAGGGGCCCGTGGCCGTCCGTGCCGAGGCCCTCTTCATCGAGGTCAAGGTCGACCACTTCATCGACAACGGCCGTCCGGAGGAGATCCGGGCCGCCATGGACGACCCGGACCAGCTCCGCCGCGCACGTGCCTTCGAGGTGAACCCGTGATCCCCGCAACCCGTCCGGAGCTCGACGTGCTGATCCGCCGCGTCGACCCCGAGGTACCGCTGCCCTCGTACGCGCAGCCCGGTGACGCCGGAGCGGATCTGCGGACCACCGAAGGGTGCGAACTCGCCCCGGGTGAACGGGCGGTACTGCCCACCGGCGTGTCTATCGCGCTGCCGGAGGGGTACGCGGCCTTCGTGCACCCGCGATCCGGTCTCGCCGCCCGCTGCGGTGTCGCCCTGGTGAATGCCCCAGGGACGGTGGATGCCGGGTACCGTGGAGAGATCAAGGTGATCGTGGTGAATCTCGACCCGCGCGAGCGCGTGCGGTTCGAGCGCTTCGACCGGATTGCCCAACTGGTCGTCCAGCAGGTCGAGAAGGTGCGCTTCCGCGAGGTGGCGGAGCTTCCCGGCTCGGCGCGGGCCGAGGGGGGCTTCGGGTCCACCGGCGGCCATGCCGCTGTGGGCGCAGGCTCGGGTGACAAAACGGGTGGGAATCGATACGCATCGGTCGTATCTGACCGGGAAGGACAGTGACGTGTTCGGACGTCGCAAGAAGGACAGTGCCGCCGAGGACGCGGCGGGCGAGGCCGAGCAGGGCGTCGAGGACCGTGACGGTGCAGGCACCGACGACTCGGCCGCGGCGCCGTCGCGCGTGAGGCTCGAGCCCGAGCCCCGTCCCGACGGTCCCTGGGACGTATCGGAAGTCCGCGAGCCCGGCGAGGGCCGTGTCGACCTGGGCGGCCTCTTCGTACCCGGCGTCGAGGGCATGGAACTGCGCGTGGAGGTCGCGGGTGACGCGATCGTCGCCGCGACGGTCGTGCTCCAGGACAGCGCCATCCAGCTCCAGGGCTTCGCCGCCCCCAAGAAGGCGGGCATCTGGGGCGAGGTCCGCGAGGAGATCGCCTCGGGCATCACCCAGCAGGGTGGTGTCATCGACGAGGTCGAGGGCCCCCTCGGCTGGGAGCTGCGTGCGCAGGTGCCGGTGCAGTTGCCGGACGGCACGGGCGGCGTGCAGGTCGTGCGCTTCATCGGTGTCGACGGTCCGCGGTGGTTCCTGCGCGGGGTCATCTCCGGCCAGGGCGCGGTGCAGCCGCAGGCAGCGGGTCTCCTGGAGCAGATCTTCCGGGACACCGTCATCGTGCGCGGCGATGGCCCGATGGCGCCCCGTGACCCGATCGTCCTGAAGCTGCCGGACGACGCGCAGATGGTCGCCGAGGGCACCGTCCAGCAGGAGCAGCAGGAGGGCTCGCGCTTCTCGGGCGGCATGGGCCAGCTCCAGCGCGGACCTGAGATCACCGAGGTGCGCTAGGCGCTTGCGGAACGTGCGCGGGCGCCTGAGGGTGCCCTGACCGCGAGGTGCGGGCCGGTGGGCCGTACTCCCTTCTGGGAGTGCGGCCCACCGGCGTTTTCGCAGGTCGGAGCGGTGCCGAGCGGACAGACGTAAGAGAGTCGTCAAGGGAGCACCGGCGGACGTCAGGGAGCCGTCAACGGCGGTCGTTTCCGGCCACGGAGGAGGTTTGCTCAAGAGGTCAGATCATTCGCATCTCATCTAGGAGCACACGATGGCCGACGTGGCCTTCGTCGTCACCACGATCGCGGTATTCGCGCTGGTGGCGTTCATCGCCAAGGGGGTGGCGAAGCTGTGACTGCCGAGAACATCGTCGGTCTCGTCGTGGCCGTCGCCCTGCTGGGCTATCTCGTCCTCGCTCTCGTGTTCCCGGAGAGGTTCTGAGTACGGATATGAGCCCTGTTCTTGCTGGTGCGCTCCAGTTCCTGGCGCTGTTCGTGGCGCTCGCCCTGGCCTACCGCCCGCTCGGCGACCACATGGCCAAGGTCTACTCCTCCGACAAGCATCTGCGCGTCGAGAAGTGGATCTACAAGGGCATCGGCGCCAACCCGGACGCCGAGATGCGCTGGCCCGCCTATCTGCGCGGGGTGCTCGCCTTCTCCGCCGTGAGCGTGCTGTTCCTGTACCTCCTGCAGCGGCTCCAGGGCTCGCTGCCCGGGTCGCTCGGCTTCAAGTCGATCGACCCGGACCAGGCCTTCAACACCGCCGCGTCGTTCGTGGCGAACACCAACTGGCAGTCGTACTACGGCGAGCAGGCCATGGGCCACGTCGTGCAGACCGGCGGCCTCGCGGTGCAGAACTTCGTGTCCGCGGCCGTGGGCATCGCCGTCGCGGTGGCCCTGGTGCGGGGCTTCGCCCGCTCGCGGACGGGGGAGTTGGGGAACTTCTGGTCCGACCTGGTGCGCGGTGTCGTCCGCATCCTCATCCCGATCTCGGTGATCGGCGCGCTCGTCCTCGTCGCCTGTGGTGCGATACAGAACTTCTCCGGCATCCACGGCGTCGGCCAGTTCCTCGGCGGCAGCCAGGAGTGGAACGGCGGGGCGGTGGCCTCCCAGGAGGTCATCAAGGAGCTGGGCACCAACGGAGGCGGCTACTTCAACGCCAACTCCGCCCACCCCTTCGAGAATCCGAACGGTCTCTCCAACCTGTTCGAGGTCTTCCTCATCCTGGTGATCCCGTTCGCCCTGACCCGCACCTTCGGCCGCATGGTCGGCAGCGTGCGGCAGGGCTACGCGATCCTGGCGACGATGGTGACGATCTGGGTCGGGTTGACCGCCCTGATGATGTGGACGGAGTTCCACCACGGGGCTCCCGCCTTCGATGTCGCGGGCGGCGCGATGGAGGGCAAGGAGACGCGGTTCGGGATCGCGGGGTCGGCGATCTTCTCGGTCGCCACGACGTTGACCTCGACGGGCGCGGTCAACTCCTTCCACTCCTCCAACACCGGTTTCGGCGGCGGACTCGACCTCCTGGGCATGCAGTTGGGCGAGATCGCACCCGGCGGTACGGGGTCGGGCCTGTACGGCATGCTGATCATGGCCATCATCGCGGTGTTCATCGCCGGGCTGATGGTGGGCCGTACGCCCGAGTACCTGGGCAAGAAGATCGGCACCCGCGAGATCAAGCTGGCGGCCTGCTACATCCTCATCACCCCCGCCCTGGTGCTCGGCTTCACGGCGGTGTCGATGGCGCTGCCGACGCCCAAGGACTCGATGCTCAACTCGGGGGCGCACGGCTTCTCCGAGATCCTCTACGCCTACACCTCGGGCGCCAACAACAACGGTTCGGCGTTCGCCGGACTGAGCGCGGACACGAACTGGTTCAACACCACGATCGGACTCGCGATGCTGCTCGGCCGCTTCCTGCCGATGGTCTTCGTCCTCGCGCTCGCGGGTTCGCTGGCGGAGCAGAAGCCGATCCCGGCGACGGCGGGCACCCTGCGCACCGAGAAGCCGCTGTTCACCGGCCTGCTGGTCGGCACCATCATGATCATCACCGGTCTGACCTACTTCCCCGCGCTCGCCCTCGGGCCGCTCGCGGAGGGGCTGGCGTCATGACCACCGACATAAAGAAGCCAGAGGAGCCCGGCTCCATGTCCACCGCCACTCCCACCCGTGCGCCGCACCAGGACGTGCCCGTGGGGCACCCGGACAGCGGCCGTGTCGGCGGGGGTCTGTTCGACCCCAAGCAACTCCTGAAGTCCTTCCCGGACGCCGTGCGGAAGCTCGATCCGCGGGTGATGGTCAAGTCGCCCGTGATGTTCGTGGTGCTCGTCGGTTCGGTGATCACCACCGTCCTCGCGGTCAAGGACCCGGGGGACTGGTTCGGCTGGGCGATCGCGGTCTGGCTCTGGCTGACCACGGTCTTCGCCAACCTGGCGGAGGCGGTGGCCGAGGGCCGCGGAAAGGCGCAGGCGGACACCCTGCGCAAGGCCAAGACCGACACGGTCGCGCGCCGGCTGAACGGCACGGCCGAGGAGCAGGTGCCCGGCACCGGCCTGCGCATCGGCGACCTCGTGGTCTGCGAGGCGGGCGATGTGATCCCCGGCGACGGAGACGTCGTCGAGGGGGTGGCGAGCGTCGACGAGTCGGCGATCACCGGCGAATCGGCCCCGGTCATCCGGGAGTCGGGCGGTGACAGGTCCGCCGTCACCGGCGGCACGAAGGTCCTCTCCGACCGCATCGTCATCAAGATCACGACCAAGCCGGGCGAGACGTTCATCGACCGGATGATCAACCTGGTCGAGGGCGCGGCCCGCCAGAAGACGCCCAACGAGATCGCGCTCAACATCCTGCTCGCGTCCCTCACCATCGTCTTCCTGCTCGCCGTCGTCACGCTCCAGCCGTTCGCCGTCTACGCCGGTGCCGAGCAGTCCATGATCGTGCTGGCCGCGCTCCTGGTGTGCCTGATCCCGACGACCATCGGTGCGCTGCTCTCCGCGATCGGCATCGCGGGCATGGACCGCCTGGTCCAGCGCAACGTCCTGGCGATGTCGGGGCGGGCCGTCGAGGCCGCGGGCGATGTCTCGACGCTGCTGCTCGACAAGACGGGCACCATCACGCTGGGCAATCGGCAGGCCGCCGAGTTCGTGCCGGTGCGCGGGACGACCGAGGCCGAGCTCGCGGATGCCGCCCAGCTCTCGTCGCTGGCCGACGAGACGCCGGAGGGCCGCTCCATCGTCGTACTGGCGAAGGCGAAGTACGGGCTTCGCGAGCGCCACCAGGGCGAGTTGGAGGGGGCCGAGTGGGTCGCCTTCACCGCGCAGACGCGGATGTCGGGCGTCGACCTCGTCGAGGGCGGCGGCGGACGCAAGGTCCGCAAGGGCGCGACCGGTTCGGTCGTCGACTGGGTCACCGGGAACGGCGGCACCGTCTCGGAGGACGCCCGGTCCCTGACCGACAGGATCTCGCAGGCCGGAGGCACGCCGCTGCTGGTCGCCGTCGAGGACGACAAGGGTGCGCGCGTACTGGGCGTCATCCACCTCAAGGACGTCGTCAAGGAAGGCATGCGGGAGCGGTTCGACGAGCTGCGGCGCATGGGCATCAAGACCGTCATGATCACGGGGGACAACCCGCTGACCGCCAAGGCGATCGCGGACGAGGCGGGCGTGGACGACTTCCTCGCCGAGGCCACGCCCGAGGACAAGATGGCGCTGATCAAGCGGGAGCAGGCCGGCGGCAAGCTCGTCGCGATGACCGGGGACGGCACCAACGACGCGCCCGCGCTCGCCCAGGCGGACGTGGGCGTGGCGATGAACACCGGCACCTCGGCCGCCAAGGAGGCCGGGAACATGGTGGACCTGGACTCCAACCCCACCAAGCTCATCGAGATCGTCGAGATCGGCAAGCAACTCCTGATCACCCGGGGCGCGTTGACGACCTTCTCGATCGCCAACGACGTCGCGAAGTACTTCGCGATCATCCCCGCCATGTTCGCGGTGGTCTATCCGGGCCTCGACAAGCTCAACATCATGAACCTGTCGTCCCCGGAGTCGGCGATCCTCTCCGCCGTCATCTTCAACGCGCTCATCATCATCGCCCTCGTGCCGCTGGCCCTGAAGGGGGTGCGCTACCGGCCGATGAGCGCCGACAAGATGCTGCGGCGCAACCTCGGGATCTACGGGCTCGGCGGTCTCGTCGCGCCGTTCATCGGCATCAAGATCATCGACCTGGTCATCTCCCTCATCCCCGGGCTGTAATTTCTGGAAAGCGTGCTGATCGTCATGAACAACTCCGTTTCAAGCACGGCACGGTTGCTGGGCGCGGGCCTGCGTGCCCTGCTCGTGCTGACCGTGATCTGCGGTGTCCTCTATCCGCTCGCCGTGACGGGCATCGCCCAGGGGCTCTTCAACAGCAAGGCCAACGGGTCCGAGATCACGAGCGAGGGCAAGGTCGTCGGCTCCGAGCTCATCGGGCAGCGGTACGACCTGCCGCTGAAGAAGGGCCAGGAGGCGGCGGCGCCCGACCTGAAGTGGTTCCAGCCCCGGCCGTCCAACGGCCTCGGCTCCAACCAGGACGCGGGCGTGAACACCCAGTACAGCCTGATCCTGTCCGGGGCGACGAACCTGTCCGGCGACAACGAGGACCTGATCGCGAACGTCAGGGCCGCCAAGGCCGCCGTGGTCAAGGACAACTCCACGGCCGGCTTCAAGGTCAGGCCCTCGGACGTGCCGGCGGAGGCCGTCACCTCGTCCGGCTCGGGCCTCGACCCGCACATCTCCCCGGCGTACGCGGACCTGCAGGCGCACCGGGTGGCCGCGAAGAACGGCCTCGCCGTGAACAAGGTCGTGAAACTGGTCGACGAGCACACCGACGGCCGGATCCTCGGCTTCGTGGGCGAGCCCCGCGTCAACGTCCTCCAGCTCAACATCGCGCTGAAGGAGCTCGTGGCGCGAAGCCGCTGACGAAGCCCCTCCGCCGCCCCCTTCGTCGACTCTCTGAGCAGGGCCTCTGCCTTTCCCGGCAGAGGCCCCGCGTTTTCGCGTGCACGGCACCGGCAACTTCACGCCTTGACGGAAGCCTGGTCCGTACTTATGGTCTCGGCCCAACACGCGTGTTCAGAAAGGTACTTGAAGTTCACATACGAGAACTTACGAGAATGGATGGCCCTTCGCATGGCTGACACCCCCACACCCGTGCGCCACCGCCGCAGATCCCGCACGGCAGTCCTCGCGACCCTCGCCTCCGTGGTGACCACCCTGGTCGCCGCCCTCCTCGCCTGGCCCGGCGCCGAGCGCGCGGACGCCGCGCCCGGCACCTTCGCGCACCCCGGAGTCACCGTCTCGCGCGGACAGCTGGACTTCACCCGGGAGAAGGTCAACGCCGGCGCCCAGCCCTGGAAGGGCGCCTACGACCAGATGATGGGAAGCAAGTACGCCTCCCTGTCCCGCACGCCCGAGCCCCGCGCGGTCGTCGAGTGCGGCTCCTACTCCGACCCCAACTACGGGTGCACCGACGAGCGCGAGGACGCGATAGCCGCGTACACCACGGCACTCGCCTGGTACATCACCCGTGACGAGCGCTACGCCAAGAAGTCCATCGAGCTGATGGACGCCTGGTCCGGCACCATCAAGGACCACACCAACAGCAACGCGCCCCTGCAGACCGGCTGGGCGGGCTCCTCCTGGCCCAGGGCCGCCGAGATCATCAAGCACACGTACACCGGGGGCTGGGGCAACTCGGGCCGCTTCGCGACGATGCTGCGCACCGTCTACCTGCCCGAGATCATCAACGGCTCCAACTCCAACGGCAACTGGGAGCTGTCGATGATGGAGGCCGCCATCGGCATCTCCGTCTTCATCGAGGACAAGGGGTCGTACGACAAGGCGATGGCGAAGTTCCGTACGCGCACCGCCGCGTACGTCTATCTCGCCTCCGACGGCGACCTGCCGAAGACCGTGCCCAGCCAGAACCTGGACACCCGCGCGAAGATCGTCAAGTACTGGCAGGGGCAGGGCACCTTCACCACCGGGCTCACCCAGGAGACGTGCCGCGACTTCACCCACACCGGGTACGGACTCTCCGCGATCTCCCATGTCGCCGAGACGAGCCGCATCCAGGGCGAGGACCTCTACAAGACCGACGTCGGCGAGCGGCTGCGCCAGGGCCTCGGCTTCCAGGCCAAGTATGAGCTGGGCGAGGCCCCGCCGAGCTCGCTCTGCGGCGGCTCGCTCGACCGGGGCCTCGGGCCCGTCACCGAGGTCGGCTACAACGCGCTCCACAGCCGCCTCGGCCAGGCCATGAGCAACACCCAGAAGCTCACCGAGAAGAACCGCCCCGCGGGCTCCAACAACCTGTTCGTCGCCTGGGAGACCCTGACCCACGCCGACAACCCCAGCTGATCCACACCTTTCGGCCGGGCGCCCGGTGACGACACCGGCGCCCGGCCTCTGCCCCATCAGGGTTGTGTCAAGGAGCGCACCCGGACGCCCCCTGGTCCGTTTTGTCGGAATTGCTGGCCGTAAGGTCGACACTGCGTACAGAGCGGATTCGGGAAGACAATGGGGCCATGGCACGCGGCAAGCTTCGGATATACCTCGGTTCGGCACCGGGCGTCGGCAAGACGTACGCCATGCTGTCCGAGGCGCACCGCCGCATCGAGCGCGGCACCGACTGCGTCGTGGCCTTCGTGGAGCACCACGACAGGCCCCGCACCGAGGTGATGCTGCACGGCCTGGAGCAGGTGCCCCGCAAGGACCTGGACTACCGCGGCACCCTCTTCACCGAGATGGACGTCGACGCCGTCCTGGAGCGCGCCCCCGCCGTCGCCCTCGTGGACGAACTGGCGCACACGAACGTCCCCGGCTCCCGCAACGCCAAGCGCTGGCAGGACGTCGAGGAACTCCTCGCCGCGGGCATCGACGTCGTCTCGACCGTGAACATCCAGCACCTGGAGTCCCTCGGCGACGTCGTCGAGTCGATCACCGGCGTACGGCAGCGCGAGACCGTGCCGGACGAGGTGGTGCGGCGCGCGGACCAGATCGAGCTCGTCGACATGTCGCCCCAGGCGCTGCGCCGCCGCATGGCGCACGGCAACATCTACAAGCCCGACCGGGTCGACGCGGCCCTGTCCAACTACTTCCGGCCCGGCAACCTCACCGCCCTGCGCGAACTCGCTCTGCTCTGGGTCGCCGACCGGGTCGACGAATACCTCCAGCAGTACCGCGGCGAGCACGGCATCCGCTCCACCTGGCAGGCCCGCGAGCGCATCGCCGTCGGCCTCACCGGCGGTCCCGAGGGCCGCACGCTGATCCGCCGCGCATCCCGGATGGCCGCCAAGGGCTCGGGCAGCGAGATCCTCGCCGTCTACATCGCCCGCAGCGACGGCCTCACCGCGGCCTCGCCCAAGGAACTCGCGGTCCAGCGCACGCTCGTCGAGGACCTGGGCGGCACCTTCCACCACGTCATCGGCGACGACATACCGGCCGCGCTCCTCGACTTCGCCCGTGGCGTGAACGCCACCCAGATCGTCCTCGGCTCCTCGCGCCGCAAGACCTGGCAGTACATCTTCGGACCCGGCGTCGGCGCCACGGTGGCCCGCGACTCGGGCCCCGACCTGGACGTCCACATCGTCACGCACGGCGAGGTCGCCAAGGGCCGCGGCCTGCCCGTGGCGCGCGGGGCCCGGCTCGGGCGCTCCCGCAGCATCTGGGGCTGGCTGGTGGGCGTGGGCGGCCCGGCGCTCCTGACGCTGCTCCTGACCCATGTGGACGCGAACCTGGGCCTCGCCAACGACATGCTGCTGTTCCTGACGCTCACGGTCGCCGCCGCACTGCTCGGCGGGCTCCTGCCGGCCCTGGCGTCGGCGGCGTTCGGCTCGCTGCTCCTGAACTACTACTTCACGCCGCCGCAGCACCTGTGGACGATCTCCGACTCCAAGAACATCGTCGCGATCATCGTCTTCGTGGGCGTCGCGATCTCCGTGGCCTCCGTCGTGGACCTCGCAGCCCGCCGCACCCACCAGGCCGCCAGGCTCCGCGCGGAGTCGGAGATACTCTCCTTCCTCGCGGGCAGCGTGCTGCGCGGCGAGACCTCGCTGGACGCCCTCCTCGAACGCGTACGCGAGACCTTCAGCATGGACTCGGTGGCCCTCCTGGAGCGCGCGAGCGACGTCGCCCCCTGGACCTGCGCGGGCCGGGTCGGTGAGGGCCGCATGCTCGACCGCCCCGAGGACGCCGACGTGGACATGCCGGTGGGCGACCACATGGCGCTCGCCCTGTCCGGCAGGGTGCTGCCCGCCGAGGACCGCAGGGTGCTCGCCGCGTTCGCCGCGCAGGCCGCCGTCGTCCTGGACCGCCAGCGCCTGAAGTCCGAGGCGGACCAGGCCCGCACCCTCGCCGAGGGCAACCGCATCCGCACGGCGCTGCTCGCCGCCGTCAGCCATGACCTGCGGACGCCCCTGGCGGGCATCAAGGCCGCCGTCTCGTCCCTGCGCTCCGACGACGTGGCCTGGTCCGAGGAGGACCAGGCCGAGCTCCTCGAAGGCATCGAGGACGGCGCCGACCGCCTGGACCACCTGGTCGGCAACCTCCTGGACATGTCCCGCCTGCAGACCGGCACCGTCACCCCGCTGATCCGCGCGATCGACCTCGACGAGGTCGTCCCGATGGCGCTCGGCGGCGTCCCCGACGGCAGCGCGGACCTCGACATCCCCGAGACGCTGCCCATGGTCTCCGTCGACAAGGGCCTCCTGGAGCGCGCCGTCGCCAACATCGTCGAGAACGCGGTCAAGTACAGCCTCGACGCCGAGCCGGTCCTGGTCTCCGCGAGCACGCTCGGCGACCGCGTCGAGCTGCGCGTCGTGGACCGCGGCCCCGGCGTCCCGGATGCCGCCAAGGACCGCATCTTCGAGCCGTTCCAGCGCTACGGTGACGCTCCGCGCGGCGCGGGCGTCGGCCTGGGCCTCGCGGTCGCACGCGGCTTCGTCGAGTCCATGGGAGGCACGCTGGAGGCCGAGGACACCCCCGGAGGGGGTCTCACCATGGTTCTCACCCTGCGGGCGGCGGCGGGCGGACCACAGGCCCTGCCGGACCTCTCCGCGCACATGACCTCATGACCGCCACCACCGACAAGACCCAGAAGCCCGAAAGGCAGGTACGGATGACCCGGGTGCTCGTGGTCGACGACGAGCCGCAGATCGTACGCGCCCTCGTGATCAACCTGAAGGCGCGCAAGTACGACGTGGACGCGGCCCCGGACGGAGCCACCGCGCTCCAGCTCGCCGCCGCACGCCACCCCGACGTGATCGTGCTCGACCTCGGTCTGCCCGACATGGACGGGGTCGAGGTCATCAAGGGCCTGCGCGGCTGGACGCGCGTCCCGATCCTGGTGCTCTCCGCGCGGCACAGCTCGGACGAGAAGGTCGAGGCGCTCGACGCGGGCGCCGACGACTACGTCACCAAGCCCTTCGGCATGGACGAGCTCCTGGCCCGGCTGCGGGCCTCCATCCGCAGGGCGGAGCCCACCGGAGCGGGCGAGGACGACGTGATGGTGGACACCGAGGACTTCACGGTCGACCTGGCCGCCAAGAAGGTCCACCGCGACGGGCGGGACGTACGCCTGACGCCCACCGAGTGGCATCTCCTCGAAGTCCTGGTGCGCAACACCGGGCGCCTGGTCAGCCAGAAGCAGCTGCTCCAGGAGGTGTGGGGCCCTTCGTACGGTACGGAGACGAACTACTTGCGCGTCTACATGGCGCAGCTGCGCCGCAAGCTGGAGGCGGATCCCGCGCATCCGCGGCACTTCATCACCGAGCCGGGAATGGGTTACAGGTTCGAGCGATGAGTCAAGGGTCAAGGCGGTGCTGAGCGGGCATAAGCACAGATGAGCGCACCCATTGCGGCGCTGTCGGCGCCCCCCGGTACGCTTCCTGTATGAGTGCTGTTCCTGGTTCCGAGAAGCCGGCAGGCCGTTTCCGGCGCATGCTCGACCGGCTGTCCTCCTCCCAGGAGGATCTGGAGTCGGAGGAGCTGCGCGAGGATTCCGCGACGGCTGGATGCACCCGCATCGGAGACTGCCACGACCGCCAGATAGTCACGGTTACTGGTACCTTGCGCACGGTCACCCTGCGACCACGCGCCGGCGTCCCCGCCCTGGAGGCGGAGCTGTTCGACGGTTCCGCGGCTCTGGACGTGGTGTGGCTCGGCAGGCGCTCCATCGTGGGGATAGAGCCGGGGCGCAGGCTGATCGCGTCCGGCCGGGTCTCGATGAGCCGGGGCCGCCGGGTGCTCTTCAACCCGAAATACGAACTCAGACCCCTCGGACGGGAGTAGCCGGTGACGTCCCTCGACAAGCCTGCGGACCAAGGAAGCACGGATCAGGAAGCTGATTCCAGGGCCGTGACCGAGGCCGCGCTCTTCGAGGCCTTCGGCGGCTTGCGGGGCATGGTGGAGACCGTCGTCCCGGGCCTCCTCTTCGTGACGATCTTCACGATCAACAAGGACCTGCACATGTCGGCCATCGCGGCCCTCGCGGTGTCCCTGGTCCTCGTGGCGGTCCGTCTGATCACGAAGGACACCGTCAAGCACGCCTTCAGCGGTGTCTTCGGTGTCGCCTTCGGCGTGGTCTTCGCGATGATGACCGGCAATGCCAAGGACTTCTATCTGCCGGGCATGCTCTACACCCTGGGCCTCGCCCTCGCCTACATCGTCACGGCCATCGCGGGTGTCCCGCTGATCGGCCTGATCCTCGGCCCGGTGTTCAAGGAGAACCTCTCCTGGCGGACCCGCAACCCGGGCCGCAAGAAGGCGTACACGAAGGCCAGTTGGGCCTGGGGCCTGATCCTGCTCGCCAAGTGCGCGATCCTCTTCCCGCTCTACTGGTGGGCGGACACCACCCAGTTCGGCTGGGTCCTGATCGCCCTGAAGATCCCGCCCTTCCTGCTCGCCGTCTGGCTGACCTGGGTCTTCCTCGCGAAGGCACCCGCGCCGATCGACGTCTTCGCCGAGATGGAAGCAGCGGAGAAGGCGGAGAAGGAGCGCGAGGCGGAGCGCCGCGAGGTCTGAGAGCAGCAGATGTACGAGATGGGGGGCGCCCGGTAGACACCGGGCGCCCCCCATCCGCGTAGAAGCGCGGAGTCAGCTCGCCGCGTCCTCCCGGCGTACCGACAGGAGGTCCTCCAACTGCTCCTCGCGGGCCTGGGCGGCCACGAAGAGGAGCTCGTCGCCCGCCTCCAGGGAATCGTCCGGGGTGGGCGCGAGGACGCGCGTGCCGCGGATGATCGTGACCAGCGAGGTGTCCTCGGGCCACTGCACGTCGCCGACCGTCGTGCCGGCGAGCGCCGACTCGGGCGGCAGCGTCAGCTCGACGAGGTTCGCGTCGCCGTGGCTGAAGCGCAGCAGCCGGACGAGATCACCGACGCTCACCGCCTCCTCGACGAGCGCGGACATCAGGCGCGGGGTCGAGACGGCGACGTCGACGCCCCAGGACTCGTTGAAGAGCCATTCGTTCTTGGGGTTGTTCACGCGGGCCACGACCCGCGGGACGCCGTACTCGGTCTTGGCGAGCAGCGAGACGACGAGGTTGACCTTGTCGTCGCCGGTCGCGGCGATCACCACGTTGCAGCGCTGGAGCGCCGCCTCGTCGAGGGAGGTGATCTCGCAGGCGTCGGCGAGCAGCCACTCCGCCTGCGGGACGCGCTCGACCGAGATGGCGGTCGGCGCCTTGTCGATGAGCAGGATCTCGTGCCCGTTCTCCAGGAGCTCACCGGCGATGGAACGTCCCACCGCGCCTGCTCCGGCAATGGCGACCCTCATCACTGACCGCCTTCCTCGGGGCCTTCGGCGAACGCCGCTTCGACCTTCTCGACCTCGTCGGTGCGCATCATCACGTGCACCAGGTCACCCTCCTGGAGCACCGTCTGCGAGGTCGGCAGGACCGCCTCGCCCAGCCGGGTGAGGAAGGCCACGCGTACGCCGGTCTCCTCCTGGAGCTCACTGATCTTGTGGCCGATCCAGGACGTGGACGTGTGTACCTCGGCGAGCTGCACGCCGCCCGTGGGGTCGCGCCACAGCGGCTCGGACCCGGAGGGCAGCAGCCTGCGCAGCATCTGGTCGGCGGTCCAGCGGACCGTGGCGACGGTGGGGATGCCCAGGCGCTGGTAGACCTCGGCTCGCCGGGGGTCGTAGATGCGGGCCGCGACGTTCTCGATGCCGAACATCTCGCGGGCCACGCGGGCAGCGATGATGTTCGAGTTGTCGCCGCTGCTGACCGCGGCGAAGGCGCCCGCCTCCTCGATGCCGGCCTCGCGCAGGGTGTCCTGGTCGAAGCCGATGCCGGTGACGCGACGGCCGCCGAAGCCGGAGCCCAGACGGCGGAAGGCGGTGGGGTCCTGGTCGATCACGGCGACCGTGTGCCCCTGTTGTTCCAGGGTTTGCGCGAGAGCCGATCCGACTCTCCCGCAGCCCATGATGACGATGTGCACGCCCGTCCTTCCGGCTGTGTCAATACTCTTTGCTCAGGCTGAACGGTAAAAGCGTCTCAGACCGACGCCCAAGCTACACACGCACGGTCCGCCGATGGCACCCCCGTGCACCTGTCGGTGCTCGGTCCCCGCCGCATTCTCAGTCCACGCTGCGCAGCAGGCTCTCGACGGACTTGAGCCGGTAGCCCATCTCGACGAGCTGCAGCCGGGCGGCCTCCTGCTCGGACCTGGCGCGCTCGACGACCTCGCGGTACTGCTCCATCGCCTCGGCGTACTGCCGGTCGCGCTCGCGGTTGCGCTGCGTCTGGAAGTAGGCGACGGCCACGATCGCGCCGGCGAGTATCAGGAAGAAGGCGACCGGGATGATCACGTCGTCCATTAAGACCCCTCAGGTGAGTGCTGTCCGTCCTCGTCCGACGCGTCCTGCCGGACGGCCGCGAGGATCGTGTCCACGTTCAATCGCACGTCGAACGGCGCCAGTTCGAAGTACTTGAGCGCCTTGCCGTCGTCGGAGAGCTCCAGGCGGCCGACGACGAGACCGGCCTTCTCCAGACGTTCGAGGTGCATGTAGAGCAGGGGGCGGGAGACGCCGAGCCGCCGCGCCAGTTCGCTGACGTACAGCTGCCCCGGGGCGAGCTCGGTGATGATCCTGATCCGCTGGGCGTGGCCGACGGCGGAGAGGAAGGCGAGCAGCTCTTCGCTGTCCATGGCCCGCCTTCTCGCTGGTCTGCCAGCTGGTCTTCCCGCTGGTCCCGAAACCTGTCAGCCAAGGCTTACGCATGACGGGATCCACTGTCAATCCGCCTTTTCGCATCCTCGAATGACAGTTGACGGTTCGCTCCTTCACCTGTCAGTCTCGACTTACACATGAAGGACTGGGGATCGTGAAGGGGTGGGGATGGTCATGAGGAAGCGATCGGTCACGGTGCGCGTGGCCAGATGGAGCGCGCTGCATCCAGGACGGGCGATCGTCGGCTGGCTGGTGTTCGTGGTGCTCTGCCTGGGAGGCGGCATCGCCGCCGGCATGAACAGCGCGACCTCGGAGGACTTCCGCGTCGGCGAGGCCGGCCGGGCCGAGGCCCTGGCGACCGAGGGCGGTGTCCAGCTGCGGCCCACCGAACAGGTGCTGATCCGCGCCGAGTCGGGGGCGCTCGACAAGAAGGCCGCCGCTGCCGCCGTCAAGGACGTCACCGCCCGGATGAAGTCGCTGCCCGAGGTCGCATCGGTGGCGCCGCCGGTGCCGTCGGCCGATGGGCGGATCCTGCGGGTCCAGGTGGAGCTGAACGGCTCCGAGCAGGAGGACCAGGAGTCGGTCCCGCCGCTCCAGGCCCAGACCGAGGAGGCCGCGAAAGCGCACCCGGGACTGGTGATCGAGGAGACCGGTGACGCCTCCGTGAGCAAGGGCGTCGATGACCAGCGAGACGAGGACCTGCAGTTCTCCGAGGCCATCACGCTGCCCGTCACGCTGATCACGCTCGCCCTGGTGTTCGGCTCGGTGATCATGGTCGGCGTACCGCTGCTGCTCGCCGTCACCTCGATCATGGCGACGATGGGCCTGGCCATGCTGGCCTCGCACCTGCTGCCCGACACCGGCGTCGGCATGAGCATGATCCTGCTCATCGGCATGGCCGTCGGGGTCGACTACACGCTCTTCTACCTCAAGCGCGAACGCGAGGAACGGGCCCGCGCGGGCGGCCGCCTCACCTCGGAGGCCCTGGTCGAGGCCGCCGCCGCGACGGCGGGCCGCGCGATCGTGGTCTCCGGGCTCGCGGTGATCGTCTCCACCACCGCGCTCTTCCTGGCACGTGACGTCATCTTCGACTCCCTCGCCACCGGCACCATCCTGGTGGTCGCCGTCGCCGTGGTCAGCTCCGTGACGGTGCTGCCCGCCCTCCTGGTCAAGCTCGGCCGGCGCACCGAGCGCCGCGCCGCCAAGCGCCTCGCCCAGGGCAAGTCCGTCCGGACGTACGGCGAGAAGAAGCCGGGACGGGCCTGGAGCGCCCTGCTCACGCCCGCCCGCAAGCACCCCGCGCTCACCCTGTGCCTGTCGGTCCTTGTCATGCTGGGGCTCGCGCTGCCCGCCCTGGACATGAAGCTCAAGAACCCGGCCCGCGACAGCTTCTCGCGCGACATCGAGGCCATGAAGGGGTACGACAGGCTGCTCGAAGCCTTCCCCGAGCAGCGCGTCCGGCACCTGGTCGTGGTGCGGGCCGATGCGGCGCAGGCCGCCGACGTACGCGAGGCGCTCACGCGGCTGGACCGCAGGGCGCAGACCGACCCGCTGTTCTCGCACCCCTCCGGCGCGCCGATCCTGCGCGCCTCGAAGGACCGCAGGACCACCACCCTGGAGCTGAACACCGCCCACCCGACGTACTCCGAGAAGGCCGAGGCCTCGCTCGACCACCTCCGCCACGACCATCTCCCCGCGACCGTCGGCACACTGCCCGGCGTCGAGACGGCCGTCACCGGCGAGGTGCCGCGCGGCACGGACTACGTGGACCACCAGAACCAGAAGCTGCCGCTCGTCCTCGGCTTCCTGCTCCTGATGACCTTCGCCATGACGGTCTTCGCGTTCCGCTCGGTCGTCCTCGGACTGCTCGGCATCGTGCTCAACCTGCTCTCCGCCGCGTCCGCGCTCGGGCTCCTCGTCCTGGTCTTCCAGGGGGAGTGGGCCGAGGAACTGCTCTCGTTCATCTCGCTCGGCGGGATCTCCTCGCGGGTGCCGCTCTTCCTCTTCGTGATCCTCTTCGGGCTCTCGATGGACTACCAGGTGTTCGTGGTCAGCCGGATCCGGGAGGCCGCACTGAACGGCGTACCCACCCGGCAGGCCGTCATCGAGGGCATCGGCTCCTCCGCCAAGGTCGTCACCAGCGCCGCGATCGTCATGGTCACCGTCTTCGCGAGCTTCGTCATGCTGCACATCCTGGAGATGAAGCAGATGGGCTTCGTCCTCGCGGCGGCCGTCCTGCTCGACGCGTTCGTGATCCGCATCATGATCCTGCCGGCGGCGCTGCTCCTCCTCGGGCGCGCCACCTGGTGGCCGTCCCGCGCGATCCGCCGCGCCGAGCAGCGGACGGCCGAGCGGTACGGGGCGCGGGAGGTGCCGCAGGCACCGCAGGGCGCCGAACAGCGTCCGCTTTCCGGGCATTGGGCGGAGTCCCCGGCGGCGCGTCGTGGCTAACCGGCGCCGTTAGGGGGTGGTGGGTGGGCGGGCACCCATTCGAACGCTTACGATCCTCTGCGTGTCCAAACTGACCGACGTGCCCAAACGGATCCTCATCGGGCGCGCACTGCGCAGCGACCGGCTCGGAGAAACCCTCCTGCCGAAGCGCATCGCTCTACCCGTGTTCGCGTCCGACCCGCTCTCCTCCGTGGCCTATGCACCGGGCGAAGTGCTCCTAGTCCTCTCGATCGCGGGTGTGTCGGCGTACCACTTCAGCCCCTGGATCGCTGTCGCGGTCGTCGTGCTGATGTTCACCGTCGTCGCGTCGTACCGGCAGAACGTGCACGCCTACCCGAGCGGTGGCGGCGACTACGAGGTCGCCAACACCAACCTCGGGCCCAAGGCGGGACTCACCGTCGCGAGCGCACTGCTCGTCGACTACGTCCTGACCGTGGCGGTGTCGATCTCCTCGGGCATCGAGAACCTCGGCTCGGCGGTCCCGTTCGTCGTCGAGCACAAGGTCCTCTGCGCCGTCGCCGTCATCGTGCTCCTCACGGTGATGAACCTGCGCGGCGTGAAGGAGTCCGGGAAGCTCTTCGCCATCCCGACGTACGTCTTCGTGGCCGGCGTCTTCATCATGATCGCGTGGGGTGCCTTCCGGGGCATCGTCCTCGACGAGACGATGAAGGCGCCCACCGCGGACTACGAGATCAAGCCCGAGCACGGCGGCCTCGCGGGCTTCGCCCTGGTCTTCCTGCTCCTGCGGGCCTTCTCCTCCGGCTGTGCCGCGCTCACCGGCGTCGAGGCGATCAGCAACGGCGTCCCGGCCTTCCGCAAGCCCAAGAGCAAGAACGCGGCGAGCACCCTGGCACTGATGGGCGCCCTCGCCGTCACCATGTTCTGCGGCATCATCGCGCTCGCCATGACGACCAAGGTCCGCATGGCCGAGTACCCGGGCAAGGACCTCTTCCACAACGGGGTGCCGGTCGGCTCCGACTACGTCCAGAACCCGGTGATCTCCCAGGTCGCCGAGGCCGTCTTCGGCAACGGCAGCTTCCTGTTCATCGTGCTCGCGGCCGCCACCGCGCTGGTCCTCTTCCTCGCGGCCAACACGGCGTACAACGGCTTCCCGCTGCTCGGCTCGATCCTCGCCCAGGACCGCTACCTGCCGCGTCAGCTGCACACCCGCGGCGACCGGCTCGCGTTCTCCAACGGCATCGTGCTCCTCGCGGGGGCCGCGGCGCTCCTCGTCGTGATCTATGGCGCGGACTCGACCCGCCTGATCCAGCTCTACATCGTCGGCGTCTTCGTCTCCTTCACGCTCAGTCAGATCGGCATGGTCCGGCACTGGAACCGCCATCTGCGCGCCGAGCGGGACCAGGCCAAGCGGCGCCACATGATCCGCTCGCGGGCGATCAACACCTTCGGCGCCTTCTTCACCGGCATGGTCCTGATCGTCGTGCTCGTCACGAAGTTCACGCACGGCGCGTGGGTCGCGCTGCTCGGCATGGTGATCTTCTACGCGACGATGTCCGCGATCCGCCGGCACTACGACCGCGTCGCCGAGGAGATCGCCGCCCCGGACACCCCGTCCGAGGACAGCGTGCGCCCCTCGCGCGTGCACTCCATCGTCCTGGTCTCCAAGATCCACCGCCCGACGCTGCGCGCCCTGGCCTACGCCAAGCTGATGCGCTCGGACACGCTCGAAGCGCTGAGCATCAACGTCGACCCGGTGGAGACCAAGGCCCTCAGGACCGAGTGGGAGCGGCGCGGCATCCACGTCCCGCTGAAGATCCTCGACTCGCCCTACCGCGAGATCACCCGGCCGATCATCGAGTACGTCAAGGGCCTCCGCAAGGAGAGCCCGCGCGACGTGGTCAGCGTGATCATCCCGGAGTACGTGGTGGGCCACTGGTACGAGCACCTGCTGCACAACCAGAGCGCGCTCCGGCTCAAGGGCCGCCTGCTCTTCACCCCCGGCGTGATGGTCACCTCCGTCCCCTACCAGCTCGACTCCTCCGAGGCCGCCAAGAAGCGGGCCAGGAAGCGGTCGGAGTGGAACGCGCCGGGTGCGGTGCGGCGGGGACCGGTGGAGAAGCGCGCGAAGGAGCCGAGCAACGGGAACGGCGCACGGAACGGCGGCGGGAACGGCGCACGGAACGGTGGCGGGAACGGCAAGAAGTCCTGACCGTCACGGTTCCTGACCCTCTGCTGTTGGTGAGCGGCCGGACAACACCCACGTAGACTGGTGGGCTGTTGTCCGGCCGTTTCTCTCGGCCGATACCCCCTTACGTAGTGGAGTCACCCCGCCATGCAGGCAGAACCGAAGAAATCGCAGGCGGGGAACTCGAAGGAGGACTCGCAGGCGGCCTCGCTCATCGGGCAGGAGTACGAGGTCGAGGTGGGCCCGGTCGCGCACGGCGGTCACTGCGTAGCCCGCACAGCGGAGGGACGCGTTCTTTTCGTCCGGCACACGCTCCCCGGCGAGAAGGTCGTCGCGCGCGTGACCGACGGTGACGAGGAGTCCCGCTTCCTGCGCGCGGACGCCGTGACCGTCATCGAGGCGTCGAAGGACCGCGTCGAGGCCCCCTGCCCCTACGCGGGCCCCGGCCGCTGCGGAGGCTGCGACTGGCAGCACGCGAAGCCGGGCGCGCAGCGCCGACTCAAGGGTGAGGTCATCACCGAGCAGCTCCAGCGCCTCGCGGGTCTCACCCCCGAGGAGGCCGGCTGGGACGGCACGGTCGTACCGGCCGAGGGCGACAAGCTGCCCCAGGGCGAGGTCCCGGCCTGGCGCACGCGCGTCCAGTACGCGGTCGACCCCGACGGCAACGCGGGCCTGCGCCGCCACCGCTCGCACGAGGTCGAGCCGATCGAGCACTGCATGATCGCGGCGCCCGGGGTCTCCGAGCTGGGCATCGAGAAGCACGACTGGTCCGGCATGGAGTCGGTCGAGGCCATCGCCGCCACGGGCTCCCAGGACCGCCAGGTCATCCTGGAACCGAAGCCGGGCGCGCGCCTGCCCCTCGTGGAGCTGGACAAGCCGGTCTCGGTCCTGCGCATCGCCGAACAGGACGGCGGCGTCCACCGCGTCCACGGCCGCCCCTTCGTCCGCGAGCGCGCCGACAACCGCACGTACCGCGTCGGCAACGGCGGCTTCTGGCAGGTCCACCCGAAGGCCGCCGAGACGCTGATGCTCGCGGTCATGCAGGGCCTCACGCCCCGCAAGGGCGACACGGCCCTCGACCTCTACTGCGGCGTCGGCCTCTTCGCGGGCGCGATCGCAGACCGGGTCGGCGACAAGGGCGCGGTCCTCGGCATCGAGTCCGGCAAGCGAGCCGTCGAGGACGCCCGCCACAACCTGGCCGCCTTCGACCGCGTCCGCATCGAACAGGGCAAGGTCGAGGCCACCCTGCCGCGCACCGGCATCACCGAGGTCGACCTGATCGTCCTCGACCCGCCGCGCGCGGGCGCGGGCAAGCAGACGGTGAAGCACCTGACGAAGCTGGGCGCCCGCCGAATTGCCTACGTGGCCTGCGACCCGGCCGCACTGGCCCGCGACCTGGGGTACTTCCGCGACGGCGGATACCGCGTGCGGTCGCTGCGGGCGTTCGATCTGTTCCCGATGACGCATCACGTGGAGTGCGTGGCGATTCTTGAGCCGGTGAAGAAGGACGCCTGACCTGCGGGTTCGGGTGATGTGCGTTATGTGCACTGTGGGCGTTACGGGCGATATCTTGACGCTGAAATGACGCTCGTGACGCCCAAATGACGCTCATTCTGATGGAGCGTCAGGTGGTTGATCGTGCACGTCACGCTGGGCGGTAGGTGCAGTTTTCGAGGTCTGGCTTTGCGGAAACTTGACGAGAATCGGTTGACGCTCGTTCAAGTGACGCGGCACTCGATTCCTACTGTGCGATGTTGCTCATTGATGCCTCGCGGGTGCGTTGCCAAGATTGGCGCAACGCCGCCAGGGCTGTATCGCGGCGACGTCGCAGCCGAGGGTAATTCTCCTACGCACACCGCAAATAGAGCAGGAGGTTCAGGCTTACCGAATGACCAGGCCTCCCCAATATCCCAGCTAAGAATGCTCAGCTTCGGTCGTCGGTGAACGTCTCGCTGCCGGTGCCGGGGCGCGTGCAGAGTCGTGCCGTGTGTCGGTTCCCCGCGAGCGTTTTGGGTGGCCGTATGCCCAACTCTCTTTCGCGGCCAGCGGTGTTGGGGGTGCGGGCAGGGGTGGCGCTGGCCTCGGCTGCGTCAGACCTTCTCCGTCGCGATCCGGGAGTGGTCGGCGCTGAGCATGGCGATGTCTTCGACGTCTGAGGTCAGGATCGTGACGCGCCCAGGCTGGGCTAGGGCGGTGGCGCAGAGCATGGCGTCGATGGCGTACTTGTGGCCGTGCAGTCCGGCCGTGCGCAGTAGTGTCGCCGCCGACTGGGCGATGGCCTGGGTGACCGGCTCGACCCGCAGCCGGGACAGAGTCCATTTCAGCGCAGCGTCGTTGATCTTCGGGTGGATCACTTCGACAAGCACCGCGGCCGAGGTGATGACGGGTAGGTCGGCGTCACGGGCGGCGGTGAGCCACTCATGGACCTCTCGGTCGCGTTGAACGGCCTTGGCCAGGCCCTCACTGTCGAGGACGAGGGCGCCGCTCACGCAGCAGCACCGGTGTTGGAAGCGGGGGTGGTTCCCGTGAGCTTGGCCCGCTTGGCGGCTACAGCCTCCGGGTCGGCCGGACCGTTGGCCTGGTCGAAGTCAGCGATCAGCTCGTCCAGGTTGTCGCGCTCGATCTGGCGTTGGGCAGCCTTCTCCAGGTACGCGGATACGCCGCGCTTGCCTACCCGCTCGCGAATGGCCTGCAGGGTGCCGGCGGTGAGGGAGACGGAGATCCCGCTGCTGGGGCCATCGCCGGGGAAGAAGCCGCTGTCGTCGTCAGCCATGATTCGAGTATGGCATTTCTAATGCCATAAGGCGACCTCCTGGGCCGGCACGTGCGTCAAGAGATCACACGTAGTGCCCATAGTGCACGCAATGCATGTTGACCATGAGCTCAAGTTGCCCCTGATGTGCCGCTGACCTGCAGTTTTCTTTCACCTGTTTTTGATTCACATGTTCCCGATGACGCATCACGTGGAGTGCGTGGCGATCCTGGAGCCCGCTGAGAAGGGGCGCTGATTCGCGGTCGCCGGGCTGCGTCGTTCTTCGGGTAGCGAGATGTGCGGCGGGCCGTGTGCCGCCGCACATCTGGGGGTTCTTGGTGGGGGATGGGTGGGGGGACAGGTGGTGGGGGGTCAGGTCCAGGAGGGGTGGGTTTCGGGGAGGAAGCCGTAGCCGCTGTCCTGGAGCATCGGCAGGGCGTCCAGGAAACCGGTGGGCAGGTCGAACGCGTCGGCGAGGGTGCTCATGTGGGGGGCGAGTTCGGACGTGACGGTCTCTGCGGTCTCGGGCAGGGCCGTGACGTGGTCGGCGGTCAGGCGGCCGGCGGCCAGCAGATCGCCGGTGTAGCGGTCGAGCTGCCGCAGCATGAAGAGCCGGCACGTCTGCGCGAGCAGTTCCCGTGCCACCGGGTCGGCCGTGCGGTCCACGGCGTTCAGGAAGGCGTCGGCCGCCCGTCCGACGGCGTGTACGCCGACCGTGGTCAGGGCGGCGGACGAGGCGGTGTTCCAGCGGCCCAGCGGATCACCGGCCGGGCCGCGGCGCAGCGCCGCTCCGGCCCGTGTCCGCCAGAGCTTCTCGGCGTCGGCGAGCAGGTCGCGCAGGAACTGAAGGTCCGTCAATGAGCGTGCGGCCAGGGGGAGTTCCTCCTCCTCGCGGCTTTCGGTGCTGGGCTGGAACAGCAGCTCGCCCGCCGCCTTCAGCCAGATGACAAGGTTGTCGCCCTCGGCGGTGATCGTGCCCTCGGTGTACTGCGGGAAGTCCGCGAGGCCGTTCGCGGAGAACAGGGCCTGTGCCCCGCACCGCTCCCGGCACTCGGTCGTGATGGCGCGTGCCTGCCAGGTGATCCAGCCCTTCATGACGGCCACCTGACGCTCCACGCCCTCCCGCTCCTCGGGGGAGTGCCCGATGAAGCGCGTGACCGTCTCGCGGTGCGCGAACGTCATCGCGTACGCCGTGGCCAGTGAGTCGAGGAGCCGCCCGTGGTGGCTGCGGTGGGCCTGCAGCGGAACCTGCTGGCCGGCCCGCGCCCCGCTGATGTGCCGGTGCTCGGCGTAGCGCACGGCGATGGCAAGAGCGGCCCGGGACGCGCCGACGGCCGCCCCGCTCATGCACAGCTTGCCTGCGGTGACGCGCCCGATCGAGTGCAGGAACCGCTTGCGCCGGTTGCCCAGGTTGCTGAAAAGCCGCCCGTCCTCGTCGATGCGGCCGTGCTCCGACTCGACGAGGGCTTCGCGCGGCAGCCGCACCTGGTCGAAGCGGGTCAGGCAGTGGTCGACGGGAGCGCCCGAACGGAACGGCAGCAGCTGGACCTCGACCCCCGGCAGCGTCCCCTGCTCGTCGCTCAGCGGCGTGAGGAAGAGGAAGACGCCCTCGTCCTGGCCCTCGACGATGAGCCGTGCGGCCACGAGCGCGCTCTTCGGCCCGCCGATGGGGCTGGTGTTGGGCATGAACTTCTGCGCGCCCGGAGTCGGGGTGTGGAGTATGAAGCCGTCGCTCTCGTGGTCGTACTCGGCCGTGGTCTCCAGGGCGCTGGCATCGTTGCCATGCTTGAGCTCGGTGCAGAGGAACGTTCCTGTGCGGCGCATCGACGTGAAGTCCGAGAGGTCGCGTGCGCCGGTCCCCCCGTGGTCGAGCAGGCTGCCGAGGAACAGGTTGTAGTGGATGCTGGCCACGGTGCACAGCCCGCCGCCACCGTCCACGATCGCGGCCCACTCGTGCAGGCTTGCCAGCATCCGGGGGTCCCGGGCGAGGCTCTCGACCCCGCCGACAAGGGAGTTGACCTCGCGCAGCCGGTCGTAGGCGAGGGCCGCGCGAGCGGAGGGGTCGGCGCCGTCGCGGTAGCGGAACGACTCGGTGGAGAAGAACTCGCGCCAGGTGCCGTGCACGCGCTCGCGGTCGCCGGAGCCGTCGTCGAAGAGCATGTGGCTCAGTTCCTCGGACGTTTCGGCGGGGCCCGCGCTGCGGTGTGGTGCGGACGGTGCGCCCTGCCCCGGAGATTCCGGGAAGAGCGGACTCTCGGAAGACAGTGGTTCCAGAAGCTCTGACGTCGGGTTTTTGTGGCAGGTGACCACGGACATTCTTCTCCCCCAGTTGTTGTCACAGATCCGGTTGGAAGGACGACTTGACTCGCAAGATACATACCAACCGGTTTTGTTTTCAAGGTCTCTTGGGCTCGATGGAGACGCCCTCGCAAGTGGAATGCTGCATTCGGAAATTCCGTTGGGGCGTATGAGGTCTGGATGGCCTGATGGGGGACCTGCGGGGGGCGGATCGGCGCCTGAGGGGGCTCGGTGAGGTCTCGTCGCGTGTGGTCGGTGCGGATCTCGGCGGACCGGGGCATTGAAAAACCGGCTGTATGGTTTTATTCTCCCTTCATCCGCAATCTTGTAAGAGTCGCCGTTGCGCACCGTGAGGAGTGAAGGCGTGTTACGGGGGCGTTTGGCCCGCAAACACGCTGCGGTGTCCGTGTGGTGACTACGGAGGGTGATGCCGATAAGATACGTACCGCCCGGTCTTGAAATTCCAGTGTGGGTCGGCGCGGCGAGGAGGTAGTGGTGGCGAAGCAGGAACGAGCGGTGCGGACGCGTGATGCGATTCTCGTTGCGGCGGCAGAGGTGTTCGACGAGGTCGGATACGAGGCGGCCGCCGTCTCGGAGATCCTCAAGCGGGCCGGGGTGACCAAGGGCGCGCTCTACTTCCACTTCGCGTCCAAGAAGCAACTGGCGCAGGCAGTCCTCGCGCACCAGGTTTTCGCGGTCCCGGAGGTCCCGGAGCGTGACCTGAAGCTTCAGCAGGGCGTGGATGAGTCCTTGGTGCTCGCCTACATGCTCAGCGTCGGCGACCCCATGGTGCGCGGCAGTGTCCGACTGACCGTGGACCAGGGCTCGTTGCACGACGGGCTCGACCGGAGGGTGCCGATGAGCGCGTGGGTGAGGCGCAACGCCGAGGTGCTGACCGGGGCGAAGGAGAACGGAGAGCTCCTTCCTCAGGTGGACGTGGAAACCGCCGCGATGCTCTTCGCGGGGAGTTTCACCGGAGTTCAGGTGCTCTCGAAGATCATGACGGACCATGCGGATCTGACGGACCGCGTGGCGGACCTGCAGCGGCATCTCATGTCGAGCATCGCGGTGCCCCCGGTGCTCATGCGCCTCGACATCTCGCCGGGCCGTGCGCTGCGGGTGTACGAGGAGGCCGTCGCGAGCCGGCGGAACGCGAAGGCGGTCGCCGCGGAGGTGGCCGGCTGATTCCTGGGGGGCGGTGTCCCACTCGGGGGAGCGGCAGTGCCCGCCAGCGGCAGCACACCAACGGTGCGAAGAGCACCAAGAGCACGAAGAGTACGAAGGTACGAACAGCACGGGCGACAGGAACGGCCGGTACCGGTGCGCGCTGAGGCACGGCATGCGCAGTGGTGCGGAGTGAAGCGCACGACTCAGTGGATATCGAGCTCAGGGGTGAAGATGACGGACGTTACTGCTTGCCCGTACGCGCTGGACGTCACGGGGCGCGACCTCGTCGGTGAGGCGGCGAAACTGCGGGCCCAAGGCCCCGCGGTCAAGGTGCAGTTGCCGGGCGAGGTCTCCGCCTGGGCGGTCGTGGGCCAGCGCCATGTGGAGCAGTTGCTGATCGACCCGCGCGTGTCCAAGGACGCCCGGCAGCACTGGCCCGACCTGAGGTCCGGCCGCATCACGGAGAACTGGCCCCTCTACCCGTGGGTGGCCAACGAGAACATGCTCTTCTCCTACGGCGACCAGCACGCGCGGCTCCGGCGCCTGGTGGCGGGCGCGTTCACGGCGCGCGGCTCCGAGGCGCTGCGCCCCCGGGTCGAGGAGATCACGCAGGAGCTGGTCGACGATCTGGCGGCGCTGCCGTCCGGGGTCGTCGACCTGCGCACGGCGTTCGCCGAAGTGCTGCCCATGCGCGTCATCTGTGAACTCTTCGGGGTGCCGCAGGGCGCTGCCACGGCCGCCCTGTGCGCCGCGCTGCACACGGTGTTCAGCACCACGGTGCCGGCCGAGGAGATGGAAGCGGCGCGCATGGAGGCCTTCGGGCTGCTCGCCGCGCATGTGGCGGCCAAGCGCGCCGAGCCCGGCAGCGACCTCACGTCCTTGCTGATCCAGGCCCGGGACGAGGGCGACCGGCTCTCCGAATCCGAGCTCCTCGGCACCCTCTTCCTGATGATCGCGGGCGGCCAGGACACCACTGCCACGCTGATAACCAACGCCGTCGGAGCGCTCCTGACCCACCCGGAGCAGCTCGAGCACGTCCGCGCGGGCCGCGCCACGTGGGACGACGTCGCAGCCGAGACCATGCGTGTGCACACTCCCGGGGCCTACTCGCCGATGCGCTTCGCGGTGGAGGACATCGACCTGGACGGCGTCGAGATCAAGAAGGGCGACCCGATCCTGGTCTCCTTCGCCGCGGGCGGTCACGACACCGAGCGGTACGGGGAGGACGCGGCCGAGTTCGATCTGCTGCGCACCGACCGCGACACCTTCGGGTACGGGCACGGCGCGCACCGCTGCATGGGGGTCCCGCTGGCCCGCGTGGAGTCCTCCACCGCCTTCGCGACCCTCTTCGCGCGCTTCCCGGACCTGCGTCTCGCCTGCGCCGCGGACGAACTCGAGCCCATGCAGACCTTCCTGATGAACGGTCACGCGTCCCTGCCCGTGCTGCTCGGCACGCCGGCGCGCTGACCCAGCCGCTCCCTCCCCGGCGGCCCTGGAGCTCCGCGGTCCCGACACGGGCGCGGAGCTCTTCGCCGTGGGCGGCCCGCTCGAGCCGGAGTCGATGTGATGACCAGCGGGATGCGAGTGACGCTGCTCAAAACCGCTCATGCGGTTTGTTAATCTGAGGCCAACCTGCCGTCGCGCGAGCACGGCAACCCACCTCAGCAACCCGCGAGCGAGGGGCGCGACGCAGGGCCGGCCCGACGCCTGCCGCCGTCGGGGGCCCCAGGAGACAAGTGATGGTCAAGCAGGAGCGTGCGCTACGTACGCGCAGGTCATTGATCCGTGCTGCGGCCGAAGTGTTCGCGGAGGAAGGGTACGCACCTGCCTCGCTCACCACGATCAGCAAGCGGGCGGGCGTCAGCAACGGCGCCCTGCACTTCCACTTCGCGAGCAAGCAGGCGCTGGCCCGGGCCGTCGAGGAAGAGGCGTCCGAGTCGCTGCGCCGGATCACCGGGCCGGTCGCCGAGACCGAGGGCGGCATGCTCCAGGTGCTCGTCGACGCGACGTACGGGCTGATGAACCGGCTCGCGGGTGACGTCGTGGTGCGGGCCGGGTTCGAGCTCGGCGGGGACCGCTGCCGTGGGGGCGCCGACTCCCGCCTCCGGCGGGACTGGCAGCAGTGGGTCGAGGAGGCGCTGCGCCGCGTGCAGCGGGAGGGCCGTCTCGCGGAAGGGGTGTCGCCGGACACCGCCGCCGCCGTGATCGTGGCCGTGACCGTGGGCTTCGAGGTGCTCGGCGCCGGGAACCCGGGGTGGCTCACCGAGCGGAGCTTCGGCGGGTTCTGGGAGCTGCTGCTGCCCGGCCTGGCGCAGGAGCCGGGCCAGGTCTCGGCCTGTCCGGGCGAGGGTCTGGGTGGGGGTGCGGGCGGGGGCTCGGGTGGGGGTCGGCCCGGGTCCTGAGAGGCCCTTGGGCGGGCTCTGCGGGGGCGCTCTCGACGTTAAAATAAAACAGCACGGACGGTTTGGTATTGACAAACCGTCCGTCCCGTTTTTAACTCGTTGCGTACCGGGAAACGACTCTGGACGAGGGCCTCGGGCGACCGACAACGCATGCAGGAAGAGGGGAACGGCATGGATATCGAAGTGCTGGGCGCATTGGTCGTCAGGGAGAACGGGACCTCGGTGACCCCCAGGGCGCCGAAGCCACGTCAGGTGCTCGCGCTGCTCGCCCTGCATGCGGACCAGGTCGTACCCATCGCGTCCCTCATCGAGGAACTCTGGGGTGACACCCCTCCGCGCAGCGCGCGGACCACGCTGCAGACCTATGTGCTGCAGCTCCGTGAGCTGATCGCCGCGGCCCTTGAGCACGACCCCGAGGGCGCCCCTCCGCGCAGCCCCAAGGACGTGCTCGTCACCGCTCCGGGCGGCTATGTCCTGCGCACCTCCGGCGGCTCGAGCGACGTCCGGGAGTTCGACCGGCTCGCCGGGCTCGGCTACCGGGCCATGGACGCCGACGACTTCCCGCACGCGGCCCGCGAGTTGCGCGACGCCCTCGCGCTGTGGGCCGGGGCGGCCTTCGCCGACGTACAGGCCGGGCCCCAGCTGGAGATGCAGGCCCGGCGCCTCGAGGAGACCCGACTGTGTGCGCTCGATCAGCGCATCGAGGCGGACCTCCGGCTCGGGCGGCACCGCGAACTGCTGGGTGAGCTGACGGTCCTGGTCAACCGGTACCGCACGCACGAGAACCTGCACGGCCAGTTCATGCTGGCGCTCTACCGATCGGGACGCCGCAGCGAGGCGCTCGACGCGTACCAGAGGCTGCGCGCAACTCTCGTACGGGAGCTGGGACTTGAGCCGTCGGCCGGGCTGCGCAGGCTGCAGCGCTCCATCCTGATGGCCGGCCCGGAGAACGCGGCCGATCAGGGTGCCGACGGCGCCCGGCTCGCGCAGGTGGGCTGACGACGTGCCGGGCGGTCTCGGCAGGGAGACTCGGGAGACGGGTGAGGCACCGATGCAGGCCAGGTCGGAACGGACGCGGCACAGGCTGATCCAGGCGGGTGCGGAGGTGTTCGACAGGCAGGGGTACGCCCACGCCACACTGGGAGAGATCGCCGCGACCGCGGGCATGACCAAGGGGGCACTGTACTTCCACTTCGCCTCCAAGGACGGCCTTGCCGACGCGGTGCAGCAGGAGAGCCGCACGCTGCTGGACGAGTTCGCCCGGCGGCAGGGGGAGTCGGACGTGGCGCCCGTGCAGACGCTCATCGACATGACGCACCGGCTGGTACGGGCTCCGCGGGAGGAGCCCCTCGTCAGCGCCGGGTTCCGCATCACCAACGAATGCGTCGGCCGGCAGCCTCCGGTCGCCGACCTGTACCAGGTGTGGACCGCCGAGGCGCTGCGGCTGCTCCAACAGGCGGACGAGGCCGGTGAGTTGCATCCCGGCGCCCGCGGGGACGGCGCGAGGACCCTGCTCTCCGCGCTGCTGAGCGGGCTCGGCGCCCTGGCCGGTACGGGCCTTCCGTGCGACGAACTCGCCCACAGGGTCGGCGCGTTGTGGGACCTGATCCTGACGGTGCTCGTGCCGAAGGGCCAGGCGGACCGGTACCGCACCGGTGCGCCCGGCGCCCCGGAAGGGGCCCGCCGGCCCCCGGACCGGGAAGTCGAGACCACCCCCGCCGGCCGGACCGGACGAGGGGGCCGCCCCCGCGACCACCAGGACGCATTGGAGCCGACGCATGCCCAGTGAACAGCAGATCACCCTCACCGCGCCCCCCGCGCCGTTCGCCGATGTGCTGGCCGGGGTCGTGGACATGCTCGCCGATGTCCTGCGGCTCAGGCCCGAGAAGATCGACCCGGCGCAGCGGTTTTGGACCTTCGGCGTCGACTCGCTCATCTCCGTGGAGTACATGGCCGCGGTGAACGCCCACTACGGCACCTCGATCGACGCCGACACGCTCACCGAGCACCCCACGCCGCTGGCCTTCGCGCAGTTCGTGGCGGGGGAGGGGGCCAGGGAGCCGCACTCGGATCCGGCGACCGCGGAGCTGCCCGCGCCCGCGGCGACGTCCGTGACCGGGGCGCCGTCCGTGACCGCACAGGCCCCGCTGCCCGACCCCGCGCCCACCGGGCAGGAACCCCCCGTCCTGGACGTCCTGCGCGAGGAGATCGCCCGCATCCTGGGCGCCGACCCGTGGGAGATCGGCACCACGGTGACGTTCCCCGCCCTCGGTGTGGGATCCGTGCTGGCCACGGAGTTCATCCGGGTCGTCAACCACGTGTACGGGCTGCACGAGCAGGCCGCCTCGCTGTACGAGCACCAGAACCTCGCCGCGCTCGCCGACCACATCACCTCGCTCCTGCCCGCGGGCGGGACCCCGCCCGCCGTGGCGCAGGAAGCGGAACCGGCCCTGGGGACGATGCCGCTGGAGGACCTGCTCGACGCGGTGCGCGTCGGCCGGGTCACCGTGGGCCAGGCCCTCGCGGTGCTGCCCCGGCAGGGCTGAAGCGGCCGGGACGACATGGTCGAGCGAGACACACCCACCCGGTCCCAGGGAAGGAGCCGGCCGGATGACCACCCCCGTGTCGGCTGAACCCCTCGGTCCGCCGCAGTGCGCGGTCGCGCCCGTCAAGCTCTGGTTCTGCCCCAACGACGAACTCGACCCGGGTATCGCCGCCACCCTGGCGAGCCACTGGCTCGACGAGCAGGAACAGGACATCGCCAGGCACTTCCTCTTCGAGCGCGACCGGCGCCAGTACCTCGTCGCGCACGCGCTCGTGCGGCGCGTCCTCGCCCTGGAGAGTGGCATTCCCGAGGCGGAGGCCGTGATCTGGCGCTCCTCACGGGGCCGCCCGTTCCTGCAGAAGCCCGCGGAAGGGCTGCCGCGCGGCGGCCGCGAACTGGACTTCAACCTGTCGCACGCCCACGGGCACAACCTGCTGGGCGTGGTGCGCAGACACCGCATCGGCGTCGACATCGAGCGGCTCGACCGCGGGGGCCGGAGCCTCGACGCCATCGTCGAGACCTTCGCGCGCCAGGAGCGGGAGTGGGTGGCGCTGGCCGCGGCGGGCGTCGAGCGCGACCGTCGGGCGCTACGGCTGTGGACACTCAAGGAGGCGTACTCCAAGGGGCGGGGCCTCGGCCTCGGACTGCCCTTCGACTCCTTCGCGTTCACACTCGCCGACGACCGGGGCGTGCTCTCCTTCCGGCCGCCCGACGACGCCCCTGCCGGGCGAGGGTGCTGGCGCTTCGCCGAGCTGGAACCGGAACCCGGCGTGCTCGCGGCCGTCGCCGTACTGACCGGACCCCATGAGGAGCCCGTCCTGCACCTGCACCACGGCTTCCCCTGGGGCCGTGCGGTGCCACGGGAGCTGGCCCTGCCGCGGCCCGTCGAGCAACGCGTCTAGTCCGTCGCTCGAGCGGGCCTCCGGTCCGCTACCAGCGATCCTGCCGCACGCCCGTGCAGAGTGCCCGGATGGAATGAGGCGGCCGCCATGACGGCCCGACGACGTGGGGGTTGTCCGTGGAGCTGCAGCGCAGGGAAGCCGAAGTCGACCCGCTGGAGGGCCTGTTGGCCGCCGCCCTGCGGGGCGAGGTGCGGGCCGCGCGCCTCACCGGCGGCTCCGGGACCGGCAAGAGCACGCTCCTGGACGGGCTGGCCCGAAAGGCCGGGCACCGCGGCGCCCTGGTCCTGAGCGCCCGCGCGTCCCCCGCTGAGTCCCGGATTCCGCTCGGCGTGGTGGGGCAACTGCTCAGCGCCGCCGGGGCGGACGCCTTCCAGGAGGCGTACGAGGACGTGGTGACAGGACCTGCCGCATTCCACGCCGCGCTGCGAGGGATCGCCGCCGACCGCACGGTCGTCGTCCTCGTCGACGACGCGCAGTACATGGACGAGGCATCCGCGCGGTGCCTGCTCCACCTGTGCGGCCGCCTCGTGGGCCGCGGCGTCCTGCTGGTCCTGTCCGGCGCCGGAGGCACCCCGCTCGCCCTGCCCCTCGCCGAACTCCTGCGTCATCCGCGCTGCGTTCCCGTCGCGGCGGCTCCCCTGGACGAGGGCGGGGTCGCCGCGCTCCTGGGCGCGACGGGTGTGCTGGACGGTGACGCGACACGGCGGTGCGCACCGCCGTGGCACCGCTTCACCGGCGGCAACCCCCGGCTGCTGCGGGCGCTGGTGGACGATCACCGTGCCTGCGCACCGGTGCGGACCGCCCGGCCGGTGGCCGGAACGGCCTTCCGGCGGGCCGTCCTGGACTGTCTGCGCGGCGCGGGCGCGCAAGCCACGGCCGCCTCGCACGCTCTGGCGGTCCTCGACGAAGCCGCGACGCTCACCCTGCTCGCCCAGCTCCTCGGCATCCATGAACGGGCGGTCGTGCCGCAGCTCGACGCGCTGGCCGCGGCCGGACTGCTCGACGGCGGCAGGCTCCGCCACGCGGGTGTGCGCGCGGCGGTCCTGGAGGCGCTGCCCGGCCCCGACACGGTCGCCCTGCACCTCAGGGCCGCCGAGCTGCTGTACGAGAGCGGCGCCGAACCCCATCTGGTGGCGGACCACTTGGCGGCCGCCGGAGTGTCCGCGAGCGGGCGCCCCGGCCCCGAATGGGCCGCCCCGCTGCTCGCGGACGCGGCCCGGCGCGAGCTGCGGTCCGGCAGACCCCGCGAAGCCGTCCGGCTGCTGCGGACGGCGACAGGCTGCGCGGGCGGAGAACGGCGGCTCCGGGCGGAGGTCCGGCAACTGCTCGCGCGCGCCGAGTGGGAGACCGGCCCCGTCGCCGTCCCCCGCTTCCTGGGCGCATCGGAAGGGCAGCCGGCGGCGGGGGCGCAGACGGCGGAGCTGCTGCTGTGGCACGGCAGGCCCGCCGAGGCCGCGGACGCCCTCCTCCAGGACCCGGAGGCCGACGGGCAAGGAACGCCCGGGACACCGGAAGTCGCACCCGGGCGACGGGAGTTGGAGCGGATTCTCGGCCACGTCTATCCAGGAGCAGCCGTCCGGCCGCCCGGTTCGAAGGCCGACGGAGCGGCACCACCGCGTGGCGCCCTGCCGGTGCTGCCCCGAGCAGCCCCGCACGACGGCGTACCGGAGGCGGCCGAGCGCACCCTGCAGGCACTCGTCTACGACCATGCCCCCGCGCCAGGCGTCGCCGCCGTGCTGTGTACCGTGCTGCACGCGGGGGAGACGGACCGCACCATCCGATGGGCCGAACTGACGGAAGGCGTACGGGCGTTGCGCAGCACGCCCGCCCGTCTTGCCGCCATGGCTGCCGTCGCCGCCGTGGTGCGGGCGCGGACCGGCGCCTTCGCCGACGCGGCTCGGCACGCCCGGCGGGCCCTTGACCTGCTCGCACCCGAGGCGTGGGGCGTGGCCGTCGGTGTGCCGCTGGCCGCGGCCGTCACGGCGGCCGCCGAACGGGGCGAACCCGACGAGGCGGAGCGGTACTTGGCGGTGCCCGTGCCGGAAGCGATGTTCACGAGCCGGGCAGGACCGCAGTACGTGCTGGCCAGAGGCCGCCACCAGCTGGCCGCCGGCCGTCCGCGCGCGGCGCTCGGCGACTTCCACGCCTGTCGTGACCTGCTGGCCTCCTGGGGCGTGCACCCCACCGGTGCGCTCGACTGGCGCCCCTGGGCGGCCGAGGCCCTGCGGTCGGCCCAGAAGCGCGGAGAGGGCGAGGGCGACCCGGCGGGGCGGCTCAGCGACGCGGAACGGCGCGTCGCCGTGCTCGCCGCCCAGGGCAGCACGAACCGTGCGATCGCGGCCCGCCTGTACGTCACGCCCAGCACCGTCGAGCAGCACCTGACGCGGATCTACCGCAAGCTGCGGGTCACGTCGCGGGCGGGCCTTGCCGACCTGGGACTCGAATGTCACGGAAGCGGTTGATCGCGTCGATGTGCCGGGCGCGGGTCTCGTGGTCCCGCACGCCGAGACCCTGACGCGGCGCGAGCGCGAGCACACCGACCTTGCCCCGGTGGAGATTGCGGCGCACGTCGTACGCGGCCTGCCCGGTCTCCGCCAGGGGGTACACCGTCGAGAGCGTCGGGTGGATCCGGCCCTTGACCAGCAGCCGGTTGGCCTCCCACGCCTCGCGGCGGTCCGCGAACCCGGGGGCGATGACGCGCTTGTGGGCCAGCGGGACCGCCGACGGGCAGTGGTCGTCGTACATCCGGCCGTCGTCCGCCGGAGAGGCGCTGGCGACGACGGTGCCGCCTTTGCGCGTGACATGCGCCGACGCACCGAAGGTCTCGCGCCCCGGGTGGGCGAGGACGATGTCGATGTCCTCACCGCCGGTCAGCTCCCGGACGTGCTCCCCGAACCGCTGCCACGCGCGCGGGTCCTGGGCGTGCCCGTCCGTCCGGAAGCGGTAGCCCTCGGCGCTGCGGTCGATGACCGCGGCCGCGCCCGCCGCACGGCAGATCTCCGCCTTCCGCGGACCGCTCACGACACAGATCGGTGTCGCACCGCCCGCGAGCGCCAACTGGGTGGCGTACGAGCCGATGCCGCCGCCCGCCCCCCAGATGAGAACGTTGTCGCCCTGCTTCATGCGGGCGCCGTTCGCCGAGACCAGCCGGCGGTACGCGGTGGAGTGGGCCAGGCCAGGCGCGGCGGCCTCCTCCCACGTCAGATGCTCCGGCTTGGGCATGAGCTGGCCGGATCCGACCAGGGCCAGCTCGGCGAGGCCGCCGAAGTTCGTCTCGTGGCCCCACAGGCGCTGCCCGGAGCCGGGCCGCGCGTCGTCGCGGGCGTCCGCGGGCTCCGGTCCTTCCGACAGACAGTGCGCGACCACCCGGTCGCCCGCTTTCCAGCGGTGGACACCGGGGCCGGTGCGCAGGACGACGCCCGCGAGGTCGGAGCCGATGACGTGGCACGGAAGCGCGTGCCGGGCGGTGGCGGGGGAGAGCTCCGCGTACTGCTCCAGGAGGCCGAAGGCGGACCGTGGTTCGAAGAGCGAGGCCGCCACGGAGTGGGAGTTCATCGAGGAGGCGAGCACGGCCACCAGAACCTCCCCCGGGGAGGGCAGCGGGAGCGGGATCTCCCGCAGGTGGAGCGACTTGCGCGGGTCCTTGTCCGCGGCGGCCATGCCCTCGAACATGTCCTCGTCCTCGCGGCGCACCACGACACCGCGGTAGCTCTCCGGCAGGGGCAGGCCCGCGATGTCCTGAGGGGTCGCGTCCTCGCAGAGCAGGGCGCTGATGATCTCCGTCACGTGAGTTCCCGGAATTCTCTAGAGAGCCGAGGGTGGGAGTCGAGAGGGTGCACGGTGCACACGGTGCACGTCCCTTCAGGCTGGCGCGACCCGCGCCGGTGCGGGCACCCCTGGCCATCCCCTTTCCCCGCCCCGCCCGGAAATAGGGGACGGTTAGGGGAGTCGGGGCCGGCGTCCGGGCGTCCATGGTGGGCCGAGATGTGCTCGCGATCGGCTAGGAGAACTCATGACCGGCACCCTTGCCGCTTCCCTCTGGTTCCGGAACTACCAGCCCGCTCCCGAGGCGCCCGTGCGCCTGGTGTGCCTGCCCCACGCGGGAGGTTCGGCCAGCTTCTACTTCCCGGTGGCCAAGGCCCTCTCGCCCCATGTCGAGGTCCTGGCCGTGCAGTACCCGGGCCGCCAGGACCGGCGCTACGAGCAGCCGGCGGCGGACATCGAGACGCTCGCCGACGCGGTCGCCGAGCAGCTCGAGCCGCTCGACGACCGGCCGTACGCGCTGTTCGGGCACAGCATGGGCGCCATCGTCGGCTTCGAGGCCGCGCGCCGCCTGGAGGCCGCGGGACGCGGGCCAACGGAGCTGTTCGTCTCCGGCCGCAGGGCGCCCGCGCACGACCGGCACGGCGACCGCCAGCCGCGTACTGACGAGCAAGTCATCGCGGAGATACGGTCGTTGAACGGCACGGGTGACGGGCTCCTCGACGACCCCGAGGTGCTGGAGATGATCCTGCCCGCGCTGCGCGCCGACTACGGGGCGGTACGGCGCTACCGCTTCCGCCCCGGGGCGGCCCTCACCTGCCCGGTGACCGCCTTCACCGGCGACAGCGACGCCAAGGCGCCCGTCGACGAGGTCCGCGGCTGGGAGCAGCACACGGTGAGCTCCTTCGAGCTGAACGTCCTGCCCGGCGGCCACTTCTTCCTCGTGGACCGTGCCGACGACGTGGTGTCCGTCATCGGGGAGCATCTGGCGAGGACGTCGGCCATGACTCCGTGACGGTGCGCCCGCCCGGCTGGAAGGTCGCTTGAGCACGGTTCGAGATCCCGGTGCCGGTGGCGCGAACGGGGCTACGGTGCGATGCGCCGATAGCTTTCCGTCATCGGTGGAACTCGATCGGCTATGGGAGGAAACCGTGCAGATAAAGGTTCTGGGCCCGTTGAGCGCCGACGTCAACGGTGTATCCATCGTTCCGACGGCGGGCAAGCCGAGGCAGCTCCTCGCGCTGCTCGCCTCCTACCCCGGCCGGGTGGTTCCCGTGCCCACCCTCATGGAGGAGGTCTGGGGCACCGACATGCCCCAGAGCGCCATGACGACGCTGCAGACGTACATCCTGCAACTGCGCCGGCGCCTGGGCACGGCGATGGGTCCTGACGCGCCGGGCAACGCCAAGGAGGTACTCGCCACCCGACACGGCGGCTATCTGCTGCAGATTCCGCCCGCATTCGTCGACGTGTACCGCTACGAGGAACTGGTGGCCGCGGGCCAGGCGTCCCTGGACGCCTGTGAGGACGAGCGGGCGGCGACCCTGTTCCGCGACGCCCTCGCGATGTGGCAGGGTCCGGCCCTGGTCGACGTCAGGGTCGGACCGATCCTGGAGATCGAGGTCATGCGCCTGGAGGAGAGCCGCGTGGTCACCGTCGAGCGCCGTATCGACGCCGATCTGCGCCTGGGCCGGCACACCGAGGTCATCGCCGAACTCACCGACCTGATCGCCCGCCACCCCCAGCACGAAGGGCTGCACTCACAGGCGATGGTGGCCATGTACCGCTCGGGACGGCAGGCCACGGCACTGGACGTCTACCGCAGGCTGCGTGTCCGGCTCATCGAGGACCTCGGCGTGGAACCCGCGCCTCAACTGCAGCGCCTGCACCAGGCGATGCTGGCGGTCGACCCCGCCCTCGACATCGCCAGTGGGCCGCGCCGCAGCTCCACCTTCGACCTGTACACGGCCTGAGCCCGGCGAAGGGACGCAGCCATGTCCGACGCTCGGCGACCGCCCCCGCGGGTCCACTGTTTCGCCCACGCAGGTGCCGGCGTCTCCTCCTTCTCCGGCTGGCAAGACGCTCTCGGCACCGGCGCCGAGAGCGTGCCGCATCTGCTGCCCGGCCGCGACAGCAGGCGCGACGAACCCCGGATCACGGGACGCGAGGCCCTGCTCGCCGAGGTGATGGAGCACTTCGCGCACGATGACGGCACCCCCTACGTGCTGTACGGGCACAGCCTCGGCGCGATGGTCGCCTACACCGTGGCCCGCGCCCTGCACGAGACGGGCCTGCCGGGGCCCGCGCTGCTCGTGGTCGGCGCCTGCCCACCGCCCGACGCGCCCTGCGCCCTCGCGGACGCCTGTCGGAGCCCCGAACCGGAACTGCTCGGCCTGCTCGGCGAACTGGGTGCGGTACCCGAGGGCGCGCGACCGGGCGGGCTCTGGCACCGCTCGGTCCTGCCGGTGCTGCGCGACGACCTCGTCCTCGCGCACGCCCTGCGCGGCGCCGCTCGCCTGCCGTCCGCCGCCGGGCGGCTGCGGGTGCCCGTGCTCGCCGTGGCCGGCGCGGACGACCCGCACGCCGGGGCCCGCGCGCTGACCGGCTGGCGGTGGTGGACCACCGGGCCGTTCGCGCTGCACACGGTGCCCGGTGACCACTACTTCGTGAACGGCCCCGAACTTCCCCGGCTGATCGGGCGCGCGAGCCGTGTCGTGCGGCGGACGGCCCCGGCGCGGCGCCGGACGGCGCCGGTGCCCGCTCCGTCCGCCCGCTGAACGCGCTGGATCAGCACCGCGGGGGAGTACTCAGCACATCCCGCCCCGCACCCCACCCGCGCGCCCCGGCCGTCCGGCGCCCGAGGGTCGGCCGCCCGGCGCCCGAGGGTCGGCCGTCCGTCAAGCCGCCCTGCCCGCAAGTCCGTCGACGCCGCCGGTGACCTCGCCCAGGCCGAGATCGTCGCGGGTCACCAGGCGCGAGCGGGTGCGCCACTTGCCGCGTGAGCGGACCAGCACATCCTCCAGGACACACACCCGGGACACCCGCGGCCCGCCGCCGTGCGGCGTCGCGTACACCAGGGTGTAGGCCCGTACGCGCAGGGTGCCGTCGGGCTGCGGCTGCACGTCGAGCATGCCGAGCCAGTGCCTCAACTGCTCCTTTCCGCGCTCCTGTTGAGCCCTGTTGCGGTGCACGCTCGCGGCGAGCGCGGCCCGCCCGCGCAGCGGCTCGTCCAGCGTCGGCACGGCGAAGACCGCGTCCTCGGTGAACGTCCCGGCCCAGCGCTCGGCGTCGTGCGCGTCGAAGAGTTGCATCTGGTGCGCGTAGAACTGCTGGACTCGGGCGTAAAGCGTGCCGAACTCCTGCTGTTTGACGGCGAGTTCAGAGGGGGCGGCTATCTCGGCTCTCATGGCTGTGTCCTTTTCCGTCGCTGGGTCCCGACGTTCGAGCGGATGCCGACACTCTCCGAGCCACGGATTGAGCGCGCTTCGAAGATTCCTCAAGCGGCAGGGCGGACGGTGGGGGTCATACCGGGGTGCACACCGAGGAAATGAGGACGAAGTGTTCATAGTGTCGGGTGGGCGCGTGCACCATACTTCGCACTCCGTCGAGGTGGACGCGGGGGCCGGGGTGGTCTACGGGCTGATCGCGGACGCGGTGCGCCTGCCGCTGTTCTCCCCGCCGCATGTGCACGTGGAGCGGCTGGAGTTCGACGGGACCCGCGAGCGGCTGCGGATGTGGGCGACGGCCAACGGCGAGGTCCGCTCGTGGATCTCGGAGCGGGTGCAGGACCCGCGGGCGCGCCGCATCGAGTTCTGCCAGACCCTGCCCCAGGCGCCGGTGGAATCGATGAGCGGTGCCTGGATCGTCGAGGAGCGGCCCGGCGGCACCAGCCGGCTGACCCTGCTGCACGACTTCACGGTCGTCGGCGACCACCCGGGGGACGTGGCGTGGGCCGAGCTGGCCTGCGAGACCAACTCCCGTGCCGAACTGGCCGGTCTGCAGCGGCTCGCCGCGTGCTGGACCCGGCTCGACGACCTCGTCCTGTCCTTCGAGAGCTCCGTGCGGGTCAGGGGCGGGGCCGAACTGGTCTACGACTTCCTCTACCAGGCGGACGACTGGCCCCATCTGATTCCGCACGTGACCCGGCTCGACCTGACCGAGGACAGTCCCGGCGTCCAGGTCATGTCCATGGAAACCATGGACGTGGCAGGCGGCACCCGCGCCACCGAGTCGGTGCGCATCTGCTTTCCGCACGCCGAACGCATCGTCCATAAACAGACCGTCCCGCACCCGCTGCTCGCGGGCCACACCGGCGAGTGGTCGGTGGTGCCCGACGAGACCGGGGCGACGGTCGTCTCGCAGCACAGCGTCGTGCTGCGGGAGGAGGCCGTCGAGCGGATCCTCGGTCCCGGCACCCGGCTCGCCACGGCCCGTCGCCTGGTGCGCGAGGAGATCGGCCGCGGCTCCAGGGCCACCCTCGAACTGGCCAAGAACTACGCGGAGTCCGCCATTCGCGTCCTGTGAACCCCTTGCGAGGCGCCCGCGGGCACCTGCGTACAGCTTCCGGCACGGTGGAGCGTCCACCGCAGCTCCGGCCCCGCTCTAGGCGCCGCCAGCAGGATTCCCTGATGACGGACACCTCGGAGGGGCGTGGGGCGGCAGCGGACGCTCGGTCCTTTCCGGCCGGCCGATACCTCTAGGAGAGGCATGAGCCCCAACACCACCACAGCCGAGGCGAGGCGCGAAGCAGCGGCTGCCTCCTCCAGCCCGGTCCTCTGGCATCTCGCCCTGGTCGGCGGGGACAGCGGCAGCACGCTCGACGCCGGCCTCGCCGGGCTCAAGGCCCGGTTCACCGGCGCCGACGGCCACGAGGACGTGCCGGTACGCATCCGCACGCTCGGCGACGGCGCCCACCGGGGGGCCGTACTCGCCGGAGACGGCGTCGCCACGGAGCTCGGCGCGAAGGTGCCGGAGCGGGGCGCCCCGGACGGCAACGCGCCGATCGCCTTCATGTTCCCGGGCCTCGGCGACCACTACCTCGGCATGGGCCGCGACCTGTACCGCGACTTCCCCGTCTTCCGGGACGCCCTCGACGAGTGCGCGCAGACGCTGCTCCCCGAGCTCGGCCTGGACATCCGCGAGGCCGTCTTCCCCGGCCCGGCGGCGCAGGACCAGGACAGCGCCGAGCAGGCCCCCGTCATCGACCTGCGCCGCATGCTCGGCCGTGACACCGGGCCGAGCAGCGAGAACGAGCGGCGCCTGAACGCCACGCGCCTGGCCCAGCCCGCGCTCTTCGCCATCGAGTACGCGCTGGCCCGGCTCTGGGAGTCCTGGGGCACCCGGCCGTCGGTCATGATCGGATACAGCCTCGGCGAGTACGTCGCGGCCACCCTCGCCGGAGTGCTCTCCCTCGGGGACGCGCTGACGCTCGTCGCCCGCCGCGCGGCGCTCATCGACGCGCTGCCGCACGGCGCCATGCTCGCCGTCATGCTCCCCGAGGAGCAGATCCGCCCGCTGCTCGGCGCGGACGTCTCACTCTCCGCGGTCAACGGCCCCGAGTTCTGCGTGGCCGCCGGACCCATCGGCGCGGTCGAGGCGCTGGAGCGCACCCTGAAGGACCGCGGTGTGGTCAACCGCCGCGTCCAGTCCACGCACGCCTTCCACTCGTCGATGATGGCGCCCGTCGTCGACGAGCTCACCGCGCTCGCGCGCACCTTCACCCTGAACGCCCCGGCGATCCCCTACGTCTCGAACGTCACCGGCCGGCTCATCACCGACGCCGAGGCCACCGATCCGGCGTACTGGGCCCGGCACATGGTCAGCCCGGTCCGCTTCCACGAGGGACTGCAGGTCCTCGCCGGCACGCCGCTGCTCCTGGAGGCCGGCCCCGGCCAGACCCTGTGCAGCATGGCCACCGAGGCGCGCGGCACCGCGGCGGGCACCGTCGTCGCCTCCATGCGCCACCCGCTGGAACGGCTGTCCGACTCGGCGGTCGCGCTCAAGGCGCTCGGCCGCCTGTGGCTCGCGGGCGCCGACATCGACTGGACCGGCTTCCCGGCCGCCGGGCTCGACATCGTCGCCGAGGGTGCCACCGCCGCACGCGCCGACGAACCGCACGAGAGCACCGGCACCGAGCAGGAGCTGTACGGCCTGTGGGCCAGGCTGCTCAAGCAGGACCAACTCCCGCACGACATCAGCTTCTTCGAGCTCGGCGGCAATTCGCTGCTCGCCAGTCGGCTCATCCTGCGCGTCAAGCGCACCTTCGACATCGACCTGACACTGCGCCAGGTGTACGAGTGGTCCACCCTGACCCGCATGGCGCACGCCATCGACGTCCTGCGCTCCGGCGGCGAGCCGGCCGATGACGGGGGCACCTCCTTCACCGGCAACTCGCGGGCCACCATCCAGCTGCCCAACGGCCTGACGGTGCACCACCAGAACGACGCGGAGACCCTCCACTTCTACGAGGACATCTTCGACCACCGCACGTACGCCAAGAACGGCATATCCATCCCCGACGGCGCCACCGTCGTCGACGTCGGCGGCAACATCGGCCTGTTCACGCTCTTCGCGCACTACGAGGCCAAGGACGTCCGCGTCTTCACCTTCGAGCCGGCCCCGCCGATGTTCGAGCTGCTGAGCCAGAACGTCGCCGAACACGGCGTGCGGGCCGAACTCTTCAGGATCGGTGTCTCCGACGCGGAGACCACCGCCGACTTCACCTTCTACCCGCGCAGCACGGGCATGTCCTCCTTCCACCCCGACGAGGCGGAGGAGAAGCACAACCTGCGCACCATCATCGCCAACCAGCAGCAGGCGCAGGGCGACGCGGACGTCGCCGAGCTGGTCTCCGACGACGAACTGATCGACGTCCGCTTCGAGGCCGTCGAGTTCACCGCCACGCTGCGCCCGCTGAGCGCGATCATCCGCGAGCAGGGCATCGAGCGCATCGACCTCATCAAGATCGACGTACAGAAGAGCGAACGCCAGGTCATCGACGGCATCGACGACGAGGACTGGCCGAAGATCCAGCAGATGGTGCTGGAGGTGCACGACGCCGACGGTGAGGTCGCCCGTCTCGTGGAACTGCTCCGCGGCCACGGCTTCACGGTCACCGCCGAGCAGGACGACCTCTACGTCGGCACCGACATCCACAACATCTACGCCGTGCGCGGCGCTCACTGACGGAGTCGTACCAGCCATGGAATACACGACCGTAGGGGTTGTCGGTGCCGGCGTCATGGGCGTCGGTGTCGCACAGAACCTCGCACAGACCGGCCACCGGGTGGTCCTCGTCGACATCAACGACGAGGTGCTCGACGGCGCCCGCCGCGAACTGCGCACCAGCCTGCGCGCGTACGCCATGTTCAACCGGGGCGCGGGCATCGATCAAGCAGACATCTTCGACAAGATCGAGTTCACCACCGACTACGAACTCCTCGCCAAGGCCGACTTCGTGGTCGAGAACGTCACCGAGGACTGGAACATCAAGAAGGAGGTGTACGAGCGGATCGACCGCATCGTGCGCCCCGATGTGATCTTCGCCGTGAACACCTCGGCGATCTCCATCACCCGTGTCGGCTCGGCCACCTCGCGCCCCGAGCGCGTCGTCGGGATGCACTTCATGAACCCGGTGCCGATGAAGCCGATGGTCGAGGTGATCCGCGGCTACCACACCACGGAGGAGACCCTCGACGCCGCCCGCCGCTTCCTCGCCGAACTGGGCAAGGAGTGCGTCGTCGTCCAGGACGTGCCGGGCTTCGTCTCCAACCGCGTCCTGATGCTCACCATCAACGAGGCCGCCTTCCTCGTCCAGGACGGCGTCGCCCCCGCGGCCGACGTCGACCGGATCTTCAAGACGTGCTTCGACCACAAGATGGGCCCGCTGGAGACGGCCGACCTCATCGGTCTGGACACCATCCTCAAGTCGGTCGAGGTGCTCTACGAGAGCTTCAACGACGACAAGTACCGCCCCGCCCCCCTGCTGAAGAAGATGGTCGCCGCCGGTCTGCACGGCCGCAAGAGCGGCGAGGGCTTCCACAAGTACCGCTGAAACCCCGTACCGCACCCACCAGACGAGACAGGACGGATCCAGACATGAGCACGGACACCACGGGAACCGCGGACGCCACGGCCACCCGGGCCCGCATCGCGGCCTACCTCTCCCGCTTCTTCCCGGTGCAGGACCTCAAGGACGACGACGACATCTTCGAACTCGGCTTCGTGAGCTCGATGTTCGCGATGCAGCTCGTCTCCTTCGTCGAGCACGAATTCGGCATCACCGTCGAGAACGAGGACCTGGAACTGGAGTACTTCCGCTCCATCAGCGCCCTCGACGCCTTCGTCACGCGCAAGCTGGCCGTCCCGGCCGCCGGCTGAGGCGCGGGGCGACGGCGGGAGAGACACGACGATGACCGGTTCCCTCAGCGCTCAACAGGCGCAATCCCTCAAGGAGTTCAGGGCGTTCGCCGACGATGCGATCGCCCCGCACGCCGATGCCTGGCACCGCGCACAACGCACGCCCGAGCACGTCGTGCGGCTCCTGGCGGACGAAGGGCTGCTCGGCCTGCCCGTGCCGCGCCAGTACGGCGGCGGGGGCTGCGACGCGGTGACCCTCGGCCTGCTCGCCGGGGAACTCGGCCGCGCCTGTTCCTCCATACGCAGCCTGCTCACCGTCCACACGATGGTGGCGCACGCCGTCGCACGCTGGGGCAGCCGCGCCCAGAAGGAGACCTGGCTGCCCCGCCTCGCCCGCGGCGAGACCATCGGCGCACTCGCCGTCTCCGAACCGGGCGCGGGCAGCGACGCCTCCTCGGTCACCACCCGGCTGACGCGCGACGGCGCGGACTGGATCGTCGACGGCCACAAGAAGTGGACGACGTACGGGCACACCGCGGACCTGTTCCTCGTCGTGGGCCGCGGCGAGCAGGGTCCCACCGCCCTGCTCGTGGAACGCGATACGCCCGGCCTGCGCACCGAGCTGATCGAGGACCTCGTCGGCATCCGCGCCTCGATGACCGCGCACGTGTACCTGGAGAGCTGCCGGGTGCCGGACGCCAACCTCCTCGCCCGCCCGGGGCTCGGCGTCTCGCACGTCGTCGGCGCGGCCCTCGACCTCGGCCGCTACACGGTCGGATGGGGCTGCGTCGGTATCCTCGACGCCTGCCTCACGGCGAGCGTCGACTACGCGGGCGAGCGCGAGCAGTTCGGCTCCCCCATCAAGGAGCACCAGCTGGTCCGCCGCATGATCAGCAACATGTACACGGACGCCCGTGCCGCGCGCCTGCTGTGCCTGGAGGCCGGACGGCTGCGCGACGAGCGCGACCCCGGCGCGCTGGCGGCCACCTCCACCGCCAAGTACTTCGCGGCCACCGCCGCGGGCCGCGCCGCCCTGGACGCCGTACAGATCCACGGCGCCAACGGCTGCGGTGCCGACTACCCCGTCCAGCGCCACCTCGGTGACTCCCGGGTCATGGAGATCATCGAGGGCAGCGCACAGCTCCACCAAGTGGGCCTTGCCGAGTACGCGTTCCAAGAGCGCGGAGCGCGAAGGAGCGAACGATGACCGCGACGACCGTCACCACCGTCAAGTGCGTGGTGTGGGACCTCGACAACACCGTGTGGGACGGCGTGCTCCTGGAGGACGGTGATGTCACGCTGCGCCCCGGCGTCGTCGACGTCATCCGTACGCTCGACGAGCGCGGCATCCTGCACTCCATCGCCAGCCGCAACGACCACGACGCGGCCATGGCGAAGCTGGAGGAGCTCGGCATCGCCGAGTACTTCCTGTACCCGCAGATCAACTGGGGCAACAAGTCCGATTCGCTGCGGACCGTCGCCGAGACGATCAACATCGGCATCGACACGCTCGCCTTCGTCGACGACCAGCCCTTCGAGCGTGACGAGGTCCGCTTCGCTCACGAGCAGGTCCTCACCATCGACGCCCTCGACGTGGCCGGCATCCCCGCGCTCGCGCGGATGCAGCCCCGGTTCGTCACCGCCGACTCGCGCGAGCGCCGCCACCTCTACCGCGCCGACGCCCGCCGCAAGCAGGCCGAGGACACCCACCACGGCACCGACGAGGAGTTCCTGGCCTCGCTCGGCATGCGCTTCACCATCGAGCCCGCCCAGGAGCGCGACCTGCAGCGCGCCGAGGAGCTCACGGTGCGCACCAACCAGCTCAACGCCACCGGCTACACGTACGCGTACGAGGAACTGGACGCCTTCCGCCGCTCGCCCGACCACGACCTCCTGGTCGCGGGCCTGGAGGACAGGTACGGGACGTACGGCAAGATCGGTCTCGCCCTGGTGGAGCGCGGCGACGGCGTCCGCACGGTCAAGCTGCTGCTGATGTCGTGCCGCGTCATGTCGCGAGGCGTCGGCTCCGTGCTGCTCCGCCACCTGATCGCCGAGGCCCACGGCGCGGGCGAGAGACTGCGGGCGGAGTTCGTGCCCACCAGCCGCAACCGGACCATGTTCGTCACCTACAAGTTCGCCGGCTTCCGCGAGGTCGAGAAGCACGGCGAGGTGTCGGTGCTCGAGCACGACGGCACCCACCTGCAGGGCTTCCCCCCGTACATGGACGTCACGGTCGGGCGGTGAACCACCCGCCGGCCACCCTCTGGACGGATGGTCGAGTGTTCCTCCAGACCCCCCGGCCATACTGGTCGGCGTCGAGGAGCGAGGAGGACAGACGTGGGAACCCAGTCACTGTGCCAGGCGGCGGACTGCCTCAAGGACCGGCACTCCGGCGCGCAGCAGGTGCGCACGGCAGCCCCCGGCCTGCGGCTGTGCGCCGTCTGCCGGGACCGGCTGCGGGACAACCTGCGCAGCCTTCCCGACCTCTACGCGAACTGCGGGGCGGAACTGACGCCCAGCCGCCCCGGACTGACCGAACGGGTCAGCTCGGGGCGCTCGCGGCAGGGGATCCGGCTCAATGAAGCGGCCCTCGAGGCCCGTGGCGACCTGCTGCCCGTGCTCGCCTCCTGGGCCGGGGTGGTCGTGGCCGAACGCCACGTCGCGGGCCCCCGCCGACGCGAGGTCGGGCCGCTCGCCGCTTTCCTGCGGCTGCACCTGGACTGGCTGGCCGCCCATCCGGCGGCCGCCGACTGCGTGGCGGAGATCCGCCGGGTCACCAACATGGCGCGGGCCGCCGTCCTGCCGCGGCCCGTCGTCCACCAGGAGCTCGGCCCCTGCCCCGTCGACGACTGCGGCGAGGAGGTCCGGGCCCGCCTGCGCACGGACGACCCCGCGGCGACCCACGTCCTGCGGTGCGGCGCGGGCCATGTCGTACCGCCGCACCAATGGCTGCTGTTGAGCGGCCGCACCGCCTGAGGCAGGCCGCCCCGCCCCCCACCCCACCACCGGATCACGGAAGGCGCCCCATGTCCGTCGCACACCGACCGCGTATTCGTACGATCCCCACTCAGCTCGCCGCCATGGCCGCCGGTGTTCCCGAGGCCACCATCCGCAAGTGGGCCAGCAGGGGAAAGCTCACCCGCTACGGCCGCCCCGGACGTGCCGAGTACTCCGTCCAGGAGCTGATCGAGCTCGTCGCCAAGCGAGCCGCGGCCTGAGCCGCACGCTCCGCCGCTGCCGACACGACTGCCCGCCAGGCCCCAGGCCTCGCGGGCAGTCGTTCGTTCACCAGGTGACCGGGAGCCGGTGCACCCCGTAGATGCTCATGTCGCTGCGCATCGGCACCTCGTCAGCCGGCACGGCGAGCCGCAGCCCCGGGAACTCCCGCAGCAGCCCCTTGTACGCGATGCGCATCTCGATGCGGGCCAGCTGCTGACCCAGGCACTGGTGGATGCCGTGCCCGAACGCCAGATGCCCGTTCGCGGGCGTGGTGATGCTGAGCTCTTCCGGCAGGTCGAACTTCTGGGGGTCGCGGTTGGCGGCGGAGACGGACACGGTGACGACCTCGCCCGCCTTGACCGTGCGCCCGCCGAGCTCGACGTCCTCCAGGGCGGCCCGTACCAGACCGACGTGCATGATGCTCAGGTACCGCAGCAGCTCCTCCACCGCGTTGTCCATCAATGACGGGTCGTCGCGCAGGAGTTGGAGCTGTTCGGGATGACGGAGCAGGGCGAAGGTGCCGAGGGCGATCATGTTCGCCGTCGTCTCGTGCCCGGCCACCAGGAGCAGCAGCGCCACCCCGATCAGTTCCTCGTCGTTCAGGTCGCTGCCCGCGGCCAGATTGCTCAGCAGGTCGTCGGTCGGCCGGGCGCGCTTGCGGCCGAGCAGTTCGGCGAGGTACCCCACCAGGGCGCCGAACGCCTGCTGGATCTCCTCCACGCTCTGCCCCAGGTCGAAGATCGACGAGGAGTTGCGCTGGAAGAAGTCGTGGTCCTCGTAAGGCACGCCGAGCAGTTCGCAGATCACCAGCGAGGGAATGGGCAGCGCGAAATCGCCCACCAGCTCCGCCGTCGGCCCGTTCTTCCGCATCGCCGCCAGCCGCTGGTCGGTGATCTCCTCGATCCTGGCCTCCAGGACCTTCATGCGCCGGACCGTGAACTGGCCGGTGAGGTGCTTGCGGTAGCGGGTGTGGTCCGGCGGGTCCATGAAGATGAACCCGCCGGGCCTGGCCGGCTCGGGCTCGGCGAGACCGTAGGGGACCGGCGAGCGCTGCAGCTCGCCGCGGGCGCTGAACCGCCCGTCGGTGAGCACCGCCTTGGCCAGGGTGTGGTCCGTGACCAGCCAGCCGACCGAACCGTCCGGGTAGGCCAGCGGGCTCACGGGCTCCTCCGCGCGGAGCCGGCCCAGCTCGGCCGGGGGAGTGAAGGGGCACTCATGGCTCATCGGCAGCGAGCGCGCGTCCGCCGCCTCCTGCCGGGAGGCCGTGCCGGTGTCGATCGTCATTCAGGACTCCGATGTTCGTAGGGGGAGTGTGCGGAGCGAGGGGTGGGGGGTGAGAGGGAGAAGCGGTGCAACGGGAGGGGCCCGGGGCAAAGAAAAAGGGCCGCCCGGAGGAACACTCCGGGCGGCCCTTTCGAAGGCCGGACACCGCTGGAAGAACACACAGCGGTGGCACCACAGAAGTGTGACAGTCCGTTTCGCTCGACGTCAACCGGTACTCAGCCGGCCAGGGTGAGCGCCCCCGAAGGGCAGTCGGCCACCGCGTCCCGTACCGCCTCCTCCTGCTCCGGTGAGACCAAGTCGCCGCCCACCAGCAGCACTTCACCGCTCTCGTCGCTCTGGTCGAACACCGCGCCCGCGGCGAGGACGCACTGCCCCGCTCCCATGCAGCGCCCCGGGTCGATCTCGATCCGCATGTCACTTCTCCTTCTCGATCGTTTCTGAGGCTGTGCTGAAGCTGTGATGAGGTACGGCCGTGGTCTCAACGGGCCTGGAGCTGGAGCGTCCCGGCGGCCGCCCCGGCCACCTCGGCGTGGCTGGGGCCGGTCGGCACGGCGGGCCGCCAGCCCGAACTCCGCAGCAGCCGCAGCCGCTCCCTGGTCTCCGGCGTGTCCAGGGTCTCCAGCGGAGCCAGCAGGTTCGCGCAGCGCTGCGCCGTCTCCCACAGGACCGGATCGTGCTCGCCCGCCTCCATCAGCGTGAACGCGTTCGCCGCGGGGCTGCCGGGCCCCAGCGGAAGATCCACGCCGGTCAGGGCCGCCTCCCACAGCTTCGTGCGCCCGATGTCCGCCTGTACGGAGTCCTCGAACAGCGGCCGCACCCAGCGCAGCACCTCCTCGGTGACCTGCCCTGCCAGGCCGGGCGCCTCGTCCGGCGCCTGTGCGAACGCCTGCGTGAGCTGCACCGCCTGGTGCATCGCCACCGACGCGCCGCGCCCGAAGGCGGGGTCGGTGGTGCACAGCGCGTCGCCAAGGACGAAGTACCCGGCCGGGGCCTGCGGTGCGAGGGAGCGCAGCGTGTTGCGCAGGCCTGCCATCGGCACCACCTCGGTCAACGGCTCGCTCACCTCCTCCGCCAGCCACGGCGCGAACTCGGGGAACAGCCGGGTGACCCGGTCGAAGGCGTCGGTGTCGCGCAGCGCCTTGAGAGCGTCGTCGTCCGGCAGCCTGCCAAGGCCGATCGCGAACGTCCGGTTGTCGTGGTAGAAGAGCCCGGCTCCGAAGCCGATCCCGGCGACCATCGTGGTGATGCCGCGCTGCAGCGCGGGCCGGGCAGCTCCGTCACGCAGTCGGAAGAAGCGGGTGTTGTAGACGACCCCGCACTCCACCTCCTGCTCCAGCACCGTGAAGTCGTCCCGCAGCGGCGAACGCCGGCCTGCGGCGTCGATCAGCACATCCGTCTCGACGAGCCCGCCGCGCACCTGGACCCCGCGAACACGCCCGCCCGACACCTCGGCCCGGCGCACCGAAGTGCCGTACCGAAGCTGGACGTCGGGCTCCTTGAGCAGGGCCCGGTGCAGTGCCCACTCCACGGTCGGGCGGCGCGACGCGAGGACCGCGAGGTCCGGGTCACCGCCGCCGGTGCCCGACGGCGTGCCGACCGCGATGTCCTCCACGCCGTTCGCCAGCAGGTCCTCGTAGACATCGGGCAGGTGCGTGAGCAGGTCCCGGCGGAACAGGCCCAGGAACGTGTGGAGTTGACGCATCTGAGGGGCGCCGGGGCGGTTCCAGTCCCAGATGTCCGCCAGCTCCTCCGGCGGCGCCGCGTCGCGTTCCAGCACGGTCACGGTGAAACCTTGCCGGGCCAGCAGCAGCGCCGCCGAGAGTCCGGCGATGCCACCGCCCATCACCACGGCGGTCCGAGCACTCATCGCATGTCTCCTTCTGTGTTCACGGGGGCTGTGCGCGTTCGCGGGCACGCCCGGTCAGGCGGCGATGTCACCGAGCACCGCGTCCAGGGCCTGGTCGATCTCGGAGTCGGTCAGCTCACCGGCCAGCTGCAACGCCTCCTCGGTGCCACCCTGTTGCGTGGCACCGCCGCGCCGGGCCAGCTCGATCAGCTGGGCCAGCAGCCCGCTCTCGCGCAGCAGTACCGGATCGACCTGGGCGAGCGCCCACTGAGCGGCCGCCGCCGGGTCCTGCGGCGGGCCGTCCTGCGCCGCCCCGCCCCGTGCGGCGCCGCCGAAGTCGAGCCTGCGGTGCAGGTATGCGGCGATCGCCTTCGGCGTCGGATAGTCGAAGGCCAGCGTGCTCGGCATCTCGGTGCCCGTCTGCCGGGAGATGCGGTTCTTCAGCTCGACCGACATCAGCGAGTCGAGCCCCAGCTCCTTGAGCGGCTTCTCCGCGGTCACGGAAGCGGTGCCCGCCAGCCCCGCTGCTGCCGCCGCCTCCACGCGTACGAACTCCGTCAGCGTCGTGAGGCGCTCCTCGTCGCCCAGTGCGGCGAGCCGCTCCATGAACTCCGAACCCCGCTCGGCCGCGGCCGCCGCCTGGCGCAGCTTCGGACGCACCAACACCCCGTACAGCGGCGGCAGTTCCGACTGCTGCTGCAGAGCGGCAAGATCCAGTTTCACGGGGGTGAGTTGTGGTTCGGGGCGGGTGAGTGCGGTGTCGAGGAGGTCGAGGCCTTCGGTGGTGGTGAGTGCTGCGGCGCCGCCGCGTCGCATGCGGGCGAGGTCGGCGTCGGTGAGGTGGGCGGTCATGCCGGTGCCGTTTTGTTCCCATAGGCCCCAGGCGAGGCTGAGGGCGGGTTGTCCGTGGGCGCGGCGGTGGGCGGCGAGGGCGTCGAGGTAGGCGTTGGCGGCGCCGTAGGTGCTCTGTCCGGGGGAGCCGAGTGTGCCGGCGGCGGAGGAGAAGAGGACGAAGGTGGTGAGGTCGAGATTCTTGGTGAGTTCGTGGAGGTGGGTGGCGCCGGTGGCTTTGGGGGCGAAGACGGTGGCCAGGCGTTGGGGGTTCTGGCCGGTGAGGAGGCCGTCGTCGATGATTCCGGCGAGGTGGATGACGGCGGTGAGGGGGCGGTCCAGGGTGGTGAGGAGGTGGGTGGACTGGTCGGGGTCGGCGATGTCGCAGGCGCGGACGTCGACCGATTCGGCGCCCATCTGGCGTAGTTGGTCGCGCAGTTCGGTGGTTCCGGGGGTGTTGGGTCCTCGGCGTGAGGTGAGCAGGAGGTGGCGTGCGCCGTGTTCTTGTACGAGGCGTTGGGCGACCTGTTGGCCGAGTTCTCCGGTGCCGCCGGTGATCAGGATCGTGCCTTGGGGGTCCAGGGGGCGGGGGACGGTGAGCACGATCTTGCCCGTGTGCCGGCCCTGTGCCATGAAACGGAAGGCACTGGGCGCCTCCCGGACGTCGTACGCGTGGAACGGCAGCGGCTCCACCGCGCCCGCCTCGAAGAGCGCGGTCAGTTCCTGGAGGAGTTCCTGGATGCGCTCCGGTCCCGCGTCCATCAGGTCGAAGGCCTGGTAGTGGACGCCGGGGCGGGTGGTGGCGACGTCGGTGGCGTCGCGGATGTCGGTCTTGCCCATTTCCAGGAAGCGGCCGCCTTCGGGGAGGAGGCGCAGGGAGGCGTCGACGAATTCGTGGGCCAGGGAGTTGAGGACGACGTCGAGTTGCTGGTCGGCCCATTTGGTCTCGAAGTGGGTGTTGCGGGAGTGGGCGATGTGGGTGTCGTCCAGGCCCATGCGGTGCAGGGTGTCCCACTTGCCGGGGCTGGCGGTTCCGTAGACCTCGGCGCCCAGGTGCTGGGCGAGTTGGACGGCGGCCATGCCGACGCCGCCTGCTGCGGCGTGCACGAGCACCTTCTCGCCCGTCCGCAGCCCACCCAGATCGACCAGACCCCGGTACGCCGTCAGGAACGTCAGCGGCACGGTCGCCGCCTGGGCGAACGTCAGGGAGTCCGGAATCCGCACCATCACCCGGGCGTCGGCCCGCACCTCGGTGCCGAACGAACCTACCGCCAGACCCATCACACGGTCCCCGACCCGCAGGTGCGACACGCCGGGGCCCGCCTCAAGGACGACCCCCGCACACTCCAGGCCGAGCTTCGGCGCATGCACCATGTCCAGGGCGTTGAGCACGTCCCGGAAGTTGAGCCCGGCGGCCCGCACCTGGACGCGCACCTCCTGCGGGCCCAACGGCCCGCCCTGCTCCACCGGCACGCAGGTGAAGGTGTCGAGGCGGCCCTTCTCCCGCACGTCCAGGGCCCACGCGCCGTCCTGCGGGCGCGGTACGGGCACCGAGTCACCGGCCGCCGCCCGCGTCAGACGGGCGGCGAGCACGGTGTCCCCGCGCAGCGCCAGCTCCGGCTCGTCCGTGTCCGCGACCGCCGCGGCGATCAGCTCCGGGTGCCGGGCGTCGGCGCCGACGTCGAGCAGCCGCAGCACCCGCTCCGGGTACTCCGCCCGCGCCGTACGGACCAGACCCCATACGGTCGCCAGCTCAGGGGCCACGACCACGTCATCGGGCCGGACGCCGATCGCGTCGCCCGTCACCCACACGAACTCGGTGTCCGCGAGTGCGGGGTCCGCCAACAGGCCCTGCAAAAGCTCCAGTTCGTACTGCGCCGCTGTCAGGACGCGGTCCGCCGACGGACCGTCGACGGCCCCCGGCACGCAGCGGTCCACCACTACACGGCGCGGTACGGGCGTCATGCGGGCCAGGTCGGCGGCACCCGCCACGACCTCGGCCCCGAGCGCGGCCGCCAGGAAGCCGTCCGCCCCCAGGACCACGGGGGCATCCGCACCGGACCCGGCGACGGCCGGCTCGGTCGGCGCGACGGGCTGGAACTCGACGCGGTACAGGTGATCGGACTCGCTCCGCCCCGCCCCGCGCAACTGCTCGGCCGTCGCGCGCTGAAGATCCAGGCCGTGGGCCAGCGCCACCGGCGCACCCGTCGCGTCGGCCAGCAGCACCGAGGCACGGCCCGGCCCGCCGTCCGCCGATTCCGTGAGCTCGACCCGGACCCGGAGCTCCGTGCTCCCGGTCGCGTACAGCTCGACGTCCGTCCACGCGAAGGGCAGCAGCACGGAGGCCGCGTCGTCGTCCGCATCCTCCGGCCCAGTGCCCGCGAGGGCGTGCAGCGCCGCGTCGAACAGGGCCGGGTGCACACCAAAACCGGCGACGTCCAGTCCGTCCGCCACGGCCTGCGGCAGCACGATCCGGCCGTACGCCACCCGGCCGCGCCGCGACAGCTCGGCGAGCCCCCGGAACTCGGGCCCGTACCGTACGCCCCGGTCCGCCATCCGGTCATAGAAGTCGGTGAGCCCGACGGGCTCCGCCCCCGGCACCGGCCAGCTGCTCAGCTCCGTGAACGCCCCGTCGGCCGCTGACCGGGCGTCGTCCAGCTCGCCCTCGGCATGCAGGGTCCACGTCTGCTGGTCGGTCGTGTCCTCGGGCTGGCTGTGGATCGCGACCGGGCGCCGGCCATCGGCCGACACACCGCCGACCCGCACCTGGAGCCGCACCGGGACATCGTCCCTGAGGACCAGCGGGCGAGCGAGGGTGAGCCCGGCCACCCGCGCGGCGCCCACCGTACGGGCAGCGGCGAAGGCCAGATCGAGCAGTCCCGTGCCCGGCAGCAGCACCGAGTCGAACACCGCGTGCCCGGCCAGCCAGGGATGGTCGGCCGACGACAGCCTGCCGGACAGCAGGTGCCCGTCGCCGCCCGCCAGCGTCGCCGTCGCGGTCAGCCACGGGTGGTCGGCCGACTGCAGGCCCGCACCGCGCACATCCCCACCGCGCGTGCTCTCCAGCCAGTAACGCTCGTGCTGGAAGGCGTACGTCGGCAGGCCGTCGGCGCGCGCCGCGCCGGTACCGGCCGCACGGGTCCAGTCGACCGCGTGCCCGGCCACGTGCAGGCGCCCCAGGGCGGACCGCAGCGACCGCGCCTCGCCCTCGCCCTTGCGCCGCGCCGCCACGAAGACGGCGTCGCCGACGCACTCCGTCCCCATCGCGGACAGCACGCCCGCGGGACCGCACTCCAGGAACCGCCGGAAGCCGCGCTCGCGCAGGGTGGCCACCACATCGGTGAACCGCACCGCCTCGCGCACCTGCCGCACCCAGTGCTCCGGGCTGCGGATGCCCTCGCCCGCCGCCGTGTCGGTGCCGGACCACCGGCCCGACACGGCGTCGACCACGGGAATGCGCGGCGCGTCGAACCGGCAGCGGGCCGCGACCTCGGCGAACGCCTCCAGCATGGCGTCCATGTGGCCGCTGTGGAACGCGTGCGAGACGGTCAGCTCGCGGGTGCGCCGGCCCCGGTCCGCGAAGACCGCGGCGACGGCACGCACCGCGTCGGAGTCCCCGCTCAGCACCGTCTGGGACGGCGAGTTGAGCGCGGCGACGCAGACGTGTCCCTCGGCGTCCGCGAGCACGGCACGGACCTCGTCCTCGGCCGCCTCCACCGAGACCATCGCGCCTCCGGTCCGGCACCCCTGCATCAGCCGTCCGCGCGCCACGACCAGCCGCGCCGCGTCCTCAAGTCCGATGACGCCCGCGACGTGGATCGCGGCGAGCTCACCGATGGAGTGGCCGGAGACCGCGGACGCGGTCACGCCCCACGACTCCAGAAGCCGGTACAGGGCGACCTCATGAGCGAACAGACCGGGCTGCGTGAACTCTGTTCGATGGACGGCGGATTCAGCTCCGTCGCTGTGGCCATCGCCCTCGCTTCCGTTGTCCACGGCGAAGACCACGTCGGCAAGGGAGCGGCCAAGGTGCGGATCGACCGCGGCGCAGACCTCGTCGAACGCCTGGCGGAACACAGGAAACGTCTCGTACAACTCCGCGCCCATACCCGGGTATTGACTGCCCTGCCCGGTGAACAGGATCGCGGTGCCGCCGTCCACGGCCTGTCCCTCGACGAGGTCCGGATGCGCACTGTCGGACGCGAGGGCGCGCAGCGCCTGCGTGGCTTCCTCGGCCGATGAGGCCAGGATGGCGGCCCGTACGTCGAAGTGGGTGCGGTGCAGTGCCGACGTCGCCGCCACGGCGGGCAGCCCGGCGGCGTCCGGGCCCGCGAGCCAGGCGGCCCACTGACCGGCCTGGGCACGGAGGGCGTCGGGTGTGCGGGCGGAGACGAGGAGGGGGAGCGGGAACGCACCGTCGGGGGCGGTCTCATCCGCCACCGGGGTGCTCTCCGGGGCCTCTTCGAGGATGACGTGGGCGTTGGTGCCGCTCAGGCCGAAGGACGAGATGCCTGCCCGGCGTATGCGCCCTGTGCCGCGCTGCCAGGGCCGGTTGTCCTGGAGGAGTTCCAGGCCGCTGCCGTCCCATTCGATGTGGCTGCTGGGTGCCTCGGCGTGCAGTGTCTTGGGGAGGGTCTGATGCTGGAGGGCGAGAATCATTTTGATCACGCCCGTGACACCGGCGGCGGCTTGTGCGTGCCCGATGTTGGACTTGGAGGACCCGAGGTAGAGGGGCCGGTCGGCAGCCCGGCCGGGGCCGAAGATTTCGGTCAGGGCGCCGGCTTCGATGGGGTCGCCGAGGGGAGTGCCGGTGCCGTGGGCTTCGACGGCGTCGATGTCGGCGGGGGTGAGGCGAGCGGAGCTCAGGGCGTCGTGGACGACGCGCTGCTGAGCGGGCCCGTTGGGAGCGGTCAGCCCCTGGCTGCGGCCGTCCTGGTTCACTGCCGAACCCTTGATCACCGCGAGTACGTTGTCGCCGTCGCGCTGGGCGTCGGAGAGCCGCTTGAGGGCGAGGATGCCGACCCCCTCGGACCAGCCCGCACCGTCCGCGTCGTCGGAGAAGCTCTTGCACCGTCCGTCTGTGGCCATGCCCTTGAGGCGGGAGAACTCGACGAAGAGGGTGGGGGTGGACATGACGGTGACGCCGCCCGCAAGGGCGAGTTCGCATTCGCCGGTGCGCAGGGCGTTGATGGCCAGGTGCATCGCGACGAGCGAGGAGGAGCAGGCGGTGTCGACGGTGAGCGCTGGGCCTTGGAGGCCGAGGGTGTAGGAGAGGCGTCCGGAGATGATGCTGCTGGCGTTGCCGGTGCCGAGGTAGCCGTCGAGTGCGTCGAGGTCGTGGTTGTGCTGGTTGTCGTAGTCGGAGCCCATGGTGCCGAGGTAGACGCCGGTGCGGCTTTCGGTGAGGGTGTCGGGTCGGATGCCTGCCCGCTCCAGGGCTTCCCAGGAGGTCTCCAGGACCAGCCGTTGTTGGGGGTCCATGGCGATCGCTTCGCGGGGGGAGATGCCGAAGAACTCGGCGTCGAAGCCTTCGATGTCGGTGAGGAAGCCGCCTTCGCGGGCGTAGCTTTTGCCGGCTGCTTCGGGGTCGGGGTCGTAGATGCCGAGGTTTTCCCAGCGTTTGGGGAAGCCGCTGATGGCGTCGCCGCCCTCGGAGAGGAGGTTCCAGAAGGCTTCGGGGGTGTGGATGCCGCCGGGCAGGCGGCAGGCCATGGAGACGATGGCGATGGGTTCGTCGGCCTGGGTGAGGGTGCGTGCGGTTTTGCGGGCCTTCTTCGGTTTGGCCGTGAGTTCGAGGCGTTGCAGGAGGAGTTGGGTGATGGCGGTGGGGGTGGGGTGGTCGAAGGCGAGGGTGGCGGGGAGCGCGACGCCGGTCGTGGTGGAGAGGCGTCGGCGCAGCTCGACGGCCATGAGGGAGTCCATGCCGAGGTCCTTCAGGACCTGATCGGCCCCGAGCACTGTGGCGTGGGGGATCCCAAGGACGGTGGCGGCCTCGCCACGGACCAGGTTCATCAGCTCCTCGCGGCGCTCACTCTCGCCGAGCGCCGAAAGCCGGTCCCGCAAGGTGCCGCTTCCGGACGCGCCGGACGCCCGCCGACGACCGGCGCGCAGGAGCCCCCGCAGCAGGGCCGGAGCCTCGCCGGTGCGGTCGAACTCCCGCTGGATCGCCGTGGTTTCCAGCTTGAGTGGCGTGAGGTGGGCATGCGGCTGGGCGATCGCGGTGTCGAGGAGGGTGAGTGCTTGGGTGGTGGTGAGGGCGGTGATGCCTTGGCGGCGCATGCGGTTGAGTTCGGGGGTGCCGAGGTGGGC
>NZ_JBEZVL010000018.1:0-203203 GCF_040636975.1 Streptomyces sp. NPDC032198 | reverse complement strand
GTACGGGGGGGCCCTTTCGGGGGGGGGGGGGGGGGGGGGGGGGTTTTGGGGGGGGGGGGGTGGGGGGGGGGGGGGCGGCGGGCCCCCCCCCCCCGACTCCGTGCCACCCGTGCCGGCCGTGCCTCCCGTGCCGCCTAATGCCGTTCGGAGTACGCCCGGGCGGAGGCCTGCGGCCAGTACTCCTCGGGGGCGGGCGGCGGCCCGTCCGGTGTGTGGTGGCGGCCCTGGGTCTTGGCCGCCCTGCGCGGCCACCACAGCCCGCGGCCGAGGAGCGCGGCGAGCGCGGGCACCAGGACGAGGGAGAGCACGAGCGAGGACAGCAGGATCCCCAGGCCGGTGGCGAAGCCGATCTCCTGGGTGGAGGGGCTCGCGGCGAGACTGGCGAAGGAACCCGCGAGCACGATGCCGGCCGTGGCGACGGCGGGCGCGGTGTGCCGGACCGCCTCGGCCACCGCGTGCCGCGCCGGGACCGGCTTCTCCATCTCCTCCCTGATCCGGTCGGTGATCAGGATGTTGTAGTCGGTACCGAGGGCGACGACGAACAGGAAGAGCACCAGGGGCAGCGTGAACGACACCCCGGGCCGGTCGAGGCCGTGCTGGAAGAGCAGCGTGCTCGCGCCGAGGGTGGCCACGAACCCGAGCCCCACGGCGATCATCAGGACGACCGGTGCGAGCAGGGAGCGCAGCAGCAGGAAGAGGATCACCGCGATCAGCAGGGCGGCGACCGGGAACACCAGGCGCAGATCCTTCTCCACGGCCGTCGAGATGTCGGCGAAGACGGCGGCCGTTCCCGTGACGTACGCCTTGGTGCCCTGCGGGGCGGTCCGCGCTGCCGTGTCCCTGACGGGCCCGGAGACCAGGTCGCGTGCCTTCTGCGTATCGGACTCGACGCTCAGGAACAGGTCGACCCGCGCGGCCGTGCGGTCCTTGCTGAGCACCGGCTTGCCCACCTCGCCGACACCCTGAGCCTTGGCGAGGGCACGGGTCATGCCGGTGAGCGAACTCGCCTTGATGTCACCGCCGTCGGTGCTCTGTACGTACACGCTGTGCGGGTCGGACACTCCCGCGGGCAGGCTGCGGGAGATCTGCTCCGCCGTCCGGACCGCGGCGGTCTCGTGCAGGCCCTGCTGGTCGTAGCTCATCTTCATGCCGATCGCGCCGGCGCCGAGCGCGCCGAGCAGCACCAGACTGCCGAGTGCGTACCGCACGGGCCGTGCGGTCACCGCCTGCCCCAGGCGGGCGCTGATCCCTCCGGTGCGCTCCGTCTTCCAGGCGCGGGCGGGCCAGAACATGCCGCGGCCGAGCACGGCGAGGAGTGCGGGCATGAGCGTGAGGCTGGCGAGGAGCATGACGAGCACGGAGATCGCGATGGCGGGGCCGAGGACCCGGAACTGCCCGAAGCTCGCCAGGCCGAGCGTCGCGAACGCCGCCACGATCGTCAGGGCCGCGGACGTGATCGCGCTGCCCACGCGCCCTGTCGTCTCGGCCGCGGCCGACCGGGCGTTCTGCTCGGGATGGTTCCGCAGCTGCTCCCTGAACCGGAACATCAGGAAGAGGAAATAGTCGATCCCGATTCCCAGGAGTACGACACCGATCAGCGAGGGAGTGGACGGGTCGAGGTTGATGCCGAAGAGCTTCGCCGCGCCGACCACCGCTCCCGATGCGACACCGCCGATCAGCGCGACCGCGATGAGCGGCACGAACGCGGCGGCCAGGCTGCGGAACACCAGCACGTTCAGGACGACGATGAGGCCCATCGTCAGGCTGCCGACGACTTTGCCCGTGGGCTCCTCGGCATCCGTGTTGTCCACCGTGGAGGCTATTCCGCCGGTGAATCCCACCCGCAGGCCGTCGGCGGCGAATTCGTCCTTCGCGCCGTCCCGGAATTTCTTGTAGACGTCCTGCAGACCCGGGTCGGCGGGATTTCCGGAGAGGGACACGGTCAGGAGCCGGAAGGACTTGTCCGGGGCGACGGCTCCCGGCGATACCCGCGGGGTCTGCGAGTGGTCCTTCATGAGCTCTTCGGGCTTCGGCGCGACGATCCGCTCCCGGCCCAGGTCAGCAGCGGTGGCGGCGATCCTGCGCTGGTCGCCCGCCGTGAGCTTCTTGCCGTCGTCCCTGCCGACCAGCACGGTCAGGGCGTTGGGGTCGGGCTTGGTGCCGAACTCGTCCTCCGCGATGCGCAGGGCGACAGCCGAGTCGTACTTCTTGGGCAGGAAATCCCCCGCCTGGGAGTCGGTGACGTCGTACATCATCGAATTTCCCACAAGCGACAGGGCCGCTCCGAGGATCGTCCATACGACGATCGTCAGCCATCGATGTCGGGTGGAGAACGAGGTCAGCTTGCGGATCATTTCTTGTCCCTGCTTTTCCCGGGCGGCGGAATGGCCAGGAGAATTCCTCGAGGCTCCAACAGGTCATCACGGCAGACCCCTTGAGAGCGTCGGCCGCCGGAAGGGGACGCACCCGTGACCGTGGTCCGGTACTCCGTCGCGGGCAGTACTCCAGTACTGGGCGGAAGAACCGCCCACGCGCCGATCACCGGCCCGGCGGTCCGGGATCTAATGGGTGGGGAAAGGCGGGAACTTCAGGACCCGCGGCACCGCTCGACGCTCGACGCTCGACCAGGAGGCGCCCGGATGGGCCGCGATTTCTTCCCACCGGCACCGCCCACGGGCGGGCCGCGGCCGACGCCGGGCGACGCGGCGGTCGCCGTCGTCGCGGTGGGGCTCGACGTACTGGCCTACCTCGCCCCCGGCGAGGAGGCACCCGGTGCGCCCGTCACCGTCCTCGGGATCCTGCTGGTCGTCTCGTCCGCGGTCCCGCTGCTCTTCAGACGCCATCACGCCGTGCCGGTGCTCGCCGTGGTCCTCACCGTGCAGGCGGCCGTCAACCTCGGCCTCGCCGTCGACCCGGGCACGCCGATGTCGAACAGCTACGGCGGCGCCGTCGCGGTGGCGCTCTACACCGTGGCCCGGCACAGCGAGCGGCGCGCCGTGGCGCTGAGCATCCTGGCCACCGCACCCGTGCAGCTCGCGCGCTACCTGAACAACGACGTGCCCTTCCTGGGGGTGGGCCTCACCGACGTGCTGGTCACGCCCTGCCTCATCGTCGCCATCGGCCTGGCCGTGCGGCAGTGGAAGCGGCAGCTGGACATCAACCGCAAGCTCCTCGCGGATCGCGCGGTGACCGAGGAACGGCGCCGCATCGCGCGCGAGCTGCACGACATCGTGGCCCACCACATCACCACCATGTACCTGATGTCCGGCGGGGCCAGGTCGACCCTGGACCGCGACCCGGACACGGCCCGCGAGGCCCTGGTGACCCTGGAGGAGTCCGGCCGCACGGCGCTGCGGGAGATGCGGCAGCTCCTCGGGGTCCTGCGCAGCACCGACACCCCGGAGGAGGCGCCGTCGGAACCCCAGCCGGGGGTGGACGGCATCGAGCGGCTCGTCGCCGATTCGACCGCCGCGGGCCTGCCGGCCGAACTCCACGTCACCGGGCGGCCCGTGGCGCTGCCGATGCCGGTCGGTCTCACCCTCTACCGGATCGTCCAGGAGGCGTTGACCAACGCCCGCAAACACGCGGGGCCCGCCCGCGCCACGGTGCGGCTCGCGTATCTCCAGGACCACGTCACCGTCGAGGTGGCCGACGACGGCGCCGGTGACGGCAGGGCGCATGGCGGGAAGGGCGAAGGCGGTGGGTACGGTCTTCTGGGCATGCGGGAGCGCGTCGCCCTGCATGACGGCTCCCTGCGGGCCGGCAGCCGCGAGGAGGGCGGATTCGCGGTGACCGCGAGCGTGCCGCTGTCCACCGACACGTACGAGAAGGACAGGACCCCATGACCTCCCCGACCGCACCCGAACCCGAGCCCGGGACCGACCCCGGAGCCGAGCCCGGCGGCATCAGCGTGCTCATCGCGGACGACCAGCCGCTGGTGCGCCGGGGCCTGTCGCTGATCCTGCTCTCGGACCCCGCCATCCGGGTCGTCGGCGAAGTGGGCGACGGCGAGCAGGCCATCGCGGCGGCCCTCGAACTCCGCCCCGACGTGGTCCTGATGGACATCCGCATGCCCGTGCTCGACGGTGTCCGGGCCACCGAACGGCTGGCCGCCGAGTTGCCCGGGTGCAGGGTCCTCGCGCTCAGCACCTTCGACATGGACGAGCACGTGGTGGGCGCCCTGCGGGCGGGGGCCTCGGGGTTCCTGCCCAAGGACGTCTCCCCCGAGGAGCTGGTGGCCGCGCTGCGCACCGTCCACCGCGGCGAGGCCGTCGTCGCCCCGCGGCTCCTGACCCGGCTGCTCGCCACCTTCGTGACCCCGGCCCCGGCCGCGCACCCGCCGACGGCCGACCTCGCCGGGCTCACGCCGCGCGAGGTCGACGTGCTCCGGCTGATCGCCGCGGGCCTCGACAACGCCGAGATCGCGCAGCGGATGGAGATCGGCGTGCAGACCGTGAAGAACCACGCCACCGGCATCTTCGCGAAACTGGGCGTCCGCGACCGCGCGCAGGCGGTCATCGCCGCGTACGAATCGGGGCTCGTGCGGGCAGGTCAGGGGAACGGGGCCGGGCTCCCCCGCTGATCGCCTCCTTGGGGAGGGCCTAGCGCTGATACCTCTTGAGCACCAGGTTTCCGTCCGTCACCAGCCGTTTGCTCAGCTCGTCCATGTCGATCGCCCCGCTGTAGTACTCCTGCAGCGCCGGGGTCGCCACCTTGTCTTTCCACTCCGCGTAGCCGCGCACCGACTGGGCGGGCGCCGAGCGGAGATCCTTCGCGAGCGCGGTGCCCGTCGCCCAGTCGTTCTTCGTGGTGTGCAGGGCCGGGTCCTTGAGGGCCTGTTCGCCCGTCGGCAGCATCCAGTCGCCCTGCGCGAGGCGCACCATGTTCTTCGGCTGGAGGAGGAAGTCGATGAACTCGACGGCCTCCTTCTTGTGTGCGGTGTCCTCGGAGACCGACAGCGTCTGCGGGCTGACGCCCTGCGCGAGCCCCTCCGCCCCGGCGGGGGCAGGCAGCACCTGCCAGTCGAAGCCTTTGGGTGCCTGCTGGACGATCTGCTGACGGTAGGAGAAGCCGAGCGGGACCATCGCGTACTTGCCGCCGAAGAAGCCCGGCAGCGTGTCCGAGCCGCCCATGCCCAGGGTCGTGCTGGACGCGCTCTTGTCGGTGTTGACCTGGTCGTGGACCGTGCGCGGCATGATCGCGTCGGCCTTGTCGAAGCGGATGCCGACCTTGCCGTCGTCGCCACGGTGGAACATCCGGCCGCCGGTGGAGAGCGAGAGGTTGAGCGTCGCGGAGACCGGCTCCTTGAGCGGCCAGGCCACGCCGTACTTGCCCTTGCCGTCGCTCAGTTCCTTCGAGACCGTCCGGAACTCGTCCCAGGACCACGGCTTCTCGGGGGTCGGGATCCGTACGCCCGACTTCTTCAGCCACTTCGCGTTGGCGATCAGGACGCGGGGCTCCTGGAGGAACGGCACTCCGTAGACGCCGTCCCCGAACGTCGTCGTCTGCCAGCTCCGCTCCGGGATGTCGGACTTGAGCCGGTCGGGGAGCAGCTCGTCGAGGTCGGCGAGATACCCGCCGTACGCGAAGTCGGCGAGGTCGTCCGACGCGTCATGGATGATGTCCGGCGCCTCGCCGCCCTCGAAGGAGGTGAGGAGCTGGTCGTGGACGCTGTCCCAACTGCCCTGGACGTACTCGACCTTGACGTCGGGATGGGTGGCGTTCCACTCCTTGACGAGTTCCCTGTTGGCGTCGACCGACTCCTTCTGCCAGGCGAGCGACTGGAAGCGGAGGGTGATCTTCCCGTCGTCGGACCCGTCGGAATCACCGCTGCATCCGGCGAGCAGCAGGGCGAGGGCCGCGGTCAGCGCGGTGGCGGTCCGTGCGCGCATCAGCTCTTCACCGCCCCGGTCAGCATGCCGCCGGTGATCCGCTTCTGGATGAGCGCGAAGATGATGAGCGAGGGGAGGGTGGCCAGGAACGCGGCCGCGGCGAGCGGGCCGAGGTCGGCCGCACCCTCCGCGCCGATGAAGTGCGTGAGGACGACCGGCAACGTCTGTTTCTCCGGGGTCTTGAGCAGCACGAGCGCGAAGAAGAATTCGTTCCACGCGGTGATGAAGGCGAAGAGGACCGTGGCCACGATGCCGGGCGCCAGCAGCGGCGCGGTGACCGAGACGAGCGTACGCAGCTTGCCCGCGCCGTCGACCGCCGCCGCCTCCTCCAACTCCATGGGCACGGCGCGCACATAGCCCACCAGCATCCACAGCGCGAAGGGCAGCGCCCACACCACGTAGACCATGATCAGGCCGGGCAGGGAGTTGATCTGACCGAGGTTCTTCAAGACCAGGAAGAGCGGGATGATCACCAGGACGAACGGGAATGCCTGGCTGACCACGACCCAGCCGGTGGCCGCCCGCGCGAGGACCGTGCGGTGCCGTGCCATGACGTACGCCATCGGTGTCGCGATGGCGACGGCGATGAGCGCCGCGCAGACCGCCGCGATCAGGGAGTTGCCCGCGGCGCGCAGGAGCGGCTGTTCGTCGAAGGCCTGGCGGAAGTTGGCGAGGGTGGGGTCCTTGGGGATCCAGGTGGGGTGCAGGCTCGCCAGCTCGCGCGGCGGCTTGAAGGCCGTGGAGATCAGCCAGAGGAAGGGGAAGGCGAGGAAGACGAGGTAGCCGAGGAGCGCGAGGTACTGCCCGGCGCGTGCGGGCTTGCTGGTGCGTGTGGTGCTCACTTCTCGTCGCCTCCCCTCAGCCGGCCCGCGAGGTGGAACGCGAGGATGACCGAGATCACCGCGACCATCACACAGCCCATCGCCGCCGCATAGCCGAACTGGCCGTAGCGGAACGCCTCTTCGTAGGCGAAGAGCATGGGGAGGCGGGTGCGGCCGCCGGGGCCGCCGTTCGTCAGGACGTAGACGAGGGCGAAGGAGTTGAAGTTCCAGATGAAGTTGAGTGCCGTGATGGCCAGGGCGACCGGCTTCAGGGCGGGCCAGGTGACCGTGCGGAAGCGGCGCCAGGCGCCCGCGCCGTCCATCTCGGCGGCCTCGTGCAGTTCGCGCGGGGTGTTCTGGAGCCCGGCGAGCAGCGCCACGGTGGTCTGCGGCATGCCGGCCCAGATGCCCACGACGATCACCGCGGGCAGTGCGGTGCTCAGTCCCGTGAGCCAGTCGCGGCCGTCGCCCAGGCCTAGGTTGCTCAGGGTCTCGTTCAGGACGCCCGCGTCCGGGTTGTAGACCAGGCGCCACATGATGCCGACGACCACTTCGGGCATCGCCCACGGAATGATCGCGAGGGACCGTGCCAGCCAGCGGAACCGCAGGTTCTGGTTGAGCAGGAGGGCCAGGCCGAGCGCGAGCAGGAACTGCGGCACGGTGACGCCGACCGCCCACAGCAGGCCGATGCGGAACGAGTCCCAGAACAGGGTGTCGTGCAGCAGGTCCTGGAAGTTCAGGAGGCCGATCCACTCGGTGGGCTCGGTGCGGCCCGACTGGGAGTCGGTGAACGCGAGCGTGATGCCGTAGAGGAGCGGGCCCACGCTGAGGACGAGGATCGGGATCAGCGCGGGCAGCACCAGGAACCAGGCGCCGTGGTCCGCGCCTCTGCGGGCGGACGCGCCGTTCTCTGACCGCTTTGTCGCGGTCGCCAATGTCACGGAATCGGCTCCTTTGGGCGGCTCATCGGGGTTTGGCCGCCCAGGCGGCCCCCGTCATCGTGCTGATGGGATCTTGATACGTCAAGCAGCTACGCAGGCCTCGCAACCCCTTGGCCTGTGCGAATGGGAGACTGTGCGCCGGGCTGCGTGGCGAACGCAGCGAGCGGTGCGGGAGGCAACGGATGGACGAGGCGCGGGCACGGGACGTACTGGACGCCGCGGGTCTTGAGCGGGACGCGGCGCTGCTCGCCCTGGGGGAGAACGCGGTGTTCGGCAGTGGCGGGACGGTGGTCAAGGTCGGCCGTGCGGCGCCCGAGCTTCTCGACCGCGCGCGGCGGGAGTTGCGGATCGCGCGCTGGCTTGAGGACTCCGGGGTGCCCGCGGTGCGGGCCGCCGAGGGCGAACCCCGGCTCGTGGACGGGCACCCGGTGACGGTGTGGCACCGCCTCCCGGAGTCCGTGCGCCCCGCCGAGCCGCGCGACCTCGCGGCACTCCTGCGCCTCGTGCACGCGCTTCCCGCGCCGGAGTTCGAGCTGCCCCGGCGTGAGCTGCTCGGCGGCGTCGAGCGATGGCTGCGGCTCGCCGGCGACGCGATCGACGTGGCGGACGCGGACTATCTGCGGGAGCGCAGGGACGGGTTCGAGGCGGCGGCAGCGGCACTCACCCCCCGGCTCGCCCCCGGCCCCATCCATGGCGACGCGCTGCCCCGCAACGTCCTGGTGGGCGCGGACGGTCCGGTCCTGGTCGACCTGGAGACCTTCTCCGCCGATCTGCGGGAGCACGACCTGGTGGTGATGGCGCTCTCGCGGGATCGGTACGGACTGCCGGCCGAGGCGTACGACGGGTTCGTCGCGGAGTACGGCTGGGACGTGCGGGAGTGGGAGGGGTGCGCGGTGCTCCGGGGCGCCCGGGAGACGGCGAGCTGCGCATGGGTCGCGCAGCACGCGCCGACCAACCCGAAGGCGCTGGCCGAGTTCCGCCGCCGGGTCGCGTCACTCCGCGACGGTGACCCGAGCGTGCGGTGGTACCCCTTCTGACGCGTCGGGGTCAGACGCCCGCGGCGGGGTCAGACGCCGGACGCGCTGAACTCCTCCCGGAGCGGCCACGTGCCGTCCACCACCGCGTCCGTCTCGCCCTTCTTCCGAAGGAACTTCTGGAAGTCCGCCGCCCACTCCGCGTACCACTCGATCTGGCGGCGGTGCAGCTCCGCCGGTCCGAACGCGGCCAGCTTCGGGTGGCGGTCGGCTATAGCGGTGGCCAGGCGGGCCGCGGCCAGGGCGTCCGACGTGGCGTCGTGCGCCGATTCCAGGAGCACGCCGTACTCGGTGCAGACCGCTTCGAGGTTCCGCTTGCCCTTGCGGTAGCGCTCGACGGAGCGGTCGATCGCGTACGGATCGATGACCGGGGCCGGTTCCGCGCCGCCCAGGCGCTCGCGCAGGGACGGCAGGCCGTGCCTGCGCAACTCGGCGGAGAGCAGGGTCAGGTCGAAGGTCGCGTTGTACGCCACGACCGGGACACCGGACTGCCAGTACGAGACGAGCACGGCGGCTATCGCGTCGGCGACCTCCGCGGCCGGTCTGCCGTCGCTGGCCGCCCGTTCGTTCGAGATGCCGTGCACCGCCACCGCGTCCGCCGGGATCTCGACCCCCGGGTCGGCGAGCCATTCCCTGCGGCCCAGCGTCTCGCCGGCCCTGACCTCGATCACCGCGCCCGTCACGATGCGTGCCTCGCGCGGGTCCGTCCCGGTCGTCTCCAGGTCGAAACCGATCAGCAGCTCCCGGTGCCAGCCCATGGCCGCCCCCTTCTCTGTGGTGCTTTCCCCCATTGACCACCACGATCCCACGGGCCACTGACAATCCGAGGCCCACCTTCCGCTTGCCGCCGGGGACGGCTCGGGAGACGGCTCAGGAGACCGGCCGCGAGTCCGCCCAGGCCAGCTCGAACTCCTCCCGGTACGTCTCGAAGAGTCCGCTCTCGTCCGGCTCGTCCGCCTTCACCACCCGGCGGCCCCCGCGCAGCACGAGCACCGGCGCCTCCATCCCACGCGTCCTGCGCAGATACGACTGGACGACCGCGATGCCGTCCGCGCCGTCCCCGTCGACCAGATACGCGGTGAAGCGCGGCGTCTCGTCGAAGACCTGGATCTCGAAGGCGCCCGGGTCGCGCAGGCGGGCCCGCACCCGGCGCATGTGCAGGATGTTCATCTCGACGCTACGGCTCAATTCACCGCGCTTCAGGCCCAGTTCACGCTCCCTGCGCTTGACCGCGCTGCTCGCCGGGTTGAGGAAGAGCAGCCGCACCCGGCAGCCGGACTCCGCGAGGCGCACCAGGCGGCGTCCGGAGAAGTTCTGGACCAGGAGGTTCAGGCCGATCCCGATCGCGTCGAGGCGGCGGGCGCCCCCGAAGATGTCCTCGGCGGGGAACTGCCTCAGCAGCCGCACCCGGTCCGAGTGGACGCCCACCACGTCGGCGTACCGGTCGCCGACCAGGGACTCCACGGCGTCGACGGGCAGCCGGCGCGCGGAGGGCGTGTCCGTGCCCGCGCCGAGTATGTCCAGGAGCTTGGCCGACGCGCGCTCCGCCTGGGCGAGCACGGCGGTGGACAGGGCGCGGTTGCGGGAGACGACGTTGCGGGTCACCTCCAGCTCGTCCAGGGCGAGTTCGACGTCCCTGCGGTCGTCGAAGTACGGCTCGAAGCACGGCCAGTGCTGCACCATCAGCTCGCGCAGCTGGGGCAGCGTGAGGAAGCTGAGGACGTTGTCGTCGGCCGGGTCGAGCAAGTACCCCTTGCGGCGGCTCACTTCGCGTACGGCGACGGCCCGCTGCACCCACTCCTGCCCGGCTGGTCCGGCGGCGGCGACCACCCAGTCGTCGGCGTGCACCGGTTCGTAGATGGGACGCAGAACAGCGGCCACGACCGCGCGCAGCCGCTGCTCCACGAGATTCAGCCAGATGTAGGCCCGCCCGGCGCGCTGGGCGCGCGTGCGCACCTCGCGCCAGGCGTCGGCGCCCCAGTCCAGTTCGGGTCCGATCTGAGATCCCATCTCCATCGGCCGCGCCAGGGACACCGCTCCGGGCGGGCCGTCCGCGGGACCCCCCTCGTGACCCTCGTCACCAGGGGGCAGTTCCCGCCCTCCCGAGCTCACCCAGCGCACCCCTTCCGCTCCCCCGAGCACTCCCCCGTTCAACGATCAAGGAAGGGTACTCCGGGAGCGGCGGGCGGTGCAGCCGGATGGCAAGGGTGGATTCTCAACCACCCATTGGCGGCTGGCCGTTCTGGTTGGCGAGGTCCTGCGGAGTGAGCGGGCTCATAGCGGTCACGTCGCGCGCGGCCAGCGAGAAGCCCTGCCAGTGGACCGGCATCGGCTGCTGGTCCTCGTCGCGGGCGATGTGGTGGAAGCCGATATGGACCCAGGTGACCGGGTGTGTCAGGGACTGACCGTTCACCCACTTGTCGACGCTCGTCGGTGCCCCGGCCGCACATCCCGGGTTGTTGCTCGCGTACTGCTCGCACTTCTTGTACTCGGTGAAGTACACGTCGTGCTTGGTGAAGGGGCGTCCGGCGTGCTTGTTGCTGGCCCCGGGCACGATCTCGTACGAACGGGGGTGGCCGTCCTTGTTCTTGCCGGCCCCGCTGACCACGCGCCACCAGCGCATGTCCTTGCTGTCACCGGCGAGCTCCTTGGTGACCTTGGTGCGGGTGGTCTTCGTGGTGGGGCTGCCCTGGCCGGTGGGCGGGGTGACCTTGGAGTCGTACTGCTCGACCTTGGCCTTCGGGGAGCCGTCCAGGCCGAAGTTGAGCCGCCAGAAGACGTTGTGGGCGTGGCTCTCGGCCTTGGCCTGGTCGCCCTTGCCGATGGGCCAGCCGCGGCTGTCGCCGCCGTCGTAGTCGTACGGGGAGAGGCTGCCGGTCGCGCCGACCTGGGAGGTGATGGTGCCGTCCGAGGAGAAGCGCCACTCGGTGATGTACTCGTACCAGGAGGCCTTGTTCACGGTGTAGACGAGCAGGTCCTTGCCCTGACCCGTGTAGACCTTGCCGGTGCCGCCGGTGCTCTGGTCGTCGTTGAGGCGGTACGCGTGGCCACGCGCGCGCGTGGTGGCGCACAGCCCCTTCACGTCGCCCCGCTGCGGGACCTTCACGGTCTTGATGGTGCCGCCGGGGCACTCGCCGGGGTTCAGGTCCTGCAGGGCCTGGCCGAAGTCGGTGCCGGTGACGTCGTCGTACTCGGCCTGGCCGTCGTCGTAGGGGACGTGGACCTGCGCGAGGCGGGCGCTGGTCAGGACGGGTATCGGCTTCGCCTCGTCCTTGGGCTGGTAGCTGATCTTGTCGAGGATGAGACCCGAGAGCGTGTTGTAGTGCCAGCACATGCGCCAGGTCGTGCCGCCGTCGACGGTCTGCTCGATCTTGTAGGCGTCACTGCAGTCGGCGGCCGCCGTGGGGGCGCTGGGCGCCTTGGGCGCGGCCGATGCGGGTGAGGCGACGGTGGCGGCGCCGCCGATGAGCGCGGAGACCGCGAGGGCCATGGTGACCCTGGTGCGGGCGCGCGAAAGTCTGTTGACGTGCATTGCGTTGTGAACTCCCTCGTACGAGGAGAAGCAGAAGTGTGGTGTCGTGCGCGGTGGGCCGAGATCAGCCGAGGCGGCCGACGGAGCGGGTGCTCAGGTCGACGACGAGGGACCGGGTGTCGATCCACGGGCCGTTCTTGACCTTGGTGACGACCTGCAGGCACCGGTGCTTGCCGCAGTCGGCGAGGTTGGCCGGGACGCGCTCGACGGTCTCCTTGCGGAAGACCATGCCGCTCAGCTGCAGCTGTCCCGGGCCGGTCAGCGCCTTGCCCGTGGCGTGCTTGAAGTCCTGCTTCAGGCCCTTGCCGAGCGGGTCGGCGATCAGCAGCCCGGCGCCCTCGGCGAGCTCTTCCTGGCTGGGCGGCGGCTGGACGTTCTGCGCGGTGGTCGTGTCCTCCACCTTGCCGGTCTCCACGTTGACCGTCTTGGTGATGACCGCGTCCTTCTTGTAGTCGTAGTAGACGACTTCCGCGCGGCGCGGGGCCGCGGCGCCCGCATCGGTCGGCTCCGGCTCACTGAGGTTCGTCGAAAGGAGCTGCGGGCCGCGGTCGCCCTCGACGTCCCTGGCACTGGAGCGCAGGGCGCCCGACACCGACGCCTTCTCCGCGCGCTTGATCTCCGCATCGGTCAGCGGGTCGCTGCCTATGCCCTTCTCACCCTCGTCGGGCGCTGCCTCGACGACACCGTCCTTCATGACGGCGTCCTGCTTCGCGTCCGCCGCGTTGGCCTGGCGGCCCCCCGACTCGCCCGCCCCCGGCAGTGTGACGCCCACCAGCACCGCGGTGGCGGCCACCGCTACTGCCGCGCCCGCCACCACCTTCCCCAGGTGGCGTCTGACTAGCTCTCTCACTTACTCCCCATTTCCCCCACGAGCCCCTTCAAAGGGCATACCGAGTATGTGGTCGGACGGTTAGACGGGTTCAACTCCCGCGTGGTTGCCCCACTTTCGGGGAGACTCTGACCAAAGTGACCCCGGGCCGAGGGGGCGGTAGTGGAAGAGTCGTATGCATGCAGGTGTGGCCAGGACAGGCGTATCCACTCGGTGCCACGTACGACGGCGCCGGCACGAACTTCGCGGTCTTCTCCGAGGCCGCCGACCGCATAGAGCTCTGTTTGCTGCACGACGACGGCTCGGAGACAGCCGTCGAGCTGCGTGAGTCCGACGCGTTCGTGCTGCACGCCTATCTGCCCGGCGTGATGCCGGGCCAGCGGTACGGCTTCCGTGTGCACGGCGCGTACGACCCCGCGCAGGGGCACCGCTGCAACTCGGCGAAGCTCCTGCTCGATCCGTACGCCCGCGCCGTCAGCGGCCGGATCGACTGGGGCGAGGAGGTGTACGGCTACCGTTTCGGCGCCCCGGACAAGCGCAACGACTTGGACTCGGCGCCGCACATGATGACGTCCGTGGTGGTCAATCCGTACTTCGACTGGGGCGACGACCGTCCGCCGCGCACCCCGTACAACGAGACCGTGCTCTACGAGGCCCATGTGAAGGGCCTGACCATGCGGCACCCCGATCTTCCGGAGGAGTTGCGCGGGTCGTACGCGGCACTCGCGCATCCGGCGGTCATCGATCACCTCGTGCAGCTGGGGGTGACGGCCCTGGAGCTGATGCCGGTGCACCAGTTCGTGAACGATCACCGTCTGGTCGACATGGGCCTGAACAACTACTGGGGCTACAACACGATCGGCTTCTTCGCGCCCCACAACGCGTACGCGTCCTGGGGCGACCGGGGGGAGCAGGTCCTGGAGTTCAAGCAGGCCGTGAAGGCGCTGCACGAGGCGAACATCGAGGTGATCCTCGACGTCGTCTACAACCACACGGCCGAGGGCAACCACCTGGGCCCGACGCTCTCCTACAAGGGCTTGGACAACTCCTCGTACTACCGCCTCACGGACGATCCGCGCTACTACATGGACACCACGGGCACCGGGAACTCGCTCCTGATGCGGTCGCCGCACGTGCTTCAAATGATCATGGACTCGCTGCGGCACTGGGTCACCGACATGCATGTGGACGGCTTCCGCTTCGACCTCGCGGCGACGCTCGCCCGGCAGTTCCACGAGGTGGACCGGCTGTCGTCGTTCTTCGACCTCGTGCAGCAGGACCCCGTGGTGAGCCAGGTGAAACTGATCGCCGAGCCGTGGGACGTCGGCGAGGGCGGCTATCAGGTCGGCAACTTCCCGCCGCTGTGGACCGAGTGGAACGGCATGTACCGCGACACCGTGCGTGACCTGTGGCGGGGCGAACCGCGCACCCTCGCCGAGTTCGCGTCCCGGCTCACCGGCTCGTCCGACCTCTACCAGGACGACGGGCGGCGCCCCTTGGCATCGATCAACTTCACCACCTGCCACGACGGTTTCACCCTGCACGACCTCGTCTCGTACAACGAGAAGCACAACGACGACAACGGCGAGGACAACCAGGACGGCGAGAGCCACAACCGCTCCTGGAACTGCGGCGCCGAGGGCGAGACCGATGATCCGGCCGTCCTGGAGCTGCGCGAGCGGCAGATGCGCAACTTCATCGCGACGCTGATGCTCTCGCAGGGCGTACCGATGCTCAGCCACGGCGACGAGTTCGCCCGCACACAGGGAGGCAACAACAACGCCTACTGCCAGGACAACGAGATCGCCTGGGTGCGCTGGCCCCAGGGCGAGAGCACGCAGCTGGAGTTCACGCGCGCGATGGCGTGGCTGCGGCGCGATCACCCCGTGTTCCGCAGGAGGCGGTTCTTCCACGGCCGGCCGGTCGAGGGCACGCACGACGAGCTCTCCGACATCGCCTGGTTCACGCCGGAGGGCGAGGAGATGACGCAGGAGGACTGGGACGCGTCGCACGCGCGGGCGCTGACGGTGTTCCTGAACGGCAACGCGATCTCGGAGCCGGGTCCGCGCGGCGAGCGGATCTCCGACGACTCGTTCCTGCTGATGTTCAACGCGTCGGCGGAGCCGCTCGAGTTCGTCGTCCCGGTCAATCACGGCCGCCAGTGGCAGGTGGTCGTGGACACCTCGCTGGCCGAGGGGGTGCCGCCGGACACGGGACCGAAGGCGGCGGCCGGTGAACGCCTGACGCTCACCGACCGGAGCCTCACCGTCCTGCAGCGCCCGGCGTGACCTGAGGGGTGGTGGCGTTCGCGCCGTCGTCCGCCGCGGGGCGGGCGGCAAGGGCGACGAGGAACGCGACGGCGGCGGCCACGCTGCCGAGCGCGAACGCCGCTCCGGGCCCGTAGGACTCGGCGAGGCGTCCCGCCACGGCGAGCGTGACCGCCTGGCCGCCGACGAAGGCGCTCGCCGCGAACGTCATCCCCTCGGCGAGGCGCCGCGGCGGGCAGGAGCGCTCGGTGAGCGCGAAACCGGTGATCAGGTTCGGGGCGTAGACGGCACCGAAGACGGTCACCACGAGGTACAGGGCCGTCATGCTGTCCGTCCACACCAGCGGCAGCGAGAGCAGTGCCGCGGCGGCCGTCGCCACGCGCCAGCGGGCGTACAGGCCGAAGAGCTCGGGCAGCGCGGCCATGGAGAGCCCCACGACGGCGCTCATGACGCCCATGGCGGCGTAGACGAGCCCTGCCTGGCCCGGCTGCCCCAACTCCTCGGTGAGGGCCGTGATGCCCGCTCCACAGGCGCCGAGCAGAACGCCGACGAAGACGAGGCCGACCCGTACGACGACGACCGCGCGCGGAAGGCGCTCCCGGCCGCCACGCGCGCGTGCCGCCCGCCCTGACCCCGGGGCGGCCCGCACCGTCCGGCCCGTGGGGTGCAGTGCGAAGCCGGAGCCGCAGACGGCGACCAGGAGCGCTGCCGCGCCGAACGCGTACGCCGGGTGCCACGCCACCGCGGCGAGGCCCACGAAGGCGGGGCCGAGCACGAAGGACAGCTCGTCCATCGTGCTCTCCAGGGACAGCACGGTGTTGACCAGCCGGTCGTCACCACCCGCCCGGCGGACCAGCGGGACGGCGCGTGCGCGGGCCAGCGGGCCGATCCCCGGGATGCTCGCGCCGGCGAGCACGGCGAGGACGACGAGCGCGGGCGTGGGCAGCTCCAGGAGGGCGCCGAGCGTGTACACCGCGATCGCCACGGCGTTGAGCAGCGAGAAGCCGAGGACGACGGCGCGCTGGCCCCGCCGGTCGGCGAGGCGGCCGACGAGCGGGCCCATGGTCACCTGGCCGAGCGCGAGGGCGCAGGCGACCACACCGCCGGTGGCGAGGGATCCGCTGGTCTCGGTGACCAGCAGGACGCTGCCGAACTGGATCATGGCAACGGGGAGCCTGCCGAGGAACGAGATCACCGGAAGGAGCACTCCGGTGTGCCCGATGACTTCCCGGTAGGTGTCCAGGAGCCCGGGTGCTCCCCCACCCCCGTCCCCGCTCCCGTTTCCGTCCTTCCGTTGCCCGTCCTGAGCGACCTGTACTTTTGCAGCCATCGTCCGAAGCTAGTCACACCATGACGGCCAGAAGCATGAGTCGATGGCACGAAAGCCCGCCAGGCGGGTACGTACGTTCGCATGACGCCTGAGCGCTCAGAGCCCGCGGTCCCGCCGCCGCCCACCGCCACGTACCGACTGCAGCTCCAGCCGGAGTTCCCCTTCGAGGCCGCCGAGGCGGCCGTCCCGTACCTGGCGTCGCTGGGGGTCTCGCACCTGCACCTGTCGCCGGTCCTTGAGGCCGTTCCCGGGTCCACGCACGGCTACGACGTCGTGGACCACGCGCGCGTACGCGAGGAGCTCGGCGGCGAGGAGGGGCTGCGGTGCCTCTCGCGCACCGCGCGGGCGCATGGACTCGGCCTCGTCGTGGACATCGTGCCGAACCACATGGCGGCGGTGCCGCGCCACAACCACGCTCTGTGGGAAGTACTGCGGGAGGGGCCCGGATCGCCGTACGCGCGGTGGTTCGACATCGACTGGGACGCGGGCGGCGGACGCGTGCTGCTTCCGGTGCTCGGGCGCGGGATCGGGGACGAGCTGGAGCGCCTGCGGGTGGACGGCGACGTGCTGCGCTACCACGAGCACGCCTTTCCCCTCCGCGAAGGCACCGCGGAGCTGCCCCTTCCCCGGCTCCTCGACGCGCAGTGGTACCGGCTCGGCTGGTGGCGCCTTGCCCGTACGGAGCTCAACTACCGGCGCTTCTTCACCATTTCGGACCTCATCGGGGTGCGCGTCGAGGACCCCGAGGTGTTCGACGCCACCCACGCGAAGATCCTCGAACTGCTGCGGGAGGGGGTCGTGGAGGGGCTGCGGATCGACCACCCCGACGGGCTCGCCGATCCGGGGGCGTACCTCCAGCGGCTCCAGGAGGCCACGCGGGGCAGCTGGACCGTCGTCGAGAAGATCCTCGCGGACGGGGAGCAGCTGCCCGCCGCGTGGCCCGTCGCGGGCACCACCGGATACGACGCGCTGCGCCACCTCGACGGCCTCTTCACGGACCCGGCGGGGGCGGGCGAGCTCCTCGGCCAGTACCGCAGGTTCACGGCGCCCGCGGTGGACCGGGGCGGCGACTGGGGGGCGACGGTACGGCGCGCCGCGTACAAGGTGCTCGCCCATGAGCTGGCCGCCGAGACCGACCGCCTCACGCGCGAGGCGACCGCGCTCTGCGCCGCGGACCCCGCGCTGCGCGACCACGCGCCCTGGGCCCTGCGCACCTCGCTCCTGGAGCTGCTCGTGCGACTCCCCGTCTACCGGCCGTACGTCTCCGGGGGCGCCGAGCCCGCTTCGGTGCTCACGGTGGGTGCCGCCGAGGAGGCGAAGGCGGCCTTCGCGGTACGGGAGGAGGCCGAGGCGGTCGATGTCGTACGGGACCTGGTCCTGGGGCGGCTGGGGTCCGGGCCCGCGGTCGACGGCTTCCGCGCGCGGTTCGCGCAGACCTCGTCGGCGCTGCGGGCCAAGGCGGTCGAGGACACGGCGTTCTACCGGCACGCGCCGCTCCTGTCGGCCGCTGAGGTGGGCGGCTCCCCCGAGCGTCCCGCGGTGACCCCGGAGGCCTTTCACGCCTATTGCGCGCGCGTGCAGCGCGACTGGCCCTACGCGGGGACGGTGCTCTCCACGCACGACACGAAGCGCAGCGCCGACGTACGGGCGGGCATCGCCGTCCTGACGCAGTGCCCGGAGAAGTGGGCGGACCTGCTGGTCGACGTGACCGAGCAGACCGCGCGCGCGGGCGGCACCAGCGCGCCGGATCCCCAACTGGCGTGGGCGGCCTGGCAGACGGCCGTCGGCTTCGGTTTCCCCTACGACGAACGGCTCCAGCAGGCCCTGCTCAAGCACGTGCGCGAGGCGGGCCTGCACACGAGCTGGACCGAGCCGAACGAGGCGTACGAGAAGGCCGTGGCGGCGTTCGTGGAGGCGGGCCCCTGCGGGCCGCCGCTCTACACCGTGGCGGAGTTCGCGAGCGGCCTGCGGCCCCACGTGCGGGCCAGTGTTCTGGGGGCCACGCTGCTCCAGTTGACGATGCCCGGGGTGCCCGACCTCTACCAGGGCACGGAGGGCGAGTACCGGGCGCTCGTGGACCCGGACAACCGGCGGCCCGTGCGGTTCCAGCCGCATGTCCTTGAGTACCTGGAGCAGCACCGGGACCGCTGGGACCTCTCCGAGGAGAAGCTGGCCGTGACGGCGACCGCGCTGCGGCTGCGCAGGCGGCGCCCGGAGCTGTTCGGCGGCGCGGCGACGTACGAGCCGCTGGCGGCGCGGGGCCCCGGTGCGGCGCACTGCGTGGCCTTCGCGCGCTCCGGAGAGGTGATCGCGGCGGCGACGCGGCTCTCCCTGCGGCTGGCCGAGGCGGGCGGCTGGCGCTCCACGGAGCTGGAGCTGCCGGAGGGGCGGTGGGCCGATCTGCTCACCCGGGGGCGGGAGTTCACGGGGCACGCGCGCGTGGAGGAGCTTTTCGGGGAGCTGCCGGTGGTGCTCCTGGAGCGGGTCTCAACAGGGGCGGACGAGTAGCCGGCGCGGCGCCCGCGTCATGAGGCCCCGGGGCGCGGACCGGAAGCCGGGTGCCCAGCGCAGGCCCGGCATGGCGTCGAGCAGGGCCCGCAGGCCGCATTCGGCGGCGAGTCCGGCCAGGGCGGTGGCCGGGCAGTAGTGCGGTCCCGCGCCGAACGCCAGGTGCGCCGGGTCGGCGCGGAAGATGTCGTAGCGGTCGGGGTCGGCGAAGCGGTAGGGGTCGCGGCCCGCGGAGCCGATCAGGCAGGCCACCACGGCTCCGGCGGGCAGCGTGGTGCCGCCCAGGGCGATCGGCGCGGTCGCGCGGCGCAGCACGACCGGGGCGGGCGGATCGCGGCGCAGGGACTCCGCCCAGGCGCCGGGTATCAGCCCCGGACGGGCGCGCACGAGGTCCAACTGGGCGGGGTGGTCGAGGAGGTTGGCGAGGAAGGAGGCCAGCGCGAGGGCGGTGGCCTCGCCGCCACCGGTGAGGAGCGTGCAGGCAAGGCCGGTCACGGCGTCGTCCGAGAGCGCCTGCCCGTCCGCCCGGCCTCCGCACAGCGCGGAGAGCAGGTCGGTGCCGGGATGGGAACGGCGCCGCACCACGTGGGGGCGCAGCAGTGCGGCCAGCTCCGGGTGGGGGGCGCCGGGGTGCGCGGAGCCCGTCCGGCACCACTCCTGCGCCCGTACGGCGTCCTCCCAGGGCAGTCCGAGCGCGGCGACGGCCGCGGCGGCGGGCAGCCAGGCGGTGAAGTCGGCGACGAGGTCGGCCTCACGCCGCCCCGCCATGCGCCGGGCGAGGACGTAGGCGGTGCGCTCGGCGGCGGCCCGCAGCGCGGGCTCCAGGAGCCCCCGGCAGTCCGGGCCCGGAGCGCTCGGCTCCGCACCGAGCCGGGCGTCGGCGAGCGCGGCCCGCACATCCGCGTACCGGCTGAGCAGCCAGGCCCCGAGGGGTTCGTCGCGGACGAGGGGGAAGTCCTCGCGCAGCAGGCGGTAGTGCCGGTAGGGATCACGCGCCACGCCGGGGGACAGGAGGCTGGGCAGCGGAGCGGCCAGGGCCTTCGCGGCCGGTCCCGCGTGCGCGTACGGACGCGGCGCGGCCGGCGGCGGACGGTGCCCATGAGGGGACGAGCTCGACAACACGGCTGGCTCCCCGCTCCTCCTAGGCGCCCCCGCCGGCAGGTGCGTGTGGGGGTTTCAGCGGATCACCGCCGGGCGGCTCGCGCAGTTCCCATACACCCATTCGGGTGACGCTCGGGGAGAAGGTCCGACGTGGGGTGACGCCCCTTGGGGCGCACGCTTGACACCTGCCCGACCGCGTGGCGTACTGCGGATTGCGTCAGCGGACAAGACGGGGGTGAGTCAACTGGCGGAGCAGCGCTATCCCAATGTGGCCGAACTTGTGCTGTCCGCAAGGCAGTTGGCCGCACACCGCCCGGAGCTCAGCACGCTGCGTCAGGTGGGGGCCTCGCGCGCCGGGAGACCTCTGCACCTGCTGTCCGTCGGACGCTCACCGCGCGCCGTCCTGGTCGTCGCGGGCGCGCACGCCAACGAACCGACCGGCGGCTCGACGCTGCTCCACCTCGCGGAATGGGCCCTGCGGGACGAGGACCTGCGCGCCGACGCCTCCTGGCACTTCCTCCTGTGCGCCGACCCGGACGGCGCGAACCTGCACCGCACGCCCGCGCCGCGCACCCTGTTCGACTACCACCGGCACTTCTTCCGGCCCGCGGGACCCGAGCAGCCGGAGTGGTCCCCCTCCGTCCTTCCGCCCGACCGGCTGCCTCCGGAGACGCGCACCCTGACCGGCGTCATCGACGAACTGCGGCCCTACTTGCAGGTGTCGCTGCACGGCACCGATCTCGGCGGCAGCTGGGTGCAGTTGACGCGGGACATCCCGGGGCTCGCGGAGCCGTTCGCCAAGTCGGCGGCGGAGCTGCACATACCGGTGGAGACGGGGGCTTCGGACGCCGCGGGCTGGCCCGTCTCGGGGCCGGGGGTCCATGTGCTGCCGGGTCCCGGTTCGGCGGCCGCCTATCCGAGCCTCCCCGAGGACGCCCGGCACACGACCTGGCACCACGCCCACCGGTACGGCGGCCTGACCGCCATCGTCGAGGTCCCCATGTGGGCGAGCGACCTCGTGGACGACGCGGCCGTCCACCCCTCCCCCGTGCTCGCGCTGCGCGGCTTCTCGCAGCGGCTGCGCCATGACGCGGGCCTGGTCGAGGGCATCCTCGGCGAGGCCGTGCCGCGACTCCCGGAGGCGCGGGGGCCACTGCTGCGCGCGGCACGCTGGGCGCTCGACCTGGTGCCCGGCCTCGCCGACGACTGGGCCCGGCTGCCGCCCGCGGGGACGTCGATGGCGTACATCGGCAGTGTCGACGCCTTCGGGCGCCGCCTTCCGCTGCGGGCCGCCGCGATGCTGCTGCGGGTCCTCGACGCGGCGGGCGACCCGGCCGCACCCCGCCTCGAACGGCTCGTCCAGCACTGGAGCGAGGCGTTCGCCGAGCGGTTCAGGGCGCGCTGGGTGCCACTGGAGGACCAGGTGGAGCACCAGTCACGGACGACGGTCGCCGCGGCGCGGCACGCGCGCGTGCAGGACGACTGACCGCGGCACGGCTCACACACATCCCTGCCGGGTCTCACGGGGCTTCACGAGGAGGAGAGCCGGAAGCTCATCTTCCCGAAGCCGATCAGATCGCCGTCCTGGACGACGGCCGCACCGATCACCCGGCGGCCGTTCACGGACGTGCCGTTGGTCGACCCGAGGTCGCGCAGCACCCACATGCCGCCCTGTCTGCTCAGCTCGGCGTGCACCCGGGAAACCGTCTCGTGGCTGAGCCTGAGCCCGTTCGCGGGGTCGCGGCCGATCCGCAGCGGATGCGGGTTCCCCGGCACCGGAAGAAGCAGCTTCGGCAGGCGCTCGGCCTGCCAGGCCCTGCGCAGCCGGACCGTGAACCCGGAGACCGCGCCGACGGTGCCGAACACCACGCGCGAGAGACGCCCCTCGGTCCGCAGATCGGCGGTGAGCGCGGCGAGTTCGTCCGGTTGACGGGCGGCGAGCGCCAGCTCCATGCGCCGCACGAACGTGTCGTGCGACAGCTTGCCGAGGGCGGCGCCCTCCCTGAGCACCTTCAGCGCCCTGTCACGCTCGGCGTCGGTCAGCCGCGCGGGGTACGTGTGGAACTCAAAGGACGACGTCACCCTGGTGATTGTCGGTCAGCTCGGCCGGAGTGTCCAGAAAACGCGGAACGACCGCGAACCGATCACTTCTGCAGCACGATGGAACGTACGTCACCACGGATGACGTACGGATGAGGACGGACGGACGACAGCGGATGTCGGACAAGGGGGAACTGTCGGTGGAGTTCGAGGTGTGGGCACCGGGGGCCGCGCGAGTCGCACTTCAGTGCGAGGACGGCACGTATGCGATGGAGCGCGCCGATGGCCGGGCCGGGTGGTGGACGGTGCGGGCGGAGGCCGCCGACGGGGCGCGGTACGGCTTCTCGGTCGACGGCGGCCCCGTGCTGCCCGATCCCCGCTCGCGACGCCAGCCGGACGGACCGGACGGGCTCAGCGCGGTCGTCGACCACGACCGGTACGCGTGGCGCGCGCCCTGGGCGGGGCGCGGAGTGCGGGACGCGGTCCTCTACGAGCTGCACGTGGGGACGTACACGCCGGACGGCACGCTCGACTCGGCCGCGGGGCGTCTGGGCCACCTCGCCGAGCTCGGCGTCACCCATGTGGAGCTGATGCCGCTCTGCCCGTTCCCGGGGCAGCACGGCTGGGGGTACGAGGGCGTCTCCCTGTGGGCCGTGCACGAGCCGTACGGCGGTCCCGACGCGCTGAAACGATTCGTCGACGCCGCGCACGCGCACGGCATCGGCGTCGTGCTCGACGTCGTCCACAACCACCTCGGCCCGTCCGGCAACCATCTGCCCGCGTTCGGGCCCTACTTCACGGAGACCCACCAGACCCCGTGGGGCGCCGCGGTCAACCTGGACGCCCCCGGCTCGGACGAGGTGCGTGCGTATCTGATCGGCAGTGCGCTCGCCTGGCTGCGCGACTACCACCTGGACGGCCTGCGGCTGGACGCGGTGCACGCGCTGCGGGACACGCGCGCGTGCCACTTCCTGGAGGAGCTCTCGGCGGCCGTGGACGGGCTTGCCGACGAGCTCGGCAGGCCGCTCTCGCTGATCGCCGAGTCCGACCAGGGCGATCCGCGGGTCGTCACCCCGCGCGCGCGGGGCGGGCTCGGGGTGCACGCGCAGTGGAACGACGACTTCCACCACGCGCTGCACGCCACGCTCACCGGTGAGGCGCACGGCTACTACGAAGACTTCGCCCGGGCACCCTTCGCCGCGCTCGCCAAGACGCTGACGGGTGGCTTCTTCCACGACGGCACGTACTCGACCTTCCGGGGGCGCCGGCACGGCCGGCCCGTGGACCGCGCCCGGACGCCCGCGTACCGCTTCCTCGGCTACACGCAGACCCACGACCAGATCGGCAATCGCGCACAGGGAGACCGGCTCTCCGCCACCCTCTCCCCCGGTCTGCTCGCCTGCGCCGCCGCGCTCACCCTCACCGGACCGTTCACGCCGATGCTGTTCATGGGCGAGGAGTGGGGTGCCGCGACGCCCTGGCAGTTCTTCACGGACCACACCGATTCCGAGCTCGCGGAGGCCGTACGCCGGGGCAGGCGCCGGGAGTTCGCCGCGCACGGATGGGCCGAGGGCGACATTCCGGATCCGCAGGACCCGGCCACCAGGGAGCGCTCCTGTCTCGACTGGGCCGAGCCGCTGACCGACCCCCACGCGCGCGTGCTGGCCTGGTACCGCGAACTGATCGCCCTGCGCCGCGCCCGCGGCGACCTCCGCGACCCCGATCTGGCGGCGCTCCGGGTCGCCTACGACGAGGAGAGGCGGTGGTTCGCGGTCCGGCGCGGTGATCTGCGGATCGCGGTGAACATCGGCAAGGAGGCGGTCGACATCCCGCTGGGCGGCCGGGGCACGCGGGTGCTCGCGGCGTGGCAGCCGGTCACCGCGCCCGGAGCGGACGGGCTGCTGCGGCTGCCCGCCGAGTCCTGCGCGGTGCTCGCGATGCCGTGAGGACTGCGGGGCGCCATGAGGACAGCGGGGAGAGTCAGAGGGCTCCGGGGACGGTCAGTTGACGATCGCCAGCTCGCGCGGCGTCGAGTTGAGACGCCGTACGCCGTCCTCGGTGACCGTCACTATGTCCTCGATGCGCACTCCGAAGCGGCCCGGCAGATAGATGCCGGGCTCCACGGAGAAGCACATGCCGGGCACGAGCGGCAGCTCCTCGCCCTCGATCATGTAGGGCGGCTCGTGGGTGGTGACGCCGATGCCGTGCCCGGTGCGGTGGATGAAGTGCTCGCCGTACCCGGCCTCGGTGATCACCGCCCGCGCCGCCCTGTCGACGTCCTGGCAGACGGCGCCGGGCCGCACCGCACGGCAGCCGGCCTCCTGCGCCTCGCGCACGATGTCGTGGACCCGCTGCTCCTCGGCGTCGGGCTCGCCCACGTGCACCGTACGCGAGGTGTCCGAGCCGTAGCCCCCCAGCAGGCCGCCGAAGTCGAGGACCACCATGTCGCCGTCCTCGATGACGCGCTCGCCCGCCTCGTGATGCGGGTTGGCGCCGTTCGGGCCGGATCCGACGACGGTGAAGTCGACCTGCGAGTGCCCGAACCGCCGCAGCAGCTCGGCGAGTTCGGCGGCAATGTCCGTCTCCTTGCGGCCCGCGAAGGAAACCTTCTTGATCTCCTCGTACGTGGCGTCCGCGGCGGCACCGGCCGCCGCGAGGCGCTCAAGCTCCGCGGCGTCCTTGACGGCGCGCAGCATGGGGAGCGCTTCGGTGAGGCTCACGTAGGAGGTGTTCGGCAGCTCCTTCTGGAAGCCGAGGAGATGCATGGCCCAGGAGTTGTCGCTGATCCCGAAGCGGCCGTCGACGTCCAGGAGCGGTGCGGTCGCGGCGTAGGGGTCCTTGCCGTCGGTCCAGTCCCGCAGGGAGAGCGCGCTCGCGCCCGCGGCGAGTTCCGCGTCCGGGGCCTCCAGGGTGGGCACCACGAGGACCGGCTCCTGGCCCGCGGCGAGCACCAGGACGGTGAGGCGCTCGGTGTCGACCGGACGGTAGCCCGTGAGCCAGACCATGTCGGGGCCCGGCGCGACGAGCAGCCCGGCGAGCCCCGCGTCCGCCGCGTCGGCCGCGGCGCGGTCCATGCGGGCCTTGTAGTCATCGGCGGTGAAGGGCGCGGGGGCGCCGGTCATGGGGATACCGGTCATGGGGGCCTCCAGGGCTGCTCGCTGCGGCGTGTGCGGCGTCTACGGCGGCACGGCGTGGTGCTGCCGGTGATGCCGATCCTGCCCCTGCCCCAGCGCCGGCGCGAGCCCATTACGGCGGCCCCCGTCGCGTCACGTACGTCACGAGCATCAGTCGCGGCACTCGCGTCCCGTACGCCGCGCACCTCACGTCACGAAGCCCGGTGTCACCGACAGGGCCTGCCGCCCTCCGCTCTCGTGGCGCACGGTCACAGTGACGTTCCTTCCCGGGGCAGCGGCGGCGACCGCGGCCGCCAGGCCCTTGGCGGACGCGATGCGGGTCCTGCCGAAGGCGAGCAGTACGTCACCCCGTACGAGACCGGCGGTGTAACCGGGTCCCGGGCTGTGCACTCCGACGAGCAGGGCACCGGCGCCCTTGGGTGCGTCGACGGCCTCCACGCCCAGCGTGGGTCGCGTGGCGGTCCGCGCCTCGGCCTTGCCGTGCTCCTTCTGCGGCGGCGTCGGCGCGGCGGCGGGCGGGACGGCGGCGGGCGGGACGGCGGCGGGCTTGGACGCCGCACCCGGAGCGGCCTGCCCACCCGGGGCATGGCCACCCGGGGCCCGTCCGGCCTGCCCTGCCTGCCCCTTGGCACCGCCCTGCGCCTGAGCCTGCGCCTGCTTCTGCATGTCGGCGAGCTTGCTCATGCCGATGACGGTGGTGGTGACGGTGCCGAGACCCACCCCCGTCAGGACGAGGACGACCGAGACCAGCAGCCCGAAGAACAGGGTGATCAGCCGCCGCCCGCGCCGTCGCGCGGCGTGCGGGCGGGGGCCGGTCCCGGACCGGTGGCCCGAGCCGGATGCCCGCCCGGCACGCGCCTTTCGCCCTATGCCGAACTTCCGGCCGCCACCGGATCCGCCGTCCCTGCCACCTCCGCCGCCTCCGCCGCCTCTGCCGCTCCTTCCGAACCTCCCGAACCTGCCGCCATCGCCGGGATCCTGTCCGGGCATCGGCTTGGGACGCAACGCAGTCTGTTCCATGGCTCGCCTCCGGCCACAGCCCTACCCGGGGTGACGCGGCGCGACGATTCACGAACGAGTGACGTCCAGGTGTGCGGCCTCGGCGACCGGGGCGCCCGATAGCGTGACCGCGTGACGACCAACCCCGACATCGCGTCCCTCTGGGCCCGGACGACGCGCGTCCGGATCACCGGGACGACGGGCGGGTCCGACCTGCTCCATGACGTGCACGACCCCGCCGAGCTCCGCGAACTGGCCGGGCTCCTCGCGATCGATCTCACCGCCGACGGCTTCTGCTGCATGTGCTGGGGTGACCTGCGGTTCGACCTCAGCGACGCACGCGGGCGGCATGTCCAGCGGCTGAGACTGCACCTGGGCAAGGTGAGCAGTGACGTCGAGTACGGCCAGGACGGCCAGTTCCCGCTGGTCCATTCCGAGGGCCTGCGGGACTGGCTGTCCGTCCGGGGCCTCTGTCAGCCCCTGTGACCCGTGTGACCTCCCTCGTGCCCGGCCCCGTCATGGCCGTCATGGCCGCCGTGGCCCGCCCCGTGGTCGAACTTCAGGGCCTCCTTCGGCATGACCACGAAGGGGCGCATCATGCCCATGTCCTCGTGCTCCAGGAGGTGGCAGTGGTACATGAAGCGGCCGTACGCACCGTCGAACTTGCCCATCACGCGCAGCAGTTGGCCGCCCGGGACCCGGAAGACGTCCTTCCAGCCTCGCTCGTTCGGGGCGAGGGGGATCTCCTTCTTCGGGTCGAAGGCGATCGGGGCCAGGGTGCCGCCCACCGTGACGTCGAAGCCCGACACGTCGTACGCGTCGCGGCCCAGGAGCTGGAAGTCGGCCAGGTGGATGTGCATGGGGTGGGTCACCGGCGGGTTCACCGCGAGGTTCAGGAAGCTCCACTGTTCGTGGCTGCCCTCGGCGATGGTGAAGCCGAGACCGTCGTTGAAGGTGCGGGCGGTCCGGCGGTATGTCTTGGTCTTCCCGTCCGCGCCCGTCAGCTGGATGACTCCCTCGGTCGCGACCCGGATGTCGCCCGCGTCCTTGACCTCGGTCATCTCCCAGATCTCCGGGTGGCCTCCGCCGCCCTTCGTGGCGGGCGGTGTCAGGACGATCAGGCGGTGACCGTGCTCGATGTCGTGGCTCAGCGGGCGGAAGGAGCCCGAGAGCACCTCCGGGAGCGAGAAGGAGTCATCGGCCTCGGTGTCCCGCACGCGGAACTCCATGACCTGCGGATAGCGCACGTCGTTCGCCGGATCCGGGATGCCGGGGGCCTGGCCCCGGCCCTTGTTCACCAGACGCACCCGCTTGCCCGCGAGGGCACGGAAGTCGATCAGGAGGTCCATCCGCTCGGCCGGGGCGATGGTGAGCGTGGGCAGTGCCTCGTCGAAGTCGACCGGCACGGGACGCGGCAGCAGACCGCCGTCGCTGCCGATCTGGTGCAGGACGCCCCGCACCGGGTTGTTGTCCTCGTCGACGAGCACGAGGTCGTAGATACGGGCGTTCGACGCGTTCACCAGGCGGAAGCGGTGCCAGGCCGGGTCCACGTCCGCGTACGGCCAGATGCGGCCGTTCACCGTGCTGTACGGGCCCGTGAAGGGCAGCGTGACCGGCTTGCCCGTCTCCGGGTTCGCGGCCTGGACGATGACGGTCTTGTGCAGGAGGCGGCCGTTCAGCCGGCCGTCCTCGTCCGTGTCCAGGTTCCGGTCGGCGAACAGCAGCGGGATCTCCCGCTCCCCGCAGGGGAGGTGGAGCGCGTCCTCTTCGTCGTCCCGCAGCAGGTACGTGCCATACAGCCCCGCCTGCACGTTCCACCGGGTGATGTTCATGGCGTGATCGTGGTACCAGTACTGAACCGCCTGGTGGTCGTTCGGATACTCGGCGAGCTGGGCGTCGCCGAACCCCACCGCGTTGTCCGCCCACCCGTCGTTGCCCCCGCCCGTCTGCGCGCCGTGCAGGTGCGTCACGGACCAGGCAGGCAGCGCGGCCACGTCCTTGCTCGGCTCCACGCCCGCGCGGCCGGGCAGGGTGCCGGGGCTCGGGACGGCCAGGGGCACCTCCACGGAGGTGACGGGATACTCGGCGCCCTTCGGAATGCGGTTGGTCCACGCGATCCGGATGCGGCGGCCGCGCCGCACCTCGATCGTCGGGCCCGGCACACACCCGTCGTACCCCCACATCTGGGTCGGCGGCAGCTGCGGGTGCAGCCGGATCCAGGCCGGGCGCAGCGCGATCTCGGTCTCCGCGGGCACGTCGGTCTCGTCGCGCCAGTCGACGGAGTCCGGCCGCAGGACCGGCGGCACCGGCAGCGGTGTGACGTACGGCGCCAGCTCCCCCTGTGCCGTCAGGCGGTCCGTGGTGCGCTCGATGATGTCGGTCAAGATGAACACCCCCGTGTTGATCGGCTGCATCGATCAGCCGTGATGATCAATGCAAATGCAAGGGCCGCCGTCCGGCGGCCAGTTGAGCAGCCTGGTCAGTGGCCGCCCCCTCACGAATAAAGACTCTCGGCGCCCCCGCCAAGTTCCACGAATCCCCCATTCCGCAGGAAAAGTATCGGAAAGCACAGAGGGAATTGGGCAGTCCTGTTGTGGGTCTGCTGTCAGTGACCGCTGTTACTTTCGGAACATGACCGAACGTGCACTCCGGCTGCTGCGACAGGACCCACGCCTGGCCGAGCTGGCCGCGTTCCCTTTCGCATTCGATCTGTCCCGCACGGACCACGTCGAAGAGGTCCGCCTCGCGTCGGGTGGTCCGCTGGAACCAATCGCCGGGGACGATTCCGGGGGCACGTATTTCGTGTGCGGTGACGGCTCCGTGCTGTACGCCGATTCCGAGGGCTCCGCCGGGATCATCGGGGACAGCGTGGACGAAGCCCTGGAGATCCTCGTCGGCCTGCCCGGCTGGCATGACTACGTACGTCTTTCACCGACCGACGGCGAGGCGCGGATACTCGCCGAGATCGCCGACACGGAGGGCGACTTCCGCGAGGACTGCGTGCCCGATCTCGACGCGCACCGCACCGAGCTCCGGGCCTCCCTCGGGCTCCCGGAGCGCTCCCCTTTGCAGCTCGTCGCCCGGCTGCACGCCTCGCTGCTGCGCACCGAACCGGACCACCTCCTCCTCAACGCCGTCGAGCACCTGGCATACAGGCGCCTCGATCCGCATCCGCGCCCGCCCCTGTGGGAGCAGGTGCTCACCAAAGGGCGCACCGACCTGGCCCTGCTGCGGATGGGCGACCGCACGGTCTGGGACGGGGTCGCCCGGGACCGGGCGCGCAGGGTGGCGGCGCTGCGGGCCGCGCAGTACGACCGGCGGAACACCGACCGTGCGCTCCTGCGCCACCTCCTCAAGCACGAGGCGGACGCCTCCATGTCCGACGAACTGCGGCTCGCCGTCGTCCTCGTCGGGCTGCACTGCCTGGCCGAGGACCTGCCACTGCTGCACGAGGCCCGCGAGACGACGTACGACACCTGGCGCGGCCTCGCGGGGCTTCCGGAGGAGGCAGGGCAAGTCCAGGAGTGGGCGCGCTCGTTCGACGACTCCAACTATGGGATGGACCCCGACGACGAACCGGAATCCACCTGGCTGGAGCTGGCACGCCAGCAGGGGATGGTGGAGACGGCCCGCGCCTATCTGATACGCGAGCTCGACGACACCGGCCCCGATCCGGACCAGCTGGCCGTCCTGCGCGACGAGTTGGCGCTGCTCGGGGACTACACCCAGGCCATACGGGCGCAGCGTCTGCACCTGGCGCTGCAGGACACCGACCAGGGCCGGGCAGCCGCAGACGCGCGGCTGGCCGAGCTGGAGCGGAGGGCGGTGGAGGCTGCGGCGGCGGAGTCGTAGGTCTCGCACGTGGGTTACGTCGGGTGCTTCCGGGCTGTGCTACGGGGATCGGCGAGGCCTCGCACCCTTGCGGCCTTGCGGCCTTGCGGCCTTGCGGCCAGGAAGGGTTGGGGCGAACGTTGTCCCGGGCCGCCACGAACGGCCCCCTCCTCCTCAAGGTGATCGGAGTCGACGTGGCCTCCAGCCCTTCCACCCCTGCCTCCACCCCCTCCTTCCAGCTACCGCATGCCCTCCTGGGCGACGGCCCCCACAAGGTGATCGCCGTGCACGGCTGGTTCGGCGACCGTTCGGCGTACGCGCCGGTGCTCGCGGACCTCGACCTCGCCTCGTTCCAGTACGCGGTCGTTGATCTGCGCGGGTACGGGGAGGCGAAGGACGCGGCCGGCGCGTACACGACCTCCGAGGGTGCCGCCGATGTCGTGGCCCTGGCGGACCGTCTCGGCTGGGACCGCTTCTCGCTGATCGGCCACTCCATGGGCGGCAGCGTCGCCCAGCGGGTCCTCGCGATCGCGCCGCACCGGGTCCGCAGGCTGGTCGGCGTCTCCCCCGTGCCCGCGTCCGGGCTCGATCTCCCGCCGGAGCAGTGGGAGTTGTTCGCGGAGGCGGACCATCTGCCGGGGAACCGCCGCGCGATCATCGACATCACCACCGGCGGCACACGGCCTGCGGCCTGGCTCGACCGCATGGTGGAACGCTCGCTGGACGCCAGCGACGCGAAGGCCTTCCGCGCCTGGCTCGACTCCTGGGCCGGCGAGGACTTCCACGACCGCGTCGAGGGCTCGACCGTGCCCGCACTCGCGGTGGTCGGGGCCCTGGACCCCGCGCTGGGGGCGGACTTGATGCGCCGGACCTGGCTGCGCTGGTACGCGCGCGCCGAACTCACCGAACTGAGCGAGGCGGGGCACTACGCGATGGACGAGACCCCACTCGCCCTGACCCGCACCGTGGAGGACTTCCTGCGCAAGGACGCCGAGAACGAAGACATCTCGTCGTGAGCGTCGCTGAACCCCCCGATGTACCGGATGTACCCGATGTACCCGATGCGCCGGACAGGCCAGACGGACCCGACGTGTTCGACCCCCGGCAGTACGCTGCCGGGGTTCCCCACGATCGCTATCGTGCGCTTCGGGACCAGCACCCCGTCGCCTGGCAGGGTGAGCCGCAGGTGCTCGACTGGCCCGCGGGGCCCGGCTTCTGGGCGGTGACCCGGCACGCGGACGTGGTTCGCGTGCTCAAGGATTCCGTCACCTACTCCTCGCACCTGGGCGCCACCCAGATCCGCGACCCCGACCCGGACGACCTGCCGTTCATCCGGCGCATGATGCTCAATCAGGATCCGCCGGGACACGGGAGGTTGCGTCGCCTGGTGAGCCGCGCCTTCACGCCCAGGCGGGTGGAACGCTTCGAGTCCCTGGCCCGCGACCGGGCCCGCAGCCTGCTCGACGCGGCGACCGATCGAGCCCGCGACGGCATCGGCGACCGCAGGGGCGACGGCACATGCGATCTCGTGCGCGATGTCACCGACGACTACGCGTTGCTCAATCTCTCCGACCTCCTCGGCGTGCCCGAGAGCGACCGCGGCCTGCTACTGCGCTGGACGCAGCGCGTGATCGGCTATCAAGACCCCGATGAGGGGGGTGAGTTGCTGCGCGGCGCGGACGGGAAGCCTCTCAATCCGCGCTCACCGGCGATGCTGCGCGACATGTTCGGCTACGCGCAGGACCTCGCGGCACACAAGCGCCGCGTACCCGCCGATGACGTCATGACCACCCTCGCGACCGATCCCGAACTGACCGCCCCCGAACTGGAGATGTTCTTCTTCCTGCTCACCGTCGCGGGAAACGACACCGTCCGCAGCGCGGCACCCGGGGGCCTCCTCGCGCTCATGGAACACCCGGATGAGTACCGCCGCCTGCGCGAGGGCGAGGTCCCGGTCTCCACGGCGGTGGACGAACTGCTGCGATGGCACCCGCCGGTGCTCACGTTCCGCCGTACGGCCACCCGGGACACGGTGCTGGGCGGCCGGAGCGTCCGCGCCGGGGACAAGGTGGTCGTCTTTCACGCGTCGGCCAACCACGACGAACGCGTCTTCGCGAACCCGCACCGGCTCGACCTGTCCCGCTCCCCCAACCCCCACGTCTCCTTCGGCGAGGGCCCGCACGTCTGTCTGGGCGCCCACTTCGCGCGTCTCCAACTCCGCGTCTTGTACGAGGAGTTCCGCACCCTGGAGGCCGGTCCTCTCGAACTGGCGGGGCCGCCGCGACGTCTCGTCTCCAACTTCATCAACGGGTTGAAGTCAGTACCGGTGCGAGTGCCGGTGCGGACACCGAGGGCACGGTAGCGCCGCGTCCGAACAGCCATCGGATACCGTTCAAGATCTACCGCGAGCCCCGCGCGCGAGCACCCGCGCCCCTGACCACGGAGACCCCCGCATGCACGGCGCAGCCGTCCCCGCAGCCGAGGACGAGTACCCCGACGAGTACCACGACGACGTCTTCCCGTACGCCGAAGCCCCCGATGACGGCACCCCCTGGCAGGCACCCGCCGACCTCGAAGAGCACCTGTACGAACTGTGCGAGGCCGACGACGCGTACACCTACCTGCGGGCGATAGCCGTCACCGGCCTGTACCGCCCGGTGTCGGTGGCCGAGATCGAGCCGGGCGCGACCGATCGCCCGGTCCTCACCGTCGATCTCCCCGACGGCCGCCGGATCGCGCAGATGTACACCGCCGGGCTGCTTCCCCGCCCGCATCCCGAAGTGGTGTACGAGTTCGTCACGCTCGGCACGCTCGCCGCCGAACTGCCCGACGACATCGACCTCCTGGTGGTCAACGCGGCCACGCCCTGCCAGCAGTTCTATCTGACGACCGACGAGGAACGTAACGTGTGGGCGGACCTGCACGCGGACCTCTACGCCGACGACCGTCTGCACGACCGCATCGACACCCGCCGCACCGGCGCCCCGGAGTCGCCCGTGCTCCTGCACGGCCTGGCCTGCGGCGCCCACCTCTGCTTCGCCAACGGCGACGCGTGGAACACGCTGGACTGGCACGGCGCGGGCCACCACTCCGAGATCGAGCGCCTGGCGGAGTGGTGGGGCGTGCACGACCGCGAGGACTGGCTCGCCACGCAGGAGCGGCTCCTGAACCGTGAAGTGAGCCCGTGGTACTGGGACTTCGTCCTCGGCGCCCGTACGTCGCTGATCGAGCAGTTCGGCCCACGCGTCGACCCCGAGCTGTGGCGGCAGTGCGTGGAGGTGACGATCCGCGACCGCATGGCGGAGGCCGGTGGCCCCGACTCCCCGCACGAGCCGGGCGACGACCCCGAGTTGGACGACTTCGTCGCCGCGCTGCGCGGGCTCGTCGGCAAGATCATCCGCTACGAGTCGCGCTTCCGCGCCGACGATCTCCTGCCGCCCGATGGCCATGTCCGCACCATCGCCGCCTGGGACATCGGGCGCGCGTCGAAGATGGCCCGCTGGGGACGCGGCGCCCGCTACGCGACCCATGCGGAGCTGGAGGCCGCCGTCGAGCGCGCGAGCCACGCGGCCCGGTCGGCGTACACCTCATGGGAGGAGTTCTCCGCGGGCTACGTCCTCGGCCGCTGCCTCCACTTCGACGAGGAGCAGTTCGGCGCCTGGTACACGACGGTGCTCCAGGCCCACCGAGAGCTGACCACGGACCCGGACAGCCCGTGGCTGACGGTGCCTTTCGCATGATCAGCTGACGGTGCCGTCCGCGCGATCGACTGACGTGCGTTCGCGTACTCGTCCGGCGTGCCGTCCGCATGAACGGCTGACGCGACGTCCGCGCGATCGGCCAGGCCGTGCAGGAGGACGAGGGGACTACGCACCGGCGCCGCGCTTCCGCACCGACGACCTCCTGCCGCCCGACGGCCATGTCCGCACCATCGCCGCCTGGAACATAGGGCGCGCGTCGAAGATGGCCCGCTGGGGACGCAGCGCCCACTACGGCCGACGTACCGTCCGCGCGATCGGCTGACGTGCCGTCCACACACTCGACCGACGCGCCTTTCGCGTGATCGCCCGCGGGATCAACCAACGGCGCCGTCCGCCCCCGCCCTCAACCGCAACCCCACGGCCGCCCCACCCCACCCCACCCCGCTCACCTGAGCACCCCGCATCACAATCCGGTCTCGCTGACCCTCCAGGGGCTTGCCACCCGCCCATGTAATCGATTCCAATCCTCCGTGTAATCGATTCCACAAGGAGGTGGACCGGCGATGGCGAGCATCAAGGACGTCGCGGCCGAGGCAGGCGTATCCGTCGCCACGGTCTCGCGTGTCCTGAACAGTCACCCCTCGGTCAGCCCGGCCGCCCGCGCCCGTGTCATCGCCGCGATAGAGAGCCTCGGCTACCGCCCGAACGCCGTCGCCCGCTCGCTGCGCACCGACCAGACCCGCACCCTCGGCCTGGTCATCAGCGACGTGCTGAACCCGTACTTCACGGCCCTGGCCCGCTCCGTCGAGGAGGCGGCCCGCGCGCTCGGCTACAGCGTGATCATCGGCAACGCCGACGAGCGGCCCGAGCTGCAGGACCACCACGTGCGCACGCTCCTGGACCGCCGGATCGACGGGCTTCTGGTCTCCCCCACCGACGGCGGCTCCCCGCTGATGCTGGAGACCGCGCGTTCCAGCACGCCGATGGTGTTCGTGGACCGCTGGATCCCGGGCGTGGACGTCCCCGTCGTCCGCGCCGACGGCCGCGAGGCCGTCCGTGACCTGGTGGCCCACCTGCACGCCGTCGGCCACCGCAGGCTCGCGATCATCGCCGGGCCCGCGGCCACCACCACCGGCAGCGAGCGCGTCGAGGCCTTCCGCGACGCGCTCGGCGCGTACGGGCTCCCGCTGCCCGACGACTACATCGGGCAGGGCGACTTCCAGGCCGACAGCGGGCGCCGGGCCACCGAACGGTTCCTCGCGCTGCCCGAGCCGCCCCACGCGATCTTCGCCGCGGACAACCTGATGGCGCTCGGCGCGCTCGACGCCATCCGCGCCCAGGGCCTGAGCGTGCCGCACGACATCGCGCTCGCCGCCTTCGACGACATCCCGTGGTTCGTGCACACCGATCCGCCGATCACCGCCATCGCGCAGCCGACCGGTGATCTGGGACGAGCCGCCGTGCAGGCCCTGGTCGACCGGATCGAGGGCAGGAGCCCCCGGTCCGTGACCCTGCCCGCCCGCCTCGTCGTACGCCGCTCCTGCGGCGAGTCCCCCACCGACCAGAGGAGCACCACGTGAGCAACCCGGACGAGTTGCCGCGCACCGCCGACCGCAGCCCCGAACTCACCCCCGATGGCACCGAGTTGCTGCGCATCGAAGGCATACGCAAGACGTTCCCCGGCGTCGTCGCGCTCGACTCCGTCGACTTCGATCTGCGCCGCGGCGAGGTGCATGTCCTGCTCGGCGAGAACGGCGCGGGCAAGAGCACGCTCATCAAGATGCTCTCCGGCGCCTACCGCCCCGACAGCGGCCGCATCCTCGTGGACGGGAAGGAAGCCCGCATTCACGGGGCGCAGGACGCCGAACGGCTCGGTATCGCCACGATCTACCAGGAGTTCAACCTCGTACCCGACCTCACCGTCGCCGAGAACATCTTCCTGGGCCGCCAGCCGCGCCGCTTCGGGATGATCGACCGGAAGGCGATGGAGTCGGCCGCCGAGGAACTCCTGAAGCGGGTCGGCGTCCAGGTGTCACCGCGCGCCAAGGTGCGTGAACTCGGCATCGCCCGGCTGCAGATGGTCGAGATCGCCAAGGCGCTCAGCCTTCAGGCCCGCGTCCTGATCATGGACGAGCCGACGGCCGTCCTCACCAGCGAGGAGGTCGACAAACTCTTCGTGATCGTGCGGCAGTTGCGGGCGGACGGTGTGGGCGTCGTCTTCATCACCCACCACCTGGAGGAGATCGCCGCGCTCGGCGACCGCGTGACCGTCCTGCGCGACGGCCGCAGCGTCGACCAGGTGCCCGCGTCGACCGCCGAGGACGAGCTCGTACGGCTGATGGTGGGCCGCAGCATCGAGCAGCAGTATCCGCGCGAACGCCCGGACGCCGGGGGCCCGGACGCCGACGCCGCATTGCTCACCGTCGAGGGTCTCACCCGCGACGGCGTCTTCCACGACGTCAGCTTCGAGGTGCGGGCCGGCGAGGTCGTCGGCCTCGCGGGACTCGTGGGCGCGGGGCGGACCGAGGTGGCGCGCGCGGTCTTCGGCGCCGATCCGTACGACAAGGGTTCCGTCGACGTACGCGGCGAACGCCTGCCCCGGCATGACGTGAACGCCGCGATGGGCGCCGGAATCGGCCTCGTACCGGAGGACCGCAAGGGCCAGGGGCTCCTGCTGGACGCCTCCGTGCAGGAGAACCTCGGCCTGGTGACGCTGCGCTCGGCGACGCGCTCCGGGCTCGTGGACCTCAAGGGCCAGCGCGTCGCGGCGGCCCGGATCGCCGAGCAGCTCGGCGTGCGGATGGCCGGGCTCGGCCAGCACGTGCGCACGCTCTCCGGCGGCAACCAGCAGAAGGTCGTCATCGGCAAGTGGCTGCTCGCAGACACCAAGGTCCTGATCCTCGACGAGCCGACGCGCGGCATCGACGTGGGCGCGAAGGTCGAGATCTACCAGCTCATCAACGAACTGACGGCCTCCGGGCACGCGGTCCTGATGATCTCCAGTGATCTGCCGGAGGTCCTCGGCATGAGCGACCGCGTGCTCGTCATGGCGCAGGGCCGCATCGCGGGCGAACTCGCCGCGGACGACGCGACGCAGGACGCGGTGATGGCACTGGCCGTGAGCACCACGGAAGCCCACGACAGCACGGCAGTTCAGAACGACGAAGCAACCGAAGGGGAGGCCTCCCGTGGCCACTGAAACGCTGAAGAGCAACGCGGGTGGCGCCACCGGTCTCCGCCGCGTGCTGCTCGACAATGGCGCGCTGAGCGCCCTGGTCGTCCTCCTGGTGGCGATGTCGCTGCTGTCCGGCGACTTCCTCACTACCCAGAACCTGCTCAATGTGGGCGTGCAGGCCGCCGTGACCGCGATCCTCGCGTTCGGCGTCACCTTCGTCATCGTCTCGGCGGGCATCGACCTGTCGGTCGGCTCGGTGGCCGCGCTCTCGGCCACCGTCCTCGCCTGGACGGCGACTTCACAGGGCCTGCCGGTCTGGCTCGCGATCGTCCTCGCCGTCGGCACCGGCATAGCGTGCGGTTTCGTCAACGGACTGCTCGTCTCGTACGGCAAACTCCCGCCGTTCATCGCGACGTTGGCGATGCTGTCGGTGGCCCGCGGCCTCTCCCTGGTCATCTCGCAGGGCAGCCCGATCCCGTTCCCCGACTCGGTCTCCAACCTCGGTGACACCATCGGCGGCTGGCTGCCGGTCCCGGTCATCGTGATGATCGCGATGGGTCTGATCACCGCCGTCATCCTGGCCCGTACGTACATCGGCCGCTCCATGTACGCGATCGGCGGCAACGAAGAGGCGGCCCGCCTCTCCGGCCTGCGCGTGAAGCGGCAGAAGCTCGTCATCTACGGCCTGTCCGGCCTCTTCGCCGCCGTCGCGGGCATCGTCCTCGCGTCCCGCCTGGTTTCCGCGCAGCCGCAGGCCGCGCAGGGGTACGAGCTGGACGCGATCGCCGCGGTCGTCATCGGCGGCGCGAGCCTGGCGGGCGGCGTCGGCAAGGCGTCCGGCACCCTGATCGGCGCGCTGATCCTCGCGGTCCTGCGCAACGGCCTCAACCTCCTCTCCGTGTCCGCCTTCTGGCAGCAGGTCGTGATCGGCGTCGTCATCGCGCTCGCGGTGTTGCTCGACACGTTGCGCCGCAAGGCCGGGGCGACCCCGGGGGCCTCGACGGGCGCGGCGGCCGGTGGCGGGAAGAAGGGGCCGCAGCTCCTGAAGATCGGGATCGCGGCCGTGCTGGTGGCGGCCGTCGTGGGCGCCGTGTCCTTCTTCAACAACGGTTCCTCCGGCACGACGACGAAGATCGGCATGTCGCTCTCCACCCTCAACAACCCCTTCTTCGTGCAGATGAAGGAGGGCGCGCAGGCGGAGGCCAAGAAGGCCGGCGTCGACCTCACGGTCACGGACGCACAGAACGACGCGTCGCAGCAGACCAACCAGCTGCAGAACTTCACCGGCGAAGGCATGAAGTCGATCATCGTCAACCCGGTCGACTCGGACGCCGTCGGCCCCGCGGTGCGCGGCGCCAACAAGTCGGACATCCCGGTGATCGCGGCCGACCGCGGCGTGAACAAGGCGAAGGCGGCGACGCTCGTCGCCTCCGACAACATCGCGGGCGGCAAGCTCGCCGCGAAGACCCTCGCCGAGAAGCTGGGCGGCAAGGGCAGGATCGTCACGCTCCAGGGCGTCGCGGGCACGTCGGCGAGCCGCGAGCGCGGCAAGGGCTTCACCGAGGGCATCAAGGAGTACCCCGGCATCAAGGTCGTCGCCTCCCAGCCCGCGGACTTCGACCGCACCAAGGGCCTGGACGTCATGACGAACCTCATGCAGTCGAACCCCGGCATCGACGGCGTCTTCGCCGAGAACGACGAGATGGCCCTGGGCGCCGCAAAGGCGCTCGGCGGCAAGGCGGGCAAGTCGGTGTCGGTGGTCGGCTTCGACGGAACCCCCGACGGCCTGAAGGCCGTCGAGTCGGGCTCGCTGTACGCGTCCGTGGCGCAGCAGCCGAAGGAGCTGGGCAGGATCGCGGTGCGGAACGCGGTGAAGGCACTGCGCGGCAAGGACGTCGACACGATGGTGAAGGTCCCGGTGAAGGTGGTCACGAAGAAGAACGTGGCCGACTTCTCCTGACTCCTTCGCACCCTCGCCGGTGCCCCCACCGCCCCCGCCGGACGAACGAACACAGGAGCTGGATCCACCGATGAACGACCACGACGACGCCACGTACGACCTCCTGGTCGTCGGGTCGGCCAATGCCGACCTGGTGATCGGCGTCGAGCGCCGCCCCGCCCCCGGCGAGACGGTCCTCGGCTCCGACCTCGCCACGCATCCCGGTGGCAAGGGCGCGAACCAGTCGGTCGCGGCGGCCCGTCTTGGCGCCCGTACCGCCCTGCTCGCGCGGGTCGGCGACGACGCACACGGCAGGCTCCTGCTCGCAGCGCAGCGCGCGGCGGGCGCGGACACGGTCGGCGTCCTGGTCGGCGGGGCGCCCACGGGCGTCGCGCTGATCACCGTCGACCCGTCGGGCGACAACAGCATCGTGGTCTCGCCGGGTGCCAACGCCCGGCTGACCCCCGAGGACATCCGCGCGGCGGGCAGCCTGCTCGCCGCGTCCCGGGTGGTCTCGACGCAGCTGGAGATCCCCATCGAGTCGGTCACGGAGGTCGTACGCACGTTGCCGGCGACCGGCCGCCTCGTCCTCAACCCCTCGCCACCGGCGCCGCTGCCGGACGAAGTCCTCGCGGCGTGCGACCCGTTGGTGGTGAACGAGCACGAGGCGCGCTACATCCTGGGCGATGCGGGGGAATCCTCGGACTCCCCCGAGGACTGGGCGCGGGCGCTGCTCGCCCTCGGGCCCCGCTCGGTGGTGATCACCCTGGGCGCGGAGGGAGCACTGACGGCGGACGGCACCGCCTCCCCCGTCAGGGTGCCGAGCCCGAAGGTGGACGCGGTGGACACCACCGGCGCGGGTGACGCGTTCACGGCGGCCCTTGCGTGGCGCATCGGCCTGGGCGATGACCTTCCGACGGCGGCGGCGTACGCGGCGCGGGTCGGGGCCGCGTCGGTCACCCGGCAGGGCGCGCAGGAGTCGTACCCGACGGCGGCCGAGGTGGATTCGGCATGAAGAGGAGCGGCATCCTCAACCGCCATCTCTGCGGCGCCCTGGCCGAGTTGGGCCACGGGGACACTGTGTTGATCTGCGATGCGGGCATGCCCATTCCGCCGGGGCCTCGGGTCGTCGACCTGGCCTTCCGGGCAGGCGTCCCGTCCTTCGCCGAGGTCCTGGACGGGCTGCTCGCCGAGCTGGTGACGGAGGGCGGAACCGCGGCGGAGGAGGTCCGGGACGCGAACCCGGCGGCGGCCGATCTCCTGTCCGCCCGCGTCACGCCCCTCACCCTGATCCCGCACGAGGAACTCAAGCGCCGCACGGCCACGGCCCGCCTGGTGGTCCGCACCGGCGAGGCCACGCCATACGCGAATGTGCTGCTGCGGTGCGGGGTGTTCTTCTAGCCTCGTACGCTCCCCTGCCCCGGCCGCGCGCGCTCCCGGCCCCTTAGCTCCGCACGGCCCCGGCGGGAAAGCTCAGCGTCCGGTACACCGTCACCCCGCCCGCCAGCTCCCCGCACGCCTGTGCCGCCGCGCTGACCCGCTGCGTGTACGAGGGGTCGGCGGTGTCCAGCAGGATGCCCAGGGTCGTGCCGCTGTGCGCGACGGCGACGCCCAGGCCGCCGACCTCCCGGCAGATCTCCCGCATCGGCTCCAACGACCTTTTGTGGCGCAGGAGTTGATTCATCTGGGCGCTGCGCGTCGCGACCCTGCCCACCTCCGCCAGGTCGCGGCGGCGGACGGCGCACGCCAGCCGGTCGAGCAGGCGCGCGTACTCGTGACGGTCGGCGAGGGTGAACGGCTTGGGGATGCGGTTGAAGTCGACGGTGTCGACCGAACCACCCTCGTCGATCCCCACCACGGCCATGACCGGGAGCGATCCGAGGATGCCGCGCAGCCGCACGGTGCGGTGGTGGAAGGCGACGATCGCCGGATAGAGCACCCCGTCCGTGGGCTCGATGTCCGCGAGGAGCCGTTCGACGCGGGACGGCGGCATCGCCACGTCCAGCGCCTGCCCGACCGCCCGCGCGGTCGCGACCAGGTCGGCCGACGAGCTCGCGAGACCCTTGCCCTCGGGGATGACGCTGTTGACGCGGAGGGTTCCCCCGACCGGCACGCCCGTTCGCAGCTCCGCCAACTCGCAGATCGTACGGGCAAGTTGGAGCGCCTTGGTCTTGCGATCGGGCCGGACCAGAACTTCCCCGACGCCGGGTTCCGGCCGGAAGGTGGCCATCGTCCACCGCGCGACGGGCAACGTCACCAGGAAGTCCCCGTCCTCCTCCGGCAGCACGCCCTGAAGCAGCTCGCCGAAGGTCCCGAAGGCGGTACCCACTCCGATTCCGGCCGACCGCGCACCCGCCGCACGGGGCCGCGGCCCGGCCTCCTGGGACAGCTTCACAGGTCTCCTCTCAACATCCCGACACCTCCAGTGCCCACAGGCTGCCACAGGACTATCCGTCTTGACAATCATTTTCATCTAGTGTGATGCTCTCGGCTCGGCGACCGACACAGGGGGCAGAGGCCAGACATGCACGACCACATAGCCGAAGCGGTGAAGAAGCCCGATCTCATATCCCTGGAGCCGGACTTGGTCTGTCTCCGATTCGAGACGATGAAGATCTATTCGGCTCTGGGAGCGGTCCGTCACCTTCTCGACTCGGGCGCCGTGAAACCCGGCGACACCCTCATCGACAGTTCCAGCGGTATCTACGCGCAAGCCCTGGCTCTCGCCTGCCACCGCTACGGAATGAAATGCCACATCGTGGGTTCCACGACCGTGGACCGCACCCTGCGCATTCAGCTGGAGATACTCGGCGCCACGCTGGAACAGGTGCGGCCGTCAAAGAATCTCCGGCTCGACCAGGAGCTGAGAGTGCGGCGCATCGCCGAGATACTCGAGGCCAATCCCTCGTACCACTGGATGCGGCAGTACCACGACGGCATTCATTACCTCGGCTACCGCGACGTGGCCAGGACAATCGACGCCGAGGTGCCCGAAGGGCCCCTCGCCCTGGCGGGCGGGGTCGGCTCGGGAGCCTCGACCGGCGCCATTGCCGGATATCTGCGGGACGCGGGTCGCGATGTGTCACTCGTCGGCGTACAGCCTTTCGGCAGCGTCACCTTCGGTTCGGAGCGCGTGGCCGACCCGGACATGATCATCGCCGGGATCGGCAGCGCCATCGCCTTCGAGAATGTCCGGCACGAGGCGTACGACCGCGTGCACTGGGTGAATTTCGACTGCGCGGTGTCCGGCGCGGTCTCGCTTCTGCGGAACAGCGGAATCTTCGCCGGTCTTTCCACCGGCGCCGCTTATCTGACCGCTCTCTGGGAGCGGCGCCGAGACGATTCCCGTACGTACGTCTTCATCGCCGCGGACACGGGTCACCGCTATGTCGAGAGCGCTTATGCGAAACACGCGGACGCACCGGACATCGACACCTTGAAGCCGCACGAGATCACCTCGCTCGACGAGCTGAGGCACCCCTGGTCGACCACTTCCTGGCGCGACCTTCCCTGACCGCGTCACCACTTGCCCCTCTACCACCATCTGAGAGAACTCCACATGTCACACCCCGACCCGCGCACGCCCCAGAACGTCGCGGAGCTCATCGACGCCGTCCTGGCGGGCGACCACGGCCCCGACCCCAGAGACCTCTCCGTCACCAGCGCGTTCTGGCTGTACAACACCACCCGCCTCGCGGGCAGCCAAGTGACGTACCACAACCACTACTTGCTGCTCCGGGTCGGCACGGCGTTCGGCGCCTGCTCCTTCGAGGCCGGTGAACTCCCCCCGGACTTCTGCGAGAACGCCTCGGGCCACAGCCTCGACAAGCTGCTGCGCGCCGAGTCCACCCCCGTCCGCATCGCCGCGCTCGACGCCTATCTCGCGCAGGTGAACCCGCACCGGGACGCCGCCGACGCCGAGCGCATCACGCTGCCCACCGGTACCCCGGAAGTCCGGGCGAAGGCCCGCGACGCCGCCATCGCCGGGCTGCTCGACATCGAGCCGGGCGCCAAAGTGGCGCTCATCGGCGTGGTCAATCCGCTGGTCGCGGCGATACGTGAACGGGGCGGCGTCTGTCTGCCCTGCGACCTCAATCTCCGTACGACCCAGTGGGGCGACCGGATCACCGACGACATGACGGAGGTGCTCAAGGAGGCCGACGCCGTGGTCGCCACCGGCATGACGCTGAGCAACGGCACCTTCGACCTGATCCTCGCGCACTGCCGCGAGCACGGGGTGCCGCTGGTGGTGTACGCGCAGAGCGGCAGCGCCGTGGCCCGCGCGTTCCTGCCCGCCGGGGTGACCGGGCTCTCCGCGGAGCCCTTCGCGTTCTCGCAGTTCAGCGCCGACGAGACGCCGCTCTACCGCTACAAGGAGGCGGCATGAACGTCGACTCCAAGGGCTCCGCCCTGGAGCACCGGGACGCGGGGGCGGACGAGGCGCTGCCCGGCGACTGGCGGATGGCCCGCGCGCTGTGGCCCGTCCTGGTCGCGTCGGCGGTCGGCCTGCTGCCGTTCACCGTCTTCAGCACGTATCTGGTGCCGATGGCCGAGGACGCCGACAGCAGCGTCGCCACGCTGGGCGGTCTGCGCGGACTCGGCGGCCTCGCGGCCCTGTTGGTGGGTACCGCGCTCGCCCCGCTGATCGACCGGGTGCGCAAGGAGTGGGCGGCGGCGGGCGGCCTCGCCGCGCTCGGCGTGTCCGCCGCACTCGGCGCCAGCGGGGACTTCATCCTGCTCGCCGTGTTCTGCCTGCTGGTCGGCGCCAGTACGTCGGTACTGAACCCGGCGCTGACCGCGGCCGCCGCCGACCGCTTCGGCTCCGGCAGGGCGGCGGGGCGCGCGGCCACGCTCGTCACGGCGACGCAGTCGATGACCGCGATGCTCGCGGCGCCGGTCATCGCGCTGCCCGCGCTGTTCTGGGGCTGGCAGGGCGACCTGTTCGCCGTGACCGGGGTGTCGCTGCTGCTCGCCGCGGTCTTCTTCGTGCGCGGCAAGGACAAGCCGGTCGAGGAGAAGGCCGACTCCCCACGCCTGGGCTACATCGCCTCGTTCAAGGCGCTGGGGGCGATCCCCGGTGTCGTGCCGCTGCTCCTGATCGCCCTCCTGCGCACCGCCGTGTTCATGGGCTATCTCTCCTATCTGGCGGCCTACTACGACGACCGCTTCCAACTCGACCCGGGGCTCTTCGCGTTCGTGTGGACGCTGAGCGGCGCGTCGTTCTTCGTGAGCAATCTCCTCACGGGGCGGATCACGAACTCCGAGGAACCGCGGATCGGCACCGAGCGGATGCTGGCCGTCGGCCTGTTCGCCGCGCTCGTCTCGGTCGTGGGCTTCTACTTCACGCACTGGCTGCCGCTGGCCCTCGCGATGACGTCCCTGCACGCGGCGAGCCACGCCGTCGTGGCCGCGTGCGTGGTCAGCCTGCTCGTCCGCCGCTGCGGAACACAGCGCGGCGCGGCCCTGAGCGTGAACGCCGCGGGAATGAGCCTCGGAGTCTTCGTGGGCGCGGGCCTCGGCGGGCTCGGCCTGGGCCTCGCCGGCTATCCGGGCATCGCCGTGTCCTTCGGGGCGCTGGTGGTCGTGGCGCTGGTGGCCGCGTCATTCGTACGGCGAACGGACCCGGGGGACGGAGCTCTGTCGAGGCCAGCCCCGGCGGAGGCCCCGGAGCCCGCGCCTTAACCCCCCATGGCACCCTGCGCTGCGCTCGCCGCGCCTCGCCTGCCGCCTGCCACCTCCCTCCCTCCCTCGCGACCGATCCCCCTCCGACTCGAAAGGCCCGACGCCATGCCCCCGACCGCGATCCCCGCCACAGCGACCACCATCACGGCGGCCGGTGCGCACGGTTCCGGTCCGCCGGCCCCTCGTGCTCGGAACCGGCTCGCTACCCCCGCGGGCTGCGCGGTGACCTGCGGCGCGCTTCTTCTCGTCCTTCTCGTCTCCGTCGTCGTGGCCATCGGCCTCGGCTCCGCCGTCGTCACCCCGGGTGACACGGCCCGGCTGCTGTGGGCGGCGCTGAGCGGCGGAAGCATTGACGCGGATGAGGTGACGACGTATCAGATCATCTGGCAGATCCGCACACCCCGGGTGCTCCTCGCGGCACTTGTGGGGGCGGGGCTGAGCGCGGTCGGCGTCGCCATCCAGGCGCTGGTGCGCAACGCGCTCGCCGACCCGTTCGTCCTCGGCGTCTCCTCCGGGGCCTCGGTCGGCGCGGTCGCCGTCACGGTCACCGGCGGGCTCGCGACACTCGGCATCTACGCGGTGTCGGCGGGGGCGTTCATCGGCGCGCTCGTCGCCTCCCTACTCGTGTACGTCGCCTCGGCGAGCCGCGGTGGCGGGCTTTCGCCGCTGCGGCTCGTCCTGACGGGCGTCGCCATGGCACTCGGCTTCCAGGCCGTGATGAGCGTGATCATCTACTTCGCCCCGGACAGCGAGGCGACCAGCATGGTCCTGTACTGGACGATGGGCAGCTTCGGCGCCGCCACCTGGGGTGCGCTGCCCGTCGTGGCCGCCTGCGTGCTGCTCGGCATCGCCGTGCTCCACCGGTACAGCAGGGCGCTGGACGTCCTGGCGCTCGGCGACGAGACCGCGACGAGCCTGGGCATCAGCCCCGACCGGCACCGCAAGGGCCTGCTCCTGCTCGCCTCGCTCATCACCGGCGTGATGGTCGCCGTGAGCGGTGCGATCAGTTTCGTCGGCCTGGTCATGCCCCATCTCGTACGCATGGTGGTCGGTGCCACCCACGCGCGCGTGCTCGCCGTCGCACCGCTGGTCGGAGCGGTGTTCATGGTCTGGGTCGACCTGCTGTCGCGGACGCTGGTCGCGCCGCGCGAGCTGCCGCTCGGGGTCATCACGGCGCTGGTCGGGGTGCCGGTGTTCGTCGCACTGATGCGGCGCAAGGGCTATATGTTCGGGGGACGTTGAGATGGAACTCGCTCTCGACGGCCTGTCCGTCACCCTCGACGGGAAGCTCCTCGTCCGGGACCTGTCCCTGGCGGTCGGCAGCGGCCAGATCGTGGGCCTGGTCGGCCCGAACGGCAGCGGCAAGTCCACCGCCCTCAAATGCGTCTACCGCGCGCTGCGCCCCAGCTCGGGTGTGGTCCGGGTGGGCGACGACGACGTCTCCCGGCTGACCCCGCGCCGCAGCGCGCAAGTCATCGCCGCGATGGCCCAGGACGGTTCGGTGGACCTCGATTTCACCGTCGAGGAAGTCGTCGCCCTGGGCCGCGCGCCCCATCTGCGCGGGAACCAGGCACTCGGCGCGCGCGAACGGGAGCTGTGCGAGCGGACGATGGCCCGCCTCGACCTCACCCGCCTCGCCGACCGCGGCGTACTCACCCTGTCGGGCGGCGAACGCCAACGCGTGCTGCTGGCGCGGGCATTGGTGCAGGAGCCTCGGATCCTGGTCCTCGACGAGCCGACCAACCACCTCGACGTACGCCACCAGATAGAGCTCCTCTCGCTGCTGAAGGGCTCGGGCCTCACCGTCCTCGTGGTCCTGCACGATCTCAACCTCGCGGCGGCCGCGTGCGACCGCCTCGGGGTGCTGTCCGACGGCGTGTTGGTGGCCGCCGGGACGCCCGAAGAGGTGCTCACGACGGGGCTCGTCGACGAGGTGTTCGGCGTCAAGGCCAGCGTGATCAGCCACCCCCTGACCGGCGACCCCCAACTCCTCTATGCCCTGACCCCCGCCACTCTCCTCTGACACCCGAGCCACAGACATCGGAAAGGCACCACCGGACCATGCCCAGAACACGTACCACCATCGGATCGGCGCTCGCGGCAGCCCTGCTGCTCGGCGGCTGCGGCGCGGAGGTCGACACAGCCTCCGACACCGAGGGAGCCGCGGGCGCCCCCGAGAAGGTCACCGTCAAGCGCTGCGGTGAGCCGGTCCCGTACAGGACCCCGCAGCGCGCGGTGGTCTACGAAGGCGGCAGCGCCGACAAGATGTTCAGCCTCGGCCTGACGAAGCACGTCCACGGCTACGTGATGCCTCCGGCCAACCCCCCGGTGAGCGAGTCCCCTTGGGCATCGGAGTACGCCAAGGTGAAGATGCTCGGCGACGATCTGCTCAACAAGGAGCTGGTCGTGGAGGCCAAGTCCGACTTCGTCGTCGCCGGGTGGAACTCGGGCTTCAGCGACCAGCGGGGCATCACCCCGGCGATCCTGGACAAGCTCGGCATCCAGAGCTTCATGCACACGGAGAGCTGCTTCAACTACCCCAAGTACCCGGAGAAGGTCACCCCGTTCAAGGCCCTGTACTCGGACCTGGACCGCCTGGGCAAGATCTTCGGGGTCGAGAAGAAGGCGGACGAGGTCGTGGGCGGCCTCAAGAAGCGCGTGGCCGCCGTCGAGTCCAAGGCCCCCAAGACTCCCAGGGGCGGCCGGGTCCCCGTCTTCCTCTACGACTCCGGCACGGACCAGCCCTTCACGGCCGGCAGTCAGGTCCCGCCCAACGACATCATCAAGGCCGCCGGCGGCAGGAACGTCTTCGACGGCCTCGACGAGCGCTGGACCCAGGTCAACTGGGAAGCCGTCGCCAAGGCCGAGCCCGAGGTCGTCATCATCTTCGACTACGGCGACATGCCCGCCAAGAAGAAGATCGAGTTCCTGAGGAAGTCCCCGCACACCAAGGAACTGCCCGCCGTGAAGAAGAACAACTTCTTCGTCCTCGACTACAACGAGGGCATCAGCGGCCCGCGCAACATCGACGGCCTGGAGAAGTTCGGGAAGTACGTGCGGGAACTGAAGCGGTGACGCGGCCCGAGCCTCACTGAGCCCGCCTCACCAGGTCAGCCCTCCCCCAAGACTGCCCTCACTGGGCCTGGTCGAGCGAGCCCGTGAGCCGCCCGAGGAGCCCCTGGAGGGTGAGGATCTCCTCGACGGTCATCCCGGTCGACGCGAGGATCCGGCGGGGGACGGGCAGCGCGCGCTCGCGCAGCTCGTCCCCCGCCTCCGTCAGCTGGACGGTGACGGAGCGCTCGTCGGCGGCGCTGCGCTCGCGCCGTACGAGCCCCGCGGCCTCGAGACGCTTGAGGAGCGGCGAGAGCGTGCCGGAGTCGAGGCGCAACCGCTCGCCGATCGCCTTGACGGGCTGCGGGCCGTGTTCCCAGAGCACCAGCATCACCAGGTACTGGGGATAGGTGAGGCCCAGATCCTTGAGGGCATCGCGGTAGACGCCGCCGAAGGCGCGCGAGGCGGCGTGCAGCGAGAAGCAGACCTGGTGATCGAGGCGGAGCAGCTCGGCGTCGGGCACGTCGGGCAGCTCCGCGTCGGGCATGTCGGGCAGCTCGCCTCCGGGCGGGGGCGGTACGGCGGTCGGCGATGGCGTCATGGCTCCAGCGTACCTCGCACGCGCCACTCAGTTGTGCACAACTAAATCGTGTGCAACCATTAGGGCAGAGCGAACGCACCCCGTTCCTCTCGTTCCGTTCTCAGACCGAGGGAAGAGGCACCCCCATGAACGCGCTGTACACCGCCGTCGCCACCGCCAACGGCCGCGAGGGCCGCGCCGTCAGCTCCGACGGCCAGATCGACCTCGCGCTCGCCATGCCCCCGGCCCTCGGCGGCAACGGACAGGGCACCAACCCCGAGCAGCTCTTCGCCGCCGGGTACGCGGCCTGCTTCGCCAGCGCCATGGGAGCGGTCGCCCGTGAGATGAAGGTCGACACGAAGGACGTCTCGGTGACCGCCGAGGTCTCCATCGGCAAGGACGACGCGGGCTTCGGCCTCGCGGTCGTGATGCGCGTGGAGCTGCCGGACTCCCTGGCCGGCGAGACCGGGCAGCAGCTGGTCGAGGCCACGCACGCGTACTGCCCGTACTCGAAGGCGACCCGCGGCAACATCGAGGTCGAGCTCGTCATCGAGTAGCCGGGCCCGCGGCCGATCGCGGCATCAGGCAGGAGATCGAGCAAGGGGTCGAACAAGAGAGGGCCCGACGGCGGGTACCGTAGAGGTACCGATCTCATGGGCCTCCTGGTGGGCTGCGTGAACCCCAGGAGGCCCAGCATGACGACGAACCGCGGACGCAAGGACGTGATCCGGAACCGGATGACGTCGACCGGCGAGTCGTACAACGTCGCCGCCCGCAACCTCAAGGCCATGAAGGACATGGGCGCCACCCGCGAGGCGGTCGTCACGCAGCGCTGGCAGCCCGCCGAGACCCTGGACGTGCCGTGCCCCTGCGGCGGCACCTGCGAGCCGGGCGAGAAGTGCGACCACTGCCACGCCCGCCACCGCCACGTGGCCCGCTACCCCGGCAGCCGCACCGAGGTCGAGACCTGGGCGGACCGCTACGACTGCATGGGCTGCGCCTCGACGTACACCATCCTCGTGGTCCTGCCGGGCCGCCCGTGGGGCATCGCCGAGACGGTGGTCCAGGGCGCGTCCGCCGAGCCGGTGATCAAGGCCCGGGTGTTCCCGGGCGTGAAGCACCCGCTGCTGCGCCCCGAGACGCCCGAAGAGGACTGAGGGCCCGCCCCACCCCCCGCGGGGTTCCGAGAGTCTTCGGGTGTGTCCGGTATCCGAAACTGGCTGACCGGCTTCTGACCGATTTCCTCTCTTGACGGCGCGTCGACGCACCCCCAATATCAGGCAACGCACTTCGCGCCACGCACCTCACTTCACGCGTCCCACTCACGCAACTCTCTTCGGCTCAGTGCAGCCCAGTACAGCTCCAGCGCCCTGCGGCACCCGCGTCGCAGGGCGTCAGTACGTTCCGTCCCCCTCGCTGTTCGGAATTCGGAGCCCCACATGAGAATCTCCAGACCTGCCCTGCCCCGCACCCTGAGACGGGCCACCGCGGGCATCGCCACGCTCGCCGCCGCCGGACTGCTCGCCGTCACCGCGCCCACGGCACTCGCGGCCCCCTCCCCGACGCTCGCGGCACCCGACATCCCGCTCGCCAACGTCAAGGCGCACCTCTCGCAGCTCCAGTCCATCGCCACCGCCAACAGCGGCAACCGCGCCCATGGGCGCCCCGGCTACAAGGCCTCCATCGACTACGCGAAGGCCAAGCTGGACGCGGCCGGATTCACCACCACCGTCCAGCAGTTCACCTCCAGCGGCGCCACCGGCTACAACCTCATCGCCGACTGGCCCGGCGGCGACGCGAACAGCGTCCTGATGGCGGGCGCCCACCTCGACAGCGTCACGGCGGGCCCCGGCATCAACGACAACGGCTCGGGTTCGGCCGGCATCCTGGAGACCGCGCTCGCCGTCTCGCGCGCGCAGCTCAAGCCCGCCAAGCACCTGCGGTTCGCCTGGTGGGGCGCCGAGGAGCTGGGCATGATCGGCTCCCGGTTCTACGTCAACAACCTTCCCTCCGCGGAGCGTTCAAAGGTCAGCGGCTACCTCAACTTCGACATGATCGGCTCCCCGAACCCGGGTTACTTCGTCTACGACGACGACCCCACGATCGAGAAGACCTTCAAGGACTTCTACGCGGGCCTGAACATACCCACGGAGATAGAGACCGAGGGCGACGGCCGCTCCGACCACGCCAGCTTCAAGAACGTCGGCATCCCGGTCGGCGGCCTGTTCTCCGGCGCCGACTACACCAAGACGTCCGCCCAGGCCCAGAAGTGGGGCGGCACGGCGGGCCAGGCCTTCGACCGCTGCTACCACGCGTCGTGCGACACCTCGGCGAACATCAACGACACCGCCCTGGACCGCAACAGCGACGCCATCGCCTACGCGATCTGGACGCTCGGCGCGGACACCCCGGTCCCGCCCGGTGACACGTACGAGAACACCGCGGACGTCACCATCCCGGACAACGGCGCGGCCGTGACCTCGACGGTGAACGTGACCGGCCGCACGGGCAACGCCCCGGCCACCCTGCAGGTGGGCGTCGACATCCGGCACACCTGGCGCGGTGACCTGGTGGTCGACCTGGTCGCCCCCGACGGCACGGCGTACCGCCTGAAGAACTCCAGCAGCAACGACTCGGCGGACAACGTCGTCGCGACGTACACGGTCAACGCGTCGAGCGAGGCGGCGAACGGCGCCTGGAAGCTGCGCGTGCAGGACGTGGCAGCGCAGGACACCGGCTACATCAACAGCTGGAAGCTGACGTTCTGACCCTGCCCGGCTCAGACGACCGGCCTGCGCGCCTCCGCCTGGTGCACACGGGGGGCGCGCACCGCTGCTCAGCCTGTGCGGGCATGGCTGAGAACTGGACGTACAAAGTCGACCCTGCGGACCGAACTGGCCCTAACTCACTGCGCGTTGACAATTGAACCGGCAATTTTTAGACATTCGTGAGCAGTGCGCCACCGGAGTAACCCCCTTCACCTAGGTTGAGAAGCCTGTCTGTACGAAATACGGGGGAGTACATGGATCCGCTCACCGCTGCCGCAGCCGCCGGGGTTGCTCTGGTGGTCAAGGGCATGGCGGAGTCCGCCGCTCAAGAAGCCGGCCGCTCCGGCTGGAACGGTGGGGCGCGGCTGGTCGAGCGGATCAGAGCGCGCTTCCGTGGTGACACCGACGCCGAGGGCGCGCTCGACCAGGTACAGCGGCAGCCTGATGACGAAAGCGCACAAGAGCAGTTGCAGCGCGTGTTGTTGGCGCACATGCTCCGTGACCGCGACTTCGAGGCGGATGTACGGCGGATGGTCGACGAAGCGGTAGCTGCCCAGGGCGGCGGGGCGCAGGTGAACGCCGCGCTGATCAAGAACGCCCAGGTCTTCAACCAGAAAGTCGAGATCCAGGGCGACTGGAACATCTCCTGACCACCTCAAGGCAGCGCGGAAGAACAAGAGTTCATGAGCGAGGAATCGCTGCCGTCCGAGGCAGCACACGGGGCCGCAGGCGTGCCCGACACTCCGCCCGCCGCGGAGACCAGCCCGTCGACGGATACCGCTGCCCTCAATGGTGCGCACGGCGATGGCCCGGTCAGTGAATCGGATGCGCTGCAGTCGCTCGCCGAGGGCGGCGGTCAGGACGAGGCCGAGCGCTCGGAAGCACTTCGGGCGGGGGCCATCGCCGACCTCATCGCCGAGCGCCTGAACGCCGACGCCTCAGGTACGCGGATCGGCACGCTCGCGCTGTTCAATGACTCTGTCAGCTTCGGCGGCGGCTTCCACACCGACGGTCGGCGTGCATCCACACAGCCGGTGGGCGCAGCATGCACCGTACCGCTGGCGGAGACCGAACTCTCCGAGTACACCGAGCTGTACGTCCAGCCCGACGGTTACGACGATGCACTGGACCTCCTGCGGGAGCACCACCTGCTGGTGCTGACCGGACCTCCCGGCAGCGGACGCACGGCTGCCGCCGTCAATCTCCTGGCCGAGACGCTGGCTCTGAACGGCGCCCTGGGCGGCTCCTGTCATCACGTTCTCGACGCTTCGGCGATCGCGTCCCCGGACTGGGAGCCACCGGCCGAGCACAGCGGATATCTCGCCGTGCTCGACGACGGCCCCACAGGCGTACGCCCGTTCGGTGCGGCAGGGCTCCGTAGCCTGGCAGGAGCCGCTGCGAGGCTGCGCACCGCGCAGAGTCATCTGGTACTCGTGGGCGGCCACGATCTGGACGTGCTGGCATCAGGCCCTGGCACGGACGCGGTGGCCCGGTATCCCGTGGCCACCGTCGACCCCGTGGCCGTCGTGGAGCGGCGGGTGCTCGGCCTCGGCGGCGATCCCGGGCTGCGCTCCGAACTGCACGCCGTTCTGGAGTCCTCCGGCGCCGTGGCGGCTCTGAGCGAACGCCCCTGGGCAAGCCACGCGGTCTCGCTGGCCTCGGTCATCACCGCGGAGGGCGACCTGGCGGCGGCGGTTGCCGCGCTACGCGACCCGAGCGACCAGGTGTACACCTGGTTCCACAGCCACCCGGAGCCAGAGGCGATCGCTTTTGCCCTGGCCACGGCTGTCCTGGAAGACAGTCGTTACCTCACGGTCGCCGACGCCGCCATGACGCTGTACAAGGCCTTGGCGCCGGCCGATCCCGCGCCGCCCGACATCCGGTTCCGGGACCGGCTCGGGCATGAACAATCCTGGATCGAGCTGGTCTTCGCCGAGGAGGACGGCACACCAGGGCCACCCCGTGTGCGCTTCCGCAGCTCGCTCTTGCGGCACGTAGTGGTCGCCTACGCGTGGACGACCCTCGACGGCCGCCGGGAAGCGGTTCTGAGCTGGCTGCGCCGGCTCCTCGGGCACGCCGATCTGGAGGTGCGGGCGCAGGCGGCCGTCGCGGCCGGGATGCTGGCCCGAGCCGACCATCACTACGCCGTGCACCGGTACCTGAAGTCCTGGGCAGGCAGCACGTCCTGGCCCGTACGCCAAGCCGCGGCCACCGCCCTGGGCGTGGCAGGCGGCGCTCCGGAGTCTGCCGAGCAGGTCTGGGAACTGCTGCAGGACTGGGCAGGCAGCGGATCGTCCGCTTACGAGCGCCGACTGGCCGGCACCGCAGCGAACGCGGTCGGCGGACATTTCGGCAGGAACACACCCGAGCGCGCACTGCGTGTGCTGCGCACGGCACTCGACCGCGGAGACGACTGGGGCACACTCACGCCGGTCACCTGGGGTGGCGTCCACCTGCTCCATCAGGGCCGGACGAGTGAAGTACTGGACGCCTACCTCGACTGGTCACAGCCGCAGGACGTGTCCCCGATGGTGGTGAAGACGCTGTCGGCATTTGTCTTCGCAACGTCTCTCCCCTACGAACAGGCTGCCCCCGGCACCACCGGCACCGGCCCGCTGAAGGGCGCGGTGCCCGGGGTTCCGCTACTGCTCGGCCGACTGCCGCAGGACGCGGCACGGGTCTCGGAGCTGTGGGCTCGGGCCCTGGCCCGTAAGCCCGTACAGGAACCGGCACTTGAGGCCCTGCGGAGCTGGATAGACGAGTACGCGGACCGGTGCCCCGGCGCGCTGGACGAGATCAGCCTGCTTCTGGTCGACATTGCCCGCAGGCCGGGCAAGCACCGCGAGCGGCTGCTCTGGTGGCTGGCGCGCTGGTCGGGTGACCGGGAGCGCCCCTCCCCGAACTCTGCCGCGCTGCGGCGCGCCGTGGAGCGTGCGAGCTGACTCTCACCCCCGTACAGGTCCGTTGCAACCCCGCAGGACGCAGAAGCAGAGGAGAGGAGAGCAGTGGAGGAGCTGACGTATGACCCCGTCCTTGACAGCCAGCCGCTACCACGATGGCGGCTGACGAATCCGCTGCGCCCGCCGGCTCCGGGCAGAGCCTTGGTGCTGGTCCCGGACAGCGGGCCCGCGCTGACGGTCCTTCCCGGCGGTGAGATCGCGGCAGCACGGTTCGGCGCGTACCAACGGGTCTACACGGTCGACCTGACCGAGCACCGGCTCGTGTTGGACGTGGCCCTGCTCAGCCGAGACGCCACGTTCTCCTTCCGCAGCCGGGTGGAGCTGATCGCTCAGGTCGCCGACCCTGCCGAGGTGGTGGCACGCGGCATCAGGGACATGAGCGGTGCGCTGTACGGAGCGATACGCCGGATGCTGCGGCAGGTGTCCCGCGGCTACGACATCGCCGAATTCCATGATGCGGAGGAAGCCCTCAACTCGGCGCTCCACGGCTTCGCCGGTGATTCGGCCGTGCGGCTGCGCAACATCCAGGTCGAGCTCCTCGTGGACGAGGACGAGATCGCCGAGAGCGGACGCGAGTTCCGAAGTGTCGTACGCGAAACCCGCCTGGACGGGATGCGCCGCAAGCGCCACCTGGACATGATCCGCGACGAGGGGGTCGAGGGGATCATCGCCGAGATCATGGAGAAAGAAGGGGCCCGTGCCGCACTCGCCTGGATCGAGAAGGGGGAGGCCGAGCAACGCGAGGCCCGTCTCCAGGCGATGCGTATGGTCCTGGAGCGCGGCGACGCGCACCGAGAGCCGTTCGAACAGGCCGAGTTGGAACGCGCCGTCGTGGAGGACGTCCTGGGTGACGGGGATCGCCCGTTCGGTGGTGGGCGGCGCAGCCGCCTGAGGGGAACCCTGACTTCGGGAAGCGGCGCGGCCGAGCCGGTGGCCGATGAACGCCCCGAACCCGAAGAACCGTCGGAGCGGACGGCGTTGCGGGGCGAAGTGGTTACCCCACGTGCGCCCAGCCCATATTTGACCTTCCGGCCACCGGAAGACGAGCCAGTTGCGCCGGGCCACGCCGTTCCCCCACCCCCTCGACCCCGCCCCAGCGATCCGGAGCCTTCCGCCTCCGGCGCTACTGAAGCCAAGCCGACCGAGTCCGACGCGCCACGACGCGCAAGCCGAGTGCGAGGCACGGCCAAGCGTTCTGACGGCGCGCGAGGCCCTGGCAAGGACGCCGGTGATCGGCGATGACAGCACACCCCAGCCCAGCCGGGGGACGGGTGGATGCCCCGGGCAACGGCGCGGGCGAACGCCCGGCCCTGCCATCCACGGCAATGCCCGACCAGCAGGTCGAACCACCCACGGCCGACGCGCCGCCCGCCCCGGCCGCGATGGTGTGGGTCCGTGACGTGAGCGGGCTGCAATCCGTGGGCGTATGGACAGAACGCGTCGCCGGCCGTGGCGAGGACGCCGAGCCACTCATCGCCCACCATCTGGGGACGGCGCAGGGGCTGATCGCTGTATTCGACGGCTCGGGAGGCGCGGGTTCAGCACCCGTCTGGCAGGCTCCGGACGGCGGGACACGGACCGGAGCGTGGGTCGGTTCTCGCGTGGCGCGACTGGCCACCGACTGCTGGTTCCACGACGTGGTCACGCGCGAGCAGCCGGATACCGCCGAGCAGCTGCGTGACTACCTGGACTACTTCCACGAGTCCGCGCCACAGCGACGCAGCAAGATCGTGGGCAAGATGCGTCGCCAACTACCCACCACATTGGCAGCCGTGCAGTACCACCTGCGCGACGACAACGAGCTGGAGATGCAGGCCCTCTGGGCCGGCGACTCGCGCGCTTACCTCCTGCACCCGGGCAGCGGGCTGCATGTGGTCACCCGCGATCACACGGAGGAGGCAGACGCGCTCGCACTGCTGCGCTCGGACCCGCCGATGACCAACTCGATCTGCGCGGACCGGGAATTCACCATCGACGCCACTCGGAGGACGCTGCAGCTCCCAGCCGTGCTACTGACCGCCACGGACGGCTTCTTCGGATACGTCCATACGCCGGCGGAATTCGAGTATGTGCTGCTCCATACGCTGATGCGGGCGCAGAGCACGGACGAGTGGGCCGACCTGATCCGGCGCAGCGTGCAGGGCTACACGGCGGATGACGCGTCGCTCGCACTGGTCGCGCTGGGCTACAGGGACTTCTCTCGCCTGCGGTCCGACTTCACTCAGCGCCATGCCGACGTACGGAAGCTCCTGGGAAGCGGTACGCCCCAGGCGACCGACCAGCCATCCGAGATCCGCGCCTGGCAGGAAACGACCTGGCAGGCCTACCGCGTCGGTTACGAGACCTATCTGCCGGCGCTGCCGGAGGAGCGGACATGAAACTTGGCGATGTGATCAAGGGGTATCGCATCATCAGCGAGCCGACCAACGCGGGCGGCGGCAAATGCATGTGGGCCTTCGCGGAGAAGAGCGAAAAACAGTTCTTCCTCAAGCGTTTCCTCGAGCCCAAACGGCCCCGTGAAGGCTCCACGGCGAGCGCGGCGAGTCGCCGTGTCCGGCTCGAGGTCTGCCAGGAATTCGAGGACCGGCACCGAGGCATCATGAAGCGGCTGCGCCCTGACGCGCGCGGCGGCGGCAACCTCGTGCTCGCCACGGACTTCTTCCACGAGGGCAGTACGTACTACAAGGTCACCGAACGCATCGACACTTCCACCCTGGAGAAGCCCCAGTCGCTGGACCCACGGCAAAAGGCGGTGCTCCTGAAGACTCTGGCGAACAGTGTGCAACTGCTGCATGACATCGATGTGGTGCACGGTGACCTCAAACCGCTCAACGTGCTGGTGCAGAAGCGGGGCGGAGCGGCCTTCCACACCGCGAAGCTGATCGACTTCGACGACTCGTACCTGACGGGTCAGCCCCCAGGACGCCAGGACATCGCGGGTGACTCGCTGTACGGCGCACCCGAGTGGCGTCGCTATGTTCAGGAGGACGAGACGGTTCAGGCGGAAGACTTGACGACGGCTGTCGACACCTTCGCGCTCGGGCTGATGACGCACTACTACCTCACCGGGGCGCTGCCCGGCCACGCCGACCGGTACGGCTCTCCCGCGGACGCGGTCAACGCGGGCGAGGCGCTGGCCGTCGACACCCGCCTCTCGGACTCCATGCAGGGGCTGATCCGGGCCATGACGGCCCTGGTGCCCAGAAAACGGCCTCGGATGGCGGCATACCTGACGGCGCTCAAGGACCCCCAGGTGTGCGCACTCCAGCTCCGTCGACCAGGTACGTCGAAGTCGGAACCGGACACGAAGCCCGGCGCGGACACGGGCAACGCCGCGCGGCCGGGAGGCTCCTCCGAGCGCGTCAGCCGCATCCGGGCCAATCTCAAGGGCGGCGGCGCCCCTCGTGCCACCGGCCCGGCTCCGGTCTCCACTCAGGAGCCGGCCCCCGAAACCCCTGCCGCCGAAGCCCCAGCCGCCTCTCCTCCCGAGGAGTCACGTCCTGCCGCGTCGAAGACGTCCAGGGTGCGGATCAATCTGGGCGACCGTCGCAAGCCATAACGTCAGTTCCGAGGAGACAGACACCACATGAACGCGAACACCGGGCAATACCAGGGCAATCTCCAGTACGCGGTGGACATCGTGCTCTGCGTCGACGCGACAGCCAGCATGTTCCCTGTTCTCGATACGGTGAAGTCCAGCGCTCTGCAGTTCCATGAGCGGCTGAACGACGTCATGGCGAAGAAGGGCAAGGCCATCAGCCAGCTACGGCTGAAGGTCATCGCGTTCCGTGACTTCGGCGACGATCCTTCCGACGCCATCGAGCAGACCGATTTCCTGCAACTTCCCGCGCAGTCGAAGGAGTTCGAGTCTTTCGTGCGCGGAATCGAAGCGGCCGGCGGCGGCGACATCCCCGAGTCCGGCCTCGAAGCCCTCGCACTGGCCATCAACTCGCCCTGGGAGAAGGGCCTTGACCGCAGGCGGCATGTGGTCGTGATGTTCACCGACGCACCGGCCCACCCGCTCGGGACGGTAGGCGTAGCCGGTCAGACCTACCCCGCACGGATTCCCCGCACCATGGACGAACTCTTCGAGCAGTGGGGCTATGCGCGCAGCCAGACTGCCGTGATGGAGCAATCGGCGAAACGCCTCGTTCTCTTCGCACCGGACAGCGCCCCCTGGAAGGACCCCATCTCCGAGGAATGGGACCTCACGCTCCACTTCGAGTCCAAGGCGGGCGAAGGCCTTGAGGAGTTCGAGATGGACGAGATCATCGAGACGATCGCGAACAGTCTGTGAGACTCGATCTGCCGGACGGCGAATTCAGCGTGCTTGGGGAGATGTTCACCTTCCATTGGCGTGGTTTCGGAGTCATGGAAGTAGGCGTGGACCGGTGCACCTCAGTGAGCATGCGTACCCACGGGCCGGACAGCGGGGCACAGATCATCTTCCACTTCCGGCCCGGGTCGCAGGGTGCAGTGGGCCGGGTCATGGTGCGGGTCGACGTCCCTTCGACGTACACGTCCCAGGCAATCCGGTTCGTCGAAGACCTGCAACGGACCCACGGGCTGGCGGACTTGGCAGCCGAAGCGACGGAGGACGACTCGTTGCACCGTGTGCCCTGCGACAGCGAAGAGTGGCTCGCCGATCCTGTGAGCGCTCCGTCGGAGGAGCTGTACCAGGAGATCTTCGACCGGATCGCGGCAGCCCCGGCGCCCTAGCGGGTCAGCACGGGAGGGGAGGTTCAGGGTGGCTGGGGCCAATTGGCGATGCGCGGCCTGCGACATCTTCAACGCACCTGACGAGAAGGTGTGTCACATCTGCGACACGGCGCGGAGCACCCCCACGCCCGCCAAACGGGCTCCGGCCAAGCGGCCGTCTGCGGCCCGCCCCGCGGGGGACTGGACGTGCCTCAAGTGCGACACCAACAACGCACGGACCGATCTGTCCTGCATCGCCTGCGCGACGGGCTGGCGGGCCGCGACGAAGAAGGCTGCACCGAAGAAGCCCGCCCCCAAGAAAACTGCGGCCAAGAAGACGGCAGCCAAGAAGCCTCCGCCCAAGAAGACAGCACCGAGAACGACAACCGCCAGGCCGAGCACATCGTCTCGTCCTGGGGGCGACACAAGCACATCATCGCCTCGCCCACGGACCGGAACGGGTTCTTCCAGACGGCCCACAGCGCCCCGCCCGCCGACGGCCGAGGTCTTCTACCCGTCGGCGGCTTCCGGCGGCTACGTCCCGCCGGCCACCACCCCACGCCGGCCCCCCGTCAGCAGACCGGCACCGACCTATCGGCCCGCGTACCCCTCGTACCGACGCCCCAAGCCGAAGAAGAACACGACCAAAGGATGTCTCCAGAGCTGCCTCGGCGTGGCCGTGGTTCTCTTCCTGTTTCCGCTGCTCGTCAAGGGCTGCGGGGACGGCCTCCCGTCCGGGGGGAGCGATCCCGAACCGGAGATCTCGCCGAAGGCCGCTTCCTGCCCGGGGCGGATCGCCTCGGCGCTGCCCTCCGGGGAAGGGGCGGAACTGGTGGAGGCGTTCCGCACGAAGAACAAGCAGATCACTCTCTGCCGTACGGAAGGCGGGCGACTGTACTACTTCGGTGAGTTCAGCGACCATCGTGAGAAGGGCATCGCCATGCCCGCCGAGAAGACGTCGGACGGCTATGAGGCGCGCAACGACCCCTATCGCTATCGCATCCACGACGGCGTCGTGACGATCTACCAGAACGGCCGGAGGATCGGCCAGGAAGACGTCACCTCCGAGCCGTCACCGTCCTGAGCTCAGCCCTCCGTGGGCGCCAGCGTCAGCGAGATCGAGTTGATGCAGTACCGCTGGTCCGTCGGCGTGGCATAGCCCTCACCCTCGAATACGTGACCGAGGTGCGACCCGCATCGGGCACAGCGGACCTCCGTACGCACCATGCCGTGCGAGGAGTCCTGGAGGAGCTCGACCGCGTCCGTGTCCTTGGGGTCGAAGAAGCTCGGCCAGCCGCAGTGCGACTCGAACTTCTCCTCCGAGGTGAACAGCTCGGCGCCGCACGCACGGCAGGAGTAGACGCCCTTGGTCTTGGTGTCGGTGTACTCACCCCGGAACGCGGGCTCCGTGCCCGCCTGGCGCAGCACCGCGTACTCCGAGGGGCTCAGCTCCGCGCGCCACTGCTCGTCCGGCTTCTCGACGTCGTACGACATGAGACTGAACCCCTTACTTCGACAACTTCGGCTGGGCCGATCAGTGGGAAAGCTCGGCCAGGATCTCCGGGCCGAGGTCCGTGACGTCGCCCGCTCCCATGGTGAGAACGAGATCACCGGGCCTGGTCATTCCCGCGATGACCGTGACGGCCTCGGTCTTGTCGTGCACGGCCCGGACGTCGGCGCCGGCCGCGACGGCCGCGTCGGTGATCAGGGCGCTGGTGATGCCGGGGATCGGGTCCTCGCGGGCGGGGTAGATGTCCAGGACCACGGAGGCGTCCGCGAGGGCCAGGGCCTGGCCCATCTCCTTGCCCAGCTCCTGCGTGCGGGAGAAGAGGTGGGGCTGGAAGAGGACCAGGAGGCGCGAGTCGCCCGCGGAGGAGCGCATCGCCTCCAGGTCCGCGGTCATCTCCGTGGGGTGGTGCGCGTACGAGTCGATGACCTGGACGCCCTTCGCCTCGCCCTTGAGCTGGAGGCGGCGCTTGACGCCGGTGTACGAGCCGAGGGCCGACGCGAGGTTGTGCGCCGGGATGCCGAGGGCGATGCCCGCGGCCAGGGCGGCCACCGCGTTGTGGGCGTAGTGGCGGCCGGGGACCGAGACCGTGAAGGTCAGGAACTTGCCGTTCAGGACGACCGTGACCTCGCTGGTCAGACCGCGCGGGGTGATCTTGTGAATGCGCAGGTCGGAGCCCTCGGACTCGCCGTACGTGACGACCTTGAGGTCCGGCAGCGCGGCGCGCACGCGCCGCGTCAGCTCGGCAGCGCCGTCCTGGTCCGCCGCGATCACCAGCGTGCCGCCGGGAACGATCTTGCCCGCGAAGGTCTCGAAGGACTCGTAGATCTCGTCCATCGACGCGTAGTTGGCGTGGTGGTCGAGCTCCACGTTCAGGACGATGGCGACCTCGGGCGCGTACTTGTGGAAGCTGCGGTCGCTCTCGTCCGCCTCGGCCACGAAGATGTCGCCGTCGCCGTGCAGCGCGTTCGAGCCCGGCGCGTCCAGGTCGCCGCCGATCGCGTACGAGGGGTCGAGGCCGAGGGTGGAGAGGGTGACGGCGAGCATCGACGTCGTCGTGGTCTTGCCGTGCGTGCCGGCCACCGCGATCGGGCGCAGGCCCTCCATGAGGGAGGCGAGCGCGTCCGAGCGGTGCACGACCGGAATGCCGAGTTCCGTGGCGCGGGCCAGCTCGGGGTTGTCGGCGCGGATCGCGGAGGAGACGACCACGCAGGTCGCGTCGGACGCGAGGTGCGCGGCGTCGTGGCCGATGTGGACCGTGGCGCCCAGGGTCCGCAGGGCCTCGGCCGTGGCGGACTCGCGCGCGTCGCTGCCGGCGACCTTGGCGCCGCGCTGGGCCAGGATCTTGGCGATGCCCGACATTCCGGCGCCGCCGATGCCGATGAAGTGCGGTCGGTCCATGGCGGTGGGCAGGCCGGGTGCCATACGTGTGTCTCCCCAAGAGTCCAAGAGTTACGGCAGATGAGCAGGGCCCAGACTATTGCCTCGGGCGGACGGCGGGCACACCTGCGCCCTGCCGTGCCGCCCCGCCCCCTGTCCTGCCGCCCTCGCCGCCCCGCCCGGGCCGCCTAGTCCTTCGCGTGCGAGAACAGCTTCAGGACCGGTACGCCGACCTTGTGCCGCGCCCGCGAGGCCCAGTCCCGGTGGAAGAACTCCTCCACGTAGTGCGGGTCGGTCAGCACGATGACCTCGTCCGCGTCGGCCTCGTCGACCAGCTGCCTGAGCGCGTCGAGGGGGTGGTCCTCGATCAGCTGTCCCCTTGCCTCGCAGCCCGCCGCGTGCAGCGCCGTCAGCGAGACCTCGAGGGCCTTCTGCGCGGGGGCCGTGGCGTCCTGCCCCTCGGGGACGTCGCCTTCCCTCGCCGCCTCGTCGAGCTCCCCCAGCGCCACGTCGTCGATAGCCCGCAGCAGGCGGTCCGCCTGATCGCCGCGGGGCTGGAGCAGCACTCGGAAGGTGACCGTCTCGTCGCCGTGCAAGGTGGTGACGAACTCCACGTCGGCGGACGTCAGGGCCTTCTCGATCATCAATACGCTTGTGAACACGACAGGCGCCCTTCTCATCCGTGGGCCGCCGGGAGTCTGTCTCGACGGGCCCCTGCGGAAACCATCCTGCCCCGTGGCCGCACGGGGTCTGCGACTTTTAGTGTGCCCAGCGGAAGCGAAACGGAACGGGTGATTCCGCTGATTGTCAGGTCCGACGGTATCGGGTGAAGAGGAACCCGGCCTCCTCCAGCAGGGAAGCCAGGGCGAATCGTTCCGGCACCGCGAGCGCGGACCCCCAGGCGATCCGCTGCGCGTCCCCCGCGGTGAGCATCGGGGACACCGTCAGACAGAGCTCGTCCAGGGCCCCCGCCGCCACGAACTGGCCGAGCAGCCGGGGCCCGCCCTCCGTGAGCAGCCGGGTCAGGCCGCGCTCGGCCAGGGCGGGCGCGACCCGCTCCGGCTCGACGGCCGTGCCCTCCCCCGCGACCACCACCACGGCACCCGCCTTCTCGGCCGCCGCGACCCGGTCGGCGGGCGCCGCGGCACCGGTCACCACGAGCGTGGGCACCGGGGGCGAGGTGAAAAGCGGAAGGCTGAAATCCAGGTTCAGGCTCGCGCTGACGACGGCGATCGCGGGCACCACCGACTGCCCGGCCGCCGCCCTGCGCCCGGCGAAGGCCTCACGCACGCGTGCCGGGCGGTAACCCTCCTGGCGGACCGTCTCGGCACCCACGACCACAGCATCGGCGACCGCGCGCAGGGTGCCGAAGATCCGCATGTCCGCGGCGTTCGAGATGGGCTGCGACCGGCCGTCGTGCTGGGCCGCCCCGTCGAGCGTGGACACCATGTTGGCGCGCAGCCAGGGAGTGTCGCCCGGAGGGTAGGCGTACGCGTCGGCCAGCTCGGCCAGCTCCCACTCTCGTACTGATGTTTCGTCTGTCTGGTCGGTCACAGGGAACAGGCGTCGCATGTCCAGCAGTCTTGCACGGCGCTTACAGTTAGGAACCGTGTCGTCCTCCACCGCCGCCCCCGGGCAGAGCCCCATAGCCGAAGCGGCTCCCCTGTCGCTGTGCGCCCGCGAGCCCCATGTCCCCGCCGACCGTCTGGTCGCCGAGATGGTGCCGCCCCCGCGCTTCGACTCCGTCCGCTTCGATACGTACATCCCGGACCCGAACCAGCCGAGCCAGACCGAGGCCGTGCGGGTCCTGAGCGGCTTCGCGGCCGGGCTCGGCGGGGCACACGCGTCCGGCGCCGGCAAGAAGCGCTGGTTCGGCCGCGCCAAGCCGGCGGCCCCCACGGGACCCCGCGGTGTCTACCTCGACGGCGGCTACGGCGTGGGCAAGACCCACCTCCTGGCCTCCCTCTGGCACGCGACGCCCGCCGCGCCCGAGCAGAAGGCGTTCGGCACCTTCGTCGAGCTGACGAACCTGGTCGGGGCGCTCGGCTTCCAGCAGACCGTGCGCACCCTCGGCGGGCACCGGCTGCTCTGCATCGACGAATTCGAGCTCGACGACCCGGGCGACACGGTGCTCGTCTCCTCGCTGCTCTCGCGGCTCGTCGACGAGGGCGTCGCGCTCGCCGCGACCTCGAACACGCTGCCGGGCAAGCTCGGCGAGGGCAGGTTCGCCTCCGCCGACTTCCTGCGCGAGATCCAGGGCCTGGCCACCCACTTCAAGTCGCTGCGGATCGACGGCGAGGACTACCGCCACCGGGGTCTTCCGGAGGCGCCGTCCCCGCACTCGGAGGAGCAGGTCACCAAGACCGCGTACGCGACCGAAGGCGCGAGCCTGGACGACTTCCCGCATCTGCTCGACCACCTCGCACGCGTCCACCCCAGCCGGTACGGAGCGCTCACCGACGACCTCAGGGCCGTCTGCCTCACGGACGTGACGCCCGTCCCCGACCAGTCGACCGCCCTGCGCCTCGTCGTGCTCGCCGACCGCCTGTACGACCGCGAGGTCCCCGTGCTCGCCTCGGGCGTCCCCTTCGACCAGCTGTTCAGCGAGGACATGCTGAACGGCGGCTACCGGAAGAAGTACTTCCGGGCGATCTCCCGGCTCACCGCGCTCGCGCGGGACGCGAAGAGCCTCGTCAAGCCGTAGCGACTCACCGCTACGCGCGTGGTTCCCGCACGCCTAGGCGCGTGGTACACACATCCGGTCATGTTCCTGTCCGCCAGCAGGAGGTCGGCCTTTTATGTCCACGACACGACGTCAGGTGCTTGCCCGTACCGGTGCGGTGGGTGCGGGAATCGCCTTCACCGGAGCGCTCTCGGAACTCTTCGCGGGCAGCGCCGCCGCGCAGGGCAAGGCCGGGTACGGGCCGCTGGTGCCCGACCCCGCCGGTCTGCTCGATCTGCCGAAAGGTTTCCGCTACAAGGTCCTCTCGCGGGAGGGCGGCGATCTGCCGTCCGGTGAGGGCAAGGTGCCGAGCAACTTCGACGGCATGGCCACGTTCCGCGGCAAGAAGGGCGGCACGAACCTCGTCCGCAACCACGAGAACCGCAAGGACGGCAGAGTCCCCGTGCCCACGGTCGAGGGCATCACCTACGACCCGATGGGCAAGGGCGGCTGTACGGCGCTCTCCCTCGACCGCCACAACAACGTCATCGGTGAGCGCGTCGCGATCGCCGGTACCGCGGTCAACTGCGCGGGTGGGCCGACCCCTTGGGGCACCTGGCTGACCTGCGAGGAGACCGAGGACAAGGCCGGCACGAACGGCTACACCAAGGACCACGGCTTCATCTTCGAGGTCGACCCCGTCGACCCGCGCCGCACCGGGGCCGTGCCGCTCACCGCGATGGGCCGCTTCCAGCACGAGGCAATTGCCGTCGATCCACGGCGAGGTGTCGTCTACGAGACCGAGGACGCCTTCCTCAAGCCCTTCGGTCTCTTCTACCGCTTCCTGCCCAAGAAGCCCGAGGGCGGCCGCGGTTCGCTCCGCGCGGGCGGCAAGCTGCAGGCCATGCGGGTGCCGGGCGTGCCCGACCTGTCCGCGATCCAGGAGACGGGCGCGCACTTCGAGGGCGTCGAATGGGTCGACGTACCCGACCCGCTCGCGGCCCAGACCCCCATCAGAAACCAGGACTTCGGCCCCAAGGGCATCACGCACGCGCAGAAGCTGGAGGGCTGCTACTGGGGCGGGAGCTCCGTCTACTTCGTGTCGTCGTTCGCGCACAGCGCGGAGGGCTCCGCGGCCGACCACTTCGGGCAGATCTGGCGCTACGAACCCTCGAAGCGCCGTCTCACCCTGGTGATCGTCTTCGGCCCGAGCACCGACATCCAGCTGCCCGGCGAGTCCCCCGACAACATCTGCCTCGCACCCAGCGGCGGCCTGATGGTGGCCGAGGACGGCGGGGGCGCACAGCATGTCTACGGCCTGACGCGGCGCGGCGAGGTCTACGCGATGGCCCGCGGGCAGCAGAACATCGGCACCCCCGAGGAGCCCGAGTGGGGCGAGTTCGCGGGCGTCTGCTTCTCGCCGGACCACGAGACGATGTACGTCAACTGCTACACCCCCGGCACGACGTTCGCGGTGACGGGGCCGTGGCACCGGACGTGATCTGACGTGACGTGACGGGGTGCGCGGCGGTTGGCCGCCGCGCACCCCGCACCCCGTCGCTAGGAGCCGATCAGCGGGTAGTGGTCGGACAGGTTGGTGTACGTGTACTTCTTGCCCCAGCTGGAGACCGTCCAGGGCGCGCTCTGCTCCTTGACCACCTCGTTGTGCCAGGTGGCGGGGCGGGCGTGGCCCTTGCGGTGCAGGACATAGTCCAGGTCCTCGCGGGGGTCGTCCGGGTAGCGCTCGGACGCGATGGAGTTGTCCTGGGTGTCGAAGGAGTACGGGTGGCCCGTACGTCCGTCGGCGGGGTCGAAGCCGCCGTCGGCGAGCATTGAGGCGTACTCACCGCTGTGGGAGTCCACGTTGAAGTCCCCGGCCACGAGGACCTGTTCGGCCGCCGGGATGTTCTTGGCGTCCAGGAAGGCGTCCATCTCCTTGAACTGCAGGGCACGGGTCGCGGCCGCCTCACCGGAGCCGCAGCCCGGGTCGGTGGACTGGGCGTGGGTGCCCACGACGTGCACCTTCTTGCCGTTCACGTCCAACTGGGCATAGACGAAGCCCTTGTTGGAGTACGAGTCGGAGCCGCAGGCGTCCTTGTAGACGTACTGCTCCTTGCGCACGATCGGCCACTTGCTGAGGACGGTCACTCCGCCGTCCTCCGGTGTCACCGACGAGTACGCACCGCCGGTGGCGTCCCAGCCGTCCTTGCTCCGGCCCATGACGGGCGTCTGGTGCGGGTAGCGGTCCGCGGCGTTGGCCTTCAGCGCGTCGGACGCGGAGTTGTCGAAGGCCTCCTGGAGGACGACGACGTCCTTGCCCTGGAAGAAGTCCGCGGCCGGAATGGCCTTGGCGCGGTGGTCCTGACCCCAGTTCGGGTAAAGGTTCTTGCTCATGAGGAACGCGTTGTACGAGAGCACCTTGAGTGCGGGAGTGTCGACAGAGGCGGCAGGCGCGTCGGCGGCGCTCGCGGACGGGGCGACGGTGACGGTGACGGTGACGAGCGTGGCCGCGGCGAGCACCGTGGCGATCGCGACGGCGTGAGTCCTGCGCGGCGCTGGGTGCGGCACTGAATCTCCTGGGAGTGGGGGGTAGTTGGGAAAGTGCACGCGATGCACGCGTTGGCACGGTGTGCACGTGGTGCGGCTGATGGGGCGCCGCACATCCAATCAGCCGTGACTACTTCTGGGGATACGTCACGTGAACAAAGAACCCGCGGCGGGAGCGCGGCGATTTTGTGCGTCCCGCCATGCCCGGAGGGCTCGAGCGGCGCCGGGCGCATGTCACGGCCCGGTGATCACAGATCGGCGAGCGTGCTCTCCACCGTGTCGAGCAGCGTCTGCCGGTCGTCCTGGACGCGGGCGAGGACGCGCAGGCCGTAGTACGTGCTCTGCACCCGGCGGGCGACGGTCCGCGCGTCGGCCGTCGACCGGAGCTCGCCCGCGCGCTTGCCGGTCGTCACGACCGTGCGCAGCTCCTCCTCGACCCGGTCGAAGTTGCGCCGTACGGCGTCCTTGACCGCTGGGTCGAGCCCGGCGATCTCGACGGCCGCGTTGATCGCGAAGCAGCCGCGCCCGTCCGCCTCGTCGAGATCGGCGTCCACGGCGTGGACCATCATGGCCCGCAGCCGGTCCTTCGCCGTGCCCTCGCCCCGCAGGAGCTCGACCTGCTCGGCGGTGCTGGTCTCGTAGTACCGCTGCAGTGCGCGCAGATAGAGCTGACGCTTGCCGCCGAAGGTGTTGTAGAGGCTGGAGGGCCCGAGGCCGGTGCTGTCACACAGCGCGCGCGTCGACGTGCCCTCGTAGCCGTGCCGCCAGAACGTGTCCATGGCCGCGGTGATGACGCGGTCCTCGTCGAACTCTCGTGGCCTGGCCATGGCCCTACAGTACGGGTTTTGGAATACACGTACAAAATGTCGCGACAGCATGGCGGGCGGTCGGCACGCACGGTCCGGTCATGCGGTCGCGTGCGTACGTTCCTGAGGTTCGCGGGGGTCGTCGGGGCCGTGCGGGTCGCGGGGGTCGCGGAGCTCGGACGCCAGGTCCCGGTCCGCCCGCTGGAGCCGGCCCGCCCAGAGCACGGTCAGCGCTCCGGCGGCGGCGAGCGCGGCGCCGACCCAGGCCACGGAGGCGTAGCCCAGTCCGGCGTCGATGGTCAGGCCGCCGAGGAGCGGGGCCAGGGTGTTGCCGACGTTGAACGCGGCCGTGTTGGTGGCGCCGACCAGCGTCGGGGCGGCCGGGGCGAGGGTGAACACCCGTGACTGCAGGGCGGGGTTGGTGACGTACCCGACCAGCCCCAGGAGGAACACCAGCGCGATCACGAAGACCGTCGAACCGGCCATGAGGGCGAGCAGCCCGGAGAAGAGGGCGAGCGCCCCGAGGCCCACGCCCAGGGTCCGCAGGGGATGCGCCTGGGCCGTGCGTCCGCCGATCACCAGGCCCAGCATCCCGCCGGCGCCGAACAGGGCGAGGACCGCGGGCACCCACCCCTCGGACACTCCGCTCACGTCGGTCAGGAGCGGTGCGAGATAGCTGAAGGTGACGATGACCGCGCCGAAGGCGAAGGCCGTGATGGCGTACGAGAGCCAGAGCTGGGGCCGCGCCATGCCGCGCAGCTCCGCCTTCACCGACGTACGCCCGGCTTCGGACCGGCCACCGGGGACGACGAGCAGCGTGCACACGAGGCTCACCAGGGTGGCCGCGGCCACCGCCCAGAACGCGGCGCGCCAGCTGGAGTACTGGCTGAGCAGGGTGCCTGCGGGCACGCCGACGACCGTGGCCAGCGTGAGACCGCCCGCCACCACGGCGACCGCCTTCGCCTTGGCCGCGGGCGGCACGAGGGCGACCGCGGTGGCCACGGCCACGCCCCAGTACCCCGCGTACGCGAGGGCGCTGACCACGCGCGTGACGAAGAGGACGCCGTAGCCGGGCGCGAGCGCGCCGATCACGTGGGCGACGACGAAGGCCGCCTGGAGGGAGACGAGGGCGGTCCGCCGGGGCCAGCTCAGGGTGGCCACCGCGAGCAGCGGCGCGCCGACGACCATGCCGATCGCGAAGGCCGAGATCAGCAGCCCCGCGTCGGGGATCGACACCCCCAGGTCGGCGGCCATGCCCGGCAGCAGGCCGGACAGCATGAACTCCGAGGTCCCCTGAGTGAAGATGCCGAGCCCAACTATGTACACCGCAGGCGGCATTGACGCTCCTCCTGATCGCGACTGAGTTTTTGGAGCGCCCGCTCCAAAATCGACGATCAGGACGCTAGCACATTTTGAATCGTTCGCTTCAAAATGCTGCTGCCGGGGCGTGTACGCGCCCGCCGCTCCCCGCTGTGATCAGTGAGCGACCCGGTCACAGCTGACCGCTTCGGCCGCCGCGCGTTCGGCCGCGCCGCGCAGCACGCAGAACTCGTTGCCCTCGGGGTCGAGGAAGACCACCCAGCCGGTGCCGTCAGCGTTCCGGCGGTCCGCCGCCACGGTCGCGCCCACCGCCAGGAGCCGTTCCACCTCCGCGTCGCGGGTGCTCTCGGGCTGGAGACAGAGGTGGACGCGGTTCTTCTGGGTCTTCGGCTCGGAGACCTCGGCGAAGTAGTGCGTGCGTGAAGCCTGTGCCGGAGGCGTCGTCAGCGGCATTGTCAGTGGCGGGTGCCATTCTGACGGTCATGAATCCGCTGCTCCCGGCTGGTGCGCATCCGCTGACCCTGACCGGCATCGATGCCGCGCTGCGCCTCGCGTGGTCCGCCGACACCTGCTCCCCCGACGACGCGGCCCGCACCCCGTGGACCACCGACAACCCGGCCTGGGGCCACTGCGACATCACCACGCTCGTCGTGCACGACATGCTCGGCGGCGAGTTGCTGGTCGGGGAGGTGTGGTCGGCCGGGGGCGAGCAGCAGGGCTTCCACTGGTGGAACCGCCTGGCGAGCGGGGTCGAACTGGACCTGACGCGGGAGCAGTTCCGGCTGGGCCAGCGGGTCACGGCGCCACGTTCAGTGACACGCCCGCCGGGACGGCTCCCGCGCCGCCATGACGCGTACGAACTGCTGCGGCAGCGGTTCACCGAAGAGGTGTCCCGGACGGCGGCGGCCGGGGCGACCGGCGTGTGACTCCGGGGGGGCTGGTGTACGGGTATGTGCGCTCGCCGGGTCCTATCGGCCGAAGACCCCCGCGTGTGCCGCGTAGTAGGCGGCTTCGGCGCTGGTGTGGACGAGTCGTTCATCCACGGGGGCGCGGAGGATGAGGAGGCGGTAGTAGAAGGGCGCGCTCAGGGCCGCGATGACTTCGGTGGCGCTGGTTTCCGGGGGGAGTTCACCGCGGTCGACGGCGCGGCTCACGAGCTGGGTGACGTGCTCGGTGCGTGCCGTGAAGGCGCCGCGGACGATGTCGGCGATGCCCGAGTCGTGTGCGGCGGCCGCCACGATGCCTTCGATGAGGTTGTAGTTGCGCGGCGCGGCCTGGAAGTCGGCGATGGCCTGGGCCAGTTCGTGCAGGTCCTGCCGGAAGTCGCCGGAGTCCGGGGTCGGGATCGTCGAGCTGTGCTGGGCCAGCAGGTCGACGACGACACCCTCGACGGTGCGCCAGCGGCGGCGGATCGTCGAGACGTGGACGCCCGAGCGTGCGGCGAGCTTGTCCAGCGTGAGCGCGTTGAACCCGGCCGCGTCGAGCTCGTCCAGGGCAGCCGCGAGGACGGCGGTGCGGGTGCGGGCCGTCCGCCCGCCGGGACGGGCCGAGCCGTGTGGTGGTCGCTCTGTCATCGGCGCCAATGTACTTCGCACCAGGCCTCCGCCCCCTTCCGCCTCGGTGAACCCAGTGAACCCGGTGAGCCCGGCGGGCCCTGTGGGTCTCGCGTTGCGCGAGGGGCCCGCCTCTCGCTAACGTGAGCGCAGCTTAATGCTCATTGGTGAGCATTAGTGATTCTCTGCCACTGAGGCACTCCGACCGACCACGATTGCGGGGGTTAAGAATGATGAAGGACTGGAAGGGCGCGCTCGTTCCGTCTGGTGAATTGACCCCGTCCGTACGGGTGTTGGGCTCGCGCTGACGTCCGTTTCATGACCGGCCGGGAGACCAGCCTCACCCCCGGCCGGGAGCATGGGAGATCCGGTGGGCCCGGCGACAGGCACTGGTACGACGTCCGCGTCCGCGAGGCCGTCAAGGCCGTGCGGCGCGCCGATGCGCAGCGCGGGCGCCGGGCCACCCGTCGTCCGCAGGCCGGGGGCCGCGCAGAGCCTCACCTCCGTTCACGCTCGCCACCCCGGGGCTCCTCGACGGCCGCCGGGCCGCCACCAGCCGCAGGCACACGGCGGAACTCGCCGCGCTGCATCCCCGTATCGAGGTCGACCCCGAGGGTGCGGCCGTCGCGGACGGGCCCTTCCACAGCGCCGAGCGGGGCGCACCGGGGTCGGTGGTTCGGCCGTCCGGGGCAGTACGGGGCAGCACGGCCCGCACTTCAGCATTTCATCCTTTTTATGGCGATACGTTCGCCGGATGATCACCCTGACACGTAGACGCACACGCACAGGCACGCGAACACGCACCGCGCGGAGGCTGACCGCCGCCTGCGCCCTGTCCGCCCTCACCCTCACCGCGCTCGCCGCCTGCGGCACGGGGTCCGAGCCGGGCAGCCGCGACCAGAACGCACCGCACCCGCGCTCCACGGCGAGTGCCTCGCCCCGCCCCGCGACGCTCGCACCCGGCCCCGCCGGTCTCACCCCCGTCTTCAAGAACGCCCCCCGCACTCCGGCGTCCGCCGCCCCCACTGTCGCCCTCACCTTCGACGCCGACATGACCGCCGACCAGGGGCCGCGCGCCGCCTCGGGTGAGCGGTTCGACAATCCGGCGCTGGTGTCGACGCTGCGCCGGCTGAAGGTGCCCGCGACGTTCTTCATGACGGGGCGGTGGGCCGAGGAGTACCCGGCGCAGGCCAAGGACATCGGCCGGGATCCTCTGTTCGAGGTCGCCAACCACTCGTACAGCCACTACGCCTTCACCGGCCGCTGCTACGGCCTGCCGACCGTGCCCGCCTCCCGGATGCGCGCCGACATGGAGCGCGCCTTCGCCGCTTTCCGCAAGGCGGGCGTCGAGCACCAGGTGCCGTACTTCCGTTTCCCCGGGGGCTGTTACGACAAGCGGGCGCTGCGCGCGCTGGCTCCGGGCGGCGTCACGGCCGTGCAGTGGGACGTGGTGAGCGGCGACGCCTTCGCGACGGACGCCGACGCGGTGGCCCGGCAAGTGCTTGACGGGGTGCGTCCCGGCTCGGTCGTGGTGATGCACTGCACGCGCAGCGCGGCTCCCACGACGGAGCGCGCCCTGCGGACGATCGTCCCGAAGCTGCGTGAGCGCGGCTTCCGGTTCGGAAGGGTGTCGGAGCAGATCAGGGCGGCGGGTACGCGCGGATAGTCTGGCGCGCGTGGACGACACCAACAGCGCCGACAGCACCGCCGAGCCCGCCGTGGAGGGCCCGTTCGCCGAGTGCGTGCTGTGCCGCGAGCCCACCGAGTATCCGGAGACGCACAAGGGGGTGACGCTGTGCCCCGTGTGCGAGTGGCACGAGGCGCAGCGCACGGCCTGCTCGGGCTGAGCACAGAACCCTGACGCCCGCCCCGGGGCGGGTACTCAACCCCTGCGCGAAGCCAGCCCGCAGGCCGCGCCCACCGCCGCCACCGCGAGGACCGCCGCCCCCACGACCGGCAGCAACGGCACCGGCACCACACCGTCCCGCGACCCCGAGACGAGCCCGGTCATGACGGCCTTCGCGGGGGAGCCCGTGGTCACCAGGGAGAGCAGCGAGGCGAGCAGCATCACGGAGACCGCCCGGCCCGGCGAGCGCATCAGCGGCCAACTCGTGACGGCGCCGATGGCAGTGCCCACGAGCACGCTCACCAGCATCGCGAGCAGCCCCGCGGCACTCGCCCCGAGGCGGTTCACGGCAGTCCGGTGGTCGGTGCTCGCCGGGTCACTGATGACGGCCACGACGAGAGTGGCCACGGCGCCGAGCACGGCCGAGGCGAGGAACGCGGAGAGCAGGCAGGCCAGCTGGGCGCGCCAGGGGCCTACCGCCGCGGCCGTGCAACTCCGGGCCGCGGGAGGCTCGTTGGTGACGCAGATCCGTACCAGCCAGGCGGCGACGGGAAGCAGCGCGGCGGCCGCGTACGCGAGGGAGTCGAGCACCGGCTGCCCGCTCTGTACGCCGACGGCGAGGAACGCGGCGTACAGGATCACGGGGGCGAGCCACCGCTGGGAGCGCACGAGGAGGGCGGACTGATAACCGAGCAGAGCATTCACCGCTCACGCACCTCGCCCACCACGGGCCGGCCCGAGGGCCCGGCGGAGCCCGCGTCGATCGCCTGCTCCGGCAAGAGGTCAGGGGCGGGGTCCGCGACGGACGCACGGCCAGGCTCCGCCCTCGAAGCGACCACCGCCCCCGGCACGGAATCCGTGACGGACGTCTGCCCCCGGCCGGAAGCCGACGCCAGGCCCGGGACCGAGCCCCCGACCGGCGCCCCACCCAGCCCCGATGCCGACGCCAGGCCCGGCACCGACTCCTCGGCAGCCGTCGGAACCGCCCCCGTCCCTGTCCCCGGCCCCGCCATGGACACCGACACCACGTGCCACGGTGGGCGTGTCGTCAGGAGCGTGCGTAGTGCGAGGTCCGAGTGCGTCGATGGGACCGTCAGCCGGAGGGTCCCTTCCGGGGAGTGGGCGGTGACGGTGCCCGGTATCGAGGGGGGTGCGGTGCCCGGTGGGCCCTGTGCTTCGATCACGACCGTGGGGCCTTCCGGGGTGGCGGATTCTCGCGAAGTGGCTTCCGGCTTAAGGGCGTTGACCGCCGAGCCGACCACCGCGTACGTCACGTCGACCGACCCCGAGAGCCGCCGGGGGTCGTGGTCCACGAAGACCACGGTGCCGCCCTCCACGACCCGCTCGGCGACCGCCCGGTCGAGTTCGTCGCGGGCCGCGGCATCCAGGCCCGTCCACGCCTCGTCGAGGACGAGCAGCTCGGGGGCCGCGAGGAAAGCCTGGGCCACGGCTACCTTCTGGCTGCTGCCCTTGGACAGCTCCGACAGGGGCATACGCGCGTAACTCCCGGCCCCGAAGCGCTCCAGCCACTCCTCCGCGCCCCGCGCGGAGGCTGCCTTCCCCAGGCCGTGGACGCGGCCCAGGTGCGTGAGATACCCGGCGGCCGTGAACGGCAGCGCCGCGGGGAAGCGTTCGGGGACGTATGCCGTGCGCGGCCGGCCGACGACACGGCCCTCGTTCGGGGCGTCGATCCCGGCCAGCAGCCGCAGCAGCGTCGACTTGCCGGTGCCGTTCGCGCCCTCGATCCGCACCAGCGTGCCCGCGCCGACGCCGAAGCCGACACCTCTCAGCACCCACGGCCCGCTCATGGCGTAGCGGCGCCCCACCCCGTCGAGCCGCAGCGCGGCCCCCGCGAGATCACTGTTCATGCGGCCATCCTGGCGCACGGGCCCGGCCGTCACAGGCAAAGCCCCTGACCGGCCTGATCTTCCGCCTGGCAGACTGGACGCGTGAGCAGCGACCAGACCGCCGGGAACCCCCAGCCGCAGGACACCCCAGACCCCCAGGACAGCCCCTTCCGCGTGGAGCAGACGACACGCGACGAGGCACCTCAGTACGTACTGCCGCTGGTGGCGCGCATCGAACGCGCCGAGCCCCCGCACCGTACGGACGCCCTGGAGACCGCGGCCCGCGCGGTCCTCGTCATGCTCGCCGACGAGCGGTCCCTCGGCGACGGCGAGTGGGCGCAGGCCATGCGGGACTGGCAGGACGCCAGGATCCGCAAGGTGGTGCGGCGGGCCCGCGGCGCCGAGTGGCGGCGGGCGGAGGCGCTCCCGGGCATCACGGTCACGGGCAAGTCCGCGCAGGTCCGCGTCTTTCCGCCGGTGCCGCTTGACGGCTGGCCCAAGGATCTGGCCCGCCTCCAGGTCTCGGGCACGGACCTGGACGACCCGGAGGAGGTGCCGCCGGCCGACGCGACGGCGCCGGTCCTGTGGATGAGCCCCGATGTCGACATGTCGGCGGGCAAGGCGATGGCGCAGGCGGGGCACGGCGCCCAACTGGCCTGGTGGGAGCTGTCCGACGAGGAGCGCACGGCCTGGCGGGACGCCGGTTTCCCGCTCTCCGTCCGCACCCCGGACGCCGCGCACTGGCGCGATCTCGTGGCCAGTGGCCTGCCGGTGGTGCGGGACGCGGGCTTCACGGAGATCGCCCCCGGCTCCTGCACCGTGGTCGCCGACCACCCTGCACTGCGCTGACGGTTGTCGCCGGGGGCGGCGTATCAGGTGCTTGTGTCGGGTGGTTGTGTCAGGTGGTGGTGTCAGGTGGAGACGCTGGCCACGGGGGCGAGGCCGTAGGTACGGGCGTAACCGTTCTCGGTGCCGACGAGGAGATCGACGATCTCGAAGTAGCGGTCCCAGAACGGGGTTTCGCGCAGCGCGTCGATGAGGAGCTGGTAGGCCTCGTGGTCGTCGGCCTCCCAGACCCATACGTCGGTGACGCGGGTGGAGTAGAACTCCGTGTCGTAGAAGCGTGACCGGACGCCGGTCGTCTTGGCCTTGATCGCGGGGATGACCTGGCTGGTGAAAGCGTCCACCCGCTCCTGCGGAGTCATGGCGAGCCACTCGGGCATGGTCTTGATGAGCATGAACGCGGTGACCGGCGGCGCGGCATTTTCCGCAGGGCTCTCGGTGGTGTTCTCGGTGGTGTTCTCGGTGATGTTCTCGGCGGGCATGACGGGCGCCTCCGGGGCGTCAGATGGTGCAGATTCAGGTTCAGGTGTGGGTGCGGGTGGCGCGCCTTCAGGCCAGGACGGCGGGCTTCAGCGTCCGGGCGCACCACTCTTCGAAGGTGGTGGGCGTGGCAGTGGCCGGAGTGCGGGCTACACCGGCGTCGAGGCCCTCGTTCTTGGCCCGCTTCATGTCGACGATGCCCTGGACGAACGCCTCGTCGAGGCCGTAGCCGACGAGGGTGGAGTACAGCTCGTCGAGCGGCTGGCATTCGTAGCGGACGGGGCGGCCGAACTGCTCGGTCATGATGCGGGCCAGGTCGTTGGGCGACAGGTCCTGCGGGCCGAGGACCGGGACCTCGTCCCGTCCGGTCCACCCGCGGTCGAGGAGCAGACCGGCCGCTACGGCCGCGATGTCGGCGACGGCGACGAGAGGGGCCCTGCGGTCGGCGTCGACCACGTCGACGAAGACGCCCTTCTCGCGGATCGATTCGGCCTCCTCAAGGAGGTTGTCGAAGAAGGACGGGTTCGCCAGGGCCCGGTAGGCGACACCGGCGTCGGCGATGAGGTCGTCCATGGCGAGCGAGGCGGTGACGAGCCCCGCGCGGTCGGCGACCGGAGTGCCGCGGCCGAGCGCGGAGACGCCGACGACGTGGCCGACACCGTGCGCCACGAGGGCCTTCAAGGCGGGACGGGTGAAGCCGCTGTAGGCCTCTTCCGGGGAGAGTGAGGAGTCCGGGGGGACGAGCCAGAACACGGCGTCCGCGCCCTCGAAGGCCCGCTCGACGACCTCGGGGTCGCCGTGCGAGCCGGTGATCACCTCGACGCGTTCCCGCACCGCGTCGGGAAGGCGGGCGGGATCGCGCACGATCACGCGCAGTTCCTCGCCGCGGGCAGGGGCGGACTCCAGGAGCAGGGGCAGCAGTTGGCGGCCGATGTTCCCGGTGGGAGCAGTAATGACGATCATGGAAACCTCGCGGGTCGTGCCGAATGGGTACGTCCCTCATCCTGCGGAGGACCCAGGTGTTGCCACAATGGGAACCTCAGCAAGGAATCATTGCCTGAAATGGAATTATGCCGATGAGCAGCAGTCCAGCGTCTTCAGAGGCTTCACATAGTTCAGGGGCCCCGCGGGCCTCAGGGGTGTCATCACCCTCATCACCCTCATCACCCTCAGGGGCCCCAGGGACCTCAGGGGCCTCAGGGGCCTCAATCGGCTCACAGCCGTCGGCACCTGCCATCGACGCCAATCTCGCCGTCGCGCTCGACGCCCTGCTGGCCGAGCAGAGCGTCACCCGTGCCGCCGCCCGCCTGCACACGTCCCCCGCCGCCATGAGCCGCACCCTCGGTCGCCTCCGGCGCATCCTGCAGGACCCCCTCCTGGTCCGGGCCGGCCAGACCATGGTCCCCACGCCCCGGGCCCAGGCCCTGCGCGACGAGGCCGCCGCGGTGGTCCACCGGCTCGGCGCCCTGCTCACACCCGGCGCGGGAGTCGACCCCGCCGCCCTGCGCGGCACGTTCACCCTCCAGGCGGCCGACCTGGTCGGCGCGGCACTGGCCCCCGGGCTGCTGCGGCTCGCCCACCAAGAAGCGCCAGGGGTTTCGCTGCGGTTCCGGGCCGAGGAGCTGGAAGCCGGCCCCGCCCTCCGTGACGGCCGCATCGACCTGGAGGTCGGTTCCATCGACCACGTCGACCCCGAGACCCGGGTCGAAGAACTCGTCACCCTGCGGATGGCGGCGGCCGTCCGGCCCGGACACCCCCTCACCGACGGGGAGTTGACCCCGGAACGGCTGGCCGCAGCCGAACACGTCGTGGTGAGCCGCCGTGGCCGGTTCACCGGCCCCCTGGACACCGCCCTGGCCGAGCGGAACCTCACCCGGCGCGTCGCCGTCGTCCTCCCCAGCCACATGGCCGCGATGACCCTCGCCGCCCGCAGTGACGTCGTATGCCTCATCCCCACCGCTCTCCCCGGCGCCGCCCCCTCTCCCCTCAGCGACCCCGCCACCCTCCTCGGCCTGCGCCTCCTCGACATCCCCCTGCCCCTGCCGCCGCTGGCCTTCGGCATGGCATGGCACCCCCGCCAAGCGGCCGACGGAGGCCACCACTGGCTCCGCGACGCCGTCCGCCGGACGGTTCACGCGCCCGCGTCCGCGCCCTCGCCCTCACCCGGGAGCCCGCCCTCCTGACGTGCGCGCCCACGAGTCGGCGGCACGAGAGAAGATGTACCTCCAAAGACTCATGGAGGAACGGCGTTGAGGAGACCGGCATGGCGAGCGAGCTCGGCGTGAGCGAGGACGCTGGGGCAGGCGCGAGGACGGCGGGCGCGGCAGCGCGCGCGACCGGCACCAAGCTCGACGGCCGCGTCGAGCGCGGTAACCAGACCCGGCGCCTCGTGCTGCGCCGCACCGTCGACATCGCCTCGGTCGAGGGCCTGGACGCGCTCTCCGTCGGTCGCATCGCCACCGAGCTGAAGCTCAGCAAGAGCGGGGTCTTCGCGCTCTTCGGCTCCAAGGAGGAGCTGCAGCTCGCGACCGTCCGCGCGGCGGGCCGCATCTACCTGGACACGGTGGTGGAACCGGCCGAACAGACCCCGCCCGGCCTCGACCGCTTGTGGCAGCTCTGCGCGCGCTGGCTCGCCTACTCGGAACAGCGGGTCTTTCCCGGCGGCTGCTTCTTCTACGGGGTGATCGCCGAGTTCGGCTCCCGGGAGGGCGCGGTGCACGACGCGATGGTCCGGGCCAACCGTGACTGGACCGCTCGGATGGAACGCTGCGTCGCGGAAGCCCGCGAGACCGGCGAACTGCACCCGGACACCGACGTACCGCAGCTCGCCTTCGAGCTCATCGCCCTGATGGAGACGGCGAACGCGCACTCGGTGCTGCACGGCGAGCCGGACGCCTACCGCAGGGCGGGCACCGCCATCACGGCACGACTGCGCACGGCGGCGACGAACCCGTCGCAGGTGCGTCCACTCCCCTGAGCAGCTTCAGCCCCTTGAGCGACCCCTCCCGAGCAAGCTTCCCTGCCCGCCCAGCCGTTGGGTCTCCAACCAACCACCCAAAACAAGTAGCACGACCGTTCGTTTAGATTTATGCTCGTCGCATGCCTTCACCGATCCTGCGATCGATCATGCGTACGCCGTGGCAAGCGGGCCCCGAGGCACCACCCACGTCGGGACCGGCCCTGGTGAGCGTCACGGAGTTCACCGCCGACCGGCACACCCAGACCGTCCCGATCGCTCTGGCGGGGCTGCGGCTGCGCCGGAGCTGGCCCAGGACGCCGGGCGCCGTCGGCATGTGGCTCTGGGTCGACCCGTGGCGCAAGCGCTCGGGGTCCGTCTCGGTCTGGGCCGACGAGCGGTCGCTGTACGCGTTCGTCGGGCGCCCCGACCACATACGGACCGTCCGCGCACACCAGGACCGCGGCACGATGCGCGCCACGACCTGGACAGTGGACCGGCCCGGCGGCCAAGTCGCCGTATGGGCCGCCGCGCACGCCCTGATATCTGCCTCAACTCCTTGGCCGGAACCGGCCGTTCACACACCGGAAGGACCGTGAGGATCCATGACCGACCTCATCGCACTCGACCGCACCGCCGTCCAGGAATCGCTCCGCATCCTGCGCGCGGCCCGCGACACCGACTGGGAGCGCCCCTCCCCCTGCGCGGGCTGGACGCTGCGCGACCTGGTGGCGCACATGGCCGCGCAGCACCACGGATTCGCGGCGGCGGCGCGCGGCGCGGGCGCCGACCGTACGTACTGGATCGCGCCGGACCTCGGCCGTGACCCGCTCAAGGTCTACGAGGAATCAGTGCGTCACGTACTGGCCGCGTTCACCGAGGAAGGCTCCGGAGAAGGCACCGAAGTCGCAGTCATGGATAGGGGGTTCACCCTGCCCGAGATCGGCGCCACCTTCACGGGACGCATCGCCGTCGGCTTCCACTTCCTGGACTACGTGGTGCACTCCTGGGACGTGGCGACGACCCTCGGCGTCGGTCTCGACCTCCCCCAGCCGGTCGTCGAGGCCGCACTCGACATCGCCCGCCGCGTGCCGAAGGACCCCGAACGCCGAGGCCCCGGAGCCGCGTTCGCGCCGGTACTGCCCACATCGGAGGACGCGTCCCCGCTGGAGGAGACGCTGGCCCTCCTGGGGCGGTCCGCCGGGGCGGCGCCGGAATTTCACACCGGCCCGTCGAAGCGTTGAACATCACGCACGCCTCTTCCGTATCTCCCGGTACCAGGAAGTAGCTTGCCCCACGACAGGTTGACGGGCAGGTCGACGGGCAGGGAGGCACGGCACATTGCGGCGCATCAACGGCACGGCTCTGATCATCGCGGCACTCGTGGTCACACTGGGCGCGCTCGCGTTCCCCATGTGGTCCTACGCCGACCGTTCGGGCACGGGGCCCGCCAATCTGGCCGCCGGGTCCGTGGCCACCCAGTGGGGTCCGCTCTCGACGGCCGACCGCGACCTGCTGGTGAAGGTGCGGCTCGCCGGCCTGTGGGAGATACCCGCGGGACAACAGGCGGTCGAGCGGGCACCGACCCGGGCGATCAAGGAGGCCGGTGACCATCTCATCGTCGGCCATACGGACCTCGACAAGCGGGCCCGTTCGGTCGCGGCACAGCTCGGAGTGGAGCTGCCGAACCAGCCGACCGCCCAACAGCAGGGCTGGCTCCAGGAGTTGACGGAGGCCAGCGGCGAGACGTACGAGCAGAAGTTCGCGAACCTGCTGCGTGCCTCGCACGGCAAGGTGTTCGCCGCGATCGCGCAGGTGCGGGACAGCACGCGCAACTCGCTGATCCGGCAGCTGGCCACCGACTCCAACCAGACGGTCCTCGACCACATCACGATGCTGGAGGCGACCGGACGCGTCGACTTCGACGACATCGCGAACGGCGGCGCCGCCACCGCCACGGCCAGCCCCACCGGCCCGCCGCCACCCTCCGGCGTACCTCCGGTGCCCCCGGCGGCAGGTCCGACCGGCGACGTGTCCACCACATCGCGGCCCTCTCCCGCGTCACCGGGAGAAGTCAACACGAATCGGCCGGAACCTCAAATGTAGCTCTGAACGTCCCCCCTCAGGGGTTCGGCGGCGGGCGCCGGGGCCATGACCTCTGCACACGTTCACAAGACACGGGGTACGACGCGGGGTCTTGGCGGAGGAGGGGGAACATGAAGCATCTGGGGACCGGAATCGGATGGCGTCCGGAGATCGCGGACGCCGTGGAACGGATGCCCGGCATCGACTGGGTCGAGGCCGTCGCGGAGAACCTGTGCCCCGGGCACCTCCCCGACTCCCTCCTGCGGCTGCGCGAGCGCGGTGTCACGGTGGTGCCGCACGGCGTCTCGCTCGGTCTCGGCGGCGCCGACCGTCCCGACGAGACGCGCCTGGCCGCGCTCGCCGAGCGCGCTCAGTTGCTCGGCTCGCCGCTGGTCACCGAGCACATCGCGTTCGTACGGGCCGGGGGCCCGCTGACGGCTTCGCAGCCGCTGGAGGCGGGCCATCTGCTCCCGGTGCCGCGCACCCGTGACGCGCTCGACGTGCTGTGCGAGAACGTGCGCATCGCGCAGGACGCGCTGCCGGTGCCGCTCGCCGTGGAGAACATCGCGGCGCTGATCTCCTGGCCCGGCGAGGAGATGACGGAGGGGCAGTTCCTGTACGAGCTCGTCGAGCGCACGGGCGTGCGGCTCCTCATCGATGTCGCCAACCTGCACACCAACCACGTCAACCGCGGCGAGGACCCCGCGAAGGCCCTGGACGAGCTGCCGGTCGAGGCGATCGCGTACGTCCATGTCGCGGGCGGCTTCGAGCGGGACGGCGTCTGGCACGACAGCCACGCCCACCCCGTCCCCGAGCCGGTCCTCGCGATCCTGTCGGACCTGGCGGCACGGGTGAGCCCGCCGGGTGTCCTGCTGGAGCGGGACGAGAACTTCCCCGCCCCCGAGGAGCTGGAGCGGGAGCTTGCCGCGATACGGGAGCGGGTGCGGACGAAGGCGCCCGTCTCGGGCGAGAGCGCCACCGTCACGGCACCGGACGCCGGGGCCACAGAACCCGTCCCCGACCCCGTCACCCCCGACCCCGCCCGCCAGCGTCTCGCCCTCGCGCAGACCGCGTTCCTGTCCGCTCTGGTGGCCGGGACGCCCGCGCCCGAGGGGTTCGACCGGGCCCGGCTGGCCGTGCAGAGCCGGGCGCTGACCGGCAAGCGGGCGGACGTCGTGGCGAAGGTGGCGCCCGAGCTGCCGGAGATCCTGGGCGCGAGCTACCGGCCGGAGTTCTTCGCGTACGCGCAGGCACGCCCGATGCCCGGCGGATACCGGCGTGACGCAATGGACTTCGCCGAGCGGCTGCTGCTCGCCGGGCAGCCCGAGGACGCCGAGGCACGCGGCGCGCTGACCCGGTGGTGGCTCGAACGGTCCGGGCCCGCGCCGCTGGACGCACGCCCTGTCACGCGGTGGCTCCGGGCGGCGCGGTTCGCGCTGCGCCGGGGCTAGGAGGGCGGCGGCCATGCAGATCGTCTCCGTCTGTCTCGCCTTACTGATCGCCGCCTCGTCGGCCGGTCTCCTCATCGGCGTCTCTCGCATCCGGCCGGCCGCGCCTCAGCAGCCCGACGCCCGGCACGGAGCCGTGTTCGACCCCATGGAGGCCGCCTTCCTCGGCGGCGGTCCCGGCAGGGTCGCCGACGCCGCGATCGCGGCCCTGCACGAGGACGGACGCCTGGTCGTCGCGTTCCCCGGGGTCGTCGCGATCCAGTCGACGGAGGTCCGCAACCCGGTGGAGGCCGCGGTGCTCCAGGCCCAGGCCGAGGCGCCGAGCGGCGCCCTGCACTGGCTGCGCGTCGGCGTGATGCGCAGCGCCGCCGTGCAGGACATCGGCGACGCCCTGGCCCGGCGCGGCCTGATGGTGCGCCCCGAGGCCCTCGACCGGTTGCGGCGCCGGAAGATCCGGCACAACGCCATGATCTTCGCCGGAATGTTCGTCCTCATCGCCGTCATCGCCGTCGAGGACGACGACGGCCCCTCATGGGACCCCGTGAGCGCCTCGACCATCGCCCTGATCGTGGCCTGGGTGCTCGGCGCCCTGATCGGTCAGCTCTCCAGCCGTGCCACCCGCACCCGGGTGACCGCCACGGGCCGGAACGCTCTCGCGGAGTACCGCGCCGCGGGCGCGCACGCGCCCGGCACCGCGGCGCACCGCGTGGCGGTGGACGGCCTCGTCGGCGTCCTCGGCCCCGACCTGCAGGCCCAGTTGCGGGCCGCGCACCGCGTCCGGCCGGGGCGTACGTCGCGGACGTCCGCGTCGTACGCGAGCTCCGGATCCGGCACCATCGCGTGGTGCGGAGGCGGCAGCGGGGGCGGTGACGGAGGCGGCGGTTCGTCGTGCGGCGGCTCCGGTTGCGGGAGTTCCGGCGGCTGTGGCGGCGGGGGCGGCTCCTCGTCGTCCTGCGGCGGAGGAGGCGGCGGTGGCGGCTGTGGGGGTGGCGGAGGGAGCAGTTCCTAGCCCCCTGCCGTGCGATCGGCGCCCGCCCCGCATCGGATGCCCCTTACCCGTACGGAAGTTGACGTACTCCGGGCGGTAAGCCGCAGGCGCCTCCCCGTGGCGCACTAACGTGCGGTGCCGCAACAGGAGGCGTCATGCGATCCATCAACGGCACCGGCCTCATCGTCGCGGGACTCGTCGCGACCCTGGCCGCGCTGCTCTTCCCTGTCTGGTCGTACGCGGACAGGTCGGGCACCGGCGTGGACAGACTCGACGCGGAGACCGTGTCGACGGATTTCGGCCCGCTCTCCGCGCTCGACCGGGAGTTCATCACCAAGGTGCGGCTCGCGGGCCTCTGGGAGCTGCCGGCCGGGCAGCAGGCCGAGGCGCGCGGCACCACCAAGGCCGTCCAGACGGCGGGCGAGCACCTCGTGGAGGGCCATACGTTCCTGGACGCACGGGTGCGCGAGGTGGCGACGCGGCTCAACCTGGAGCTGCCCAACCAGCCGAGCTCGCAGCAGCGGGGCTGGCTCGACGAACTGAGCGACGCGCAGGGCGACACGTACGACGAGAAGTTCGCCAACATCCTGCGGGCCGCCCACGGCAAGGTCTTCTCGGTGGTGGCCGAGGTCCGCGCGACCACCCGCAACTCGCTGGTGCGCGCGCTCGCGGACGACGCGAACACGACCGTCCTCGACCACATCAAGGTCCTGGAGGGCACAGGCCTCGTCGACTTCGACGAGCTGGCGCGCGCCGCGGCGTCTGCGGCCCCCGTCCCGGTGACCCGCTCCCCCGCCCCGCCGGGCCCGGCCGAGTCCCCGGATCCGGCGACCCCGGTCTCCCCCTCCCCCACGTTCTCGCTGCCTCCGCCGGCATCGCGCCCCAAGCCCAAGGAGCCCAAGGAGAGCACCGAGGACAAGAAGGGCAAGGGGCGCGACAAAGGAAAGAAGAAGGCCCGCAGCAAAGCGGAACGTTATGTACCCGCGATCCCGCGTCCGCATGGTGAATAACCCGTGGCGCGCCCCCCGCTCCCTCGCATAGAACACCGGCATGTTCTGGCTTCCGCTCCTTCTCGTGGCCTGGGTCGTGACGGGTCTGTCCTGCGCCCGGCTCTGCCTCACCGCGTACCGCACCGCCCGGCGCGGCGCGGCCCCGGGGCTCCGCCATGAACTGACCCTCTACGAAGCCGCGTTCCTCTCCGGGGGCCCCGCACGCGTCACCGACCTCACCCTGGTGTCGATGGCCCGCACCCGGCGGCTGCTGCTCGCGCACACCGGCTGGGCGACGGTCGTCGACCCGGTGGGCGGCGACGACATGGAGCGGTCCGTGCTCGGCGCCATAGGACCCGAAGGGCAGTCGCCGATAGCTCCGGTGCGCCGGGCGGCGGCAGGCACCGACGCGATGCGGGCCCTCGCGGACCGCCTCGTGGCGGCGGGCCTTGCCCTGCCGGACGGCACCTGGTCGGGGGTCGCGGGAGCGGTCCGGCAGGTGCGGGTGGCAGCGGCCGCGGTGGTCGCTCTGGGGGCCGTCGCCCTGCTGATGCCCGCCCAGGAGCCGCAGGGAGAGGTGCCCGTGGCGCTCTGGTTCGCGCTGCCCCTCGTCCTGAACGCGAGCTGCCTGGCCGTCGCCCGCTTCGAGATCCACCCCTACCCGCGCTGGGCCTCGCCCGCGGGCCAGCTCCTGCTCAGCGCGCTCCCGGCGCGCGGTGGCTCCGACCTCACCGCCGTCGCCGTACGCGGCACCCGCGCGCTCGCCGATCCGGAACTGCGTGCGGCCTTCGCACACCGGGATGCGGCGCATCGGGGTCATTGAGCCGAATCCGGCGAGGCGGTGCTTTACTTCGCCTTTTACCGAACGAATCATCCCTTTTGTTCGAGCAACACACGGCCGAATGAAGGGATGGAGAGCGATGAGAGCAGCAGCCGCCCTCTACGGAACCGCCGGATCCTTGGTCCTGACCGCACTCGTCGCCGCTCCCACGGGCAGTGCGTCGGCGGCCGACATCTTCCCCCGCCCGGAGGTACAGGGCACCCAGGTCGCGGCTCAGCGCGCGCAGGCGGCCGGTGTCCGCTTCGGCGCCTGCCCCGCGGCGGAGCACCTGCCCCCGTCGATCAAGTGCGGCACGGTCTCGGTGCCGCTGGACTACGCCCACCCGGACGGCAGGCAGATCAGGCTGACCGTCAGCCGCACCAAGGCCACCGAGCGGGCCGAACCGCGGCGGGGCAAGGCCGTCAAGCGGCAGGGCGCCCTCGTGTTCAACCCGGGCGGTCCCGGCGGGTCCGGCATGTACTTCCCGATGGTCGGGATGCTCCCCGAATGGAAGCGCCTCGCGGCGGCGTACGACCTCGTCGGCTACGCCCCGCGCGGTGTCGGCCGCTCGGCGCCGATCTCCTGCCAGGACCCCAAGGAGTTCGTCAAGGCCCCGACGCAGGCGCCGACCCACCCCGACACGGCGTACAAGCTGGAGCGCGTCAAGCAGGCGAAGGCGTACGCGGAGGGTTGCGTCAAGCGCTCCGGGAAGGCCGTGCGGCACTACACGAGCCTGAACAACGCCCGCGACCTGGATGTGCTGCGGGCGGCACTCGGCGAGAAGAAGCTGACCTTCATGGGCGCCTCGTACGGCACCTACTTCGGCGCCGTGTACGCGACGCTCTTCCCCACGCACGTGCGCCGCATGGTCTTCGACTCGGCGGTCGACCCCGATCCGTCGCAGATCTGGTACGGCAACAACCTCGACCAGTCCGCGGCCTTCGAGCACCGCTGGGGCGACTTCCGCACGTGGGTGGCCAAGCACGACAAGACGTACCACCTGGGCAAGACGCCCGAAGCGGTCCTCCGGAGCTACGAAAAGGTGCGCGACAAGCTCGCGGCCAAGCCCGCGGGCGGCAAGGTCGGCCCCGGCCAGCTGCAGTCCGCGTACCTCCAGGCCGGGTACTACGACGACTACTGGCCGGCGCGCGCCTCGGCGCTCTCGGCGTATGTGAAGGGAAACCCGAAGCCGCTGATCGAGCAGGCCGCGCCCGAGCCGAAGGCGGCCAAGGAGCAGGAGAACGGCAACGCCGTCTACACCGCCGTCGAGTGCAATGACGCGGCCTGGCCGACGGACTTCAGGACCTGGAACCGCGACAACTCACGCCTCGCGCGCGTCGCCCCCTTCGAGACCTGGGACAACGCCTGGATGAACCTGCCGTGCGCCTACTGGCCCGAGGCCCGGCAGCAGCCCCTGGACGTCCGCACCGCGGAGGGCGAGCTTCCGCCGACGCTGATCCTGGCCGCCGAGCGGGACGCGGCGACCCCGTACGCGGGTGCCAAGGAGCTGAACCGCAGGCTGGGCGGTTCGGTCCTGGTGACCGAGCGGGACGCGGGCACCCACGGCATCGCGGCAGGACCCAACAAGTGCGTCAACGGCCACCTGGAGGCCTACCTCCTGGAGGGCAGGCTCCCCGTGCGGCGCGCGGCGTGCGCACCGCACAAGGAGCCCCAGCCGCAGACGGGCACCCGGGCGGCGGCTCTCCCCAGGGAGCTCTAGGGCGTCACAGCGCGCCGAGCCGCTCCAGCGGGAACGGCGGCTGGGCGAGCGGGCGCACCGCGAGCCGGGTCAGCGGCAGGGCGTTGTCGTCGCCCGCCGTGCGGTTGGCGTGCAGGACGCCGCAGTGAGTACAGCGATGGACGAGGACCCATTCGCCGTCTCCTCGTACGGAGATGGCGAGGGGTTCCATCCGGGCGCCGCAGTCCGCGTCCCGGTCGCCCGGAGTGTCGTCGAGGTGTCGGCTCCACAGGCAGTTGGGGGTGGGGGTCCCCCCTGCTCTTCAAGAGCTTGGGGGAGGTTGCGGTGGTCGGTGCCGGGGGCGGTCATCGAGACGTCGAGACCGCATTGCAGGCAGCGGAAGGACTGGGCGCGCGCTTCAGTGCGGGCCCGCCGAGAGGTGTTGCGGGACATGATGGGAGTGACTCCAGTGCGTCGCGGAATGGGCTGACTTCGAGCTGATCCGCGGGGCCCTGGGCATACACGCACCGTCTTTCGTTCTCGGGTTCGACTTCTCGGGTTCGGCCTCTCGATGAAAACGCGCACCGGGCGGGCGCGGCAACCGAATTACGGCTGCCGCGCCCGCCCGGTGCGTGCGTGGGTGCGACGGAGAGGGTTACGCGAGCCCCGCCACGAGCTCGGCCACCGACTTGCGGCGGCCGGTGTAGAACGGCACCTCTTCGCGGACGTGCATGCGGGCCTCGGAGGCGCGCAGGTGCCGCATGAGGTCGACGATGCGGTACAGCTCGTCCGCCTCGAAGGCGAGCAGCCACTCGTAGTCGCCGAGCGAGAAGGAGGCGACCGTGTTGGCGCGCACGTCGGGGTAGCCGCGGGCCATCATGCCGTGGTCCTTGAGCATGCGGCGACGGTCCTCGTCGGGCAGGAGGTACCAGTCGTAGGAGCGCACGAAGGGGTAGACGCTGATGTAGTTGCGCGGCGTCTCGTCGGCCAGGAAGGCCGGGATGTGCGACTTGTTGAACTCGGCGGGGCGGTGCAGCGCCATGTTCGACCAGACCGGCTCCAGGGCGCGGCCGAGCTTCGTGCGGCGGAAGAGGTTGTAGGCCTCCTGCAGCTCGTCGGCGGTCTCGGCGTGCCACCAGATCATGACGTCGGCGTCGGCGCGCAGGCCCGACACGTCGTACGTGCCGCGGACGGTGATGTCCTTGGCGCCGAGCTGGTCGAAGAGGTCCTGGACCTCTTCGGCGTAGCCGGCACGGTCCTCGGGCAGCAGGTCGCGCAGCTTGAAGACGGACCACAGCGTGTAGCGGATGACCTCGTTGAGGTCCTTGGCCTTCTTGCCCGCGTTCGGGCTCTTGGCGGGGGCGTCGTCACTCATGGCCCTATTCTCCTCCGCCGCCGTGCAGGCTCTGCACCGGGTTGGCGGTGAGCTCCTGCACACCGGCCAGGTCACCGCCGAGCTGGTCGACGGCCGCGTAGGCGCTCGCGATGCAGGCGGGGATGCCCACGCCGTCGTACGCGGCTCCGCACACGGCGAGGCCGGGCAGCTTGCTCACGTGCTCGCGGACGCGGGCCACGCGCGCGTGGTGGCCGACGGGGTACTGCGGCAGGCCGTCGTGCCAGCGGGTGACGCGGGTGGCGACGGGTGCGGCGTCCAGGCCGGTGGCCGCGCGCAGGTCGCGCCGGGAGAGCTCGATGAGCTCGTCGTCGTCGCGCTTCAGGATCTCCGTCTCGCCGTACCGGCCCACTGACGTACGCAGGACCAGCAGGTCGGGGTCTTCGTCGGCGATCCAGCTCCACTTGCGCGAGGCGAAGGTGGACGCCTTGATGGTGTGCCCGTCGACGGGCGGCACGAGGAAACCGCTGCCTTCGGGGAGGTCGGTCTCGCCGCGGCGGTACGCGAGGGTCATCAGGGCCATGGAGGCGTACTCGACGCCCGCGAGCTCGGCCGCGGCGGCGGGGGCCTCGACGCCGAGCAGCGCGGCGGCGGCGTAGGCGGGCAGGGCGACGACGACGGCGTCGGCCTCCAGGCACCGGTCCTCGACGTACACCTCCCAGCCTTCCTCGGCCTTGCGCAGGCCGTGGGCCTTGGAGTTCAGCAGAATCTCCCCACCCCGCGCGCGTACCGACTCCGCGACGGCGAGCGGCAGTTGGCCGACGCCGCCCTCGATGCCCATGAAGACGGGTCCGGTCTGCTGGTTCCGCGCGGCGCGGGCCTGGATGGCGCGAACGCCCTCCGTGAGGGAGTCGTGCGTGCGGGCTGCCTCGAAGAGCTGCGGGACGGCCGAGCGCATCGAGATGCGGTACGCGTCGCCCGCGTACACGCCGCCGAGGAGCGGCTCCACGAGGCGGTCTACGACCTCGCGGCCGAGGCGCGCGGCCACGTACTCACCGACCGCGACGTCGTCCCCGACCTCGGTGGGCGGCAGGTCGCGGTCGCGCTCGATGCGGCGCAGGCCCTCGTCGGAGAGAACTCCGGAGAGGGCGGACGCGTCGCCGGGCACGCCCATGACGTGCCCCTTGGGCATCGGGCGCAGGCCGCCGCGGGTCCAGATCGCGGCGGTCGCCGTGGCGGGCGGCTGCAGCCGGTCGGCGAGGCCCACCTCGCGGGCGAGCGCGACGGCCTCCGGGCGGCGGGCCAGCATCGACTCGGCGCCGAGGTCGACGCGGACGCCCTCGATCTCGCCGGGGAGCAGCTTGCCGCCGAGCCGGTCGGAGGCTTCCAGGACGGTCACGCGGGCGCCGGTGGCGAGCAATCGGTGGGCGGCGGCCAGTCCGGCGATCCCGCCCCCGATGACAACGACATGACCCGTCTGACCCGTACGTGTGTCCGTTTCGCGCATGCCTCCACTCTACGAGCAGGGCGAGTCCCGACCGTGACCCCATCGGGACCGGTCGGCAACCATCGTTCCGCCCCTCCCCGGCGTCAAAGGAGCATCAGTCACCACGATCCTCGGGGGTACGTCGAGATGCACGCGTCCAGCACGTCGAGGCACCGCACGGTCCAGGCACTCTTCGCCCTGCTGCTCGCCGCGGCCCTCGCACTCACCGGGTGCAGCGCGGGCGGCGCCAGCAGCGACAGCGACAAGGCGGCGGGCAGCGCCGCCCAGGAGGGCGGCGCCGCCGACTCCGACGGCAAGGGGGTGGCCGGGGGCGGCGCGGCGGACAAGTCCGGCCCGAAGGAGCCGCCCAAGCTCATCGGCACGCACATCATCCGCACCGCCACCCTGACCGTCCGCGTCAAGGACGTGCCGAAGGCCCTCGACGAGGCCCGCTCGGTGGCCGCCGACGCGGGCGGTGTCGTCGGCGACGAGACCACCGACCGCGACGGGCGCGGCCACGAGCGCTCCCGCATCGTGCTGCGCGTCCCGCAGGACCGTTACGACGAGGTGCTCACGTCCCTGGAGGGCACGGGCAAGCTGATCGAGCGCAAGGCCAAGGCGCAGGACGTCACCGACCAGGTCGTCGACGTGGAGAGCCGCGTCAAGTCGCAGCGGGCGAGCGTGGCGCGGGTGCGGGAGCTGATGGACAAGGCGACCAAGCTGAGCGATGTCGTCACCCTGGAAGGCGAGTTGAGCACCCGTCAGTCGGAGCTGGAGGCGCTGCTCGCCCAGCAGTCCTCGCTCAAGGACCGTACGAGCATGTCCACCATCACGCTTTCGCTCAGCGAGACGGCGGCGAAGAAGGCGGACGACGACGACCCCACGTTCCTGGACGCGCTGTCCGGCGGCTGGAGCGCCTTCGTGACGATGCTGCGGTGGCTGGCGGTCGTGCTCGGCGCGATGCTGCCGTTCGCGGCGGTGGCCGTGCTGCTGTTCCTGCTGTGGCAGCGCCTGGTGCGGCCCAGGCTGCCGCGCCGGCCTGCCGTGGCGGCGGCCCCCGTGGCTCCGGCCGCACCGGCGCGCGAAGGCGACGAAGGCTAGGAGGCCGTCAACTGCATCCGCGTCGTAGCGTGTCCGTATGAGTAGCGCGAGAGAGCGACTTGTCGTCATCGGGGGCGACGCGGCGGGCATGTCCGCCGCGTCCCAGGCACGCAGGCTCAAGGGCCCCGACGAGCTGGAGATCGTCGCGTTCGAGCGCGGCCACTTCACCTCGTACTCGGCCTGCGGCATCCCTTACTGGGTCGGCGGCGACGTCCCCTCGCGGGACGAGCTGATCGCGCGTTCGCCCGAGGAGCACCGGGCCCGCGACATCGACCTGCGGATGCGTACGGAGGTCGTGGAGATCGACGTCGAGGGCGGCCGGGTCCGCACCCGGGACCTGGAATCCGGCGAGGAGGCCTGGACGTCGTACGACAAGCTCGTGATCGGCACCGGCGCCCGGCCGGTCCGCCCGTCGCTTCCCGGCATCGACGCCCCCGGCGTGCACGGCGTGCAGACCCTGGACGACGGCCAGGCGCTCCTGGACACGCTGGCGGGCACGGAGGGCCGCAGGGCGGTCGTCATCGGCGCGGGCTACATCGGCGTCGAGATGGCCGAGGCCCTGATCCAGCGCCGCTACGAGGTCACGGTCGTCAACCGCGGCACGGAGCCGATGTCGACGCTCGACCCGGACATGGGCCGCCTCGTCCATGACGCGATGTCCGGCATGGGCATCGAGATGGTGAACGGCGCCGAGGTCACCAAGATCCTCACCGGTGACGACGGCCGGGTCAGGGCGGTGGCCACCGAGGACGCGGAGTATCCGGCGGACGTGGTGGTGCTCGGCATCGGCGTGCGCCCCGAGACGGAGCTGGCCCGCGCGGCGGGTCTGCCACTCGGCGAGTACGGCGGACTGCTCACGGATCTCGCGATGCGGGTGCGCGGCCACGAGAACATCTGGGCGGGCGGCGACTGCGTCGAGGTGCTCGACCTGGTCTCGGGCCGCGAGCGCCACATCGCGCTCGGCACGCACGCCAACAAGCACGGCCAGGTCATCGGCTCGAACGTGGGCGGCAGTTACGCGACCTTCCCCGGCGTCGTCGGCACGGCCGTCAGCAAGGTCTGCGACCTGGAGATCGCCCGTACGGGGCTGCGCGAGAAGGAGGCGCGGGCGGCCGGCCTGCGGTTCGTGTCGGTCACCATCGAGTCGACGAGCCGCGCGGGCTACTACCCGGGTGCGGCCGTGATGACGGTGAAGATGCTCGCCGAGCGCCTCACGGGACGGCTCCTCGGCGTCCAGATCGTCGGCCGCGAGGGCGCGGGCAAGCGCGTCGACATCGCCGCCGTGGCCCTGACGGCCCGGATGACGGTGGACCAGATGACGGCGCTCGACCTCGGCTACGCGCCGCCGTTCTCGCCGGTGTGGGACCCGGTCCTGGTGGCGGCTCGCAAGGCGGTCGCGGCGGTGCGGTCGGCGGGTTAGGTCCGCGCCGCTCCGCCGCGTCGTCGTGGCTCCGGCGGCCGGACCGGACGCCGTCCCAGGACCCCAGGACTCGGGAAACTCACCGGTCCCGGTCGAGGACGGGTCCAGTCCGCCGCCTCACCCGTCACATTCAGGCGAGATTTTCAGCCAACTACGAAACGACTTCGTCAGCGTGCGGTCCGCGTGTGGACATGCTCCACGAGCCGCGTCAGCGCGTCGGGATCCGTGGTCGGCAGAACGCCGTGGCCGAGGTTGAAGATGTGCCCATCGAGCCCCGCCGCGGCGGCCAGGACCTCGTCCGTCTTGGTCTCGACCGCCTCCCGCGTGGAGAAGAGGACCGCCGGGTCGAGGTTGCCCTGCAGCGCCTTGCCGGGGCCCACGCGCCGGACGGCCTCGTCCATCGGGACGCGCCAGTCGACGCCCATCACGTCGGCGCCCGCCTCGCCCATCAGACCGAGCAGTTCGCCCGTGCCGACACCGAAGTGGATGCGCGGCACCCCGTACGGGGCCACGGCCTCGAAGACCTTCTGCGACGCGGGCATCACGGAGCGCCGGTAGTCGGCGGGAGCCAGCGCGCCCACCCACGAGTCGAAGAGCTGCACGGCGCTCGCGCCCGCCTCGATCTGCACCTTGAGGAAGGCGCCGGTGATCTCCGCGAGCCGGTCGAGCAGATCCGCCCAGAGCTGCGGGTCGCCGTACATGAGCGCCTTGGTGTGCTCGTGATTACGGCTCGGACCGCCCTCGACCAGGTAACTCGCGAGGGTGAAAGGCGCCCCGGCGAATCCGATGAGCGGGGTCGACCCCAGCTCGGCCGTCAGCATGCCGATCGCCTGCGTCACGTAACTGACGTCGTCCGGCGTCAGGTCCCGCAGCTGGGCGAGGTCGGCGCGCGAGCGGATGGGGTTGGCGACGACCGGGCCGATGCCCGGCTTGATGTCCAGGTCGATGCCGATGGCCTTGAGGGGCACCACGATGTCGCTGAAGTAGATCGCGGCGTCGACCTTGTGGCGGCGCACCGGCTGCAGCGTGATCTCCGTGACCAGCTCCGGCATCATGCAGGACTCCAGCATGGCCGTGCCCTCGCGCACCTTGCGGTACTCGGGAAGTGAGCGCCCCGCCTGCCGCATGAACCAGACCGGCGTGTGCGGCACGGGCTCGCGCCTGCAGGCCTTCATGAAAGCGGAGTCGTACGTCGCTGCGTTCTGGTGGCCCGCGGGGCTGTTGTTGGCGCTCACGCCTGAAAGTCTCGCACGGGCGCCCGCACCGCCTGTCCCGAGGGACACCCTGGCTTGACCGGGGCCCCTCTCACGGGTGTCTCTCCCTGCGCGAAGCCGCCGTTCCCCTTAATCTTCCCCGCATGGCTGCGGCTCAAGGACAACGGTCGGACGGCGCTGGCGAGATGGAAAGTACGGAGGGGAAGGTGGCGGAATCGGCTCCGTTGGCCTTTCGGGCGGCGGTCGACGCGCTGCGCGGGGCACGGCTTCGGCCCGAGATCGAGATCGACCCGACGCGGCCGCCACAGCGCCTCGCACCGCATGCGTACGCCCTGGAGGCGGCGGTGGTCGAAGGCGACGAGGACCTGGCGGACGGACGTCTCGTCCTGCTGCACGATCCGGCGGGACACGACGCGTGGCAGGGCACCTTCCGCCTCGTCACGCTCGTCCGCGCGGAGCTCGAACCGGAGATGGCGGCGGATCCGCTGCTGCCCGAGGTCTGCTGGTCCTGGCTGACGGGCGCGCTGCAGGCGCGCGGTCTGGCCTGCGGGGAGCCGAGCGGCACGGTCACGCGTGCGAGCTCGCACTATTTCGGCGGGCTCGCCGAGCGGGCGCCCGCGTCGCAGATCGAGATCCGGGCGTCGTGGACGCCCCGCGAAGGGCCCGGCGGGACGCCGGACACGGCGGCGCATCTCATCGCGTGGTGCGATCTGCTCTGCCAGGTTGCGGGGCTGCCGCCGGTGAGCCAGGGGCACGGCGGCGAAGGTTCCGTGGTGTCGCTGCCGCAGCGGCGGGGGCCGCAGACGCCGTGAGGGACGGGGACGGCGCGAGGGGGTAGCCGGACGGGGGTAGCGGGCGGGGCATCGGGTGGGGCTCGGGTGGGCGCTGACGATCACGCGGATGAGCGATTCTGAACGACTCCGATTCGGGTTGATCTTCGGATGATCGATCGCGTGTCCGAATCGCCCGAATTGTTACTCACCAAATCGTGATCATTCTCTAAAGGCGGACGGGTTTGATGCCGAAGAGGTTGGTGACCTTGAAAGCACGGTTCGTCCCGGCTTCATCCCCGAGCCGGGTCAGTCCGCACCCCAGGAGGCCTGGTGTCCGTTCTCCTCGAGCAGCCCGCAAGCCTGGTCGCCTACCGCCCGAACAAGCCGACCGCCATGGTCGTCGTGGCCGACCCACGCGTCCGCTCCACCGTCACCCGCCACCTGTGGGCCCTCGGTGTTCGCGACGTGATCGAGGCCTCGTCGATCGCGGAGGCTCGTCCCCGCATCGGCAACCCCCGTGACATCTGCGTCGCAGACGTCCACCTCCCCGACGGCTCCGGCCTGACGCTCCTCTCAGAAACCCGCGCGGCGGGCTGGCCGAACGGCCTCGCCCTCTCCGCCGCCGATGACATCGGCGCCGTACGCAACGCCCTCGCGGGCGGCGTCAAGGGCTACGTCGTCACCGGCACCCGCAACAACGTCGGTCTCCCCACCCGTCCCGGCGCCGCGCCCATCGGCTCGGCCGCCGCCCGAATGCACCGCCGCCCGCCGGGCGCACCCAGCCACCCCGGTGGCTACCGCGAACTGTCCGGCCGTGAGGTGGAGGTTCTCCGTCTCGTCGCGGAAGGTCAGTCGAACAAGGCCATCGGTGTCTCGATGGGGCTCTCCGCCCTGACCGTGAAGAGCCACCTCGCCCGCATCGCACGCAAGCTCGGCACGGGCGACCGCGCCGGGATGGTGGCGGTGGCCCTGCGCACCGGAATCATCCACTGACTCATTTACACCCCTCGCGCGCCCGTCGACGGAACGTTCCGTCGACGGGCGCTGTGCATACACAGATACCCTTGACAGGTGACCGACGCCCAAGAGACCGCAGCAGACAGTTCACTGCGAACCACCGGAGGCGGCCCTCCGGACGACGTCGAAACGGCGCCGATCCCTTTGCTCGAGCCGCGTGATGGAATTCCTCCGGTGGTCGCCGACGCAACCTCGCTCGCCGAGGTGATCGCCGCGTTCGCGGCAGGAAGTGGCCCCGTGGCCGTGGACGCCGAACGTGCGTCCGGCTATCGGTACGGCCAGCGTGCCTATCTCGTGCAGCTCCGCCGTGAAGGCGCGGGCAGCGCTCTGATCGATCCCGTCGCCTGCCCCGACCTGTCGGAGCTCGGTGAGGCGATCTCCGACGCGGAGTGGGTGCTGCACGCCGCGACGCAGGATCTGCCGTGCCTCCGCGAAATAGGCATGATCCCCACCAGCATCTTCGACACGGAACTCGCCGGGCGCCTCGCGGGTTTCCCCCGGGTCGGCCTCGGCGCGATGGTCGAGGGCGTGCTCGGCTTCGTCCTGGAGAAGGGCCACTCGGCGGTCGACTGGTCGACACGGCCGCTGCCCGACCCCTGGCTGCGGTACGCGGCGCTCGACGTCGAGCTGCTCGTGGACCTGCGGGACGCGCTGGAGAAGGAGCTCGACCGGCAGGGGAAGCTGGGGTGGGCCCGCGAGGAGTTCGACGCGATCTCCTCCGCCCCGCCGGCGCCGCCGCGCAAGGACCCCTGGCGGCGTACGTCCGGGATGCACAAGGTGCGGCGCCGTCGCCAGATGGCGGTCGTACGTGAGCTGTGGACCGCCCGCGACAAGGTGGCCCAGCGGCGGGACGTGTCGCCCGGCAAGGTGCTCAGTGACGGCGCGATCGTGGAGGCGGCGCTCGGCCTTCCGCCGAACGTCCACGCGCTCTCCGGTCTCACCGGCTTCGGGCACCGCATGGGGCGGCGCCAGCTTGAGCAGTGGCAGGCCGCGGTGGACCGTGCGAAGGCCCTGCCCGACGCGGAGCTCCCGCAGCCCGGACAGACCGTCTCCGGGCCGCCGCCGCCCCGGTCCTGGGCGGACCGCGACCCGGCCGCCGCCGCTCGGCTCTCCGCCGCGCGGGCCGGAGTCTCGGCTCTCGCCGAGGAGCTGAACATGCCCCAGGAGAACCTGATCACTCCGGACACGGTACGAAGGGTCTGCTGGGAGCCGCCGGGTCAGGTGGACGCGGATTCCGTGGCCGCGGCGTTGGCCTCGCACGGGGCGCGGCAGTGGCAGATCACGCAGGTGACGCCCGCCTTGGTGAAGGCCCTCACCACGACCCCGGCCTGACGCCGGGGCCACCCGAGCTGGACCGCCGCGGCCTCGTCCTGACGCCGCCGCCATCCCGGCCCGGCCCGCCGCTCCGCGGCGGATGTCTCCCACCCACCCACCCGATTACCCCGCAGTGCCGGGGTGAGGGGCGGGTGGGTGGTTCGCGTGGGGAGCCTCCCTGGGCGCCGTGGGGGCCTCCCTGGATCGCCGCTTCGCGGCGGATCTCCTCCTCCCGCCCACCCGTTTACCCGGCAGTGCATCGAGCACCTACAGCTCCCGGAAGCACGCAGGGCGATCGGGTGGGCGGGCGGGAGACATCCGGCGCGAAGCGGCGGGACAGGACACGCCCCCGCCGGCCGCAGAAAGTGGGTGGCATCCGGCGCGAAGCCGCGGGGCAGGGCGAGCTGATCTGCGGCGTAGGGAGTGGCCCCGGCGCCGCGGGGGCGTACCCGTACAAGGTCCCCAGCAGCAGCCTCACCCCCCGGCGCCCCCGCTAAAGGCGCCCCCGCCGGACAATGTGACCTTCGCCTCCCCGAACCGGGACTGGGCAGCATAGTTACCGGCAAGTAGCATGGAACCCGGAAGCGCGCCGGCAGGCGCACCCGCACCCTGGAGGAGAGCCATCGTGCCTCGTACCGTCAGGGACGTCGTCTTCGTTGATGGCGTCCGCACCCCGTTCGGCAAGGCGGGCCCGAAGGGCATCTACCACGAGACCCGTGCGGATGACCTGATCGTCAAGGCCATCCGGGAGCTGCTCCGCCGCAACCCGGCCCTCGACCCCGCCAAGATCGACGAGGTCGCCATCGCCGCGACCACGCAGATCGGCGACCAGGGTCTGACGCTGGGCCGCACCGCCGGGATCCTCGCGGGGCTCCCGCAGTCCGTGCCGGGCTACTCCATCGACCGCATGTGTGCGGGCGCGCTGACCGCCGTGACGGCGACCGCGGGCTCCATCGCGTTCGGTGCGTACGACGCCGTCATCGCCGGTGGCGTCGAGCACATGGGCCGCCACCCCATGGGCGAGGGCGTCGACCCGAACCCCCGGTTCGTGAGCGAGAAGCTCGTCGACGAGTCCGCCCTCTTCATGGGCATGACCGCCGAGAACCTGCACGACCGCTACCCGAGCATCACCAAGCAGCGTGCCGACGAGTACGCGGTGCGCTCGCAGGAGAAGGCCGCCAAGGCGTACGCCAACGGCAAGATCCAGCAGGACCTGGTGCCCGTCTCCGTACGGCGGACCAACGAAGAAGCGGGCGAGACCGGTTGGGGTCTCGCCACCGCCGATGAGCCGATGCGTCCGGGCACCACCCTGGAGAGCCTCGCCGGGCTGAAGACACCGTTCCGTACGCACGGCCGCGTCACCGCCGGCAACGCCGCGGGCCTCAACGACGGCGCCACGGCGTCGATCATCGCCTCCGAGGACTTCGCCCGCGAGCACGACCTGCCGGTCAAGATGCGGCTCGTCTCGTACTCCTTCGCGGGTGTTGAGCCCGAGGTCATGGGCTACGGCCCGATCCCGGCCACCGAGAAGGCGCTCGCCCAGGCGGGTCTGTCCATCTCCGACATCGGTCTCTTCGAGATCAATGAGGCCTTCGCCGTGCAGGTGCTCGCCTTCCTGGAGCACTACGGCATCGCGGACGACGACACGCGCGTGAACCAGTACGGCGGCGCCATCGCGTACGGCCACCCCCTCGCCTCCTCCGGCGTGCGTCTGATGACGCAGCTGGCGCGGCAGTTCGAGGAGCAGCCGGACGTCCGCTACGGCCTGACGACGATGTGCGTCGGCTTCGGCATGGGCGCCACGGTCATCTGGGAGAACCCGAACCACAAGGACGCCGGAGGCGACAAGTGAGCAGCTCCACCACTGAGCTTCTGAAGGGTGCGGCCGAGCTGTTCCCGGACGAGGTCGTCACGCAGGCGCACGTACGCCACCTCGACCTGCCCGCGGGCGCCGGGCGCTTCGCGCTCATCACGCTCGACAACGGCTTCGACCACACCAAGCCGACCACCTTCGGCCCCGGCTCCCTGGCGAACCTGAACACCGCCATCGACCAGGTCGAGAAGGAGGCGGCCGAGGGCACGATCGTCGGCGTCGGTGTCACCGGCAAGCCGTTCATCTTCGCCGTCGGCGCCGACCTCAAGGGCGTCGAGATCCTCAAGCGGCACGAGGACGCGCTCGCCATCGGCAAGGGCGGCCACGAGGTCTTCAAGCGCCTCTCCGGCCTCGCCGTGCCGACCTTCGCGTACTACAACGGCGCTGCCATGGGCGGCGGTGTCGAGGTCGGTCTGCACTGCTCGTACCGCACCGTCTCCAAGGCCCTGCCGGCCTTCTCGCTGCCCGAGGTCTTCCTCGGTCTCGTACCGGGCTGGGGCGGCTGCGCGCTGCTCCCGAACCTGATCGGCGCCGACAAGGCCGTCTCGGTCATCATCGAGAACTCGCTGAACCAGAACCGCCAGCTCAAGGGCAAGCAGGTCTTCGAGCTCGGCATCGCCGACGCGCTCTTCGAGGGCGCGGACTTCCTTGAGCAGTCGCTGATCTGGACGGCCTCCGTCCTGAACGGTTCGCTCACGGTGGAGCGCCCCGAGATCGACCGCGGCGAGGGCTGGGACGCCGCCGTGGCGCGCGGCCGTGGCATCGCGGACTCCAAGGTGCACGGTGCGGCCCCGGCCGCCTACCGCGCCCTGGAGATCATCGAGGCCGCCAAGGACGGCGACCTGCAGAAGGGCTTCGACGCCGAGGACAAGGCGCTCGCCGACCTCATCATGGGCGGCGAACTGCGCAGCGGCATCTACGCGTTCAACCTCGTCCAGAAGCGCGCCAAGCGCCCGGCGGGTGCCCCGGACAAGAACCTGGCGCGCCCGGTCACGAAGGTCGGCGTCGTCGGCGCGGGCCTGATGGCCTCGCAGCTCGCGCTGCTCTTCCTGCGCCGCCTGGAGGTGCCGGTCGTGCTGACCGACATCGACCAGGCGCGCGTCGACAAGGGCGTCGGCTACGTCCACGAGGAGATCGACAAGCTCCTCCTCAAGGGCCGCGTCAACCAGGACAAGGCGAACCGCCTCAAGGGCCTGGTCTCCGGTGTCCTGGACAAGGCCGAGGGCTTCTCCGACGCCGACTTCGTCATCGAGGCCGTCTTCGAGGAGATCGGCGTCAAGCAGCAGGTGTTCGCGGAGGTCGAGGCGGTCGCCCCGGCGCACGCGATCTTCGCCACCAACACCTCCTCGCTCTCGGTCTCCGAGATGGCGTCGAAGCTGAAGCACCCCGAGCGGGTCGTCGGCTTCCACTTCTTCAACCCCGTCGCGATCCTCCCGCTCCTGGAGATCGTGCGCGGCGAGCAGACGGACGACGCCTCGCTGGCCACGGCCTTCGGTGTCGCCAAGAAGCTGAAGAAGACCGCGGTGCTCGTGAAGGACGCCCCGGCGTTCGTCGTGAACCGCATCCTCACCCGCTTCATGGGCGAGATCCAGAACGTCATCGACGAGGGCACCCCGGTCACCGTCGCCGAGAAGGCCGTCGAGCCGCTCGGTCTGCCGATGTCGCCGCTGGTGCTCCTCGAACTGGTCGGTCCGGCCATCGGTCTGCACGTCTCCGAGACGCTCAACCGTGCCTTCCCCGACCGCTTCACCGTCTCCCCGAACCTCGCGGCGGTCGTCAAGGCCGGCAAGCGCGGCTTCTACGTCTACGACTCCGGCAAGCCGGAGCTCGACCCCGAGGTCGCCGCTCTCCTCAAGCAGGGCGACACCGTCCTGACCGAGGAGCAGACCCGCGACCGCGTGCTCGACGCCGTGGCGCAGGAGATCGGCCTGATGCTCGACGAGGGCGTCGTCGCCGAGGCGCAGGACATCGACCTGTGCCTGATCACCGGCGCGGGCTGGCCCTTCCACCTGGGCGGCATCACGCCGTACCTGGACCGGGCCGGTGTCAGCGAGCGGGTCAACGGCAAGCCGTTCCTGGCGCAGGGCGTGGCCAGCGTGCCCGCGTAACACCCTCGCGCAGCACCTCCGCAGACGGGTGATGCCCGGCCGGCCCCTGGGGCCGGCCGGGCGTCACCCGTTTCGCAGGACTCCCTGAACCCGCGCCCACGCGCCCAGCGCGAGCCCCGACTCCGCCTTCTGGCGTGCGAGCCGCAGCGTGCCGTCCAGGCCGATGGTCGCCATGACCACACGGCCCCGGGCGTCGAGCGCCAACGCCGGGGAGCCCAGACAGGGTTCACCCGTCTCGGACCACCAGACGCCCGCCTTCTCGTCCTCCGTGGGGTAGGCCGCTATGACCGGGCGGCCGTCCTGGCCCCGGTGGGCGAGGACCGTGCAGTCGTGCCCCTCTATCGTCGCGCGTACGGCTGCCGTGGGGCCCTGGTCCGGGACCCCGCCGAGGGGCCGCATGTCCTCGTCGTCACCGCGGTGGGCCAGGACGCCCTTGCCGCGCGCGTCGGCCGCGTAGAACGTGAGGCGATCGGGGCCCGTCTCCAGGGCCGTGCCCGAGCCCGCGGCCGGGGGCAGCGGGATGTCGCCGGCGCGCTGGAACTCGCCGCCCTGCTTCTCCTGGGCCCAGTGCAGCGTCTTGTTCTCCGCCGGGCCGTAGACCTCCACCCGGCCCGTGGAGGTGGCGACCGCCGTGATGCCGTCGAGGACCTCGCGGACCTTGAAGTCCTTCCACCCCTCCCACTTGCCGCCCTTGCCCTCGCGCCGCAGCCGGACGCTGTTCACCGCGTCGCGCACGAAGACGTGGACCGTGCCCGCGGCGTCCACCGCGGCGGTCGGCGCGCCGAGGTGCGGGGCACGCTCGACCATCTTCGTGTGCGGGTTGCCGAGCGAGCGCCAGTCCATGAGCGGGCGGCCCGACTGGTACTGGAGGGCGTGCACGACGTCGACCTCCGTGCCGCCGCCCTCCTTGGGCAGGGTGCGCAGGGCGATGAAGTGGACGTACCCGTCGGCACCTTGGGCCAGGGTCAGATGGGTCAGGTGCGGCGCCTCGAAGAGGTCGGGGCCCGTCCAGTCGGGGCCGCCGGGACGGGTCTCCGTCCAGCGCAGCAGACCGTCCGCCGAGCGGGCGTACGCGGTGAGCCTGCCGTCCTTGCCGCGCAGCAGCCAGCGGCCGGTCGCGAGGGTGCCGCTCGCCGCGTGGTCGGCGGCGGCGGCCGTCTGGCGGGAGGGGTCCCGCTCGGGCCTGGGGGCGGACCTCTGCGGCATGACTCGGCGCGGGCCTTCCTACGAGTGTTCGTTTTCTCCGGTCCTGTCAGTCTACGTTCGCCGCGATCGGCTCCCGGCCGGGGCGAGCGGCCCCGGTGTGCCAGGGTGACGCCATGAGAACTCTTCTCGTCGTGGACGCGGCGAACGTCGTCGGCTCGGTCCCCGACGGCTGGTGGCGTGACCGGCACGGGGCCGCCGAGCGGCTGCGGGACCGGCTCGTCGCGTACGCCGAAGCGGGGCTCCCGGGCCGTCCGGGGCCGCTCGACGTCACCCTCGTGGTGGAGGGCGCGGCTCGCGGCGTGGAGTCCGTCGAAGGGGTACGTGTGGTCCCGGCGCCCGGCAGCGGCGACGACCGCATCGTGGAGCTGGTCGCCGATGCGGCACCGCGCCCCTGCGTCGTCGTCACGGCCGACCGGGAGCTGCGCCGCCGCGTCGGCGAGCTGGGTGCCGAGTGCCTGGGCCCGCGTGCGGTGCGTCAGCCCGCGGCCGAGGGGGAGCGGCCCGCGTCGGGGCGCGAGTAGATCACCGCGCCGTCCACCACCCCCACGCGCTCGTACCCCGCAGCGAGGATCCGCCGCAGGGAGGGCACCCGCTGCGGCGCGAAGGGCTTGCCCCGGGAGTCGTCCACGACGAGCGCGGGCGGATGGGCCGCCAGTTCGCCGCGGAAGACCTGCCAGGCGCCCTCCACGGCGTACTTCTCGCCCACCTGAGGGCCGTCGCGGCCACCGCTGTAGTTGGTCAGGAGCCCCGCCGTGAGATAGCGGCTCGCGGGGGCGCGGTCGGCCAGCCAGTACGTCTCGGGGTGTATGCCCCACACCAGGACCCGCTCCCCGGGTGACGTGCGGGCCCGGATCTCGCCCGCGATCCGCTCCGCGTGCGCCAGCTCGGGGCGCGGCGCCAGCATCCCCCAGGCCAGGAACAGCGCGCACGCCCCGGCCGAGACCGACACCGCCGTCAGGGTGCGCTCCCGGGGCAGGATCTGGAGCGCGGCGGTGCCCAACAGGGCGAGCGGCGGCGTCAGTTGGAGGTAGTAGTGCCCGAAGAAGTGGAAGCCGGCGAGGACCGCGCCCGCCGATGAGGCGAGCCAGAGCCATAGTTCCGTCGATCCGGTGCGGGCGATGCGCAGGACCCGTACGACGGGCGGGATGAACCCGGTGCAGGCCGCCGCGAGGAGTGCCGTGTTCGTCAGACCCCGGAAGAGCACGTGGAGTTCGGAGCCGGTGAAGGAGGCGTACGCCCCCGAGCCCGTCACCGTCCAGAACAGGAACCCCGCGGGATGCGTCACCGCGGCCGCCGCGATGACCGGCCCGCACAGCCCGACTCCCAGGCGCAGTAAGTCCCTTCGGGCGCCGCCCGTCCGCCACAGCAGCCACGCCACCGGCACCAGGGCCGCTCCCCCGGTCTGCTTGGCGAGGAACGCGCAGGCCACCGCGGCACCCGCCGCCCCCCAGCGGCGCCGGTCCGCGCACCAGAGGGCGGCGGCCGTGCACGGCAGCATGAAGACCTCGAAGGTGGCGGCCTGCGCGTCCTCGGGGTTCAGGCCGACGGAGACGAGGAGGTGGAGCACGCCCGCCGTGCGGCCCGCGCGGTCGCCCCAGCGGCGCCTGGCGATGAGGGCGAGGAGGACGGCGGTCAGGAGCTGGGCCGCCACCGCGAGCACCTTCAGCGGGAGCAGGGTGGCGTCCCCGAAGAGCGCGAACGCCCCCTCGTACAGCCAGGGGACGAGCGGTGGCTTGCGGTCGACGACCGTTTCATAGAGCTCTCCCCCGTCGGCCAGCATCCTTGCCTGGACGGCGAGATAGCCCTCGTCCGGACTCCACAGCGGCCACCGGAAGGAGGGGATCCGGGTGAGGCAGGCCAGCGCGGCGAGCAGGGGGAGCAGGCGCGGCCAGTACGGCGCTCGGGGCGCCGGGAGCGTGCGTACGGAGCGTAGTGATGCGGAGGGCTCGGCGAGCATGTGTGCACGGTATCCGGCCCCGCACTTCCCCTTGGATCGGGACATACAGGGCCGGACGAGAAGGCTCGGTGAAGGATGGACGACTACCGTGCGTCGTCGGCCTGCGGGTCGCGCTGGTGCAGACGGCTGTGCGAACGCCCGTAGACGAAGTAGATGACGATGCCGAGCACCATCCAGACGCCGAACCGCAGCCAGGTCTCCGCCGGCAGGTTGAGCATCAGCCACAGCGACGCGAGCACCGAAAGGATCGGCACGAACGGCACCAGCGGGGTGCGGAAGGAACGCGGCAGGTCGGGGCGCTGCTTGCGCAGCAGGATGACGCCGAGAGCGACCACGACGAAGGCGAACAGCGTCCCGATGTTGACCAGTTCGGCCAGTTCGTCGATGGAGGTGAAGCCCGCGACGACCGCGACGATCCCGCCGAGCAGCAGCGTGGAGCGGTAGGGGGTGCCGAACGTGGGGTGGACCTTGGAGAAGGTCAGGGGCAGCAGCCCGTCACGGCTCATCGCGAAGAACACGCGGGTCTGGCCGAGCAGCAGGATCATGCAGACCGAGGTCAGTCCGACCGCCGCCCCGAAGCTGATCAGGCCCGCCCAGAAGGGGTGTCCGACGGCTTTGAACGCGTCCGCGAGTGGCGCGTCCGTGGAGAGTTCGCTGTATTTCTGCATGCCCGTGACGACGACGGAGACGGCGACGTACAGGATCGTGCAGATGAAGAGCGAGCCGAGGATGCCGCGGGGCACGTCGCGCTGCGGGTTGTGGGTCTCCTCGGCGGCGGTCGCGACGATGTCGAAGCCGATGAACGCGAAGAAGACGACGGCCGCCGCGGTGAAGACGCCCATCACGCCGAAGTGCGAGGGCGTGAAGCCGAAGATCAGCTGGACCAGCGGCGCCGTGATGCCGCCGCCGCCCTCGGCGGGCTCGGACGCCGGGATGAACGGGTCGTAGTTGGCGCCGGTGATGAAGAAGGCGCCGACGATGATGACCAGGAGCACCACGGTGACCTTGACGGCGACGATGACGTTCGTGACCCGCGACGACAGCTTCATGCCCGCGACCAGGATGCCGGTCAGGACGAGCACCAGCACACAGGCGAGCAGGTCGAAGCCGAAGTTCCCTTCGTGCGTGCCGCTCAGCGACTGCGGCAGATGCATCCCGGCGGTGTCCAGGAGCGAGCGCAGATAGCCCGACCAGCCGACGGCGACCACCGCACAGCCGAGCGCCAGCTCGAGGATGAGGTCCCAGCCGATGATCCAGGCCGGGAACTCCCCGAGAGAGGCGTACGAGAAGGTGTACGCGGACCCGGCGACCGGCACCGTCGACGCGAACTCGGCATAGCAGAGCGCCGCGAGTCCGCAGACGAGTCCGGCCACGACGAAGGCGAGGGCGACCGCGGGCCCCGCCGTCTCCTTGGCGATCTTTCCGGTCAGCACGAAGATGCCGGTGCCGATGATGACACCGACGCCGAAGACCGTGAGGTCGAGGGCGGACAGCGACTTCTTGAGCGCGTGTTCCGGCTCCTCGGTGTCCCTGATGGACTGCTCGACGCTCTTCGTCCTGAAGAGACTGCTGCTCACGGGCGTACCTCCCACGCTTGTCGTCCCCGACATGATCGAGAGAGCGAGTACCCCGAAAGCCCCGGCGCGTGTCGATTCACGCGAATGGGCCGGTTCCACCACCCGTACAGGGTGCTGAAACCGGCCCATCGGCGGTGCATGTTGACTCAGTCGCGCGCGGGCTCCCCCGCCTCGACCGAGTCCACGGCTGCCGTGCGCTCGAACCTGCCGTCCAGCTTGGCGACCAGGCCGGTCACCTGGCGGGAGATGTCCGGGGCGGTCAGACCGATCTCGGCCATGATCTCCTTGCGCGACGCGTGGTCCAGGAAGCGCGGCGGGATGCCGAAGTCGCGCAGCGGTACGTCGACGCCCGCGTCGCGCAGGGCCTGGGCGATCGCCGAACCGACGCCGCCCGCACGGGAGTTGTCCTCGACGGTGACGACCACGCGGTGCTGCTCGGCGAGCGGGGCGAGCGCCTCGTCGACGGGCTTGACCCAGCGGGGGTCGACGACCGTCGTCGTGATGCCCTGCTTGTTCAGGAGGTCCGCGATCTCCAGGCACATCGGGGCGAGCGCGCCCACGGAGACCAGGAGGACGTCGGGCCGGCTGGTGCCCGCCTTGCGCAGGACGTCCATGCCGCCGACCTTGCCGACGGCCTTGACCGCCGGGCCGACCGCGCCCTTCGAGTAGCGCACGACGGTCGGGGCGTCGTCCACCTCGACGGCCTCGCGCAGCTGGAGGCGGACCTGGTCGGCGTCGCGCGGGGCGGCGATCCGCAGGGTCGGCACGCACTGCAGGATCGACATGTCCCACATGCCGTTGTGCGAGGCGCCGTCCGTGCCGGTGACTCCGGCGCGGTCCAGGACGAAGGTGACGCCGCACTTGTGCAGGGCCACGTCCATCAGGAGCTGGTCGAAGGCGCGGTTGAGGAACGTCGCGTACACCGCGAAGACGGGGTGCAGGCCGCCGCTGGCCAGGCCCGCCGCGGAGACGGCCGCGTGCTGCTCGGCGATGCCCACGTCGTAGACCCGGTCGGGGAAGGCCTTGGAGAACTTCTGCAAGCCGACCGGCTGGAGCATCGCGGCCGTGATGGCGACGATGTCCTCGCGCTCGTGACCGAGCTTGACCATCTCCTCGCCGAACACGGACGTCCAGTCCATGCCGCCGGACGCGATGGGCAGGCCGGTGTCGGGGTGGATCGGGCCGATGCCGTGGAAGTGGTCGGCCTCGTCCTCCTCTGCGGGCTTGTAGCCGCGGCCCTTCTCGGTGATGCAGTGCACGATGACCGGGCCGCCGAAGCGCTTGGCGCGCACCAGGGCGGACTCCAGGGCCTCGATGTCGTGGCCGTCGATCGGGCCGACGTACTTCAGGCCGAGGTCCTCGAACATGCCCTGCGGGGCGATGAAGTCCTTCAGGCCCTTCTTCGCGCCGTGCAGTGTCTCGTAGAGGGGCTTGCCGACGACCGGGGTGCGCTCCAGGAAGTCCTTGCCGCGGGCCAGGAAGCGCTCGTAGCCGTCGGTGGTGCGCAGGGTCGCCAGGTGGTTCGCGAGGCCGCCGATGGTGGGGGCGTACGAACGCTCGTTGTCGTTGACGACGATCACCAGGGGGCGGTCCTTGGCGGCGGCGATGTTGTTCAGCGCCTCCCAGGCCATGCCGCCGGTGAGGGCGCCGTCGCCGATGACGGCGACGACGTGGTCGTCCTTGCCCCGCACCTCGTTGGCCTTGGCGAGACCGTCGGCCCAGCCGAGGACCGTCGAGGCGTGCGAGTTCTCGATCACGTCGTGGTCGGACTCGGCGCGCGAGGGGTAGCCGGAGAGGCCGCCCTTGGTGCGCAGCTTGCCGAAGTCCTGACGGCCGGTGAGCAGCTTGTGCACGTAGCTCTGGTGGCCGGTGTCGAAGAGCACCTTGTCGCGGGGCGACTCGAAGACGCGGTGCATGGCGATCGTGAGCTCGACCACGCCGAGGTTGGGGCCGAGGTGGCCGCCTGTCTTGGACACTGCGTCGACGAGGAAGGCGCGGATCTCGCCGGCCAGCTGGTTCAGCTCCTCCGGGCTGAGCCGGTCCAGATCGCGCGGTCCCCTGATGCGGGTCAGCAGCGGCACCCGTGCCTCCTTGCAGTAGAGCTGTTCGAGCGTTGACCGGATGTTGCCGGGCCTGTTGAGTCTAATGTTCCGCCGCCGAAGGTGACGTCCGGGCCGGGAGTTCCGCATCACGCGATCGGCGGTACCCCGGCGGGACACAGAGAGCTGCCCGGCACCGCGTCATTGCGGTGCCGGGCAGCTCTGTACCGGGTTCTGGCAGGTCAGGCGCGGCCTGCCGTCTTCTGGGTCTTGCGGGTGATCGAGTCGATCACGACCGTGGCGAGCAGTACGCCACCGGTGATCATGTACTGGACCGGAGTCGCGATTCCTTCGAGCGCCAAGCCGTACTGGATCGACGTGATCACCATGACGCCCAGGAGGGCGTTCCAGGTGCGGCCCCGGCCACCGAAGAGGCTGGTGCCGCCGATGACGGCCGCCGCGATGGCGTTCATCAGGAGGTCACCGGTGCCGGCGCCCTGGTTGGCGGCGGCGATCTTGGAGGCCATGAAGAGACCGCCGGTCGCCGCGAACGTACCGGCGATCGCGTAGACCGACGTACGGACCAGGGTGACGTTGATGCCCGCGCGGCGGGACGCCTCGACGCTGCCGCCGAGGGCGAAGACCTTGCGGCCGTAGGTGGTGCGGCGCAGCACGAAGTCGGTGCCGACCAGGACCACCAGGAAGATCACCAGGGCCAGGGGCAGGCCCTTGTACTGGTTGAACATGATCGCCGCGGCGAAGGCCACGACGGCCAGGGCCACCGTGCGCACGATGATCTCGCTCAGCGGCCTGGACGGGACGCCGGCCGCCTCGCGGCGGCGGCTGTCCAGGAAGGCGGAGAGGAAGAAGGCGGCGACGGCGACGACCGCGAGGCCGTAGGCGGCGGCGACGTCCGTGAAGTAGTACGAGGTCAGCTTGGCGATCAGGCCGTCGGAGTCCAGGTTGATGGTGCCGTTGTCACCCAGGATCTGCAGCATGAAGCCCTGCCAGAACAGCAGGCCTGCCAGGGTGACGGCGAACGCCGGGGCGCCGATGCGCGCGAAGAAGAAGCCGTGGATGGTGCCGATCACGGTGCCGGTGAGGATGGCGACGATCAGCGCGACCCACTCGGGGGCGCCGTGCGTGACGGCGAGCACGGCGGCGACCGCGCCCGAGACACCGCTGACCGAGCCGACCGACAGGTCGATCTCGCCGAGCAGCAGCACGAAGACGATGCCGACCGCGATCAGGCCGGTGCCGACCATGGCGACGGAGATGTTGCTGAGGTTCTCCGCGGTCATGAAGCGCGAGTTCATGCTGGCGAAGATCGCCCAGATGATGATGAGGCCCGCGATGACCGGGATGGAACCCAGGTCACCGGCGCGTATCTTGCGCTTGAACTCGGTGATGTAGCCCGCGAACCCCTGCTCGCGCACGAGCAGGCGGGGGTCCACCGCGGTGACGGCGTCGGCCGCGGCCGGCGGGGCGTCGACGGGTGCGTCGCCTGGCGTGGAGGTCTTCTCGATGCTCACTTCTGGACCTCCACGTTGCGCGCCGCGCGACGGGTCACGGCGTTTTCCGTGGCACCCGTGATCGCGGAGATGATCTCTTCCTGCGAGGTGGTCTTCACGTCGAAGATCCCGTTGTTCCGGCCGAGCCGGAGCACCGCCACCTTGTCCGCGACGGCCTTGACGTCCGCCATGTTGTGGCTGATGAGAATGACCGCGTGGCCACGCTCGCGCAGCCGCTCCACCAGGTCGAGGACCTGCGCGGTCTGCTCGACGCCGAGGGCGGCGGTGGGCTCGTCGAGGATGACGAGCTTGGGCTCGCCGAGCATCGAGCGGGCGATCGCCACCGTCTGGCGCTGACCGCCGGAGAGCGAGGCGATCGGAATGCGGACGCTGGGTATGCGAATCGACAGCGTGGTGAGGAGCTCGCGGGCGCGGCGCTCCATCTCGACCTCGTTGAGCACACCGCGCTTGCGCAGCTCACGCCCGAGGAAGAGGTTGCCGACGACGTCGATGTTGTCGCACAGCGAGAGGTCCTGGTAGACCGTCGCGATGCCCAGGTTCTGGGCGTCGTGCGGCTTGTTGATCTGGACGGCCTTGCTCTCCCACTCGATGACGCCGTCATCGATGGGATGCACGCCGGCGATCGTCTTGACCAGCGTGGACTTTCCTGCGCCGTTGTCGCCGACCAGGGCGACCACCTCACCGGCGTGGACCTCAAGCTCGACGTCGGTGAGCGCCTGGACGGCACCGAATCGCTTGGAGACCCCGCGCAACGCCAACACGGGCGTAGCGGACACGTGAACCATCTCCTTCGCCGCCTGACCGGCGGGAGGTTGAACAGAAGAGAACGAGAAGAACGAGAAGAACGAAAGGAACGAAACGAGCCGCGGGTGACCGGAGCGCGTTTCTGTCCGGCGCCCCGCCTAGAGCTGCGGGGCTGTTGGAACGGGGCGCCGGACAGGCCTCAATGGTGGTGAAGTCCCGGGCTGCTGGGGGGACTTACTTCAGGCCGACCTTGCCGCAGTCGGCCTTGTACTTGGCCGTGCAGATCTCGTCGACGGAGTAGATGCCGTCCTTGATGACGGTCTCCTTGATGTTCTTGTCGGTCAGCGAGACGACCGGGACGAGAACGGTGGGAACGTCCTTGGCGGTGGGGCTGTCGACGGTCGTCTTGGCGATCGAGTCGAGCTTCTCGCCCTTGCCGAGCGCGACGGCCATCTTCGCGGCGATCTCGGCTTCCTGCGGGTAGGACTTGTAGACGCTCATGAACTGCTCGCCCGCGACGATGCGCTGCACACCGGCGAGTTCGGCGTCCTGGCCGGTGACCGGCGGGAGCTTGGAGATGCCGGCGGCCTTGAGGGCGGTGATGATGCCGCCCGCCATGCCGTCGTTCGCGGAGTAGACACCGACGATCTTGTCCTTGCCGATCGCCGAGATCGCGCCCTCCATGTTGGCGTTGGCGTTCTCCGGCTTCCACTCCTTGGTGTCGTACGACTTGCCGACCTTGACCTTGCCCTTGAGCTCGGCCTCGGCGCCCTTCTTGAAGAGCTTGGCGTTCGGGTCGGTGATCGCGCCGTTCATCATCACGATCTCACCGTCCTTGGCCTTGTCGCCCATCTCCTCGAGGAGGGCCTTGCCCTGGACGTGGCCGACCTCTTCGTTGTCGAAGGAGGTGTAGGAGTCGATCGGGCCTTCGGCGAGGCGGTCGTACGCGACGACCGGGATGCCCGCCTCCTTGGCCTTCTTGACCGAACCGGCGATCGCCTTGGAGTCCACGGCGTCCACGATCAGCACGTCCACCTTGTTGGTGATCATGGTGTCGGCCTGCTGGTTCTGCGTGTTGGCGTCCTGCTTGGCGTTGGCGTAGGTGATCTTGCCCTTGCCGTTCGTCAGATCCTTGACGTGCTTCTCGATCAGCGGCTTGTCGAACTTCTCGTAACGCGCGGTCTGGTTCTCCGGCAGGAGCAGACCTATGTTCAGCGCGTCGCCCTTCTTGGAGCTGGGCTCATCGGACTTGTCACCACTGGACTCCTTGGCGCTGCCACAGGCGGCGAGGGTGACGGCCATGGTGGTGGCGGCAACGGCAACGGCGGCACGACGCATACGCGTGTTCATTCGGGGGCCTCCCTGACGTGGCCGCGTCGTTGCGGCCGAGGTGGCTCGAAGTCAACTCGGCCGCCACACCGGCGTCAAGGAGTAAATCCTTAACGAGATGACAACGGTGCCATGCGTTATCTAAGTGAAGGCAGGTGCGGCCACCGGTGCAGAGCCATCCAAAAGGGTCGAATCGCCCATTTCACTGAGTGCGAGGGCCAGCGCTCCGAGCACCTCCGCACGGCCCCCCAGAGCCCCTGGAAGCACGGAGAGCTGGCGCGCGGCGCTGGGGATCGCATAGCGCCCCACGGACTCCCTGATGGGCCCCAGGACCAGCTCACCGGCCTCCGCCAGGTCACCGCCGAGGACGACCCTGCTGGGGTTCAGGAGGTTGCAGAGGTTGGCCACACCGCTGCCGATGTGCCGGCCGACGTCGGCGATCACGCGGCGGCAGCCGGGGTCGCCGTCCCGCGCGAGGCCCACCACGCGCTCCATGGTCAGCTCGGTGCCGTGGCTGGACTGGAGCAGGGGCAGCACATAGCGGGCCGCCGCGAAGGTCTCCAGGCAGCCGCGGTTGCCGCAGCGGCAGACCGGGCCCGACTCGTCCAGCGTGATGTGGCCGATCTCGCCCGCGGTGCCGCCGGGGCCGCGGTAGATCCGCCCGTCGATGACGAGACCGGCGCCGACACCGCTCGCGACCTTGATGTACGCGAGGTCCTTGACTCCGCGGCCGCTCCCCCAGACCAGCTCGCCGAGCGCGCCGAGGTTGGCGTCGTTGTCGACGTGCACGGGGACCCCGAGGCGGTCCTTGAGCTCCTCGGCGGGCTTCGTCCCCGTCCAGCCCGGCAGGATCGAGGTCGAGCCGAGCGTCCCGGACTCCACGTCGATGGGCCCCGGCACGCCGAGGCCGATGCCCGCGATCTTCGCGCGGTCCACGCCGGTCGCCGCGATCAGCCTGCTGACCAGCTGCTCCGCCCGGTCGAAGCCCTGCGCGGCCGACGCGTCCACGTCCAGCGGCTCGGCCTCTTCGGCGAGCACCTGGTGGGCGAGGTTGCCGACGGCCACGCGCAGGTGCGTATGGCCGAAGTCCACGCCGATGACGATGCCCGCGTCGCCGCTGAGCGCGACGCTGCGGGCCCTGCGGCCGCCTGCCGAGGTGGGCGTGACCTCGACCGTTCCACCGTCCTTGAGCTCCCGGACGATGTTGGAGACCGTGGCCGCGGACAGACCTGTCGTCCTGGCGATCTCCGCCTGAGTGAGCGACCCGGCGAGCCGTACGGCACGTACGACCCGCTCGAGATTGGCCCGGTGCAGCGACGACTGCGACCCCGGAGTCTCCATTGACTCAGCCACCCTTTTCCGTATGACGTCACAGCGACTTCGCTGCCCGTACAAGTTGTGAACTCCAAGCTCTGCTGAACGGGTTGGCGCAGTCAAGTCCTTGACCCAAATCGGCACTCCGGAACAGCGGGACAGGCCGGGTCCAAGTGGCGAGGATGCACCCCAAACCACCCAGACCCGGCCTGAGAGGGCCGATCCGTTACTTGACCGATCCCGCGGTGAGACCCGAGACCACGTGCCGCTCGATGAAGGCGAACAGCACGATGACCGGCACGATCGCCACCACGGACGCCGCGAAGAGGTAGTTCCACTCCACGGTGTAGGCGCCGATGAAGTTGTTGATGCCGACGGTCAGCGGCTGCTTGTCGGGTTCGGTGGTGAGCGTGAGGCCCATCACGAACTCGTTCCAGGAGGTGATGAAGGTGAAGATCACCGCGGTGACCACGCCCGGCAGCGCGAGCGGCAGCGTCACCTTCACCATCGCCCCGAAGCGGCTGGTGCCGTCCACCATCGCCGCCTCCTCCAGCTCCGGCGGGATGGAGCTGATGTAGGCGGTCAGGATCCACACCGCGAACGCGAGGTTGAACGCCGCGTTCGTGATGATCAGCGTCCAGACCGAGTTGAGCATGTCCAGCTGGTGGAACTCGCGGTAGAGGCCGACCAGGAGGGCGGTGGGCTGGAACATCTGGGTGATCAGGACGAGCAGCAGGAAGGCCTTGCGTCCCCGGTAGCGCACGCGCGCCGTGTAGTACGCGGCGGGCAGCGAGACCAGGAGCACCAGGAGCGTCGCGCCGCCCGCGACCAGCAGGGTCACCTGCAGGTTCTGGCCGAGCTCGGACTCCTTCCAGACCTCGATGAAGTTCGACCACTCCAGGTTCTGCGGGAGGTACGTCCGGTCGCGCAGCTCGTCCTTGGGACGCAGCGCGGTGATCACCATCTCCAGGTACGGAGCCAGGAAGATCGCCGCGAGCGCCCAGGCGACCACGGTGATGACCAGGGTGCGCGGCCGGAACGTGCGCTTGGCCGTGGGGCGGGGCGCGGGGCTCTTCGGTGACCCCGCGCGGGTCTGGGTCGCGGTGGCCATCAGTCCTCCTCGTTCCATCGGCTGACCTTCAGGAAGATCAGCACGAGTACGACGACCATCGCGAAGTTGACCACCGACATCGCGGCGGATTCGCCGATGTCGGTCTCCTTCAGCTTGTACATGAACACCATGGTCGTGGAGGTGTCATAGCCGGGACCGCCCTGCGTCATGGCCCAGATGATCGGGAACGAGTTGAAGACGTTGATGAGGTTGATGACCACGCCGACCAGGAACGCGGGCCGCAGCATCGGCACCGTGATGTGCCGGTACGTCTGCCAGGGGCTCGCCCCGTCGATCCGCGACGCCTCGTAGACCTCGTGCGGGATGGTCTGCAGTCCGGCGAGGAGCGTGTACGTGGTGAAGGGCAGCGACACGAAGATCGCGACGGCCATCATCCACGGCCAGGCCGTCTCCGGTTTGCCGAGCCAGTCCTTGGACTTGTCGATGAGACCGAGGTCCAGCATCAGCGTGTTGAGCACACCCGCGGTCTGGTTGAGCATCCACTTGAAGCCGATGGCGGTCATCAGGACGGATGCCGCCCAGGGCGCGATGAGCGCCCAGCGGGTGACGGTGCGGCCGGGGAACTTCTGGTTGAAGAGCTGGGCGAGGGCGAGCGAGAGCAGCATCGTCACCGACACCACGACGACGGTCCACACGACCGTCCAGAGCAGGACCGACCCGAAGTCGGTCTCCTCGAAGAGCTTCTTGTACTTGTCGGTCCCCGCGCTGCCGCGCACGATGCCGGCGATGGAGATGTTGAGGAACGAGGTGCGGATCAGCTCGACGACCGGCCAGATGACCACGGCGAGGATCAGCAGAATGACGGGCGCTATCCAGGGCAACGGGCCGAGTCGGGCGATGCCGCTGCGTCGGCTCACCGGCCTGGGTGCGCGCCCGCTCCGTCCCCGGCCGGTTTCGGCCGGGGGCGGAGGGGCCTTCAGTGACACAAGGTCTCCTTGCGTACGGAGCGAACTGGTGCGGTATGGCTGCTACTTGGCCTCGGCAGCCGCCGCTTCCGCCTTCTTCTGCAGGTCACCGAGGACCGTCTTGGGGTCATCGCTCGCGGCCTTGCCGCCGGTCTTCTTCATCTCGGCGGAGATGACGTCCCACGAGGTGTCGCCCAGCGGGTAGAACTTGGCGTTCGGCAGGACCGCGAAGAACGGCTCCAGGTCCTTGTGCTTGCCGCTGGTCTGCATCGTCTTCAGGGTGTCCTGGGTGACGGGCATCAGGTTGTACATCTCGTCGAACTGCAGCATCTTCTTGGAGTACGTGAAGTCCAGGAACTTCTTCACGCCCTCCTTCTCCGCGCCGCCGTCCTTGAAGGCCATCATCCAGTCGGCCACGCCGAGGGTGGACTGCAGCGGGCCCTCCTTGCCGGGGATGGGCGCGACGCCGTAGTCGACCTTGCCGTCCTTGGCCATCTGGATCAGGCTCGGGTGGCCGTTGAGCATGCCGACCTTGCCCGCCGCGAAGTCGGCGAAGGCCGTCTTGCGGTCGGTGGAGGCCGGGTTGGAGTACGTGAGGCCGGGCTTGACGAGGTTCTTCTGCAGCCAGTCGAAGGTCTCGACGTTCTTGGCGCTGTCGAGCGTGTACTTGCCGCTCGCGTCGGTGTAGCCACCGCCGTTGCCGAGCTCCCACATCATCGTCTCGCCCTGGGTCTCCTCGGGGCCAAGCGGCAGGGCGTACGGGGTCTCGGCGGCCTTGGAGGACTTGATCTTCTTCGCCGCGGCGGCGACCTCGTCCCACGTCTTGGGCGGCGTCTTCACGCCCGCCTTCTTCAGGACGGCCTTGTTGTAGAACATGACGCGGCTGGAGGAGACCCACGGGATGCCGTACTGGGTGCCCTTGACCTCGCCGGCCTTGGCGAAGGTCGGAATGAGGTTCTCCCGCGTCTTGGGCGAGAGGACCTCGTCGGCCTTGTAGAGCAGGTCGTCCGCGACCTTGTCGGCGTAGCCACCGGTCTGCAGGAGGTCGGGCTGGTTGCCCGCCTGGATCATGTTCTTGACGGACTTGTCGATCTCGTTCCAGTTGATGACCTGGACGTCGACCGTGTAGCCCTTGTTCTCCTTCTCGAACTCCTTCTTCACGCCGTCCCAGTACTTCTTGGAGGCGTTGGAGGCCTTGTCGCCGTAGTCGGCGGCGACGAGCTTGATGGTCTTGCCGTCGCCGCTGTCGCTGTCACCGCCGCACGCGGTGAGTCCCATGGCCATCGCGAGCGTCGCCGCACCGGTGGCGATCAATCGATTCCTCATGCTGTTCAACCCTTCGACATCGGTGTCGACTTGAACGCGGGCAAAAGGTTCCCCCCGCGGCGCCGTGGGGCCGACATTACTCACGGCCGGAATTGCCGCGACAGGCCTAGACCACTTTCGTGGCCAAGCTGAAATCACCTGTGCGCAGGGTCACTTGAGAGCACCCGCAGTGAGCCCCGCCTGCACCTGGCGCTGGAAGACCGCGTACACGACGAGCACCGGAACCATCGCGATCGTCAGGCCCGCGAAGAGGGCTCCCCAGTCGCCCCGGTAGCCCTGTGACACGGCCAGCGTGGCAAGGCCCTGGGGCAGCACGTACCTGCTCTCCTCCTCGTTGTTGAGCAGCAGCGGAAGCAGGTACTGGTTCCACTGCCCGAGGAAGTTGAAGATGCCGATGCTCACCAGACCGGGCTTGGCCATCGGCAGCATGATCTGGAAGAACGTGCGCGTGTGCGACGCCCCGTCGACCATCGCCGCCTCCTGGACGCCGGTCGGCAGCGTCCGGAAGAAGGAGGTCAGGAAGAAGACGGTGAAGGGCAGCGAGTACGCGATGTAGGCGATCATCAGGCCCGGCCGGGTGTCCAGGAGGCCGAAGTTCTCCATGACCGCGAAGAGCGGGACGAGGGCGAGGATGACCGGGAACATCATCCCGCCCGCGAAGAGCATGAAGATCAGCCGGTTGCCCGGAAAGGTGAAGCGGGCGATCACGTACGCCGCCATCGAACCCAGAAGCATCGTCCCGGTCAGTGAACCGGCCAGGATGATCAGCGAGTTGAGGGCGTACTGCCCGATGTTGGCCGTGGTCCACGCGTGGGCGAAGTTCTCCCAGTGGAAGGACGTCGGCCAGCCCATCGGATCGCTGAGGATCTCGACCGAGGGGCGCAGCGCGGTGAGCGCGACCCAGACGAGGGGGCCCGCGGCGAGGATCACCCACAGGACGAGGAAGGCGTGCGAGAAGACGTTCAGCGTCGTTCCGCCCGCCTCACCGGTCCCACGGCGGGGTTCCTTGGCGGCATCGGTGCGGGGCGCGGTGGTCGTGGTCATGATGCAGTGGCTCCCGCGGTCTCAGTATTCGATCCGGTCGCGATTCCCGATCCTCATGACGATCAGCGAGAACGCCATGCTGAGGACGAGGAGGACGACACCGATGGACGTGGCATAGCCGTATTGACCGTCACGGAATCGTTCGTAGAGGAAGACCGGGGTCACCTTCAGGACGTGCTCCGGCACCATGACCAGCACGATCGCGAACGAGTCGAGGGCCTGGATGCCCATGTAGATCCAGCCGGTCCGCACCGTGTCCCAGATCAGCGGGAGCGTCACGCTGAAGAAGGTCCGCCCCCGGCCCGCGCCGTCGAGCAGCGCGGCCTCGTAGATGTCCTTGGGGATCGCGCCCATCGCGGCGGAGAACAGCACCACGTAGAAGCCGACGAAGCTCCAGGAGAGCACGACGAGCACCGCGATGAGGGCGAGCGAGCGGTCGCCGCCCAGCCAGGCCGGGCCCGCGATGCCCACCTTGTCGAGCCCGCCGTTGATCAGGCCGCTGTTGGTGTTGAAGACGCGGCCCCAGACGACGGCGATGATCGCGACGGACAGGACCTGGGGGAAGAAGTAGACGACCTTGTAGAACGACGAGCCCGCGACGCCGGCGATGGCCTGGCCCTTACGGTGCCGGCCGCCCGACGTGATCATGTACGCGAAGAACATGCCGAGCACGAGAGTGAGCACCGGGGCGACGACCGCCAGGGTGACGCTCACCTGCAGGGAGTCCCAGAAGCGCTCGTCGTTCCACATCTTCGTGAAGTTGTCGAAGCCGATGAAGTTCGCCACCGGCCCGCCCGACCAGTCGGTGAACGAGTAGTAGATCGCCTGAACGAAGGGTGAGATGACGAACAGGGCGTAGAACGCGAGCGGCAGGGCCAGGAAGCCCGCGATGAAGCGGTACTTGTCCAGCGTCCGGTAGCGCCGGTCGTAGCGCACGCTCTCCGGGGTGAAGCGGGGCGGCAGCAGGACCGCCAGGAGGAACAACAGCCGGTTCGCCGGTTTGCCGCCGGGCGTCCGTTCCGTCGTCTTCTTCGGGGGTGGGGAACTGTCCACCCGGGTGTCCGTCGTCATGCTGCTCCGCCCCGCCTCGCTCACATGCCTGAGTTCTCGGTCCCGCCGCCGGTGCCGGTCAGGACTTCTTGATCTTGGTGATGTCGGGGTCGTTCTTGATCCGGTCCGACGCCTTCTGCATGGTCTCCATCGCCTGCTTGGTTCCGATCTGGCCCAGCATGAACTTGGCGATCATGTTGTTGAAGTCCTCGCGGAACAGCTCGTTGTACCAGTCGAAGAACTTCGGGATGACGATGTTGGACCCGGCGGCCTTGATGGCGGCCTGTGCGCTCGCCGTGCCGGACGGGAGCTTCTCGCCGTCGATGGCGCCCTTGACCACGGGCATCGAGCCGACGTCCTTGAACAGGTTCAGGGCGGCTTCCTTGCTGTACATCATCCGCAGCCATTCCATGCCGCCCTGTACGTTCTGGGCCTTGGCGGGGACGATGAACGGCTCACCGGCGGGGGCGTAGAGCGTGCCGAAGGGCAGCTTGTCGCCGGAGTCGAGGGAGGGGGTGGCCCCCACCGTCATCTCGAAGTCCTTCGGCGTGGTGTCCTTGGCCTCGTTCTCCACCCAGGAGCCGTTGGGCACGAAGACGCACTTGCCGCCCTTGGTCCAGGCGGTCTGCATCTCCGTGTGCGCCTCGGTGCCGTCGAAGCCGGTCAGCACGTACTTCTTGGCGACGAGCTCCTCCCACGCCTCGAAGACGTCCTTGACGGCGTCGTTCTTCCAGGCGTCGGGCTCCAGGTAGTCCATGGCGTCGGTGACGTCGCGCCCGCCGCGCTGGGCGAACATCGCGTACATGCTGAAGAACACGTAGCGGGGGTGGCCGCCCGGGTAGCTCCAGCCGTGGATGCCCTTGGCCTTGGCCTTCTTGCAGACCGCGAGCATCTCGTCCCAGGTCTTGGGGTACTCGGTGTCGAGGCCCTGCTCGAGCAGCTTCTTGGAGTACCAGTTGCCGTACACCGTCAGGGCGATGTTGAGCTGGTAGACCTCCTTGCTGCCGAAGGTGCCCATCTGCTCGACCACCGGTACGAGGGTCTCGCGCACCGTCACGCTCGGGTCGTCCCAGGAGGGGGCGCTCAGCAGCTCGCTGAGGTCGGCGACCTGCTTGTTGTGCACCAGCTTGCCGATGTTCATCTGGTCGGCGCCGGAGTTGTTGACCACGTCGGCCGTCGGCTTGCCGCGGACGATCTTCGGCTGGAGCTGCGTGGCGATCTTCGTCGTGGCCTTCTGGCCGGCGTCCGACTTGGGGTACTTCTTCTTGTACATGTCGGTGACGAACTGGGCGTACTTGTCGCCGTATCCACCGTTGAAGATGTAGACCCCAAGACCGGCGTCCGTCTTCACGCCGAGCGGATTCTTCTTGGACTTCTCGCCCTTCTCCGCCTTGTTCTCGTCCCCGCCCCCGCTCGCGCAGGAGCTCAGGGCGCCCATGGCCGGCACCGCGAGAAGGCTGGTGGCCGCCGCCCTCTTCATCACGTCACGACGGTTGATGCTGGTGGATCCCATGCTCAAGTCCTCGCCTTCTCCAGGACTCAGGCGGCGTACGGGGCTCCCGACAGCTCGCCAGTGGCGAAGGGCCCGACACCGCGGGTCAGTTGAAGCTTCGGTGGTGCGTTAGTGCGACAACTACATGGCAAGGGCTCGCACCCGCCACTCAGGGTGCCGATAGGTATAGTCCACTTCTCGGCGACAGAGCAAGATCGAACGCAGCTTGGGCCTGCAGTCTTTCCCGAGTTGAGACCTCGCGGAGACACGGCCTGGTTCGTTCACGGCGTGAGCAAATTCAGCCGACGCATGCGATCGCATCCGGGACCCGCCTTCGCTCCCCTTCATGGATCTTCCCTGGCGCCCACTTGCACCTCATTGGACTTTCTCCTGGATCCCCTTGGACTTTCCCCCGGGGCCCGGCGCCCCTCCCGGCTCTTCCGGCGCTTTCAACAGCCTTGACACCACCGGCAACTTGACGCCCTACTGGACCTTGCGCAGCGATGTGACAACGTTGTCCAACTCGCAGGGAGGGGCTCGGGGATGCCGCACAGATCACGCAGACCTCGCTTCAGACACCATCGTTCGGCCGCGGTCCTCGGAGCGGCCGCGTTCACGCTCGTCGCGACAGCGCAGGGCGCCGCCGTCGCCAAACCGGAGGAACCACCCAAAGCGGCCAAGGAGTTCGTCTCATCGTTCGAGGAGGGCGACGCCCAGCCCGACTGGCTGAACACCGTGGAGACCGGTCCCGACGGGAAGAAGCGGACCGCCGGGGTCAACGGCGCGTTCAGTTCGGGGATCCCCGGGAGTGTGAACGACCACGTCACGGAGGTCCGCGCCAGCGGCGAGAACTCCGGCAGCGGCGAGGTCAAGGAGAACCTCATCGACGGGGAGCCCACCAGCAAGTGGCTCACCTTCGCGCCCACCGGATGGGTGGAGTTCGACCTCGACGCGCCCGCCAAGGCCATCACGTACGCGCTGACGTCGGCGAACGACCACGACGAGCGCGACCCCAAGGACTGGACGCTGCAGGGCTCCACGGACGGCAAGGACTGGAAGGTCCTCGACACCCGGAAGGGTGAAACGTTCGACAAGCGTCACCAGACGAAGAAGTACGACTTCGAGAACGGCACGGCGTACGCGCACTACCGCCTGGAGATGACCGCCAACAACGGCGCGTCCGACGCCCTCCAGCTCTCCGACGTCCAGCTCTCCGTGGGCGGCAGCGAGACGCCCGTCCCCGAGGACATGCTCTCCCTCGTGGACCGCGGCCCCAGCGGCTCCCCGACCGCGAAGTCGGGCGCCGGGTTCACCGGCAAGCGCGCGCTGCGCTACGCGGGCACCCACAAGGTGGACGGCCGCGGCTATTCGTACAACAAGGTCTTCGACGTGAACGTCTCGGTGCGGCGTGACACCGAGCTGTCGTACCGGATCTTCCCCTCCATGGCGGAGGGCGACCTCGACTACGACGCCACGAACGTGTCCGTGGACCTGGCGTTCACCGATGGCACCTATCTGAGTGACCTCAAGGCGACGGACCAGAACGGTTTCCCGTTGACGCCGCGGGGCCAGGGCGCCGCCAAGGGCCTCTACGTCAACCAGTGGAACAACGTGGCCGCGCGGATCGGGCAGGTCGCGGGCGGCAAGACCGTCGACCGGGTGCTCGTCGCGTACGACTCCCCCAAGGGTCCCGCGAAGTTCCGGGGCTGGGTGGACGACGTCTCCCTGAAGGAGAAGGCCCCGGCGAAGCCGAAGGCCCACCCTTCGGACTACGCGGACACCACCCGCGGCACGAACTCGAGCGGCGGCTTCTCGCGCGGCAACACCTTCCCCGCGACGGCCGTACCGCACGGCTTCAACTTCTGGACGCCGGTGACCAACGCGGGCTCCCTGAGCTGGCTCTACGACTACGCGCGCGGCAACAACGCGGACAACCTGCCGACGATCCAGGCGTTCAGCGCGAGCCACGAGCCGAGCCCCTGGATGGGCGACCGGCAGACCTTCCAGATGATGCCGTCGGTCGACAAGGACACCCCGTCGGCGTCCCGCACCAAGCGCGCGCTGCCCTTCAGGCACGAGAAGGAGACGGCACGCCCGCACTACTACGGCGTGACGTTCGAGAACGGTCTGAAGGCCGAGATGGCCCCGACCGACCACGCGGCGATGATGAAGTTCACCTATCCCGGTGACGACGCGAGCGTCATCTTCGACAACGTCTCCGAGAAGGGCGGCCTCACCCTCGACAAGGAGAGCGGTGTGGTGAGCGGATTCTCGGACGTGAAGTCCGGGCTCTCCGCCGGAGCCAGCCGCCTCTTCGTGTACGGGACCTTCGACGCGCCCGTCACCGCGGGCGGCAAGCTCGACGGCGGGGGCGGCGGTGACGTCACCGGCTATCTGCGCTTCGAGGCGGGCAAGGACCGCACGGTCAACCTGCGCCTCGCGACCTCGCTCATCAGCCTCGACCAGGCCAAGGCCAACCTGGACCGCGAGATCCCGTCCGGCACCTCCTTCGACCGCGTGCAGAACCGCGCGCAGCGGAGCTGGGACGACATCCTCGGCAAGGTCGAGGTCCAGGGCGCGAGCGAGGGTCAGCGGACCTCGCTCTACTCCTCCCTCTACCGCCTCTACCTCTACCCCAACTCGGGCTTCGAGAAGGTCACTTCGGCGGGCGGCAAGTCGAAGTACCAGTACGCCTCGCCCTTCTCGCCGCAGACCGGGCCCGACACCCCGACCCACACCGGCGCGAAGATCGTCGACGGCAAGCCTTATGTGAACAACGGCTTCTGGGACACCTATCGCACGACCTGGCCCGCCTACTCGCTCCTCACGCCGAAGAAGGCGGGTGAGCTGGTCGACGGCTTCGTACAGCAGTACAAGGACGGCGGCTGGACGTCCCGTTGGTCGTCACCCGGCTACGCGGACCTGATGACGGGCACCTCGTCGGACGTGGCGTTCGCCGACGCGTACGTCAAGGGCGTGGACTTCGACGCGAAGGACGCGTACGACGCGGCGCTGAAGAACGCGACCGTGGTGCCGCCGAGTTCGGGCGTCGGCCGCAAGGGCATGGAGACGTCGCCCTTCCTCGGCTACACCCCCAGCGAGACCCACGAGGGCCTTTCCTGGGCTCTTGAGGGCTACCTCAACGACTACGGCATCTCGCGCATGGGCCAGGCCCTCTACAAGAAGACGGGCGAGAAGCACTACAAGGAGGAGTCGGACTACTTCCTCAACCGCGCCCGCGACTACGTGAAGCTCTTCGACGACAAGGCCGGGTTCTTCCAGGGCAAGAGCGAGAAGGGCGAGTGGCGCGTCCCGTCCGACAAGTTCGACCCGCGCGTGTGGGGCTACGACTACACCGAGACGAACGCCTGGGGCTATGCCTTCACCGCCCCGCAGGACTCGCGCGGCCTCGCCAACCTCTACGGCGGCCGCAAGGGCCTCGGCGACAAGCTCGACACGTACTTCGCCACTCCGGAGACCGGGTCCGCCGAGTTCGCGGGTTCCTACGGAGGCGTCATCCACGAGATGACCGAGGCACGCGACGTACGCATGGGCATGTACGGGCACTCCAACCAGGTCGCCCACCACGTCGCCTACATGTACGACGCGGCAGGGCAGCCGTCCAAGACGCAGGAGAAGGTCCGCGAGGTCCTCTCCCGCCTCTACACCGGCAGCGAGATAGGGCAGGGCTACCACGGCGACGAGGACAACGGCGAGCAGTCGGCCTGGTACCTCTTCTCCTCGCTCGGCTTCTACCCGCTGGTCATGGGCAGCGGCGAGTACGCGATCGGGTCGCCCCAGTTCACCAAGATGACGGTGCACATGGACGGCGGTCGCGACCTGGTCGTCAAGGCGCCGAAGAACAGCGCGAAGAACATCTACGTCCAGGGCCTGAAGGTCAACGGCAAGCAGTGGACCTCGACGGCGCTCCCCCACAAGGAGATCGCACGCGGTGGCGTCCTGGAGTTCGACATGGGCCCCGAGCCCTCGTCGTGGGGCACCGGCAAGAACGCGCAGCCGGCGTCGGTCACGCAGGACGACGAGGTGCCGTCGCCGCGCGGTGACGCCCTCAGGGGTGACGGCGCGCTCTTCGACAACTCGTCGAAGACGGAGGCAACTTCGGAGGCCGCCGTGGACCTTCCGGTCGGCAAGGAGACCAAGGCGGTGCAGTACACGCTGACGTCCGCCACCGACAAGGCGAAGGCGCCGCGCGGCTGGGTCCTCCAGGGCTCCGCCGACGGCGAGAAGTGGAAGGACCTCGACAAGCGGTCCGGCGAGTCCTTCGCCTGGGACAAGCAGACCCGGGTGTTCACGGTCGACCGTCCGGGAACCTACGCGCACTACCGGCTCGTGCCCGACGGGTCCGCGACGCTCGCGGAGGTCGAGCTCCTGGGCTGATCCGCACCGGCGGGACGACCGCCGGTCAACAAGGGGGCGGGAGTGGCGCGTTCACTCCCGCCCCCGCTGGCGTTCGGCCCCGCCCCCGTCTCCGTCCCCGCTCAGCCGACGCTCACATGGATCCCGGCATTGCGCCTGTCCCTCACGGCCGACCTGGACTTGTCCTTGGCGCCGCGCACGCCCTGCGGCTGGTAGTAGTGGTGCGCGGTCATCGAAATGGTGAACTTGTGCCCCCGATAGCCGTTCTCGGCGTAGTCGATGAGCCGCTCGGCGCAGCCGTCTCCGTGGGGCTTCCTGGAGGTTCCGTGCGTCGTGGAGCACGGGCTCGCGGTGATCTGGAGCGCCAGCTGGTGCCTCATGCCGCCGCGGATCCTCGGCACACCGGTGGACATGACGGAGTCGGGGTCGTAGGAGCCCTCGTAGTAGTCGATCTCCGAGTCCAGGTAGTCGAGCATCTGGTCCTCCGCGTGGTCGTTGTCCGACTGGGCGGTGGTCTCGCTGGTCCACTGCCCGATGGGGTGCCCGTTCAGCGTCGCCACCACGGTGGTGGTGAATCCCGGATGCGCGGTCGACTCCTCGTCCGGGGCGTAGTAGGCGGCTGCGGGCGCCCGCTGCACGGTTTCCGTCCGCGTGAGCCCCTGGCCGTGGTCGGCGGTCTTGCGCTGGGCGGTGACGGAGGGGGCGGTGGCCTCCCGCGCGACGCGTCGCGCGACCGTACTGCTCACGGAACGCTGGACCTGCGTCCCCGGCGCCCCCTTCGTCTCCCTCGTCTCGTGTCCGCATCCGGCGCCGTGCTGGTGCTGGTCCTGCGCCCACGCATGCCCGGTGCGGCGCATCATGCCGGGCCCGCTCGGGCGCGCCCTTCTTCCGGGCCCCGGCCTTGTCGTTGTCGTCTCGGGCCAGGGCCGTCTGTGTTCCTCCGGCGGTCAAGGGGGTGGACCAACCGCTCCACCCTTACGCGCGAGGTCGACGCGGCTCCAGGGACGCGGGGGCAGCCTTACGGGCCACATGGGCAGTCCCCCCTGCGGGGCGGCGAGGTGCCCCATCCTCCGGCGCGAGTATGCGATGCTGCGGCCCGTGCGGTACTACCTCTACGTCTCCGGCTCCAAGCTGGACATGCTGTACGAGCAGATCCCGCCCAAGCTGCTCAAGCGGATCGCCGTCGAGGCGAAGGTCGACCTGAAGGTGCTGAGCGTCGCCCTGCAGTCGCCGCGCGCCGAGGCGGGCACGTACGACCGGCTCGACGTCGTCGAGACCTACCTGGAGCGGGAGTTCGACGTCAGCTGGATGACGGAGCCGAGGCCCTGGTTCCGGGGCGATCTGGGGCTGCGGATCGCGGGGTACGGCACCGCCGACCGGCCGATGTTCATGACGGGACGCGAGGGTGACACGGTCATCGCGCTCATCGGGTCGGCGCACCACCTGATCGGGCAGCGGGCGGCTGTCGACACCATCCAGGCGGCCCACTCCAACCTGCCGTCGCTGTTCCGGCTCCTGGACGACTTTCCGGACCGCCGACGCCCGGCGAGCAGGCAGTCCCCACTGGATCAAGTCCTGGAATTCTCCGCATCGTTGACCGTGCCGCCCGTCTACTGCGAGTTCCTCGCGCGGCGGCTGCTGCACGGCACCGTCACCGGCGAGGACGGGCGCGAACTGAAGATCGTCATCGGCACACCGCTGTACGTGGCGATGGCGGACGAGGACCAGGAGCGGGGGGCCTGAGTGGAGCAGGGTGCGGCACGCGCCGACCTGGGCCTGATGCGGCTGACCGGGGATGTCGACGGTCTGGTCCGGGTCCTGCGGTCCAACGAGTTCCCCATGGCGCGGCAGGCTGCCGCGCTGCTCGGTGACGTCGGCGGCCCGACGGCCGCCGACGCGCTCCTCGACTGCCTGGAGCATCCCGGCAGCTACCCCCGCTATCTCCATCTGCGGGTCATCGACCCCCTGGTGAGGCTGAACGAACGCCGCGCCGTCCCCCTGCTGCTGCGGCTGCTGCGCGACGGGCTGCTGGAGAACCACGGGCAGGAGGAGAGGGTGTTCCGGGCCCTGGGCGCCTTCGGCGGACCCGAGGTCGTCCGTGAGCTGCTGGACCGGCTCGCCGAGCCGCGTCCCTCGCGGCTGGTGGTCGACGCGGTGGCCGCGCTGCGCCCGCCTAAGGCCGCGCCCGTGCTGCTGGCCGCGCTCTGGACGCTGCTGCCGCGTGACGACGTGTCCGCGGTCCGGGCGCTCGGTGCGCTGCGTGATCCCCGTACGGGAGCGGCGCTGCTGTTCGTCGTGGACGCGAAGGGCACGTCGCCCGAACTGCGCAGAGCCGCCGTCGAGGCGCTCGTCGACCTCCCCGAGGAGTCGTGGCCGCCACCGGCCGGCCGGATCCCCGAGATCATGCTGCGGCGCGCGCTGCGCGATCCGGACGCGGCGACCGCGGCGCCCACGGCCGCGCTCCTCGCCAGGACCAAGACCGGCCGGGACGAGCTCCGTGGCGAACTGATGGATTCCGTACCCGGTCGTCCTGCCGCCCGCAAAGCGCCCGCCTGCGCCGCCGTCACGGTCTGCGCCTTCATCCAGCAGCGGCCCGAGCTCTTCGGCGCAGCACATGACTACCGGGATGTGCCGACCCTGATCAAGCTCCTCGACGAGGCGGTCGTGCCGACCGTGCGCAGGGCCGCGGCCTCGGCACTCGGGGCCGTCGGCGGCGCGGCGGCGGCCCACGCGCTCCTTGCCGTGCTCGGCGACGGGCGGATCGGCGAGGCGGTCGCGCGGGCGGTGGCCCGGCTGCCGCAGCCACCCGTACAGGAGCTGCTCACCATCCTGTCCGGGGGCGGCCACTCAGCCCAACGGTGCAATGCCGCGCGGGCGTTGGGGCTTCTGCGACGGACGGACGCCGTGCCGCCGCTCCTCGCGGCCCTGAACGGCGAGGAGGCGACGCGGCTGCGTACCGCTGCCGCCGACGCCCTCGGCGCGCTGCGCCACCGGCCTGCGGCCGAACGCCTCGCGGCCCTGGCGGGGGACGGGGAGCAGCCCGGGACACTCAGGGCCCGCGCCCTGCACGCGCTGGGTCTGATCGGGGCACGGGAGTCGCTGCCGGTGGTCCTCGCCGCCGTATGGGACCCGTCGGAGGCGGTGCGGCTCCAGGCGGTGCAGGCGCTGGGCGGTTTCCCCGTGGCGGAGGCGGCCATGGCGCTCGGGACGGTCGCCGCGCTGGACGCGAACCTCCATGTCGCACGGGCCGCCGTGGAAGCCCTGGGCCGGGTCGGCGCCCCCGCAGGACCCGTCCTCGCCTCCCTCGCGCGGCAGCTCCGGAGTGATGTCGCCGATGAGCTGGTCGAGGCGCTCACGCGCCTTCCCGGGGCCGAAGCGGTCCCAGGGCTCTGCCAGTTGGCCGGGGTGACGCGCCTGTCGGAGGGCGAGTACGCGGCGGTGGCCGAAGCGCTGGGCAGGCACCGCGCGCCGGAGAGCGCCGGGCCGCTGGCGGCGCCGCTGACCGGCGACCTCCGGTACGCCCACTGCGATGCCGCCGTGCGGGCCCTCGCCGAGCTGGGCACCGAGGAGGCCGACGGGTACGTGCTGGCCTACTGCCGCAGGGCCGGGCACGACGGCGACGCCCAGCGCGCGGCCCTCACCACCATGGCGGACCGCCGGGAAGCCGAAGGCGCCCAGAGCCCCGGCCGACCGCGGTCGCCCGGCAGCGGAGGATGACCGTCCGCGGGAAACACCTCGACAGCGCGATGTCACCGTGCCTAAGATCCACGGCGACATCGCGTGTCGGTCACCGGCTGGGTGAGGCATGGAGGTGTCGGGAGATGCCTTCTGGAGGCATTCCTTGTCGGTCGAACTGAATCACACGATCATCCACGCCCGGGACAACCGGGAGTCCGCCGAGTTCTTCGCGGACGTTCTGGGCCTCGAAATCACCTCCGAGTGGGGCCCGTTCATCGCGGTGGAGCTGAGCAACTCCGTCACCCTGGACTTCGCCACCATCCCCGCGGACAAGATCACTCCGCAGCACTACGCGTTCCTGGTCTCCGAGCCGGAGTTCGAGGCGGCGTACGAGAAGATCAAGGCGCGCGACGTCGAGCACTGGGCCGACCCGCACCAGAAGCTGCCGGGCGAGATCAACACCAATGACGGCGGCCGGGGCGTGTACTTCCTGGATCCAGCGGGGCACGCCATGGAACTCATCACCGTGCCGTACGGCGGCTTCCCGCAGTAGTCGCCGCCCCGCCCGTTCATGACGGGCAGCTCTTCGCCTTGTCCCCCCGGTACGTCCGGTACAGCGGCAGCTTCTTCTCGTCGTCGGAGCGGGCCACCGGGGGGAATTCGATGACCGGGACGGGCTTGCAGACGGCCCACTGGTCGTTCTCCCCCGGGCCGGTGAACCCGTAGGTGCCGCCCGCCCCGACGAGACAGCCGGTGCAGGTGTCGCCGCTGATGGTCGAGATGGTGAGCGTGCTGTACACGTCCTTGGTGGAGGGCAGCCGCTTCGGATCCGGCGTCTTCCTGCCGCCTTCGCTGATCTCGCTGTACGTGCGGTCGACGGCGGAGGCGAGGAGTGCGAACCCGTCGTAGTACATGGCCGCGTACCCGTCCTTCAACGCATTGGGGCCGAGGTCGTGCTCGCTTTCCATCTTCTTGAAGCGCGCGTGGAAGGGGGAGAAGCCCGAGGGTGCTTCGCCGGGGCGGTCGGCCCAGTCCGGGTCGTAGGCCGAGGCGTCGACGATCGTGGCGTTGGCCCTGCGCAGGCTGCGTTCGATGCCGGCGGAGGTGAGCGTCGGTTCGAGACCGATGCCGACCTTGAGGATCCGCAGCTTGCCCCTCCGGTCGCAACCACCCTCATTGGCAAGGCGGTTGATGAAGGCGGGCAGATCCTGGTCGCGGCCCGCGAAGAAGACGGTGTCCGCCTTGTCGCGGCAGATCCTCGCGACGGCGTCGGCGAAACGCCGCGGGATGCCCTGGTCGTCGCCCGACGAGCCGATGTAGTGGGAGTTGTGGTTCTTCAGGTCGTAGGTCTTCCCGAAGTGCCGGTCGAATATCTCCCGCAGGTTCTTCGAGTAGACGTCGCCCTCGCGGCTGTCCCAGAGGAGCAGGCCCTTCTCGTTCTGCGGATAGCGGTCGAGATAGCGGGACAGGGCCTTGGCGAACTGCTCGTTGTTGGGCGAGGTCTTGAAGAAGTACCGGAAGTTCATGGACGCGGCGGTGATCACCGGGCCGACCGTGGGGATGCCGCGCTCGGTGAGCTCGGCCACGGCCTTGCGGGTCTCCGTCGTACTGCTGGGGATGCCGGTCACGCCCACCAGCGGGGTCTCGGTGTCCTTCGCCAGCTCGGCGAGCCGGTCGACGACGGGCTTCCACTGGCTGAGGTCCTTGCCGTCGGGGGCGAAGAGCAGCTGGTAGTGCGGCCCGCTCGCGCTGTTGGCCTCCAGTTGCGCCGCGAGCGCCCCCGCGAGGGCGCGCCGGATCATGTCGTCGGTCATCGCGCTGGACGCGTCCGACGTGAAGGGCATCATCAGCGCGATGCGTACGTAGGGAATGTGCGGCCCGTCGCCCGGTGGGTTCTCCCAGTCCCGCGCGACCCGGGCGTTCTCGTCCGCCACCGCCTTGATGAGGCTCTCGGCCTTCTCGTCCGCGTCGAAGGCCTGGTCGGTGACGCCGACGCACTGCCCGGCGAGTTCGTCGAGGCCCTCGCCGCACGGGCCGGGGCGCGAACCGTTCCAGGTGACGAGGCCGATCACGAGGGCGCCGGCCACCACCGCGGCCACCAGCCATTCGAGGGGGCCCCACTCCTTGGGCGGGTGGTTGAACATCATGACCCCTCACTGGCGGGGACGGGCAGGACCTGCCGTTTACGGGCGGCCACCGGCCAGTCGCGGGCGGCCCTGCCCAGGGCTGCGTACCAGGTGCGGTGGCGGCGGGAGAGGAACCCCAGTTCGTCGCCCACCGCCTGGCACAGGGTCTCGGCGTCCGGGTCGATCGCCGGGTCGGCGTACGGCTCGGACAGGTACCACAGGGCGTGCAGGAGGCGGTTGATGCAGCGGCCCGCCTCGTCGAGGTGGGTGTAGCGGGCGGCGTGCTCGCCGAGCGCGATCTCCACCCGGTGGTCGCTCCAGCCGCCGCTGTCCTCATGGGAGTTCCTGGCGGCCGCGGTGCCGCCCGACGGCGGGGTCGGGGCGGTGGCGCAGTGCCGCAGGCAGAGCAGCCAGTGCTGGACGCTCTGCTCCGCCTCCTCCGCGCCGAACTCGTCCGTCAGCATGTCCACCACCCGGGGCGCGTTCCCGGCGGCCAGGCTGTGCCGCAGCGCGTCCGCTTCCCCGGTGTCGGAGCGCTGCACGTGATGCAGGTGCAGGAAGCGGTGGATCTGGTGCCAGCTGTGCGGGTCGTCGGGCGGCGGCGAGGTGCGGCGCGCCTCGTGGACGAGGAGCGACTGGAGGAGCGGGCTCTCCACCAGCGGCGCGTCGACGGGGACGGACTGCTGCCACTGCCGCTCCACCAGGTACTGCGCCGCCGCGTTGGCGGGCAGTTGCTCCGGCCCGTCGAGACGCAGGTCCTCGGCGAGGGTCTCCGCGGTCGCGTTGTCCCGCGCCAGGCACAGCACGAGGAGCCGGTCGCGCTGGCGCCGGTCCGGCAGCAGGTCCTCCAGGAGCACCTGGGTGACCGGGCGCCCCTGCGGGGTGGGCAGGTCGAGGAGGTCCCTGGGGGCCACCGTGCGGTTCTGCCGGGCCGCGTGCACCACGGCGTCGCACAGCACGGTGCTGGCCGCCGGGTGTCCGCCGGTCAGCGAGTGCAGCGCCGACGCCAGGTGCGGGTGGAGCAGCCGCGCCGACGCACGGTCGAGCATCGACAGGACGTCGTCCCTGGACAGCGGTGTGAGCGGCACGACGAGCAGTCCGGCGGACGGATCGTGTCCGGTGCGCTGCCAGATGGCGGCGGCCTGTTTGCGCCGCCCGCTGCCCGCGGCCGGCAGCAGATCGGCCAGTTCGCGGCGGACCGCCTGCGGCGCCTCCTCCTCGGGTATGTCCCCGAGCCGGGTGGCGACGACGGTGATGCGGTCCCGGTGGGGACGCTGCACGAGGGCGCGGTGTTCGAGGAGCAGGTGCAGGAAGCGCTGCCCCGCGGGGGCGTGCGCCTCGTCGAGGAGGATCAGCGGCCAGGGCTCACGGTTCAGGTGCCGCACCACGCCGTAGCCGGCGGCCACCTCCTCCAGGAAGGCGGCCATGAGGGTGTTCTCGACGGCGTGCCGGTAGTCGCCGCCCCGGTGGAAACGCCGGCCGAGTTCGAGGAGGGCATCGGGCTTCCCGGTGGCGCCGTCCGGCGCGGTGTGCCGCTGCCCGTACCAGTTCCGGGCCGGGGCCAGGCCCCGCAGGGACTGGAGTTCACGCAGGATCGCCGCGGTGACCGGCAGCGAGCCGTCGTCGTCCGCCACCTCCACGCCCGCGTCGACCGCGCCCGCGTCGGCCACGCCCTTCGCCTCGGCGACGGAGGCCTCGACCCGATCCGACCACTCCCGCGCCACGTCCCGCTCGCCCCCGGCGAGCAGCCCGCAGGCGATCAGGAGCCGGGCGTGCCGGGCGCACACGGCGTCCCGCACGTCCGCGTCGCCGAGCGACCAGCCGGAGACCGCGAACAGGCCGGGCACCAGGACCGGGAACAGGCCGAACCCGGGTGCGAGCGCGCACACGATCCGCTCCAGGATCTGCACGAAGTCGGCGGCGGGGGCAGCGGGCACACCCCCGGGCTGCGTGGACCCGACGGATACGGCGGCGGGTGCGCCGGGCACGACGACCCGCACATGCGCCAGAGGGAGCCGCTTGTGGTAGTGCCGCGCCAGCCCTTCGAGGACGGCGCTGCGTCCGAGCCCGTGCTGCCCGGTGAGCAGGAGGACGGGCACGTCGTCGCCGAACTCCCGTTTCCTGCGCGCCCGTTCGTCGTAGGCCAGCCCGGTGAGCGACGGTACGAGCGAGCCCACCAGTGGCCCGCGACCGTACAGCAGTGGCATGTGCGGCTTGCCCATCCGACGACATCCTGCTTCCCCCTGGGAGCCTTCGGCCACCACCGGGGCGAGGCGCAGCGCTCCCCCGGACACCAGCCGCTGACTGCTGCTCCAACTCCCCTCGGAACAGTGGAACTTACCCCCCTTCGCTTCAGGGATGCGGGTAAATCTCCAGATCGACCCGGTCTGGGAGGTCCACCGCCGCACGGACCGCTCCCGGATAGGCGAGCCTGACCCGTCGCAGCCCGGACAGGCCCGCCAGGTGCGAGAGATCGATGTCGGTGCCCTGGGTGAGGTGGATCTCCACGAGCCCCGGCAGCCGCCGGGCGATGCGCCGCAACGACACGGAGGCGCCCGGCTTGGCGTACACATAGAGATGGGTGACCTGGGAGACCTGCGCCCTGGGGTCGAAGAGCAGCGTGCTCAGCTGCTCCGGGGAGAGGGTCAGCGTGCGCAGCTCGGGCAGCCGGGCGAGCAGGGCACCCCACCCGTCCGGCAGCAGCCGGTCGCCCGCTTCGTGCAGGCGCAGTTCCTCCAGCGCCTGGAAGTGCCTGATCTCCGTCAGTTCGACGGTGCCCATCGGCAGCGCGAGGACGCGCAGGTCCCCGAGGCGGGACAGGTCGGCGAGCCCGCGCCAGGGCACCTGCAGGCCCAGGTGCAGGGCGGTGAGGTTCGGGCACTCCGCCAGCTTCGCCAGCGGCTCGAACTGCGGGAGGTCCTCCAGTACGAGGGTGTGCAGTCGGGGCAGCCGGGTGAGCGGCGCGGGCTCCCTGACGTTGCGGCAGCCCCGCAGGGTGAGGCTCTCCAGTGCCGGGAAGTCATCGAGCAGACCGAGGTCGTCGAGCTGGAGCGCGCCGCGCAGCCGCAGCTCGCGCAGGCGCCGGGGGTCCAGTGCCGCGCGTACGGCCTCGGGGGCGAAGTCGCCGTGGATGCCGACGCGTTCGCAGCCGGGCAGCGTCGCGAGCGCGTCGAGCTCGGCGCGCGAGCGCACGGTGACGGGCTGCGAGGGGTCCTCGGTGAGGAGCGGCCGGATGATCTCGTCGGCGTACACCCCGGTCTCGAACCGGTCCCAGTGGCCCAGGAGTTGGGCGCGTACGGCGGGCTGGCGGGTGCCGAGGAACTTCCGCAGGCGCGGGATGGCGGCGTCACCGCCGATCTGGCAGATCGCGTGGACGGTCGCCAGTTCCTCGTCGCCTTCCAGGTCGCGCGCCTTGTCCAGCAGGCCGAGCAGCAGCGGCCCGGTGCGCGCGAGGACCCTGGCCTGGCGCAGGCTGCGCGGCGGGACCATGCGCGCCGCCTCGGTCTCGATGGTCTGCCGCACGGTGGGGTCGAGGCGGGTGGCCTGCTCCAGTGACGCGAGGGCGAGCAGCCGGAGCCTGGCCTGGACCGTGGCGTCCTTCTCGCGGTTGCCTCGGTCGCTGAGCCGCATGAGCAGATCGGCGCGTCCGTTGTGATCGCTCTGCGCGACAGCCATCTGCACCACGTCCTCCCACTGGTCGGCATGGGCGTTCTTCACCAGAATGCCGAAGTCCCGCTCTTCGAGCACCGCCTTGGCCCCGAGATAATCCTGAAAGGTGCGGTGAATGAAGTCGACGGCCCCCGAAGCGGGTTCGCGGAGCACTCCGGTGCGCTCGATGAGGTACTGCAGTGCGTCCTCGGGTTCGCCCATCTCCTGCAGGCTCGGCACCTGGGGCTGGAGCCTGCGGACCAGCTCCACCGCGTCCGGGCGCTCGATCTGGGTGCGTTCGTTGCGGATCAGCCAGTACGCGAGGCGCTTGAGGGGTTCGGCGGCGGCCTCCTCGCTAAGCTTGAGACCGCGCAGTCCGCGCTCCACGTCGCGCCGTTCGAGCAGCATGGACAGGGCCGCCTTGTAGAGGGCGGCGCGGCCCGCGGGCAGATAGCCGCTGCGCTCCCGGTGCAGCGCGCAGATCAGGGTGCACATCAGCGGGTTGGTGGCGAGCCTGCTCAACTCCGGCCGGGCGCGCAGGGACTGGATGAGCGCGTCGTCCTCGCCCTCTTCCGCCGCGGCGGCCGTGTGCCACCGCTGGATGAAGCGCCGCAGGTCGTCGGGGCGCAGCGCGTTCAGGGTGAACTCGTGGAAGCCCTCGCGCTCCAGCCAGCCGGGGTCGAGCGCCGAGGGGCGGGTGGTGGCGAGCCACAGGTTGCCGGAGAAGGCGGCGAGGAGCTGGCGCAGCCAGTCCCGGGTGCGGCTGCGGTCGGCGTGCGGGATTTCGTCGAGGCCGTCGATGAGCAGGACCCCGCGGCCGTTCTGGAGCAGGCGCGCCGTCCATCCCGCGGGTTCGGTGCCGGCCAGCGGGCAGCCCATCCGGCGCAGGAAGTCGTCGGGCAGCGGAAGTTCCGTGCCTTCGCGGACCAGGGTGCGCAGCGGCAGGACGAACGGGACGCGCCCCAGGAGCTGCGGCAGATGCCCCGGCACGGTGTCCTGCTGGGCGGTGGTCAGGGCCAGCCACTGGACGAGTGTCGTCTTGCCCGTACCGGCGAGCCCCTGGAGCAGGACGCGCCGTCGCCCGACGAGGACGGTTTCGACGCTCTCCTCCAGCTCCGCCGCCCTTCCCTCGCGGGCCGCCTCGGGTTCCTCGTCCACGGCGGCCGTGGCGACCGCCCGCAGGCTCAGGTAGGCGCTCTCCAGGGGCCATTCCTTGCCGCGGCGGTCGCGCAGGTCGACTCCGTAGAGGGTCAGACTGCCGTGGCGCTTGACGACGTAGCCCGCGTACTTCTCCTCGAAGCGGGCGTCCGCCGCCGTCCAGTCGTCGCCCGACACGCGGCGCAGGATGACCTCCAACTGCTCGCGCTGGCGCCGCAGTTCGTGGAACTCCTCCAGCTGGGCGCGGGCCGCGAATCCGGGCCGCTGGGTGAAGAAGCGCACGAGGTGCACGCACGCCGTGCGCAGGAGTACGTCATGGAAGAGCGCCGCGTCGCGGGTGAGGAGCCTGCGCGTGTCGGGCCCGGCCTTCCGGGAGAGCTCCTTGGCCAGTTCCTCGGGCCCGAGCACGAAGATCTGTACGTCGTCCATGTCGAGCTCGCCGAGGGCGAAGAGGGTCCGGGTCAGGGCCTGCCCGACGGCGTCGTGCTCGTTGTCCGCGATCGGCCGCTCGTGGGGTCCCGCGGCCCGCACCGCCCGGCGCACCAGCTCCTGGGCGAGCCGGTGCATGTCGTCCTTGCTGAGCGAGGGGTGGTCCCCCACGAAGGCCAGCAGTCCCTTGATCCGGACGGGCCGTTCGGTGTACTCGGCTCCGGGTGCCTTGGGCGGCGGCAGCAGCAGCCGCTTCAGGAGCGGCACGACGACCGAGGAGGCGACCTTGATACCCACTGCTCCCGCGTCCACAGAAACCCCCGTCGCCGCCGTGCTCCCTGGCACACAAAGCGTAGGGCCCGCACCCCCCGGTGAGGGGGATGCGGGCCCAACTGCCTTACGGCAATACCTACTTGCGGATCAGCGAGCGCAGCACGTACTGCATGATGCCGCCGTTGCGGTAGTAGTCCGCCTCACCGGGGGTGTCGATGCGGACGACCGCGTCGAACTCCACGCCCGTGTCGGTGGTGACCTTGACGGTGCTCGGCGTGCGGCCCTCGTTGAGCTCGGTCACGCCGGTGAAGGAGAAGGACTCCTCGCCGGTGAGACCGAGGGTCTCGGCGGTCTGGCCCTCCGGGAACTGGAGCGGCAGGACGCCCATGCCGATGAGGTTCGAGCGGTGGATGCGCTCGTACGACTCGGCGATGACGGCCTTCACGCCCAGGAGCGCGGTGCCCTTGGCGGCCCAGTCGCGGGACGAGCCCGAGCCGTACTCCTTGCCCGCCAGGATCGCGAGCGGGGTGCCGGCCGCCTGGTAGTTCCGCGAGGCGTCGTAGATGAACGACACCGGGGCGTCGTCCTTCGTGAAGTCGCGGGTGAAGCCGCCCTCGGTGCCCGGCGCGATCTGGTTGCGCAGGCGGATGTTGGCGAACGTGCCGCGGATCATGACCTCGTGGTTGCCTCGGCGCGAGCCGTAGGAGTTGAAGTCGCGGCGCTCGACGCCGTGCTCCGTGAGGTACTTGCCGGCCGGGGTGTCGGCCTTGATCGCACCGGCCGGGGAGATGTGGTCGGTGGTGACCGAGTCGCCCAGCTTAGCCAGGACGCGGGCGCCCGTGATGTCGGCCACCGGGGTGGTCTCCATCGTCATGCCCTCGAAGTAAGGGGGCTTGCGCACGTAGGTCGACTGCGGGTCCCACTCGAAGGTGTTGCCGGTCGGGATCGACAGCGCCTGCCACTGGGCGTCGCCCGCGAAGACGTCCTGGTAGGACTTGTTGAACATGTCCTCGCCGATGGAGTTGGCGACGACGTCGTTCACCTCGGCCTCGGAGGGCCAGATGTCCTTCAGGTAGACGGGGTTGCCGTCCTGGTCCGCGCCGAGCGCGTCCTTGGTGATGTCCACCTTCATCGAACCGGCGAGGGCGTACGCGACGACGAGCGGCGGGGACGCCAGGTAGTTCATCTTGACGTCGGGGTTGATGCGGCCCTCGAAGTTCCGGTTGCCGGAGAGGACCGACGTCACGGCCAGGTCGTGCTCGTTGACCGCCTTGGAGACCTCCTCGGGCAGCGGGCCCGAGTTGCCGATGCAGGTGGTGCAGCCGTAGCCGACGAGGTTGAAGCCGACCTTGTCGAGGTAGGGGGTGAGCCCCGCCTTGTCGAAGTAGTCGGTGACGACCTTGGAGCCCGGGGCGAGGGTCGTCTTGACCCACGGCTTGCGGGTCAGGCCCTTCTCCACGGCCTTCTTCGCGACGAGCGCGGCGGCGACCATCACGTACGGGTTCGAGGTGTTGGTGCAGGAGGTGATCGCGGCGACGGTGACGGCGCCGTGGTCGATCTCGTACGTCGAACCGTCGGGGGCGGTGACGGTGGTCGGACGCGACGGGACACCGTTCGTGCTGGCCGGAGCGTCGGAGGCCGGGAAGGACTCCTTGCCCGCCTCGTCGTCGTCATCGACGTAGTTGCGTACGTCGAGCGCGAACTGCTGCGCGGCGTTGGCGAGGACGATGCGGTCCTGCGGACGCTTCGGTCCTGCGATGGAGGGGACGACCGTGGAGAGGTCGAGCTCCAGCTTCTCGGAGAAGTCGGGCTCGGCGGCCGGGTCGAGCCAGAGGCCCTGCTCCTTGGCGTACGCCTCGACGAGCGCGACCTGCTGCTCGTCACGGCCGGTCAGGCGCAGGTACTTCAGCGTCTCGTCGTCGATCGGGAAGATCGCGGCGGTGGAGCCGAACTCCGGCGACATGTTGCCGATGGTGGCGCGGTTGGCGAGCGAGGTGGCGGCGACGCCCTCGCCGTAGAACTCGACGAACTTGCCGACGACGCCGTGCTTGCGCAGCATCTCGGTGATCGTGAGCACCAGGTCGGTGGCGGTGGTGCCCGCGGGCAGCTCACCGGTCAGCTTGAAGCCGACGACGCGCGGGATGAGCATGGAGACCGGCTGGCCCAGCATCGCGGCCTCGGCCTCGATGCCGCCGACGCCCCAGCCCAGGACGCCCAGGCCGTTGACCATCGTGGTGTGCGAGTCGGTGCCGACCAGGGTGTCGGGGTAGGCCTGGCCGCCCCGGACCATGACCGTACGGGCCAGCTTCTCGATGTTGACCTGGTGGACGATGCCGGTGCCCGGCGGGACGACCTTGAAGTCGTCGAAGGCGGTCTGGCCCCAGCGCAGGAACTGGTAGCGCTCCTTGTTGCGGCCGTACTCCAGCTCGACGTTCTGGCCGAAGGCGTCCGCCGTGCCGAACTTGTCGGCGATGACGGAGTGGTCGATGACCAGCTCGGCCGGGGAGAGCGGGTTGACCTTGTCCGCGTCGCCGCCGAGCTCCTTGACGGCCTCACGCATGGTGGCGAGGTCGACGACGCAGGGCACGCCGGTGAAGTCCTGCATGATCACGCGGGCCGGCGTGAACTGGATCTCCTGCGAGGGCTGGGCCTGGGAGTCCCAGCCGCCGATCGCACGGATGTGGTCGGCGGTGATGTTCGCGCCGTCCTCGGTGCGGAGCAGGTTCTCAAGAAGGACTTTCAGGCTATAGGGCAGCCGCGCGGAGCCCTCGACCTTGTCCAGCTTGAAGATCTCGTACGACTCGTCGCCCACGCGCAGCGTGCTGCGGGCGTCGAAGCTGTTCGCCGACACGACAGTCTCCTTCATATATGTGCGCGTTTCCGTCACATCCTGCCGCCACGACTCCTCGTCGATCCGCTAAGGTAAGGCTTAGTTAGGTAACCCTTACCGAGTGGCGGCTTCTGGTGCGCCTCGGCAGATATCTCGATGTCGAGATAACTCTAGTACATCACCCGCGTGTACGACGAGGCGCGCCCGCCTGCCCGCATGCCAGCGTGCGCAGATCCAGCCCGCGCAGCCGCTCCGGATCGGCGATCACCTCGTACGCGGCGACCCGCTCGCCCTCGACCCTGACCAGCAGCGCGAGGAGCAGTCGCCCGTACGGGGCCACGACCACGCCCACCGTGCCGTCGACGAGCGCGGGCTCCGCGAAGCGGGCGTTGCGTCGAAGGAGCACCGTCTCTTCCGCCACCGCCCGCGCGCCGCGGATCACCGCGGAGAGGTCGGCGGTGCGCACCACGTCGGGGGCGAGGACCGTGAGCAGCGCTTCGAGGTCGCCGTCGCGGGCCGCCCCCAGGAAGGCCTCGACGACACGCCGGTCCCCCGCGAGCCCGGGTGCGGCGAGGACCTCGGGCGGGGCCTGGACCTTGTGGCGCGCGCGGCTCGCGAGCTTCTTGGCGGCGGCCGGTGTGCGCTCCACGATCGGGGCGATCTGCGTGAACGGCACGGCGAACAGGTCGTGCAGCACGAACGCGACCCTTTCGGCGGGACCCAGGGTGCCGAGCACCACGAGCAGGGCCCGGCCCACCGAGTCGGCGAGCAGCACTTCCTCCTCCGGGTCCCCGCCGTCGCCGGTTTCCGGGATCCGGTCGGGCAGGTGCTCGCCGGCCGGCTGCTCGTGGCGTGCGGCGGCCGACCGGAGCAGGTCCAGGCAGAGGCGGGAGACGACCGTGCGGAGCCAGCCGGTGAGGTTCTCGATCTCGTCGGCGTCGGTGCGGCTGAGCCGCAGCCAGGCCTCCTGCACGACGTCGTCGGCGTCGCTGAGCGAGCCGAGCATGCGGTACGCGACACCGCGCAGATGGCCCCGGTGCGCCTCGAAGCGGTCCGCGAGCACCTCTTGCCCGTCCATCGGTCACCTTTCCCCGTCGTACGCCGTCACCCTCGTGTCCCCCGCGGCCGAGCCGCCGTGACCGTAGCGCCACGAAGGAGAACCACCATGACCGCCACCCTGCCCACCGCCCTCGACCAGCCGCTCCTGCGCGGCACCGGCCTGGGCGAGCTCCGGCTGCCCAACCGCGTGGTGATGGCCCCGCTCACCCGGGCCCGCGCCGACAATCCCGGCCTCGTCCCCACGGAACTGCACGCCGCCTACTACGGACAGCGGGCCTGCGCCGGGCTCATCATCACCGAAGGGACCTGGGTCAGCGAGCGGGCCATCGGGTTCGTCAACGTCCCCGGCATCTACAGCGAGGCCCAGGTCGCCGGATGGCGCCGCGTCACCGAAGTCGTCCACGCCCTCGGCGGCCGCATCGTGCAGCAGCTCTGGCACACCGGCGCCGCCTCGCACCCCGACCACCTCGGGGGCGAACTGCCCGCGGGGCCCTCGGCGATCGACCCCCGTGCGCGGACCTTCACCCCCGGCGGGTTCCGGGCGACGCACACGCCGCGCGCGATGACCGCGGGCGACATCGAGGCGACCGTCGCCGAGTTCCGCGCGGCGGCGGCCAACGCGCGGCGTGCCGGGTTCGACGGGGTCGAGATCGGCGCCCTCGGCGCGTTCCTCTTCGCCCAGTTCCTCAACCCCCGTCTCAACCACCGCACCGACGCCTACGGCGGTGACCGCGCGGGACGGCGGCGCCTGCTGCTCGACGTCGTCGACGCGGTCGCCGCCGAGTGGGACGGGCGGCGGGTGGGCGTGCGCCTCTCCCCGTACATGGCCGCGACCGACCGCTTCGTCGTCGACGAGGAGATGCTCGCCGGCCACGACGAGCTGGTGACGGCGCTGAATGACCGCCCCCTGGCCTATCTCCACCTGCGCGGCCCCGACGTCGCGGCGCCCGGCGGGGCTCCTGCCTTCGAGGCGTTCGCCCGCTACCGGAAGCGGTTCGACGGGCCGCTGATCGCGAACAACGGCTTCGGCCAGGACTCCGCGAACGCCCTCGTCGACGCCGGATGCGCCGACGCCGTGTCCTTCGCCACCCACTTCGTCGCCAACCCCGACCTGGTCGGCCGGTTCGCCCTGGGCCGGGAGCTGGCGACCGGTGACCCCGCCACGTACTACCAGGGCGGCGCGCGGGGGTACGTCGACTATCCGGCCGCGGGCTGAGCGCGCGACGAGTCACGCACCAGGAGGCTCGCCGGTACGACGACCGGGCCCGGCGGCGTCACGGCGCCCTCGATCAGGTCGACGAGGAGGCCGACGGCGGCGCGTGCCGTGCGCTCCGGGTCGAGGGTCACCGTGGTCACGGGCGGCCGTGTCGTCGCGTACCCGGGGTCCTCGCTCGCGCACACCACACGCAGCTCGTCCGGGACCCGCAGCCCGAGACGGGCCGCGGCGGCCAGGAGCTGGCGGCCGCCCGGGTCGTACACCGCGTGGACGGCGTCGGCGCGATCCGGGCCCCGCAGCAGCGCGTCGAACGCCCGGCCCTGATCGTCCGCCACGTCGAAGGGCACCACCAGCGGCTCGGCGCCGCGCTCCGCGCACCACCGGGTGTACGCGGCCGTCACCGCGCGTGCGTAGTGCTCGTCGCCGTGGCCCGACTGCAGGGCGATGCGGCGGGCGCCGGAGGCGGCGAGGTGGTCGAGGACCTCGCGGGTGGTCGCCTCGTGGTCGTTGTCGACCCAGTGGTCGCCGGGGCGAGGGTCGCCGGGGACGCCGTCGAAGACGAGCGGAATGCCGCGGGCGCGCAGCGCGTGGACCATGGGGTCACCGCGCGGGCTGTCCATGATCAGCATGCCGTCGACGGCGAGGCTGTGCCAGGTGTCGTCCGCGGCGCGGTCGGCGGGCAGCGTGGTGAGGGCGTAGCCGCGCGCGTGGGCCGCGGAGGTGGCCGCCGTGACGGCGCGTGAGAAGTACGCGATCTCCGTGTAGTTCCAGGCCGTGGCGAACGTGGTGACGGCGATGCCGAGCGTTCGGCTGCGCGGTGGCCCCGGCGTGCCGTACCCGAGGGCGGTGGCGGTCTCCCGCACCCTGCGGCGGGTGGCGGCGCCCAGGCGGCCGGTGCCGTTCAGGGCGTGCGAGACCGTCGCTGTCGACACCTCCGCCGCGCGGGCTATGTCGGTGAGGGTGGGCCCTGGCACGACGGTCATCCTACGGATTCCCTGCCCCGGGGGCCATGTCCCCACGGAATCCGTCGCGGACGGCCGCTTCTGGTTAACGGGTTACTCGGTGAGTCTCTGTGCCACCGCTTCGCGGCGGACCCCTCCCGACTCAGGAGCGCCCATGCCCTCTCCGTCCACTCCGTCCTCCCCCTCGTCTCCGTATACCTCCTCCCTCTCCCGGCGCGGCCTCATCGCCTCCGCCGGGGCCGCCGGACTGCTCGCCGCGGTGGGTGCTCCCGCCGAGGCCGCCGAGGCCGCCGGGCCCGCCCCGCGGCGCCGGTCCGCCGTCCTCGTGGTGCACAACACCCGTGTCTTCAGCGGCACTCGGGAGCACGAGCGGGCGCGGGCCGTCGCCGTCGGGCGGGACGGGAAGATCCTTGCCGTCGGGAGCGACTCCTCGCTCAAGCGGTTCATCGGGCGGGACACCGAGGTGGTGGACGGCCGCGGCGGGACCCTCATGAGCGGCATCCACGACGGGCACGCCCACCCCATGGACGCCGCGAGCCGCTCGCTGCGCCCCTCGCTCGCCGGAGCCGAGCAGACCGTCGCCGACCTGCAGAAGACGCTGACCGCGTTCCTGAAGGACTCCGCCGACCAGGAGCCCGACGGATGGCTGGTGGTGGAGGACTGGAACCCCGTGGGGCTGCTGCCGCACGGCACCGCCCCACACCACTCCATGCTGGACGCGCTGCCGACCCGGCGGCCCATCGCGCTGCGCGGCGGCGACGGGCACAACACCTGGGTCAGCAAGCGCGCCCTCGACATCGCGGGCATCACCGCGTCCACCCCTGACCCGGTCGGCGGCAAGATCGTCAAGGGCCAGGACGGCAAGCCCACCGGTGTGCTCAAGGACGACGCCCAGCCGCTCGTCACCCGGCACATCCCCGAGCCCGACCAGGAGCAGCTCGTGGCCGCCGCCGCGAAGGTCTTCGCCGAGGCCGCCGCGTCGGGCATCACCACGTTCATGGAAGCCGTCGTCGGCAAGGGCGAGTTGGGCCTCTACAAGGCGCTCGCCGAGAGCGGGAAGCTGCCGCAGCGCATCGTGCCCGCCCTGCGCATCGACACCGACATGACGAAGGACCCGGCCGCCGCGCTCGCGTACGCGCGGGGACTGCGCGCGGAGTTCAAGGACGTACCCGGACTGCGGTTCGGCACCGTCAAGGTGTTCCTCGACGGGGTCATCGAGTACCCGGCGCAGACCGCGGCGCTCCTGAAGCCCTACCTCGACAAGGACGGCAGGCCCACCGACCACCGCGGCGACCTCTATGTGTCGGCGGCGGACTACGGCCGGCTCACCGCGGCCTTCAACGAGGACGGCTGGCAGATGCACGCGCACGCCATCGGCGACCGTGCCGTCCGCACCTCACTCGACGGGTACGCGTACGCCCTGCGCACGACCGGAGCGCGCGGCCTGCGCAACACCACCGCCCATCTCCAACTCGTCGACCCCGCCGACCTGCCCCGCTTCGCCCGGCTCGGCGTCATCCCCTGCATGCAGCTCCAGTGGGCCACCCGCAACACCTGGACGATGGACGCGCTGCTGCCCTACATCGGTGCCGGGCGGCACCGATGGCAGTACCCGGCGCGCAGCCTGGAGCGGCACGGGGCGCGGCTCTCCGGTGGCTCGGACTGGCCGGTCGATCCGCTCCAGGTGTGGAACCAGGTGCGCACCGCCGTCGACCGGTTCGGGAACGAGGGCGAGGGCGATCTGTATCGCGAGGAGGAGGGACTGAGCCGCTCGTCCGCCCTGCTCATGCACACCCTCGGCACGGCGCGTCAGCTCCGGATGGACCATCTGACGGGCTCCGTCGAAACGGGAAAGTCGGCCGATCTGGTGCTGCTCGACCGCGATGTGACGCGGTGTCCGGTGGCCGATATCAGCTCCTCCGAAGTGCGTCTGACGTTGACCGGAGGCACAGTGGTGCATGACGCCGAGTCGTCGGCCGGGCGCGCTGCCGCCGCCCGGGTGACGCGCGCGGCGGCCGGGCCCCGGCCCACGGCGCAGGCCGCGGTGCACGCGGGGCGGCACGCCTCGTGCGGATGCGGCTGACCCGGCAGGGGCAGGTGGCGTACGGAAACGACGTACGGGAACTTCCGTACTGAATCGGTCGTTTCCCGGATGGCCTACCCCAGCGCATGCGTCATCTCATATCTGAGATAACCTGCGAAACATGGCAGACGATTACCTCGTACGTATCGGCAAGCTCATCCGCGACGCCCGTCAGCACAGGGGCTGGACACAGTCGCAGCTTGCCGAGGCGCTCAGCACAAGTCAGAGCGCCGTGAACCGCATCGAGCGGGGCAACCAGAACATCAGCCTTGAGATGATCGCCCGTATTGGCGAGGCTCTCGACAGTGAAATCGTCTCGCTCGGGTACGCGGGGCCCATGCATCTGCGCGTCGTCGGCAACCGACGGCTCTCCGGCTCCATCGACGTCAAGACGAGCAAGAACGCCTGCGTGGCGCTGCTCTGTGCCTCCCTCCTCAACAAGGGGCGCACGGTGCTGCGCCGCGTGGCGCGCATCGAGGAGGTCTACCGCCTCCTGGAGGTGCTCGGCTCGATCGGCGTCCGCACCCGGTGGATCAACGACGGGGTCGACCTGGAGATCGTGCCGCCGGCCAAGCTCGACATGGAGGCGATCGACGCGGAGGCCGCGATCCGGACCCGCTCGATCATCATGTTCCTGGGTCCGCTCCTTCACCGCATGGACCGCTTCAAGCTGCCGTACGCGGGCGGTTGCGACCTCGGCACCCGCACGATCGAGCCGCACATGATCGCGCTGCGCCGCTTCGGCCTCGACATCGCGGCGACCGAGGGGCTCTACCACGCGGAGGTCGCGCGTGACGTCGTCCCGGACCGCCCGATCGTGCTGACCGAGCGCGGCGACACCGTGACCGAGAACGCCCTGCTCGCCGCGGCGCGCAGCGACTGCACGACCGTCATCCGCAACGCCTCGTCGAACTACATGGTCCAGGACCTGTGCTTCTTCCTGGAGGCGCTCGGCGTGAAGGTCGAGGGCATCGGCACGACGACCCTCACGGTGCACGGCGTCCCGGACATCGACGTCGACGTCGACTACTCGCCCTCCGAGGACCCGGTCGAGGCGATGAGCCTGCTCGCCGCGGCGGTCGTCACGGAGTCCGAACTGACCGTGAACCGCGTCCCGATCGAGTTCCTGGAGATCGAACTCGCGGTCCTGGAGGAGATGGGGCTCGACCACGACCGCACGGCGGAGTACTTCGCCGACAACGGCCGTACGCGTCTGATCGACCTCACCGTCAGGCCCTCCAAGCTGGAGGCGCCGATCGACAAGATCCACCCGATGCCGTTCCCCGGCCTGAACATCGACAACGTCCCCTTCTTCGCGGCCATCGCGGCGGCGGCGCAGGGCAAGACCCTCATCCACGACTGGGTCTACGACAACCGCGCGATCTATCTGACCGACCTGAACCGCCTCGGCGGGCGCCTCCAGCTCCTCGACCCGCATCGGGTCCTGGTGGAGGGCCCGACCCGCTGGCGTGCCGCCGAGATGATGTGCCCGCCCGCGCTGCGGCCCGCCGTGGTCGTGCTGCTCGCGATGATGGCCGCCGAGGGCACGTCGGTGCTGCGCAACGTGTACGTGATCAACCGTGGCTACGAGGAACTGGCCGAGCGGCTCAACTCCGTGGGCGCGCAGATCGAGACGTTCCGGGACATCTAAGAGCGAACGGCACCGGAACCGGATCTTCCCGCTACGACTGGGCAACGATCGGCAGCCGTCCCTGGAGATGTACGAGGGCGCGGTGCTGGGGTGGGTGCATGGCAGATCGCACCCTTGTTCCCGGCACACGCGCCCTCGTCGTGTTCTGTGCCTCGCTGGCCCTGCTCGCGGCGGGGTGCGGCGAGCAGGGCAACCACGGCAAACCGTCGCCGTCCAAGGACGGCGGCAACCCCGTGTCGACGCCGACCGCTTCGCGTCCCGTGCCCTCCGACGGCAAGGGCTCCAAGGACCCGGACGACATCAACGGGGACGGGCACCGCGATCTGCTTCTTCCCCTGGCTTCTCGCGACAGCAAGAAGGAAGTCGGGCGGACCGCCGTCGTCTTCGGCTCCGCCGAGGGGCTCGACCCGTCGACACACGCCGTGTACGACTACCGCTCGGGCACCGTCACCACCGCCGACCTGGACGGCGACGGCTACCCCGACTTCGTCGCCACCGACGAGCCCCGGCGGCCGGAGCGGCTGACCGTGGACTGGGGCGGCCCGAGCGGGCCGAAGCCGGGCGTGGGTGCGACCCGGATCCAGGCACCGGACGGCGGGTCGGGCTCCGGCCTGCACGGGCCGGTGCGGGGCGACTTCGACGGGGACGGGCACCACGACATCGCGGCGGTCCGGCAGGACGGGTCGGTGACCCTGGTGTACGGCCCCGTCACCCGTTCCGGTGTCCCGGCCCGCACCGATACCCGGCCCGGCCGGGGAAACTGGCTCGCCGCGGACGACATCGATCCGTCGGGCAAGGCGCACGCGACCGCGCTGCTCATCCATGAGGGCGACGACGGCGAGCAGAGCGGTGGGGTCCTCTACTGGGCGCGCACGGGGAGCGGCCTCTCCCGCACGCCCATCACCTTGCGCGAAGGCAATGGGGCGGCGTTCGGCGACTACGACGGTGACGGGGCCACCGACCTGGCCATCGGCGACGACGGGGGCCGCAACGACGAGCCGGACACGGACGAGAGCCCGGAGGTGATCGCCTCGCTCGCGGTCTACCCCGGCAAGGGCGGCGACCCGCTCACGTACAAGATCCCGCAGAGCCGCAACTCCGAGTTCGGGCCCGGCGGTTACACGTCCGCCGACCCCGACGGCGACGGCAAGGACAGCCTCCTCATCGCCACGGACACCGGCGCGCTGCTGATCGACGGCGAGAAGGACCGCACCGAGGTGCTCCGGGAGGGGCCCGCCCGGGTGAAGGACACGAAGACCCAGCCGCGGTGGCGCCATGCCCGCCCGTACGCCGCCGCCGATTTCGACGGTGACGGCAAGGAGGAGCTGATCCTGCACTGGGCGATAGATGTGCTCTTCGCTCTGTACGGCGAGCAGCCGACGCACTGGTGGATCACGGACGGCACGTCGTCGCGGGACAAGACCGCGTTCACCACGACGTCGTTCGCGGGACGCGACTGAGGCACCCCCGCGCCCCGGCGTCCCGTAGTCCCGGCGCTCAGGTGCTCGCCACGAACTCCCGGATCGCCGCCGCAAGGCCGTCGGGGCGGTCCAGTGGGATCAGGGTGCGGCAGTCGTCCAGTTCCACCAGGCGGCTCTTGGGGAGCAGCGCGGCGAATCTGCGGGCGTGTTCCGGGGGCATCATCTTGTCCTGCCTGCCCCAGACGACCAGGGCGGGCCTGTCGTACGTGCGCAGGGAGTCGGCCGCTTCGAGCATTTCCGTCCTGCGTGCGGAGCGCAGGTAGTGGACCAGGATCTGGCGGGCCACGGGGTCGGTGCGCAGGGGGGCCAGCCAGCGGTCCGTCAGGTCGTGCGGGACCTGGCGGTGCGCCATGACCGCGTATCCCGTGCCGGGGACGCGGCGCAGGGCGCGCACGGACAGGATGCGGATCAGGAGCGCGATGCCGCCGGGGACGCGCGCGGCGGCGTCCATCATCTTGCCGCCGGCGCGCGGCGGGTAGTTGTCGAAGGCCTCGCAGCCCGCGATGACCATCCGGCCGACGCGGTCGGGGCGCTCGGCCGCCAGCTGCTGGAGCCGCCCGGCGTCGTTCTCGACGAAGACCGCGTCGTCGCCGAGTTCCAGCGCGTCGGCGAACTCGCCGATCAGCCGTGCCATGCCCATCGGGGTCAGCTCGGCGCCGGGCCTCAGCGGCACGCGGTGACTGCCGTACGGGAGGGTCGGCACCAGGCAGCGGAACTCGTGGCGCAGCTCGTCGACGACATACCGCCATACGCTGCCGTCCTGGACGAGGCCGTGCAGGAGGACGAGCGGTGTGCCCGTCCCGCCGGTGTCCTCGTACTCGACCGGTCCCGCAGTGAGCTCGATCCGTGCCATGGCCGCCCCGCCCCCGTAACCTCGCGTGATCGTCGGCCCGACGCTATGCGGATCAGTCGATGACCGCCACCCCGTCCAGCTCCACCAGGCACTCCTCGTCCCAGAGACGGACCGCACCGATCACCGCCATGGCGGGGTAGTCCCGGCCCGCCAACCGCTTCCAGATACGGCCCAGTTGGGGTGCCTGGGTCCGGTAGTCCGCGACGTCCGTGGCGTAGACGGTGACGCGGGCGAGGTCGGCGGGGGTGCCGCCCGCGTGGCGCAGGGCGGTGAGGAGATTGGCCAGCGCCCGCTCGAACTGCTCGGGCAGGGTCGTGCCGGTGACCTTGCCGTCGGCGTCGAGCGCGGTCTGGCCCGCGAGGAAGACGAGACGGCCGCCGGTCGCGGTGACGGCGTGCGAGAAGCCGGTGGGCGGGGAGAGTTCGTCGGGGTTGACGCGTTCGAGGCTCATGCGGAGGGCTCCTCGTGGCTGACGGACGGGACGGACGGGGCGGCGGACTCGGTGGCGGCCTGAGCGGCGTACAACTCCTTGGCGATGATGGTCCGTTGGACCTCGCTCGCCCCTTCGTAGATGCGAGGTGCCCGCACCTCGCGGTAGAGGTGCTCCAGGAGGTGCCCCCGCTGCAGGGCGCGCGCGCCGTGCAGCTGGACCGCGGCGTCGACGACGTACTGCGCCGTTTCCGTGGCCATCAGCTTGGCCATCGCGGCCCGTTGGGCGATGTCCGGCTCGCCGCGGTCGTAGGCAGCCGCTGCCGCGTGCACCATGAGGCGGGCCGCTTCGGTCCGGGTGGCCATCTCCGCGACCTGGTGCGCCACCGCCTGGAGGTCCTTCAACTTGCCCCCGAACGCGTCCCGTTCGGCGGTGTGCGCGAGCGTCGCGTCCAGGGCCGCGGCGGCCATGCCGACCGCGAAGGCGCCGACACTGGGGCGGAAACGGTTGAGGGTGGTCATGGCGACGCGGAAGCCGCGGTCGGGCTCGCCCAGGACGTCGTCGGCGGTGACGGTCACGCCGTCGAAGGCGAGGGCTCCGATGGGGTGCGGGGAGAGCATGTCCAGGGGCGTGCCGGTGAGGCCCGCGCGGTCGGCGGGCACGAGGAAGGCGGTGACTCCGCGGGCGCCCGCGCCGGGGGTCGTACGGGCGAAGACGGTGTAGAAGTCGGCTTCGGGGGCGTTCGAGATCCAGCACTTCTCGCCGGTGAGCCGCCAGGAGGAGGGGCCGTCCGGTGCGGCGGCCAGGGCCAGGGCGGCGGCGTCCGAGCCCGCCCCGGGTTCGGAGAGCGCGAAGGCGGCGATGGCACGGCCAGCGCGGGCGGGGGCGAGCCACTGTTCACGTTGCCGCGCGGAGCCGTACGCGGCGATGGGGTGCGCCCCCAGCCCCTGCAGGGCGAGGGCGGTCTCGGCCTCCGTGCAGGCGTGGGCGAGGGACTCGCGCAGGAGGCAGAGCCCCAGGGCGCCCGACGTGGCGTGCGAGGTCGCCCGTGAGGCGGTGGAGCCGGCCGCCCCCTCCCCCGCGAACAGGCGGTCCAGGAGGCCGAGTTCCCCCAGCGCCTCCACCAGCGGGCGGTTCACGCGGCCCGGCTCGCCCTTCTCGGCCAGCGGACGCAATCGCTCGTCGGCGAGGGTGCGCAGCTCCGCACACCAGGCGATTTGTTCCGGATTGAGCGAGAATGCCGTCATCCCGGGCCCCTCCTTTATCGCGCACCGTTGACTGTCGTCACCATCACGATACGCTCGTTCCGCGAGCTCACCACAAGCCCGAACGGCAAGGGGGCGACCCGCTGTGGACGCCAAGAGTGCACTGCGACTCCACCCATCGGCCCACGTGGACACCTTCGCCCGGGATCATCTCCCGCCGCCGGAGCAGTGGCCCGCGTTCGTCCGCGACCGGCCCGAACTGCACTACGCCGATCGCCTCAACTGCGGTGCCGAGCTCCTGGACCGGACGGTGGACCGGCTCGGCGGCGACCGGCCCGCCTTCCGTACGGGCTCCGGCGACGCATGGACGTACGGCGAGCTGCAGCGGCACGTCGACCGGACCGCCCACGTCCTGACCGCCGAGCTCGGCGTGCGGCCTGGTGAGCGCGTCCTGCTGCGCGGCCCCACCACCCCCTGGCTCGCGGCCTGCTGGCTCGCGGTGATGAAGGCGGGCGCGGTCGCGGTCACCGTCCTGGCCCAGCAGCGCCCGCACGAGCTGGCCACGATCTGCGAGATCGCCGAGGTCGGCCACGCGCTGTGCGACGCCCGCGCCGTGGACGACCTGATCAAGGCCGGGATCCCCGGGCTCGGTGTCACCCCCTTCGGCGGGGACGCGGACGACGACCTGCTGGCACGCGCCGCCCGGCAGCCGGACGTCTACGAACCCGTCGACACCGCATCCGACGACGTCGCCCTCATCGCCTTCACGTCCGGCACCACGGGCCGCCCCAAGGGCTGCATGCACTTCCACCGTGACGTGCTCGCCATCGCCGACACCTTCGCGCGCCACGTCCTGAAACCGGGGCCCGACGACGTGTTCACGGGCAGCCCGCCGCTCGGTTTCACCTTCGGGCTCGGCGGGCTCGTCATCTTCCCGCTGCGGGTCGGCGCCTCCTCGGTCCTGCTCGAACAGGCGGGCCCCCGGCAGCTGCTGCCCGCGATCGCCGAGCACGGCGTGACGGTGCTGTTCACGGCGCCGACCGCCTACCGCACGATGCTCGACGAGCTGGGCAAGCCGGACGCGCCGGACGTCTCCACGCTGCGGCGCTGCGTCTCCGCGGGCGAGAACCTGCCCGCCGCCACCTGGCGGGCCTGGCACGAGCGCACCGGGCTCCGCATCATCAACGGAATCGGCGCGACGGAGCTCCTGCACATCTTCATCTCCGCCGCCGACGAGGCGGTCCGTCCCGGCACCACGGGCCGCCCCGTCCCGGGGTGGCACGCGCGCGTGGTCGACGACTCGGGCGCCCCGGTGCCGGACGGGGAGCCCGGGCTGCTCGCCGTGCGCGGTCCCGTCGGCTGCCGGTATCTGGGCGACGAACGGCAGCTCCAGTACGTGCGCCACGGCTGGAACGTCACCGGCGACACCTATGTCCGCGACGCCGACGGCTATTTCACCTACGTGGCCCGCGCGGACGACATGATCATCTCGGCCGGGTACAACATCGCGGGCCCTGAGGTCGAGGAGGCGCTCCTGCGCCACCCGGACGTCCTGGAGACCGCCGTCGTGGGGCGCCCGGACGAGCTGCGCGGGCAGAGCGTCGTCGCGTACGTCGTCCAGCGCGCGGGCACGGAGCGGGACCCGGACCGGCTGCGCGAGTTCGTGAAGGGCGAGCTGGTGCCGTACAAGTGTCCGCGCGAGATCGTCTATCTGGACGCCCTGCCGCGCACCGCGACAGGCAAGCTGCAACGGTTCCGGCTGCGCGAGCCCGGGCCCGTAGAGTGATCACGTGTCCGAGCAGCACACTCCACGGTCCCTGATCGTCACCTTCTACGGCGCCTACGGGCGCGCGGCCCCCGGCCCGGTGCCCGTCGCCGAGCTGGTCAGGCTCCTCGCCCCGGTCGGCGTGGACGCCCCGTCCGTGCGCTCCTCCGTGTCCCGGCTCAAGCGGCGCGGTCTCCTCGTCCCCGCGCGGACGGCGGCGGGCGCGGCGGGTTACGCCCTCTCGCCGGACGCGCGCCAGCTCCTGGACGACGGCGACCGGCGCATCTACGCCTCTCCCCCGGCGGCGCGGCAGGGCGGCGGCTGGGTGCTCGCCGTGTTCTCCGTGCCGGAGTCGGAACGCCAGAAGCGGCACGTGCTGCGCTCCCGCCTTGCCGGGCTCGGCTTCGGAACGGCCGCTCCGGGGGTGTGGATCGCCCCGGCGCACCTCTACGAAGAGACCCGGCACACCCTGGAGCGCCTCCAACTGGCCTCGTACGTCGACCTGTTCCGCGGCGAGCACCTGGGCTTCGCGGCGACGGCCGACGCGGTGGCCCGCTGGTGGGACCTGTCGTCCATCGCCAAGGAGCACGAGGCGTTCCTCGACCGGCACGAGCCGGTGCTCAGGGCCTGGCAGGGGCGCACGGACACCCCGCCGGAGGAGGCGTACCCCGACTACCTCCTCGCCCTGGACTCCTGGCGCCGGCTGCCCTACGCCGATCCGGGGCTGCCGGGGGAACTCCTCCCCGAGGGGTGGCCCGGGGACCGGTCCGCCGAGGTGTTCACGGCCCTCGACGGACGGCTGCGGGACGCGGGAGCGCGCTTCGTGACGCTCAACTCCCCAGCTTGAGGCGAGGCTTGGGGGCGTCGGTACGGCCGGTCTGCGGCCGGCGGCTGCCCGCCCCGTACTGCACGGGCCAGCTGACGCCCGGTCCGGCGTACCCCTGCTCGGCCGCCGCGTGCAGGGTCCAGTGCGGGTCGTACAGATGCGGGCGCGCGAGCGCGCACAGGTCCGTACGACCCGCCAGGATCAGGGAGTTGACGTCGTCCCAGGAGGAGATGGCGCCGACCGTGAGGACGGGGACGCCGGTTTCGTTGCGGATGCGGTCGGCGAACGGGGTCTGGTAGGAGCGGCCGTACGCGGGGCGCTCGTCGGAGACGACCTGGCCGGTGGAGACGTCGATCGCGTCGGCTCCGTGCGCGGCGAAGGCGCGGGCGATCTCGACGGCGTCGTCCGCGGTGGTGCCGCCGTCGGCCCAGTCGGTGGCCGAGACGCGGACAGTCATGGGCTTGCCGTCCGGCCACAACTCCCTTACCGCGTCGAAGACTTCGAGCGGGAAACGCATGCGGTTGGCCAGCGAGCCACCGTACTCGTCGGTCCGTCGGTTGGTCAGCGGCGAGAGGAAGCCGGACAGCAGATAGCCGTGGGCGCAGTGCAGTTCGAGAAGGTCGAAGCCGCTCCGCTCGGCCCGCCGGGCCGCCTCGGTGAACTGTTCGCGGATCTCGTCGAGCCCGGCCCGGTCCAGCTCGTGCGGGCGCCGGCTGCCCGCCTTGTACGGGAGGGGCGAGGGCGCCACCAGCGGCCAGTTCCCCTCGTCGAGGGGTTCGTCGATGCCCTCCCACATCAGCTTCGTCGAGCCCTTGCGCCCTGAGTGGCCGAGCTGGACGCCGATCGCGGTGCCGGGCGCCTGCGCGTGCACGAAGTCGGTGATGCGGCGCCAGGCGTCGCTCTGCCCGTCGGTGTAGAGCCCTGCGCAGCCCGGCGTGATGCGGCCCCGGTCGCTGACGCACACCATCTCGGTCATGACCAGGCCCGCGCCGCCGAGCGCCCGAGCGCCCAGGTGGACGAGGTGGAAGTCGCCGGGGACGCCGTCCACCGCGGAGTACATGTCCATGGGCGACACGACCACGCGGTTGCGCAGGGTCAGGCCGCGAAGGCGGAAGGGCGTGAACATCGGCGGCGTACCGGCCGGGCAGCCGAAGTCGCGCTCGACGGACTCGGTGAAGTGGGCGTCGCGCAGGCGCAGGTTGTCGTGGGTGACGCGGCGGCTGCGGGTGAGCAGGTTGAACGCGAACTGGCGCGGCGGCTGGCCGAGGTAGTCCGGGAGCCGCTCGAACCACTCCAGGCTCGCGCGGGCCGCGCGCTGCGTGGACTCGACGACGGGACGGCGCTCCGTCTCGTACGCGGCGAGGGCGTCGGCGATGTCCGGCTGCTCCTCCAGGCAGGCGGCGAGCGCGAGCGCGTCCTCGACGGCGAGTTTGGTGCCGGAGCCGATGGAGAAGTGGGCGGTGTGGGCCGCGTCGCCGAGAAGCACCGTATTGCCGTGCGACCAACGCTTGTTGACAACCGTGCGGAAGTTGATCCAGGCGGACTTGTTGCCGCGCAGCGTCCGGCCGTCGAGGGCGTCGGCGAAGATCTTGGCGCAGCGTTCGGTCGACTCCCGCTCGTCGAGCTCCGCGAACCCGGCCGCCTCCCACACCTCTTCGCGCATCTCGACGATGACCGTGGACTCGCCCGTGCCGGCCGTGGAGAAGGGGTAGCCGTGCAGCTGCATCACGCCGTGCTCGGTCTCGGCGATCTCGAAGCGGAAGGCGTCGAAGGCGAAGTCGGCGGCGAGCCAGATGTAGCGGCAGCGGTGCGTCTCCACGCTCGGCCCGAACGCTTCGGCGTGCGCCTCACGCGTGAGACTGTGCACGCCGTCCGCCGCGATCACCAGGTCGTACGCGGTGGCGAGCTCGGCGGCGGGCGGCGCCTCGGCCCGGAAGCGCAGGTCGACGCCGAGTTCACGGCACCGCTCGTGCAGGATGCCGAGCAGCCTGCGCCGCCCGAGGGCCGCGAAGCCGTGCCCGCCGGAGGTGTGCCGGCTCCCCCGGTGCACGATGTCGATGTCGTCCCAGCGCACGAACTCGGCCTGCAGGGCGCGGTAGACGACGGGGTCGGCGTGCTCGATGCCGCCGAGGGTCTCATCCGAGAGGACGACTCCGAAGCCGAAGGTGTCGTCCGGGGCGTTGCGCTCCCAGACGGTGATCTCGCGCTCCGGGTCGAGCCGCTTGAGGAGGGCGGCGGCGTAGAGCCCGCCGGGGCCGCCGCCGATGACGGCGATGCGGTGGGCGGAGCCGTGGTCGGGGGCCGTCATCGTCAGCGCCCCTGCCACTTGGGCGAGCGCTTCTCCGTGAACGCCGCGTGGAATTCCTTGTAGTCCTCGCCGGTCATGAGGAGTGCCTGTGTCGCCGCGTCCAGCTCCACGGCCGCGGCGAGCGGCATGTCCAGTTCCGAGGTCAGCAGCGCCTTGGTCTGCGCGTACGCGAGGGCGGGGCCGTCGGCGAGGCGGCGCGCGAGGGTCTGTGCGGCCTCGGGAGCCCTGCCCTCGTCCGTCAGCTCGCTGATCAGGCCGATCCGTTCGGCCTCGGGGGCGCGCACCGGGTCGCCCAGCATCAGGATGCGGGTGGCGTGGCCGAGGCCGACGACACGGGGCAGGAGGTAAGCGGCGCCCATGTCGCCGCCCGACAGGCCGACCCGGGTGAAGAGGAAGGAGAACCGCGCCGAGGGATCCGCCACCCGGAAGTCCGAGGCGAGGGCGAGCACGGCACCCGCGCCCGCGGCCACCCCGTGCACGGCGGTGATCACCGGGAAGGGGCACTCGCGGATGGCGCGGACGACCTGGCCCGTCATGCGGTTGAAGTCGAGGAGCTGGGCGGTGTCCATGCCGAGGGTCGCGCCGATGATCTCGTCGACGTCACCGCCCGAGCAGAAGCCGCGTCCCTCCCCGCCGAGCACCAGGGCGCGCACGGATTTGTCGCGGGACAGTTCGGCCAGGAGGTCGCGCAGGTCGGCGTAGGCGCCGAAGGTGAGCGCGTTCAGCTTGTCGGGGCGGGCCAGGGTGACCGTGGCGACCCCGTCGTGCACCTCGAAGCGGAGGTGCTGCCATTCGGGGGTGCGGGGGGCGGAGCCGGTGAAGGGACTCATGACGACGTGCGGCCTCCTCGGTCGGGCGGCGGCGGTCCATCTCGTGACGTTCTCTCTGCTCTTCGAAGCTATCACCTGTCCGTGACTGTCGTCACGAGTACGCGATACCCCTCAAGGGCCAGACGTCCCGGTTCTGCCCGACCGTCGACCCTGTCGACATAGCGCTTAAGCTTCGTACGGTTGAAAGCAGGATCGCCTGCTGCCCTGAACGGACCCGCCTTGCACGAATCTCCCGCTCCCACCTCGTGGCGCATCGCGCTGCCGCACACCACTGCCGCGGTGCCGATCGCCCGCGCACTGGTGCGTACGGCGCTCATGGAGATCGACACGCCCGCCGACAGCGACACCGCCGAGCTGCTCACGGCCGAGCTGGTGGCCAACGCGGTGGAGCACACCTCGGGGCAGGACCCGATAGAGCTCGTCATCGAGCTCCTGCCGACCGGCTGCCAGGTCGAGGTCCACGACTCGAACCCGCTGCCGCCCGGCGATCTCTCCGACCCGGGGCCGATGAACGAGCCGGACCCCTGGCAGGAACACGGGCGCGGCCTGCTCCTGATCCGCACCCTCAGCTCGTCCTGCGGTCACCGCACCACCGGCTCCGGCAAGGCGGTCTGGTTCACCCTGCCCGCGGCGTAGGCGTCGCGGAGTCGGCCGCCTCGGCCTTGCCGAGCCGCGAGTGACGGCGCCCGTACAGCGCGTACACCAGGGAGCCCACGACCAGGAAAACGGCGAACTGCACCCACGTCGTCCAGCCCGTGCCCCAGATCAGGTAGAGGCAGAAACCCACGCCCAGGACCGGGCTCACCGGGTACAGCGGCACCCGGAAGGTGCGCTTCAGCTCCGGCGCCGAGCGGCGCAGCGCGAGCACCGCGACATTCACCACGACCATGATGGCCAGCGTGCCGATCGTCGTCAGGTTGACCACCACGTCGAGCGACGAGAAGGCGGCCGGTACGGCGAAGACCGCGGCGACGATCCAGGTGTTGGCGACCGGCGTCGACGTCTTGGGCGAGACGCGCTCGAAGACACGCGGGACCAGCCCGTCGCGGGACATCGACATCAGGATGCGGGTCTGGCCGTACATCACGGCGAGCACGACGGACGCGATGGCCACGACCGCGCCGAAGGCGATGATCCCGCCGCCGACCGAGGAGTCGGTGACCTGGTTGACGACCAGCGAGAGCGCGGCGGGCTTGTCGGCCACCGCGTCCGCGCCCAGCGCGCCGATCGCCCCGAGGGCGACGGCGACGTACAGCAGGGTGGCGACGCCGATGCAGATCAGGATGGCGATCGGGATGTTCCTGCGGGGGTTCTTGACCTCTTCGCCCGCCGTGGTGATCGCGTCGAAGCCGATGAAGGAGAAGAAGGCGAGCGAGGCGCCCGCGGTGATGCCGGAGGCCCCGGCGCCCGCGAAGGGGGTGAGGTGGCCGGCCTTGAACGCGGTGAACGCGATCGCGAGGAACAGCAGCAGGATCCCGATCTTGAGCATGGCCATGGCGGCCGTCGCCCGCGCGCTCTCCCGGATGCCGCGTACGAGCAGCACGGCGGCCAGCAGGATCACGACCACGGCGGGCAGGTTCACGGCGCCGCCCTCGCCGGGCCCGGCGGAGAGCGCGTCGGGCAGGTGCCAGCCGGTGAGGCTTTCGAGCAGCTCGTTCAGGTACTGGCTCCAGCCGACCGCCACGGCGGAGACGGAGACGCCGTACTCCAGGAGCAGGCACCAGCCGACGAGGAACGCGGTGCGCTCGCCGAGCGAGGCGTACGCGAAGGAGTACGAGCTGCCGGAGACCGGGATCGCGCCACCCAGCTCGGCGAACGAGAACGCGGTGAAGATGCAGGTCACGGCGGCCAGGAGGTACGAGACGGCGACCGCGGGGCCCGCCTCGGCGACGCTGTCGGAGAGGCCGACGAAGATGCCGGTGCCGACGATCGCGCCGACGCCGAAGCACACCAGCTGGAACAGGCCCATGGTGCGCTTCAGGCCGTGGCCCTCGAGGTCGGCACCCGATTCGGCGACTAGGAGTTCGGGGGACTTGACGCGGAGTCCTGCCGGACCGGTCGAGCGCATGCGGTGGTTCTCATTTCGGTGGTGCTGGGCGCGGCGGATTGGGGCCTCCCCTGCTCGAACGAAGTCGAGAGCTTGGGGAAGTGCCGCAAAGAAGCGGGGCCGGGGGAAGGTGTTCCCCGGCCCCGCCAGTGTGAGCTTCTGTCAGGCGAGTGTCGCGACGAGAATCGCCTTGATCGTGTGGAGCCGGTTCTCCGCCTCGTCGAAGACGACGGAGTGCGCGGACTCGAAGACCTCGTCGGTGACCTCGAGAGAGCTTAGACCGTGCCGGGCGTGGATCTCGCGGCCGACCTTCGTGCCCAGGTCGTGGAAGGCCGGGAGGCAGTGCAGGAACTTCACGTCGGCGTTGCCCGTGGCGCGCAGGACGTCCATGGTCACGGCGTAGGGCGCGAGGGCCGTGATGCGCTCGTCCCAGACCTCCTTGGGCTCGCCCATGGAGACCCAGACGTCGGTCACGACGAAGTCGGCGCCCGCGACGGCCCCGGTGACGTCCTCACTGAGCGTGATCCGGGCACCGCTGGTCCCGGCGAGCTCGCGGGCCCGGGCGACGATCTCCTCGGCGGGCCAGTAGGCCTTGGGCGCCACGATGCGTACGTCCATGCCGAGGAGCGCGGCGGTGATCAGGTACGAGTTGCCCATGTTGAAACGGGCGTCACCGAGATAGGCGAACGCGATCTCGGTGAGCGGCTTCGTGCTGTGCTCGGTCATCGTGAGCACGTCGGCGAGCATCTGGGTGGGGTGCCAGTCGTCGGTCAGGCCGTTGTAGACGGGCACGCCCGCGTACGCGCCGAGCTCCTCGACGGTCGACTGGGCGTCGCCGCGGAACTCGATGGCGTCGAACATCCGGCCGAGCACCCGGGCGGTGTCCTTGGCGGACTCCTTGCTGCCGATGTGCGATCCGGCCGGGTCTATGTACGTTGTCGAGGCACCCTGGTCGGCGGCGGCGACCTCGAAGGAGCAGCGGGTCCGCGTGGAGGACTTCTCGAAGATCAGCGCGATGTTCCTGCCGCGCAGCCGCTGCGTCTCGGTCCCCGCCTTCTTGGCCGCCTTCAGCTCGGCGGCGAGCTCGATCAGGCCGCGGAACTCCTCGGCGGTGAAGTCCAGCTCCTTGAGGAAGTGGCGGCCGGTGAGGTCGATGGCCATGAGGGCGCTCCAGGGGTACGCGTACGGGGATACTGGAAGTCTATACGACGCTCCACATTTCTATACAGGCCCACTTCCGCACAGGCCACTCGATGGCTGCCAGTTCGGTGGCCGTCAGTCGATGGCGTCCCGCTGCACCGGACAGCTCATGCACCGCGGACCGCCCCGGCCGCGCCCCAGCTCGCTGCCCAGGATCTCGATCACCTCGATGCCCTCCTTGCGCAGATGCGTGTTCGTGGTCGAGTTCCGTTCGTACGCCACGACGACGCCGGGCTCGACCGCCAGCACGTTGCAGCCGTCGTCCCACTGCTCACGCTCGGCCGCGTGCACGTCCTGGGTCGCCGTGAGGACCCGGATGCCGCTCATCCCGAGGGCCGCCGCTATGGCCCGGTGCATGTGCTCGGGCGGATGGTCGGTCACCTTCAGCTCCCGCCCGTCGACGCCGGGCTCGATGGTGTACGAGCGCAGCATCCCCAGGCCCGCGTACTGCGTGAAGGTGTCGCTGTCGACCATCGTCATCACCGTGTCGAGATGCATGAACGCGCGTCTCTTCGGCATGTCCAGGGCCACGATCGTCTGCGCGGAGCCCGCCGCGAAGAGCTTGTGCGCGAGCATTTCCACGGCCTGCGGCGTGGTGCGCTCGCTCATGCCGATGAGGACCGCGCCCCGGCCGATCACCAGGACGTCGCCGCCCTCGATGGTGGAGGGGTAGTCCGCCTGCCCCTGGGACCAGACGTGGAAGTCCTCGCCGCGGAAGAGCGGGTGGTGCCGGTAGATCGCCTCGAAGTGCACGGTCTCGCGCTGCCGCGCGGGCCAACGCATCGCGTTGATGGAGACGCCGTCGTAGATCCACGCCGAGGTGTCGCGCGTGAAGAGGTGGTTGGGCAGCGGGCCGAGCAGGAAGTCGTCCAGGTCCATGCAGTGGAAGCGCACGGACGTCGGCTCGGGGTGCCGCTCCAGGAACTCCCGCTTGGTCATCCCGCCGATCAGCGCGTCGGCGAGCTCCGCGGACGGCAACGTCTCGAACGCGGCCCGCAGATGGTCCGTCGCCAGCGGGCCGTACTCCTTCTCGTCGAAGACCCGGTCCAGGACGAGCAGACGCGCCCCTGGCACGTCCATGGCCTCGGTCAGGAGGTCCCCGAAGAGGTGGACGGCCACCCCGCGGTCGCGCAGCACGTCGGCGAATCCGTCGTGTTCCTGACGGGCCCTGCGGACCCACAGGACGTCGTCGAAGAGCAACGCGTCCTTGTTGCTCGGGGTGAGCCGCTTGAGCTCCAGATCAGGTCGGTGCAGGATCACGCGGCGCAGCCGCCCGGCCTCGGAGTCGACATGGAATCCCATGGAGTCCATCTTTCCCCGGCCGGGCGGCCGACGCCTGCCGTTGGCCAAAGCCCGGTTCTCGTTGCCTAGAGCCGCGGGTCCACCGGCTCCGACTCCAGGGCGAGAACCGCGAACACCGCTTCGTGCACGCGCCACAGCGGCTCACCCGCCGCGAGCCGGTCGAGGGCCTCAAGGCCGAGCGCGTACTCACGGACGGCGAGCGAGCGCTTGTGGCCGAGGAAGCGGTCGCGCAGCTTGTCGAGGTGGTCGGGCCGTGTGTACTCCGGGCCGTAGATGATCCGGAGGTACTCGCGTCCGCGGCACTTGATGCCGGGCTGCACGATCCGGCCCTTACCGTCCCTGACCAGCGCCTCGACCGGCTTGACGACCATGCCCTCGCCGCCGCGGCTGGTCATCTCCAGCCACCAGTCGATGCCCGCCTGGACCGACGCCTCGTCGCCCGTGTCGACGTAGAGCCGCCGGGTGGTCTGCAGCAGGCCGGTGCCGTCGTGCTCCACCATGCGGTCGATCAGGGCGAGCTGTCCGTCGTGCGGGAGCGCGGCGAGGCTGCGGCCCTGGACGGCCAGGATCTGGAACGGCGCGAGACGCACGCCCTCCAGGCCCTCGGTCGGCCAGCAGTAGCGGCGGTAGGCGTCCGTGAACGCGGCGGCGTCCACGGCTCGTTCGCGCTGCTTGGCCAGGAGCCCCCCGGTGTCCACGCCGCGCGCCGTCGCCGCTTCCAGGGCGGCGATCGCGCCGGGGAAGACGGCTCCGGCCGCGGCGCCCACGGCCGCGTACTGCGTGCGGAGCAGGCCGGAGGCCTTCAGCGACCAGGGCATCAACTCGGCGTCGAGCAGCAGCCAGTCGCCCGCGCCGGAGGCGCTATCGGACTCAGCGAGCTCCTGCCACAGTCCCGCCTCGGTGACGGCGTCGCGCACCCGGCCGAGTATCTCCTCGGTGATCTCCGGGTCGTCGAAGAAGGGACGTCCCGTACGGGTGCAGAGCGAGCCGGTCGGGCCGTCCACGCCGAAGCGCTCGCGGGCCACGTCCGCGTCACGGCACACCAGGGCCACGGCGCGCGAGCCCATGTGCTTCTCCTCGCACACGACCCGGCCCACCCCGTCCTTGGCGTACGAGGCGAAGGCCTCGGCCGGGTGCTCCAAATAGCCCTCACGCTGCGATGTCGCGGTCGGGGCCATCGTCGGCGGGAGGTAGGGAAGGAGCCGCGGGTCCACGGCGAAACGGCTCATGACCTCAAGGGCCGCCGCCGCGTTCTCCTCGCGCACCGCGACACGGCCGGCGTGACCGGTCTCCACGGCGCGGCGGCCGTGCACGTCGTTCAGGTCGAGCGGACGGCCGTCGTGGCCGCCGGGGGCCTCCGTGCGGAGCGGCCTGGCCGGTTCGTACCAGACCTGCTCCGCCGGTACGTCGACCAGTTCGCGCTCCGGCCAGCGCAGCGCGGTGAGCCTGCCGCCGAACACGGCACCGGTGTCCAGGCAGATGGTGTTGTTCAGCCAGGTCGCCGTCGGCACGGGGGTGTGGCCGTAGACCACGGCGGCGCTGCCGCGGTAGTCCTCCGCCCACGGGTAGCGCACGGGCAGGCCGAACTCGTCGGTCTCGCCGGTGGTGTCGCCGTACAACGCGTGCGAGCGCACCCGGCCCGACGTCCGCCCGTGGTACTTCTCGGGCAGACCCGCGTGGCAGACGACGAGCTTGCCCCCGTCGAGGACGTAGTGCGAGACGAGGCCGTCCACGAACTCCCGCACGCTCGCGCGAAACTCCTCGCTCTCGGCGTCCAACTGCTCGACGGTCTCGGCGAGTCCGTGGGTGTGCTGGACCTTGCGGCCCTTGAGATAGCGGCTGAGCTTGTTCTCGTGATTACCCGGCACGCACAGGGCGCTGCCGTCGCCGACCATCGACATCACGCGGCGCAGCACGCCCGGCGAGTCCGGTCCGCGGTCGACGAGGTCGCCCACGAACACGGCCGTACGCCCTTCGGGGTGCGCGCCGTCCACGTAACCGAGCTTGCCGAGCAGCGTCTCCAGCTCGGCGGCGCAGCCGTGGATGTCGCCGATGATGTCGAAGGGTCCTGTGAGGTGCGAGAGGTCGTTGTAGCGCTTCTCGGTGACGATGGTGGCGTGGTCGACCTCCTCCACGCCCTTGAGGACGTGCACCTTCCTGAACCCCTCGCGCTCCAAGTGCTTGAGCGAGCGCCGCAGTTCGCGCTGGTGGCGCTGGATGACACGGCGGGGCATGCCGGCCCGGTCGGCGCGCCCCGCGTTGCGTGCGGCGCAGACGTCCTCGGGCACGTCCAGGACGATGGCGATGGGCAGGACGTCGTACTGCCTGGCCAGCTCGATGAGCTGCTTGCGGCTCTCGCTCTGCACGTTCGTCGCGTCGACGACGGTGCGGCGGCCCGCGGCGAGGCGCTTGCCCGCGATGTAGTGCAGCACGTCGAAGGCGTCGCCGCTCGCGCCCTGGTCGTTCTCGTCGTCGGCGACGAGGCCGCGGCAGAAGTCGCTGGAGAGGACCTCGGTGGGCTTGAAGTGCTTGCGGCCGAAGGTCGACTTGCCGGAGCCGGTGGCGCCGACGAGGACGACGAGGGAGAGGTCGGTGACGGGCAGCACACGTCCCGCGTGAGTGGCTTCCGTGCTGGAGCCGCTGCTGGTTTCGTTCGTCATGCCGCCTGCACCTCCTTCGCCTTCGTGTCGGTCTTGTCGGTCTTGAGGGTGGTCTTGTCGTCCGTCTTGTCGGCCTGCGTGAACACGGCCATCTGGGTCGGCGGCCCCACCTCGGGGTCGTTCTCCCCGATGGGCACGAACTCCACTCCGTAGCCATGCCGTTCGGCCACCTGCCGGGCCCAGCCCCGGAACTCCTCGCGCGTCCACTCGAACCGGTGGTCGCCGTGCCGGACGTGCCCGGCGGCGAGCGTCTCCCAGCGGACGTTGTACTCGACGTTCGGTGTCGTCACGAGCACGGTGCGCGGCCGGGCCGAGCCGAACACGGCGTACTCCAGGGCGGGCAGCCGCTCCTCGTCGAGGTGCTCGATGACCTCGCTGAGCACCGCCGCGTCGTACCCCTTGAGCCGCTTGTCCGTGTAGGCGAGCGAGCCCTGGAAGAGCTTGACCCGCTCGGCCTGCCGCTCGCCCATGCGGTCGAGCTTCAGCCGCCGCGACGCGATGGTCAGCGCCCGCATCGACACATCGACACCGGCTATCTCGGTGAACCGGGTGTCCTTGAGCAGCTCCTGGACCAACTGGCCCTGCCCGCAGCCGAGATCGAGCACGCGACCGGCACCGGCGCCGGCCAGCGCCGCGAGGATCGCCTCGCGCCGCAGCACGGCGAGCGGGACGGGCCTGCCCGTGCTCTCCGCGCGCTCCTCGCCCTCGGGGTCAGCGCTCTCCTCGACGACCGCGTTGTCGATGTCCTCGACATCCGTGTCGTCCGCGTCCGCGAGCCGCACCAGTTCCAACCGCTGCATGGCCTCCTGGGTCAGCGACCAGCGCCGCGCGAGATAGCGGCTGGTGATGACCTTCTGCTCCGGGTGGTCCGCGAGCCAGCCCTCACCGGCGCGCAGCAGCTTGTCGACCTCGTCAGGCGAGACCCAGTAGTGCTTGGCGTCGTCGAGCACGGGGAGCAGGACATAGAGGTGCCGAAGCGCCTCACCCAAGGTCAACTTCCCGTCCGGGACGTCGAGTACGAGGTGGACGTACCGCGAGTCGCCCCACTCCGGGAACTGCTCGTCCAGCGGAATCCGCGTCACCGTGACCGTCCAGCCCAGCGGCTCGAACAGCTTGCGCACCAGGTCGGCGCCGCCCCGCGCGGGCAGCGCGGGCACCTCGATGCGCAGCGGCAGCGGCTGCCCCGCCCGCTCGGGCCGCGCGTTGCACACCCCGCGCATGGCGCTGGAGAACACCGCGCTCAGCGCCACGGCGAGCAGCGACGAAGCGGCGTAGGGCCGGTCGTTCACATACTGTGCGAGCGCGGCATCGGGCGCCCCGCCCCGGCCCTTGCCCTTTCCCCGCCGCACCAGCGCCACGGGATCCACCTCGAGCAGCAGCGCCGCGGTGCAACGCTCCACGGACGCCTCGGGGTAGAGGACATGCGCGGTGCCGTAGGAAGTGGAGAACGCCTGCGCCTTCTCGGGATGCTTGTGCAGCAGGAAACCGAGGTCGGTCGCGGGGCTCTCAGGGGTACCGGAAGTACTGATCGTCAGGAACACGGGTATGCCTCGAAACGCAATCTGAACTGCGGAAACTTACGGTTGCGGCTCCAGCGCGCCTCTAGACCGTACAGCGAACATCACGGACTCACTCAGGGGTTTTTCGCTCCCCGTCAGGGGCCCTTCAGCCCTCGACCCAGCCGTGGCTCCTGCCGTGCTGCACCAGTTGTTCGCGGAGGTGCTTGATCTGCTCACCGGTCATCCACGGAGCCGCGCCGAGCAGCAGCTCGGTCACCTCGAACGAGTACTCCGCGACGCTCAGCACATCGCAGGTCGGCTCCTCGCCGTCGTCGAACCCCGCGGCGGACGCCTGGATCGACGGGGGCATCTGCGCCCTGCCACCGACGAACGGCACTGCCGCCGACGCCTGCGCCCCCTTGGGGAGGCGGACGGAGGACGCCTTGGGGCCGCGCTCGCCCTCCTCGATCTCGAACTCGACCAGCGCCCCCGTGTGCACCAGAGGCTCCGGGATCAGCAGGTCGTTGGCGTGCAGGAACACGTCTTCCCCACCATGCTCCGGGGCGATGAATCCATACCCTCGCGCGCCGTCGAACCGGACAACCCTGCCAGCGACCATCTCGACCCCAACCCCCACACCATCTCCGGGCCCCTCGCCCGGACAGCCAGTGCCGAAGCCTAACCTCCGCTCCCCTGCGCCGTACGACCGAGCGTCCCCTCAGGCCCCGGCCGTCGGCGGCGGCAACACGGCCCGTGCGGGACTGAAAGTGGAACGGGCATCCGGGCAAGATAGCTGCATGGACCTTCGAATCTTCACCGAACCGCAGCAGGGTGCGACCTACGAGACGCTCCTCCGCGTCGCCAAGGCCACCGAGGACCTCGGCTACAGCGCCTTCTTCCGCTCCGACCACTACCTCGTGATGGGCTCCTCCGACGGTCTCCCCGGCCCCACGGACGCCTGGATCACCCTCGCGGGCCTGGCCCGTGAGACCCGCCGGATCCGGCTCGGCACCCTGATGACCGCGGGCACCTTCCGGCTGCCCGGCGTCCTCGCCATCCAGGTCGCGCAGGTCGACCAGATGTCGGGCGGCCGCATCGAACTCGGCCTCGGCTCGGGGTGGTACGAGGCGGAGCACGCCGCGTACGGAATCCCCTTCCCGAAGGAGAAGTTCGGTCGCCTGGAGGAGCAACTCGCCATCGTCACCGGCCTGTGGGAGACCCCGGTCGGCGAACGGTTCACCTTTGACGGCACCTACTACCAACTCGCCGATTCCCCCGCCCTTCCCAAGCCCGCGCAGCCCAAGGTGCCCGTCCTCATCGGCGGACACGGCGCCAAGCGGACGCCGGCCCTCGCGGCCCGCTACGCGAGCGAGTTCAACATCCCCTTCGCCTCTCTTTCCGACACCGAGCAGCAGTTCAAGCGGGTCCGCGCCGCCGCCGAAGAGATCGGCCGCAAGGCCGACGACCTCACCTACTCCAACGCGCTGGTGGCCTGCGTCGGCAAGACGGACGCGGAGGTGAAGCGCCGCGCCGACGCGATCGGGCGCGAGGTGGAGGACCTGAAGGCGAACGGACTCGCGGGCTCCCCCGCCGAGGTCGTCGAGAAGATCGCCGCCTACCAGGCCGTCGGCTCGCAGCGCATGTACCTCCAAATGCTCGACCTGGACGACCTCGACCACCTGGAGCTGATCTCCTCGCAGGTCATGTCGCAGCTGAGCTGACCGCGGCGCGCCCACCCCTCGGCCGCCGAGCGGCCCCGGTGCAGTAGGCCTCCGTGCATTCGGCCTCCGTGCCTTCGGAGCCGGTCGCGCTCCCGTCAACTCCACCGGTGCCGCCGGTCCCGCGCGGCCCCGGCCGGGTGAAATTCCGTCAACCCGGCATCCGGTGTGGCCCCGCCCCAGTGACCCGCCGCCGCAGGTGATCGTTGGCTCGGGCGGAGCCGGACCGCCCGGCACCCGCGCCGGCGGCCGCTGCTGGTGCGTCGCTCGCATCAGCAGCCCTCCACCACCGGGAGGGCGAGGGCCGAGGAGGCCGTCATGTCCCAGGAAGCCGTACCCGATCAGGAGGCCGCGCGCGAACCGTCCGTGCCCGAGCAGCAGGGCCCACCCAAGGGCCTGCTCCAGCAGATGGAGGAGCTGATGGCCGCGCTCAACGCGGATCTGACTCAGCTCGACGCGGATCTGCAGCAGTCGACGACGGCCGGCGACACCGCACCCCCCGCCCCTCGTCCCCCCGCCGGCGACGAGCCCACCCGCTTCTGACGGCGCCGGCACTCCCCCGGCGCCTGTGCCGCCCGGCCGCCCGCGGCCCCCGTCACGGCGCCGGGTCATGGCGCCCCCGCAGCCGAGTCCGGCTCGGGCAGGCTCTGTTCGCGGACCGCGAGTCTGCGCAGCATCTCGAGCACCCGGTCCCGCGCCTCGTCGGCGGCGTCGATCGCTTCCATGCACTGCCAGTACACCCCCTCGTCGTCCGCGCCCATGGCCACGGCGACGAGCGCGATCCCCGCCTCGCCGAGCAGTTCGTCGAGCCCCCGCAGCACCTCGTGCGCCCGGCCGATACCGGTCAGCCGCGCCGCCCGGATGCCCTCCGTGCCGAGACCCGGGGCATCGAGGACCCCGCAGCCCCTGCCGCCGACTTCGCTCAGGCCCAGCGCCTCGCCCCGTAACTCCGGAGGTCCGGCGATCGCGAGGCGGCTGCCGATCGCCTGCGCGAGGGCCTGGGACTGCCATACCTCGGCCACGACGTCCGACGGCTCCTGGCTCCGCGCCAGCGCGTGCCTGCTCGCCTCGATGAGCCGCATCGCCTCCATGCTCACCCCCACCCATCCCGCGCATCCGTCGCACGATCGCCCGAACTCCCTTACCCGCTACCCAGAGTGAGTGCCAGCGGGACGAAAAGCCAGAGCAACCCGGAAATCTGTGGACAAGCTATCGACTGTGGACAACGCGTCCACTCCGGAGAGTGACAAATCTACGCGCCATAGATAGACGTTGGGTAGGGGTCGTGGGCCGATGTGGGGCAAGTGGTGGACAGGCGATCTCACTTCGCCGGAAAGCGCTGCTCGTTCCGGTCGATCTTCGCTGCGAGCGCCGCCAGCGCGTCGATGCCGAGCACCTCGCAGAACTGCAGCAAGTAGGCGAGCACATCGGCGACCTCGTCCGTCACCCGATGCGCCGAGCCGGGGTCCTCCATCACCCGTGCCGACTGCTCGGGGGTCAACCACTGGAAGATCTCGACCAGTTCGGACGCCTCCACGCTGAGCGCGGCGGCCAGGTTCTTCGGCGTGTGGTACTGCTCCCAGTCCCGCTTGGCCGCGAAGTCGGCCAGCCTGCGCTGCAGTCCCGCTACATCAAGTTCCGTCACGCCTCCAGGTCTACCATCGCGGCCCCGCCGACCAGATCCGCCCACGACGCGTCGCTCACCGTCCCGACGAGGCGAATGTGTCCGCGTTCGCAGGTACGCGCCGCCAGTTCGGCCAGGGCGCGCTTCTGCCGCTGGTCCAGGAAGTGGTCGAGGCCGTCGGCGAGCACGGTGAGGTTCTGGTAGGCCGACGGCACCTCGGCCACCGGGTCCACCTCAAGGACTCCGGGACCGGTGAGCAGTACCAGCGCGAGCGCCAGATACCTCAACTCGCCGTCCCCGAGCCGCCCGACGGGCGTTCTGATCCCACCGCCCCGGTCGATGAACGCGTGGACCGACCCGTCGTAGGCCACCTCCGAGACCACGTCGGCGACCGGCCCCGCACACCCCGCCCGCACCGCGGCCACCAGCCGCGCATGACGCTGCCCGCACTCCTCCCTCGTACGGAGAAGGACCTCCGCGAGGTTGTCGCAGCCGCCCAGCAGGCGGCCCGCGCCGATCATCCCGGGAGGCACGGGCAGCCGCATGCGTCCGGGCCGTGGCGCGCACGGGAACACCGAACGCAGCGCGACCACCACCTGCTCGGCCGCCGCGAGCACCAGGCGCTGCCCCTCGGTCTTCCCCGCGACGCGCAGCGGGAGCAGCGCCGTGCCGAGCCGGTCGTCCGGCAGGGGGCCGCGCGTCACCGGCGTGGAGCCCGCCGTGTGCCAGGCCGCCTGCACCGCGCGCCGCCCCGGGTCGCGTAGCGCCGTCTCCAGGAGGGCGAGCCCGCCCCAGGTCAGCCGCTCGCCCACGACGCGCAGTTCGGGCTCCGCCTGTACGGCGACGTCGAGCCGCACCGCCCCGACGGGCCCGTCGACCGTGCAGCCGATGCGGAATCCGCGCCGCTGCTGCTCGTCACCTCGTGCGCGATCGGGGACGCAGGCCACGGGATCGGCGAAGACGTCGACGAGTTCCTCGCCCGCACCGAGCCGCGCCAGCGCCTCGTACGCGGCGAGCGCCGTGGACTTGCCGCTCCCGCTCGGCCCCGCGACGAGGGTCAGCGGTCCGAGCGGGAACACGGCGCCCCGGTGCGAGGCGAACGCCGATAGCCGCAGTTCGGTGACGCGGCTCCGGTCCGGACCCGGCGGTGGCTCGGCGCCCGCCTCCGGGAGGTGCACAGTCATGTCCGGACGGTAGGCGGCGACGGATCTGGTGAACCGTTCCGCCCAAGTGACCTTCCTACGAATGAGGGATTCCGGCAGGAGGTGCCCAGGCGCCGCACCGCGAGCGGCTATGCGCCTGGCCTATGCCCGACTGCGGCCGTGGCGAACAGCCGGGCCCCCGCCTCGCACAACTGCCCCGCTACGACTGCGCCGCCGCGACAAGTCCCTGCACCTCGGTGCCGGGCGGGGCGAGCAGGAAGACGTTCTTGTCGACCCGGTGCATCCCGCAGCCGAGGCCGAGGACCACGCCGCTGCTGAAGTCCAGGACGCGCTTGGCGACCTCCGTCTCCGCCCCGGTCAGGTCGAGCAGGACCGGAATCTGCGCCATCACGGTCTCGGCGACCTCGCGGGCGTCCGCGAAGACGTTCACCCGCATCACCACAAAACGCCGCCGCGCCTCGGTCTCCGCGTCGGGCATCGCGCGGTGGCCGGGCCAGGACGGCCATTCGTTGCGGCTGCGCAGCGGTACGACCTGGGCGAGCCCTTCCCACTGTTCATCGGTGACGTCGTGGCTGTTCAACGCTCCACCCCGTCCTGGCTCGCACTCGATATCTGCACCGGCTCATTCTTACGCGACCTCACCCGTTCGGCCCAACAGCGACACGGGGCGGGCCGACCAGTGTGCCAGGGCCGGCGGGTCAGTGTCCCAGGAGTCCCACAAGCCCTTCGATGAGACAAACGCGCCAACAGGCCCAGTCGTGACCGCCGTTGTACTCGTTCAGGGTCACCGGGCAGCCGCGCGAGCGCAGCATCTCGTACAGGTCACGATGGTGATCAAGAATTTCTTCCTCACGCAGTCCGACATCCATGCGCACGGCGACGGGGCCGGTCGCACGGCCGTCGAGCCGGGAGACGGGCGCGGACTGGGCCAGGACGTTGCCGAACCGTTCCGGCCGCTGGAAACCCGCGTACAGGGAGGCCAGTCCGCCCAGGCCCTGGCCCGCGACGAGCGTGCGCGCGGGGTCGGTGGTGAGGGGCCAGCGGCCGGCCGCCCACGGCAGCAGTTCGTCGGCGAGGAAGCCGACATGGCTGTCGTGCGCGCCCAGTTCCCGGCTGCGCGTGGCCCGGTCGACGGAGTCCGGGGCGAGGACCGCGAGGGGCGGCAGGGCGCCCTCGGCGATGAGGGCGTCCAGAGTGTCCTGGAAGGCGAGCCGCCCGAACCACATGTCGCCGTCGTTCAGCACGAGCACCGGCAGGTCGACTGCGCGGCCACCCGGCGGGAGATACGCCCATACGTCCCGCTCGGCGCCGAGCACCCCGGCGGGCAGCCGGTGCCGCTCGACCCTCCCCCGGGACGCCCCGGCACGCCGATCGGACCAGGCACGCGCGGGCGCGGGCGCCTGCGGGAGTTCGAGCACGGAGGTGTCGCGGTCCGGCCGGCGGCCGGGTGTCCGAAGGTGGTTGAGCGGGTCGGGAGCGGCGTGCGCGGAAAGGGAGAGCAGCCGTCGCCGGAGGAGCTCGGCGGAGGCCGGCGGTTCGCCGGGCGAGACGTCGGCGGCCATCCGGTACGAGGCGCGGTGGTCGGCGCGCAGCCGGTAGGTGAGGTGCCAGATGTCCGTGCCGGGCAGTGGGGTCAGCAGCGCCGCGGCGGGGTCGGCGGGGTCCGTGATGCCCTCGGCGAGGAGCAGGACCTGCCGGGTGGCGCGGTGGCCGCGCCACAGGAACGTCACGGCGCGGTGATCCGGGTCGCCTTCGATGGCTTCGACCAGGGGGGTGCCGTGGCGCGCGGCATCCGCCCAGAACTCCTCCAGGATGACGGCGCGTTCGGCTTCGGGGGCGTCGGCGGCGCGGGCCGCGGCGCGTTGCACGCGGGGCACGGCGCCCGCGATCCTGCGGGGCGCCGCGTCGGCCGCGAGCACCCCCGTGGTGACAGTCATCCGCACACGAAGAGGACCCGCATCGTTCCCCGCCTTCCTGGTCCAGCACACGACAGCAACATCAACTTAGCTTAGCCTAACCTAAGTCAATTGTTGTCATGGAGAACCAGCCTCGCCGCACCCCTCCGCGCCGCCCGAATCAGCCCCTCAGCGGCCGGAAGAACGTCCGCAGCTCCCGCGCCACCTGCTCCGGCTCCTCGTGCGCCATGAAGTGCCCGCCCCGCTTCGGCGTGCTCCAGTGGCGCAGATCCCTGAAGGTGCGCTCGGCCAGGCTCCTGGGGAAGTCCGCGAACGCCGGTTCATGGCTGAGGGTGACGGCGGCGGGGACGGTGATGGGCGGGACGGGCTTGTTCCGGGGGTAGTCGTAGTACTGCCGGAAGGACGAGCCGATGCTGCCGGTGGCCCAGTAGAGCGTCGCGACCGTGAGCAGGGCGTCCTTGTCCCAGCGGGCCTCCAGCTCGCCGCCGCAGTCGCTCCAGTCGCGGTACTTGTCGGCGATCCAGGCGACGAGCCCCGCCGGGGAGTCCATCAGGGCGGCGGCGACGGTGTCCGGGCGGGTGCACATGATCTCGCTGTAGCCCTGGTCGGTCGCGTCGTACGCGTCCAGGGCGTCGAGGAACGTCTGCTCCTCGGGGGTCGGCGGCCCCGCGTCGAACTGCTCCGTGATCACCGCGGACGTGACGTGCACCCCGGCCACCTCCCGCGGGTAGAGCGCGCCGAGCCACTGCGTCACCCCGCCCCCGATGTCCCCGCCGAAGGCCCCGAAGCGTTCGTAGCCCAGGGTCGTGGTCATCAGCTCGTGCCAGATCTCGGCGACGCCTCTGCGCGTGAACGGCTCGCGCGGCAGCTCGGAGTGGAGGAAGCCGGGCAGCGAGGGGATCACCACGTCGAAGGCGTCGGCCGGGTCACCGCCGTGCGCCGCCGGGTCGGCCAGGCGTTCGGCGACCCGCAGCATCTCCACGAAGCTGCTCGGCCAGCCGTGGCTCAGGATCAACGGCAGCGGTGCGGGGGCACCTTCGGGGCGGCGACCGCGCAGATGGACGTAGTGCACGCGCCGTCCGGCGACTTCGGCGACGTACTGCGGAAAGACGTTGAGCGCGGCCTCGGCGGCGCGCCAGTCGAAGCCGTCCGCCCAGTACGCGACGAGTTCGCGCAGATAACCGGGGTCGACGCCTGCCGCCCAGTACGCGGAGTCGGAGGGCTGGGTGAAGAGGGTGCGCCGCAGGCGCGTACGCAGGTCGTCCAGTACGTCGTCGGAGACGGAGGTCCGGAAAGGAGCGGGTTCGGCTGTCATGGTTCCTTCGGTACGAGAGGCAAGGGGTGCCACAGCGCCACAGCGCCGAACCGCGGCTACGCGGCAGCAGCTTGCGACGGGCAGGCCCATGATGCGCGACGCGCAAGAATCTGCCCATGGATTTTGACCAGACCGCTGACCAGACAGCTGACCGGATCGCTGACCAGAACTCTGACCGTACGGATGCCTACCTGCGGCGCATCGGCGCCGACCGCCCCACCGCGCCCACCACGCACGCCCTGCGCGATCTGCATCTCGCGCACCTGCTCGCCGTTCCCTTCGAGAACCTCTCCATCCACCTCGGCGAGAACATCGAACTCACCGACGACGCCCTGGTGGCCAAGGTCGTCGACGCCCACCGCGGCGGCTTCTGCTACGAACTCAACGGGGCCTTCGCCGCGTTGCTCACCTCGCTCGGCTTCGAGGTGACGCTGTTGCAGGCCCGCGTGTACGACGACACCGGGACCCCCGGGATCCCCTACGACCACCTGGCGTTGCGTGTGCGCACCTCCGACGGCGGCGACTGGCTCGCGGACGTCGGCTTCGGCACCCACAGCCACTTCCCGCTGGCCTACGGCGAACGCGGCGAGCAGCAGGACCCCGGCGGCACCTTCCGCATCACCGAGACCGCCGAGGGCGACCTGGACGTCAGCAGGGACGGCAAGGCGCAGTACGTGGTCGACCGGCGCCCGCGCGCCCTCGGCGACTTCACGTCCGGCGCCTGGTGGCACCGCACCTCGCCCACGTCCCACTTCACGCGGTCGCTGGTCTGCTCGATGCTCACCGGGACCGGGCGGATCACCCTCAGCGGCCGCACCCTCACCACGACGACAGCAGGTGAGCGGCACACCGCCGAACTGGCCACGGACGCCGAGGTGCTCGACGCGTACGCCACGCACTTCGGCATCACCCTGAAGCAGGTGCCGCAGGTGCGGAAGACCGCGTCCCCCGGAGGCGATGTCACCTCTTGACCTTTCCTCCAAGGGAGGTGGCATCTGCTATGGAGAAAGACCCAGAAGTGTTGTAGATGCCAGGTGGGGCGGCATATCGTGACGCGCATGCAGTCCTACACCATCGGACAGGCGGCACGCCTGCTCGGCGTCAGCCCCGACACCGCTCGTCGCTGGGCCGACGCCGGACGGGTCGCCACCCACCGGGACGAGGGCGGCCGCCGGCTCATCGACGGCCGCGCGCTCGCCGCGTTCTCCATCGAGGTCGCACAGGGGCAGGGGGGCAACGGCGAGGACGACGTCCCTTACACCTCTGCCCGCAACGCCTTCCCCGGCATCGTCACCGCCGTGAAGCTGGGCGACGTCGCGGCCCAGGTCGAGATCCAGGCAGGTCCGCACCGGCTCGTCTCGCTCCTGACCCGGGAGGCCGTGGAAGAGCTCGGCCTGGAGGTCGGCATGCAGGCAACCGCCCGCGTGAAGTCCACCAGCGTGCACATCGACCGCACCTGACCTTCGGGTCCGTACCCAAGGCCCTCAGCCAAGGGCCGGTCCGTGCCGCCGGCCGCCGCGTCCCCCAAGGAGTTCCACGCTCATGTCCCTCACTCTCGGTCCCACCAAGCGCCGTACCGCAGCCGCCGTGCTGACGGCCGCGCTGCTCGTCCCGCTCGCCGCCTGCGGCAACGACGACGGCAACGACGGCAAGAAGGACAGCGGCAAGAAGTCCTCGGGCTCAGCCGCCCCGAAGGCCGACCTCACCGTGCTCGCCGCCTCCTCGCTCACCGACGTCTTCAAGACCGCGGGCGCCGCGTACGAGAAGAAGAACCCGGGGACGAAGGTCAACTTCTCCTTCGCCGGTTCGCAGGAACTGGCCGCCCAGGTCAAGCAGGGCGCCCCTGCCGACGCCCTGGTCACCGCCGACACCAAGACCATGGACGGCCTGAAGTCGGACACCGGCAGCCCGTCCGTCATCGCCAAGAACCGCCTGGTCATCGCGGCCGGCGAGGGCAACCCGAAGAAGATCGACGCGCTGAAGGACCTCTCGGACAGCAAGCTGAAGGTCGTCCTCGCCGCACCCGAGGTGCCGGTCGGCCGCTACAGCGAGCAGATCCTGGACGCCCAGAAGATCGACGTGAAGCCGGTCTCGCAGGAGCCCAACGTCCGCGCGGTCCTCAGCAAGGTCGAGCTGGGCGAGGCGGACGCCGGTCTGGTCTACAAGACCGACGCCGCCGCCTCCCCCAAGAAGGTCGACGCGATCAAGATCCCCGACGCCGAGAACGCGATCGCCTCGTACCCCGCGGCCACCCTGAAGACGTCGAAGCACGGCGAGGCAGCGGCGGCGTTCGTGAAGTGGCTGGCCACGCCCGAGGCCCAGAAGATCCTCCAGGACGCGGGCTTCGAGAAGCCGTAGCCCGTCGGCCCCGTCCTTCCGCTGGAGGCCCGCCCTCCTCCGGCCGGGCGGGGCCACACCCGCCGGGGTGAGGGGGCCGACCGCCTCCCCGGTCGGGGGCGTACCGGCCGTCTCCCGGAACGCCCCGGACGCCCCCTCACCTCGTAGCACCGCACCGAGCGCACCCCAGGGACCACGATGAAACGCCTGCGTGGCCGCACCGCCGGCCCCCGCACCCCGATCGCCCTCGCGGTCCCCGCGCTGCTCGCCATCGCGTTCCTGATGCTGCCGCTGCTCGGGATCCTGCTGCGGACCGAGTGGAGTGCGCTCGGGTCCCATCTGACCAGCGAGGGGACCACGCAGGCGCTGCGGCTGTCCCTCGTCGTCTCCTTCTGGGCGCTGGGGCTCTCCCTGCTGCTCGGGGTGCCGCTCGCCTGGCTGCTCGCCCGTGTCGACTTTCCCGGCAAGGCGGTCGTACGGTCCCTGGTGCTGCTCCCGATGGTGCTTCCGCCCACCGTGGGCGGCGTCGCCCTGCTGCTCGCCTTCGGGCGGCGCGGGCTGCTCGGCCCGTGGCTGGAGGGCACGTTCGGGATCACCCTGCCGTTCCACACGTCCGGCGCGGTGCTCGCCGCGACCTTCGTCGCGATGCCGTTCCTCGTCATCAGCCTGGAAGGCGCGCTCGGTGGCCTCCGCCCCCGTTACGAGGAGACCGCGGCGTCCCTGGGCGCCTCGCCCGTACGGGTGTTTTGCACCGTCACGCTGCCCATGGTCGCCCCCGGGCTCATCGCGGGTGCCGCCCTGACCTGGGCGCGGGCCCTGGGCGAGTTCGGCGCGACCATCACCTTCGCCGGGAACCTCCCCGGCACCACGCAGACCCTGCCCCTCCAGGTGTACCTGCTGCTCCAGGACTCCCCCGAGGCCGCGACCTCCGTGTCGCTGCTGCTGCTCGCCATCGCCATGGCGGTGCTCGTCGCCCTGCGCGGCCGCTGGATGAGCACTCCGGGCACCCGGCGCCAAGGGCGGTCCGAGCGGCTGCCGGACGAGACGGACTCGCCTGCGTTGCCCCGAGCCGCCGACGCAGGGCCTGTTGACGCGGGGTCCGCCGATGCCGAGCCCGTGCCGCCGTCCACGTCCACGGAGCGCTGGTCCCTGCACGCCGAGGTCACCGGCTTCAACCAGCTCACCCTGGACGCGGAACCGGGCACCACGATCGCCGTCGTCGGACCCAACGGCGCGGGCAAGACCACGCTGTTGCGCGCGCTTCTCGGCCTCACCCCGCGCGCCCACGCCGCGCTCCGGCTCGGTGACACCGACGTCACCGACCTGCCGCCGCACCGCCGCCACGTCGCCTGGGTGCCGCAGGACGGTGCCCTGTTCCCGCACATGAGCGCCCTCGCCAACACGGCGTACGGGCCGCGTGCGCTGGGTGTCCCGAGGGCCGAGGCCCGGCGGCGCGCACAGGAGTGGCTCGACCGGCTCGGCGTCGGGCACCTCGCGCACCGCAGGCCGGCACAGGTCTCCGGCGGTCAGGCCCAACGGGTGGCGCTGGCGCGGGCGTTGGCGGCCCGCCCCCGGCTGCTCCTGCTCGACGAACCGCTCGCCGCGCTCGACCAGACGACGCGGGCCCATGTGCGCCACACCCTGCGCACGCATCTCGACACCTTCGGCGGCGTCTGCCTGATCGTCACGCACGACCCCGTCGAGGCGGTGTCCCTCGCCGACCGGGTGCTCGTACTCGACCAAGGGCTCGCCCTGCAGGACGAGGCGCCCGCCGAGGTGACCCGGCACCCCCGCTCTCCGTGGGTGGCCAGGATGCTGGGCCGCAACGCCTGGTCCGGCACCGCGGTGCCGGAGGGGCTCGCCCTGCCCGGCGGCGGGACCCTCGTGATCGCCGACCCGCTCCCGGCGGGCACCGAGGCGCTGGCGATCATCGCGCCGGAGGCGGTCTCCGTGCACCGCGACAAGCCCACCGGCAGTCCCCGCAACGTCTGGCCCGGCACCATCCGCGAGATCACCACCAGCGGCAGCCGCCTCCGCCTGCTGATCACCTCGCCCCAGGCACCCGATCTGGTCGCCGAGATCACCCCGCAGGCGGCGGCCGAGCTCGGCCTCACCGACGGTACGCGGGTGTGGACCAGCGTGAAGGCGACGGAGACCACGGTCGTGCCCACCTGAGCCGCCCGGCTCCGCGCCCCGTCACCTGGGCGGCGTCAGCCGAAGAGCTCGTGGTCGGCCAGGACCTCGGCGATCAGCCGCCGGTCGACGGCCGCCCGCTCCGGATCGGTGTCGATGTGCCCGGTCAGGGTCAGCAGGCTCTTCCACAGCAGCCAGCCGCGGGCCCGCGCCCAGGTGCCCTCGTCGTGGCCGACCGCGCGCCGGAACGCCTCCCTGCTCTCCCCCGAGAACATCCCCCACGCGATGACGAGGTCGCAGGCCGGGTCCCCGACGCCCGACGTGCCGAAGTCGATGACGGCGGTGAGCTTGCCGTCGGCTACCAGGAGGTTGCCCGGGGCGATGTCACCGTGGAACCACACGGGCGTCCCGTGCCACTCGGCGGCGAGGGCGGCCTCCCAGACGGCCGCCGCCCTGCCGGTGTCGACGCGTCCCTCCAGTGCGGCGAGGCACCGCCGGGTCTCCTCGTCGTAGTACGCCGGTGACGCCCCCCGGTACCAGCTGTGCTCGCCCGCGAGCGGGCCTCCGGTGGCGTCGCAGCGCTGGAGCGCGAGGATGAACTCCGCGACGGAGAGCGCGAACTGGGCCATGTCGTCGATGCGTCCGGGCGCGGCCGTCTCGCCGTCCAGCCAGCCGCGGACGGACCACGGGTAGGGATAGCCCTCGCCCGGCGCGCCCTCGCCCAGGATCGGCGGGACGGCGAACGGCAGGGACGGCGCGAGCCGGGGCAGCCACTCGTTCTCCTTGGCCACCGCGGGCACATAGCCGGCGGCGGTGGGCAGCCGGGCCGTCAGGCTGTCCCCGATGCGGTAGGTCCGGTTGTCCCAGCCGTCGACCTCCACCGGCCTGACCGGCAGGTCGCGCCACTGCGGGAACTGCTCGGCGATCAAACGCTTCACCAGGGCGGCGTCGATTCCGGCGCGGCCGTCGGGAGGAGTCGGAACCATGCGGGGATCATCACCTCCTGCGATCGCGTCGCGCAACGAATTATCGAGTTGTCGAGCGATTGGAACGACTTCAGTCAACAGTGATCACGACGGCTGTGATGCCTCGCGCGGACCCTAGGCTCTGCCCCATGGATGCCAGTTCTGTGACCAGGACGGTCTCCGTCACCCGTATGAACTCCGGGGACCACGCCTGCCTCGGATTCGACGACGACGAAACCCGCTGGGAACTCCGTGCCGCGTACGCCGACATCGGTCTGTCGCGCGGCGAGCAGGTGGTGTTCTTCACCGACCGGACCACCACTCCCGCCCTCGCGGCCGAGCGGCTGAGCGTCGGCGGCTTCCCGCTGGGTCCCGCGCTCATGGACGGACGGCTCGCCGTGGTCAACGAAGTCCCCGGGTTCGACCCGGACACCGGCTTCGACCCGGACGAACGGGCCAAGACCTGGGCCGAGTTGACGGACAGAGCACGTCACGACGGCTTCTCCGGCATCCGGGTGGTCGGTGACATGGGCTGGGCCGCCGGACCGGGCGTCGACCAGGAACTCCTGGTGGAGTACGAGACCGGGCTCTCGCCGCTCTTCGCCGAGATCGGGTTCACCGCCATCTGTGAGTACGACCGGCGGAAGTTCGGCGACGGCCTCCTTGACCGGGTCCGCCACGCGCACCCCAAACAGGTCCTGCGACACCTCGGCGCCCTGGACATCACCCGGACCGGCACCGAACTGCGGGTCTCCGGAGACGTCGACCTCGCCACACGCGAGGAGTTCGACTCGGCACTCGCGCAGGCCCTGACCGGACCGGACCGCCCCCGCGTACTCGATCTCTCCGAGTTGTGCTTCATGGACGTACACGCCGCATCGACGCTGGTGCGGCTCGCGGGCGGGCTGCCCCGCGACCACCTCCTCGCGGTCCGCTCCCGGCCCGAGCAGGACAGAGTGATACGGCTCTGCGGAGCCGTCGACGTACCTCAACTCGGCCTGGGCGAAGGGTGATCCGCGAAGTGATCCTCAACCGCGGTATCGGCAACGACGACAACGGCGGTGACCCCGCCCCGCACCGGGAGCACATCGACATCACCCTCTCCCTCTCACCGGGCAGGGCACCTCTCCTCGAACTACCCTTCACCATGGCCGACTTGGCGAGGCTACGGCTCCAGGTCACCCGTCGCGCCGAGGACGCGGGCCTCTGCGACCCCCGGCTCAGCGACTTCGTGCTCGCCGTGCACGAGGTCGCGAGCAACGCCGTCGTACACGGCGGCGGCAAGGGCCGTATCCAACTCGCGCACACAGCGCAGGGGTTGCGGTGCGTCATCGCGGACAGCGGTCCGGGGCTGACCCGGGCGAAGCCGTGCGAGGCGGCCACGCTGCCCGACGCCGACGAGGCGGAGAGCGGACGGGGCCTGTGGCTGGCCCAGGCCCTCACGGACCACTTCGACGTCTCGGTCTGCCCGGCAGGGACCAAGGTCACGCTGGTGGCGCTGCTGTCCTGAGGTGGGCCGCGCGGCCATCGCCGCTCATGCCGAGGCCCGCTCGACCAGCGCCGGACGGAACACCATCGACAGCGGTGCCGCTCCCGGCCGTTTGATCCGCCCCAGCAGCAGCCGGGCCATCTCGGCGGCCATCTCCTCCACCGGCTGCCGGACCGTGGTCAGGGCGGGCTCGCAGGCACCGGCGGCCTCGCTGTCGTCGAAGCCGACCACCGCGACGTCCTGCGGCAGCCGCCTGCCCGCCCGCAACAGGGTCTGCAGCGCGCCCTGCGCCATCAGGTCCGAGGCGACGAACACACCGTCCAGGTCGGGGAGTTGGTCCAGCAGGCGCCGTGTCGCCTCCGCGCCGCCCACCCGGGTGAAGTCGGCCTCCGCCCAGGGCGCGTCGGTGATGCCGTGCGCGGCCAGCGCGTCACGGAACCCTTCGAGGCGTTCCTGGGCGGCCGGCATGTCCTGCGGCCCCGCGATGCTGCCGATCCTGCGGCGCCCCCCGGCGACCAGGCGGTCGACGGCCATCCGCGCGCCCGCCCGCTGGTCCACCTCCACGTATGGCAGCGGGACCGTCTGGGCCGGGCGCCCGGCGAGCACGGCGGGCAGGCCGGTCTCCGCGAGCAGCAGGGGCAGCGGGTCGGAAGCGTGCGAGGAGACGAGCACCGTGCCGTCCACATGACCTTGGCGCAGATACGACAGGAGCTGCCGGCGCGAGGCGTCGTCGTCCACCAGCATCAGGACCATCTGGACCCCGGCCGGGCGCAGCACGTCGAGGAGCCCGCCGACCACCCGGCCGAAGTGGGGGTCGGTGAACATCCGGCCGACGAAGGGCGCCTCGACCGGCCTGCGCTCACGCTCGGACACCACCAGGGCGATGGAGTCGGTCCGCTGGGTCACCAGGGAGCGGGCGGCCTGATTGGGGACGTAGCCGGTGGCCTCGACCGCCTCCTCCACCTTGCGGCGCAGCACCGGGTCGACGGTGGGCGCGCCGTTCACCACCCGGGAGACAGTGGCGCGTGACACTCCGGCCGTCCGGGCCACGTCCTCCAGGGTCACGGGGCGGGCGGGGCGCAGGGCGTCGGCAGTCACGGGGTCTTTATAGCAACCGGGGTGGGCGGGCGTTCGGGTCCCGGCGCCTGACGGCCCATCAATTCGGCGTGCGGCGCGCGCTATTGGTCGACACCTCCCACCGTCGGACATAACGCCCAGGCCAGAGCGATTGACGCCAACTTGCGCACAGGGGCACCTAGTTGACTTCTTCCCACCCGGACAGCGCGACATCGTGCGCACCCCCTTGACGCGCCTTGTCCCAGACACAACTATCCAACGCGAGAGAGCGCTCTCTCAGCGATCACCGTTCAGATCCTGAACTAAAGCCGCACGCATGCGGCACCGCTCTGCCCCACTGACTCCGGAGCGGTGTCCGCCCCCACCACCAGCGCTTCCCCGCACCCGTCACGCAGCCACCAGGGAGACTTGCCATGTCCGAGCACCAGCCTGCGCCCGCCGCGAAATCCACGCTCTCCCGTCGCTCCGCCCTGGCCGCCGCGCTGGCGGTCCCGGCCACCGGTCTGCTCGCCTCGCAGGCGGTCGCCGCTCCCGACGCCGCCCCGGCGCAGCTCCACGCCGCGCGCCGCCCGCAGCCGGCGAACGCCCTCGCCCCCGACTTCGGCCCGAACGTCATCGTCTTCGACCCCTCCACCGGCGGCATCCAGGGGAAGCTGGACGAGATCTTCAAGAAGCAGGAGTCGGCGCAGTTCGCCGCCGGCCGCTACGCCCTACTGTTCAAGCCGGGGACCTACAACGGCCTCAACGCCCAGATCGGCTTCTACACCTCGATCATGGGCCTGGGCCTCTCCCCCGACGACACCCACTTCAACGGCGACGTCACCGTCGACGCGGGCTGGTTCAACGGAAACGCCACGCAGAACTTCTGGCGTTCGGCGGAGAACCTCTCCCTCTCCCCGGTCAGCGGAGCCAACCGCTGGGCCGTCTCGCAGGCCGCACCGTTCCGCCGCATGCACGTGCGCGGCGACCTGAACCTCGCGCCCAACGGCTACGGCTGGGCCAGCGGCGGCTACATCGCCGACAGCCGGATCGACGGCACCGTCCAGCCGTACTCCCAGCAGCAGTGGTACACCCGCGACAGCTCGATCGGAGGCTGGCTCAACGCGGTGTGGAACATGGTCTTCTCCGGGGTCGAGGGCGCGCCCGGCGACTCCTTCCCCAACCCGCCCTACACCACCCTGAACAACACCCCGTACTCCCGCGAGAAGCCCTTCCTCTACCTCGACGGCGCGGAGTACAAGGTCTTCCTTCCCGCCCTGCGCACCAACGCGCGCGGCACCAGCTGGGGCCACGGCACCCCGCAGGGCCAGTCCCTCTCCCTCTCCGCCTTCTACCTCGCCAAGCCGGGCGACAGCGCGGCCACCCTCAACGCCGCACTCGACCGGGGGCTGCACCTCCTGCTCACCCCCGGCATCTACCACCTCGACCGGCCGATCGAGGTCAAGAAGGCGAACACCGTGGTTCTCGGGCTCGGTTACGCCACCCTCATACCGGACGGCGGGGTCACCGCGGTGAAGACCGCCGACGTCGACGGGGTGCGGCTGGCCGGGTTCCTGGTCGACGCCGGGCCGCAGAACTCCCGGACGCTCGTCGAGATCGGCCCGTCGGGCGCGGGCGCCTCGCACGTCGGCAACCCGACCACCGTGCAGGACGTGTTCATCCGTATCGGCGGTGCGGGCGCGGGCAAGGCCACCACCAGCATGGTGGTCAACAGCCGCCACACCATCGTCGACCACACCTGGATCTGGCGCGCCGACCACGGGGACGGCGTCGGCTGGGAGACCAACCGGGCCGACTACGGAGTCGTCGTCAACGGCGCGGACGTGCTGGCCACCGGCCTGTTCGTGGAGCACTTCAACAAGTACGACGTGCAGTGGAACGGCGAGCGCGGGCGCACGATCTTCTATCAGAACGAGAAGGCGTACGACGCCCCCAACCAGGCCGCCATCCAGAACGGCGGCATCAAGGGCTTCGCCTCGTACAAGGTCGCCGACTCCGTCACCACCCATGAGGGCTGGGGGCTCGGCAGCTACTGCTACTACAACGTCGATCCGACGATCGTGCAGGAACACGGCTTCGCCGCACCCAACAAGTCAGGGGTGAAGTTCCACCACCTGCTCGTCGTCTCGCTCGGCGGCAAGGGTCAGTACGCGCACGTCATCAACTCGACCGGTGCTCCCACGTCGGGGTCCAACACGGTGCCGTCCACGGTGGTCTCCTTCCCATGAACCGCCCTCCCCCTTCAGCCAGTTCACCCACCCGCAAGGAGAGCAGCATGCGCTCCGGCACGTTCCGAAGAAAGAGACTCACCCCGGTCGTCGCGCTGGCGACGGCCTGCGTCCTGACCCTGATGGCCGGCCTCGCGTCCGCGGCGCCGGCCGACCCTCCCGGCGCGGTCGCCGCAGCGGCCTGGGACACCGACCGCGCCGCCGAGGCATACACCGCGAACCCGGCCTCCGCGACCGCGTCCGGCAACGAGGCGGGCAGCGCGGGTCCTGGCGCCGCCTTCGACGGCAACGCCTCGACCCGCTGGTCCAGCCAGTTCGCCGACGACGCGTGGATACGCGTCGACCTCGGTGCCACCCTGCGCGTCGACCGCGTCGTGCTGGACTGGGAGGCCGCGTACGGCAAGAAGTACGTCCTTGAGGTGTCCGGGAACGGCACCGACTGGACCCCCTTCTACACCGAGACGGCGGGCACGGGCGGCTCCGTCACCGCCCACACCTACCCCCAGGAAGTGACGGGCCGCTACGTACGGATGCGCGGCGTCGAACGCGCCACGCCCTGGGGCTACTCGCTGCACGCCCTCAAGGTGTACGGCGGCACACCCGCCCCGGCCTCGACGACCCGCTCGAACCTCGCCCTGAACCACCCGGCCTACTCCAACCGCTATCAGCACGCGGGCAACGCACCGTCCTTCGCGACCGACGGCGGCTGGCCCGCCGACCTCAAGGCCGATCAGACCCGCTGGTCCAGCGACTGGAACGCCAACCGCTGGATCGCGGTCGACCTGGGCGCGCGCTCCACCATCGACACCGTGGACCTGTACTGGGAGGCGGCCTACGCGGTCGACTACGAGCTCCAGGTCTCCGACGACAACCAGACCTGGCGCACGGTCCACAAGCCCTCCGCCTCGGAGGTCGCCGCGCGCCGGGCGGACGTCAAGTCGCCCGGTGACGCGGTGGGCCGGCACGACAGCGTGAAGCTCTCGCAGCCCGCGACCGGCCGCTACGTACGGATGCTCGGCAAGGAACGCCGGTCCTTCTACAATCCTGCGCCGGCCACCGCCCAATTCGGCTACTCCCTCTACGAGTTCCAGGTGTGGGGCACGGGCGGCAGCGCGTCCGCCGCGTATCCGGCGTTGCCGGGCGAGCAGTCGGGGGCGTACCGGACGACGTTCTTCGACGACTTCACCGCGGGGGCCTTGACCGCTCCAAGTGGCGGGTGGTGCGCACCGGCACGGAGATGGGCTCGGTCAACGGCGAGTCGCAGGCGTACGTCGACTCCACGAACAACATCCGTACGGAGAACGGAAATCTCGTCCTCCAGGCCAAGTACTGCGACAACTGCACCACCGCGGGCGGCGGCACCTATGACTTCACCTCGGGCCGCGTCGACACCAACACCACGTTCGACTTCACGTACGGCAAGGTCAGTGCCCGCATGAAGCTGCCCGTCGGGGACGGGTTCTGGCCCGCGTTCTGGATGCTGGGCAGCGACGTGGACGACCCGGACGTCTCGTGGCCCGCCTCCGGCGAGACCGACATCATGGAGAACATCGGCTACGCGGACTGGACGAGCTCCGCCCTGCACGGCCCCGGCTACTCGGCGGACGGCAACGTCGGCGCCCGCCAGACGTATCCGAACGGCGGCACCGCCGACCAGTGGCACACATACGCGGTGGAGTGGACGCCGACGGGCATGCGCTTCTCCGTCGACGACCGCCTCGTCCAGGAGACGACGCGCAACAAGCTGGAGTCCACGCGCGGCGAGTGGGTCTTCGACCACCACCAGTACGTCATCCTCAACCTCGCCCTCGGCGGCGCCTACCCGGCGGGCTGGAACAAGGTGACCCAGCCGTACTGGGGCCTACCGCAGTCCAGCGTCGACAAGGTCGCGGCGGGCGGGGTCAAGGCGGAGATCGACTGGGTGCGGGTGGAACAGAAGGGCTGACCCACGCCCGCACCGGACACCGATTCGTACCAACTCCCGGCTTGTGTACGGACGGTGAAGGAAAGGCGGAGTAACGTCGTGGCTGTGCGAAGGGAGCGGCTGATCTGACGGCGGCCGCCGCGCACGGGGTGGCGACGGCCGCCCGGGGCGCGAGGAACGAGGCTCCCCCTCGTCGCTTCCTCGCGCAGTGCCCTCCATGGGTGAGATGCGGGATTTCCCACCACGAAGGGCTCTGGCAGGAGCCGCCTCGTCGGTGATGCGGCTCCTGCTGGCCCGCAGGGAGTGTCCGGTCGGCGCCGAGCAGGATGGCGTAGGACAGCTGCCGGTGCGGCCACGGGAGCTGCGTCCCGCACAGCCCTGCTCCGGCGCTTCCCCGGCGCGCGAAAAATACCGGGTGGACACCGCCGCTCCTCTGTTAGCGTCCCCCGCATGAAGCGCGCTGCGATGACGACGACGCCGGAGAGTGTCCCGGCGCGCTGACCGATGTTCCAGTCGAAGGCCCCGGGGCGAGTGCCCCGGGGCTTCGCCATGGTCACTCGCCCGATGTACGCCCTACGTACGCGAGGAGACCGCCATGCATGACCACCGCAGGCTCGGCCGCGAGCTCGACCTGTTCGACACCGACCCCCTGATCGGCGCTGGACTGCCGTACTGGCTGCCGGACGGCGCGGCCGTGCGGCACACCCTGGAGGAGTACATCCGCGCCGCCGAGCGCGGGGCGGGCTACCAGCACGTGTACTCGCCGGTGCTCGGCAAGCGGGAGCTGTACGAGATCTCGGGGCACTGGTCGCACTACAGCGAGGACATGTTCCCGCCGATGGACCTCGGCGGGGAGCAGGTCGTCCTGCGGCCGAGCCTCTGCCCCCACCACGCGGTGATCTACCGCTCGCGTCCGCACAGCTACCGTGAACTCCCGCTGCGCATGGCCGAGTTGGGGGGCATGTACCGCTCCGAACTCTCGGGCGTGCTGGGCGGCCTGACCCGAGTCCGTGCCATCCACCTCAACGACGCGCACATCTTCTGCACCCTGGACCAGGTCGCCGACGAGGCACGGTCCGCCCTGGAGATGATCCGCCGGGCGTACGAGGCCCTCGGCATCACCCCGGCCCGCCACCGGCTCTCCCTGCCGGGCCCCGGCGGCAAGTACGTCGCCGCCCCCGAGCTGTGGCAACGGTCCACCGCCCTGCTGACCGACGTCCTCGACCGCTCCGGACTGCCCTACGAGGCGGTGGAGGGGGAAGCCGCGTTCTACGGCCCCAAGATCGACGTCCAGGTCGCCGACGGAGCGGGCCGGGAGTCCACTCTCTCCACCGTCCAGGTCGACTTCCATCAGCCCGACCGCTTCGACCTGCACTACATCGGCGCGGACGGCGCGAAGCACCGCCCGGTCATGGTCCACCGCAGCATCATCGGCAGCGTGGAGCGAGCCGTCGCCCACCTCATCGAACAGCACGGCGGCGCCTTCCCGGCCTGGCTCGCCCCCACCCAGCTGGCCGTCCTGCCCATCTCCGACGCCGAACTGCCGAACGCCGTGGCGTTCGCGCGGCGCTGCGGGGAGCTCGGACTGCGGGCCGAGATCGCGGGGCCGGAGCGCGGCACCCTGGGTGCCCGCATCAGGGAGGCCCGCCTGGTGCCCTACCAGGCGGTCATCGGTGCCAAGGAGGCCGCCGACGACCAGGTCGCCCTGCGGCTGCGCGACGGGCGCCGGCTCGACCCCATGCCCGCGGACGGCCTCCTCGCCCGTGTCGGCGCGCTCGTCGAGGCCCACGGCACCGACCTGTGGGAACACGGGCGCCCGCACCGCCGAGGGGGCTCAGAAGGCGTATCTGACGCGTAGCCACGGCGCGTGCGCCGCAAGGAGCTGCTGGACGCGCGTCAGTGACTGCTGCTTGATGTCATGGGCGTAGCGGACATTGAGTGCCCCGTTCTGTGAGCGCTTGGTCTCCTGGGCCTCCGGCTGCCACAGCACGTCCTCGGCCCGGGGGTGCCAGCCCAGGTTGACCTCGTGGAGCGCCTCGTTGTGGGTCAGCATGATGACTTCGGCCGCCGCCTGCTCCTTCACGCGGGCGGGCAGGACGTCGTCGAGGTGGGCCAGCAGGTCGGCCCAGTCGCGCTGCCACCCCGGGCGCAGCACGACGGGCGAGAGGTTGAAGTGGACCTCGTACCCGGCGTCGAGGAAGTCCGGGGCGGCGGCGATGCGCTCCTCGACGGGGCTGGTGCGGATGTCCAGCAGCCGGGCATCGGCGGCGGGCATGAGGGAGAAGCGCACCCGTGTGCGCCCCTGCGGGTCGAGCGCGAGCAGGTCGGGGTTGACGAACTTGGTCGCGAAGGAGGCCTTCGCCGTCGGCAGGCCGCGGAACGCGGCGACCAGATCGGCCGTGTTGTCGCAGACCAGGGCGTCGACGGAGCAGTCGCCGTTCTCGCCGATGTCGTAGACCCAGGCCCGGGGGTCGCACTGGTTGGGTTCCGTCTTGGGGCCCTGGGCCCGCACGTGCCGCCGGACGTGGGCGACGATCGCCTCGATGTTGGTGAACAGCGTGATGGGGTTGGCGAAGCCCTTGCGGCGCGGAACGTAGCAGTAGGCGCAGGCCATCGCGCAGCCGTTGGAGGGGCCCGGCGCGATCCAGTCGGCGGATCTGCCGTTGGGGCGGGTGGCGAGGGTGTGCTTGACGCCGAGGACGAGCGTCTCGGTCTTGATGCGGGCCCACCGGGCGACGTTGCCGTCGTTGCCGTGGAGGGCGGGGATGCGCCAGTGGCTCTCGACCTCGGTCACGCGCACTCCCGGCAGCCGGGCCATGATCTGCTGGCCGCGCGGCGAGTCGAGGGCCGCGGGCTCGGCGTACACCTCCCGCACGTCGAGCATCCGCCGGGCCCGCGGACTGTCCCGGAAGGCTCCGCCCCCGGGTGCGGCGGCCGGGGCCGGCGAGGTGTCCGTCCACCCGAAGAGAGCCTGCTGCTCAGGCTCTTCCGAGGCAGCTCCTGCCGCCGACCGCTCCACGTACTGGTCCTTTCCACCGGTTGCTTTTCCCTGCCCCACCGCACACAAGGGTCTCAGCCCCGGCGGTCGCTCGGAGGTAAAGGCACGCAGCGGTGGAGCCTCGCTTGAGGGATTGCCGTCAACGGGTCGATCTGCTTTGACAGTTGGATTGATCGGAGGTCGAATCGGGGTTCGAGGACGCACGAGAGATCCTCCCGGAAAGGGAACTCCCCGAGGAGGCCCTTCGCTTCCACATCAGAAAGAGGTGCGTATCGGTGTCCACCACGCTGAGCAAATCCATTCCTGGGCAGCGGAGCACCCCATTCAAGGAGATTCCCGTCCTGCGGGCCCGTGACGGGATCGGCGGCACCCGCGCATTCCGGCGCGATCAGATCGGTTTCCTCAAGGGGGGGCTCGAAAGGCACGGGGACATCTACCGGTTCCGGCTGCTCGGCATGCGGATGGTCATGCTCAATCATCCGGACTACATTCGCCATGTCCTGGTGGACAAGAGCGAGCAGTACGACAAGAACGCCGCGATCTTCCGCATAGCCCGCCCGGTGCTGCGCGACGGACTGATCGCCACCGCCGACATGGACCTCTGGCGCAGGCAGCGCCGGATGATGGCGCCCTTCTTCACCCCGCGCACGGTGCCCAAGTTCGCCCGGAACATGACGGACGAGACGGTGAGCATGCTGGAGCGCTGGGACGCCAGGACCGACGCCGAAGCCCCGCTGGACGTCACCGACGAATTCGGGCAACTGGCGCTGCGCATCGTCGGCCGGTCTCTCTTCAGCGCCGACATCAGCGGTGTGGCGCAGTCCTTCGAGCGCGCTTTCCAGCTGGCCAACACCGTACTGGGAGATTTCTTCAGTTTCCCGTTCCCGCCGCTGAGTTTTCCCACCCCCAGCCATGTGCGGCTGCGCCGGGCGATCGACTGCATGGACGAGTGTGTCTCCGAGTTCATCAAGAAGCGGCTCGCCGATGATTCCCCGCCCGGTGAGGAGCCGGACATGCTCTCTCTTTTCCTCCACGCCGTGGACGAGGGGGACGGAAAGGGAATGGACCTGGAGCAGCTTCACCACGAGGTGCTCAACATCTGTGTGGGGGCCTACGAAACCACCACCAACACCCTTGCCTGGGCCTTCTATCTGCTGGCCAGGAACCCCGAGGTGGAGAGCAAGCTCCACGCCGAACTGGACGAGGTTCTCGGCGACCGCACGGTGCCGGAATTCGAGGACCTGGCCAAGCTGAAGTACACCAGGATGATCGTCGACGAGGTCCTGCGCATCTACTCCCCGGCGTACCAGCTCATGCGGCACACCCGCGAAGAGGACATCATCGACGGCTACCGGGTGCCCGCGGGCACTCAGGTCCTGGTCAACAGCTATCTCCTGCACCGCCACCCGGACTTCTGGGACGACCCGGAGCGGTTCGACCCGGAGCGCTTCACGCCGGAGGCGATCGCCGAGCGCCCCAAGCACGCCTACGTTCCCTTCGGCAGCGGCCCCCGGGTCTGCCTCGGCAAGCACTTCGCGCTGACCGAGATCTGCCTCGCCCTGGCCACCGTGGCCCGCGGGCACCGCCTGGTGACGCCCGAGGGGGCTCCCGAGGTGCTGCCCGACGCACTGATCACGCTGCACCCCAAGGGCGGCGTCCACCTTCGACTGGAGCGGCGTTCATGAGCGCGCGGAGCACCGGTGGCGCGGAACTCGCGCACATACCCGAGATCTTCTGCCCCTTCCCCTACCGGGAGAACCCGCACACCGACCGGGCGCGCGCACAGCTCGCGGACTGGGTGCGGCGCACCGGCCTGGTGCACCGCGAGTCGGCCAGGGAGCGTTTCGACCGGGCGGACTTCGGCTGGTTCGTCTCCCTCGTCCACCCCTCCGCGAGCGCGCGGCACCTGGAGCTGATGGCCGACTGGTTCGCCTGGCTCTTCCTCGTCGACGACCAGCTGGACGACGGCGGCGTCGGCCGCAGCCCTGACCACATGGAGCGGACGGTCCGCGCCATGCAGGAGGTCCTGGAGGCGCCCGACTTCGGCGAGAGCGTCAGATACGCGGCGAACACACCGCTCGCGGTCTCCTCGCTGGCCGAGCTGTGGCAGCGCACCGCGGCGGGCGCCTCCCCCCAGTGGCGCCGCAGGTTCATCGGCCATCTGCGGGACTGCCTGGTCACGGCCACGGTGTGGGAGGGCGGCAACCGGGTCAGGGGCACCGTCCCCGACGAGACGACGTACATCGAGAAGAGGCGGCACACGGGCGCCATCTACGTCTGCATGGACCTGATCGACATCGTCGAGGGGCTCGATGTCCCCGAAAGCCTCTACGACAGCGCGGAGTTCACCGCCGCACGCGACGCCGCCTGCAACGTGGTGTGCTGGACCAACGACGTCTACTCGCTGGACAAGGAGCGTGCGCTGGGCGAGGTGCACAATCTCGCCTACCTCATGCAGTACCACCGCGGGCTCGACCGGGAGCAGGCGCTGGCCGAGGTGTGCGCCGCCACCGGCGCGGAGACCGAGCGCTTCCTGAGCGCCGAGGCGGAGCTGATGCGGGCCCAGCCGCGCCATGCCGCGCTGCTGGTGCCCTGTCTCGCCGGCATGCGGACCTGGATGCGCGGCAACCTCGACTGGTCGCGGCGCACCAAGCGCTACCAGGACGGGGCGCAGCTCTCGCAGGAACACCCCGCCGCGTACCTGGAACGCGCCCTGATGGGGGCGGAACGATGACGGCGGCCGTGGACCTGGCGCCGGACACGGAACAGGCCTGGGCCCTGCTGCGGCAGTACCAGCAGCTCACCGGCCCGCGCATCCGCCGTGCCGTCGACCGGCTGAGCGAGCCCGTGGGGACGGTCGCCCGCTACCACTTCGGCTGGTGCGACGAGAACGGGAACCCGTGCCAGGACGGCTGGGGCAAAGGCGTGCGGGGAGCCCTGGTCCTGTCCGCAGCCGAGGCGGCGGGCGGTCCGGCCGACCGTGCCCTGGACGGCGCCGCCGCGGTGGAACTGGTGCACAACTTCTCGCTGCTGCACGACGACCTGATGGACGGAGACCTGTTCCGGCGCGGACGCCGCACCGCCTGGAACGTCTTCGGCAAGGCTCAGGCCGTGCTCGCGGGCGACGCTCTGCTGGCGCTCGCGCTGGACACGCTGGCGTCCACGCCCCCTCCCGCGGATGCCACCGGGACGTCGGAGCTGTGCCGGGCCCTGCTTGAGCTGGTGGCGGGCCAGGGTTCCGACATGGCCTTCGAGGACCGTCAGGAGGTCGGCCTGGAGGAGTGCCTGACGATGGCGGCGGGCAAGACCGCCTCGCTCCTCGCCGGGGCGTGTGCGCTCGGCGCGCTGTCGGTGGACGCGACTTCGCGGCAGGTCGCCGGGCTGCGCGGGTTCGGACACCACGTGGGGATGGTCTTTCAGCTCGTCGACGACCTGCTGGGGATCTGGGGAGACACCCGGGCGACCGGCAAGGTCACCGGCGGTGATCTGCGGCGGCACAAGAAGTCCCTGCCGGTGGTCGCGGCGCTGACCGGCGACAGCAATGCGGGGCGCCGCCTCGCGGAGCTGTACCGCCTCCCCCGGCCGCTGAACGACGGGGAAGTCGTCCGGGCGGCCCGGCTGATCGAGGAGGCGGGCGGCCGGGACTGGGCCGAGCAGGAGGCCGCACGCCAGTGGAAGCAGGCGCTCGACCAGCTCTTCGGCGCTTCCCTCGGTCCTGGGGCGACGCGGGGACTGCTCGCGATCGCCGACCTCATCACCCGTCGCGACCGCTGAGCACAGCCCCGTGGTCCATCAGGAATGCCGAGGACACGCTCATGACCCGTAATCCAGTGAATACCGCACGAGCCGCCCGGAGTTCCGTACTGGACTCCCCCGAGGTGGCCTTCCTCTTCTCGGGCGGCGGGCCGCAGTGGATCGGCATGGGCCATGCGCTGCTCGCCGAACCCGCCTTCCGGGCCACCCTGGACGAGTGCGACCGCGCCGTGCGCGCCGTCGCCGGATGGTCGGTGACCGAGAAGCTCCGCGCCGACGACGGCAGCACCCTGGTGAGCACCGACGTCCTCCAGCCCGTCCTGTTCTCCGTGCAGACCGCTCTGGCCCGCACCCTGCGGGAGTGGGGCGTGCGGAGCGACATCGTGCTGGGGGCGAGCATCGGCGAGGCCGCCGCGGCGGTCGACGCCGGTGCCCTGTCCCTTACGGAAGGGGCGCGGCTCATCGCGACCTGGTCCGGGCTCGTGGCCGAACGGGCGGCGGGGCACGGCACGCTCATCGTCTGCGACCTGTCGCCCGAGGAAGCCGGACGCCTCAGCGCCGGAAGTGCGGGGCGGGTCTTCCTCGCGAGTCATCTCTCCCCCGTACAGGTGTGCTTGTCCGGGACGAACGACGGCATCGCCGAGGTCGAACGGGAACTGTCCGAAAGGGGCGTGCGCACCCAGCGCACCCCCGTCGACTACGCCGGCCACAGCACCCTGCTGGCCGGCCTCGGCCCCGAACTCATCCGCCGCCTCGGCACCCTGCGCACCCGGCGCACCGCCGTGCCGTACTGGTCGACGGTCACGAACGGCTTCGCCGACGGTCACGCGCTCGACGCGGCGTACTGGGTGCGCAACATGTGCGAACCCACGCTCCTGACGGAAGCGACGGCCCGGCTCGCCGCACGGCACCCGGTGCGGATCGTCGAGATCTCCCCGCACCCGGTCGCCTCGTACTCGCTCGAACAGACGCTGGCGGAACACGGAGCGACCCGCTCCGAGATCCTGGCCACGTCCCACCGGGACGTGCCGCCGCGCCAGGGCCTCGAGGACCTCGTGGCACGCCTGTCCGGCCCGGTCCGGTAGGCGGCAGGGCCCAACGCACCCGGCCCAGCTGTCAGGACACACGGAAGCCCGGTCCTCCGCACCAGAGGACCGGGCTTCCGCACGTCACCACCACCCAGCGCTTGCTCAGCGGGAGCGGCGTGCCGTGGCTTCGAGCGTCCGGGCGAAGTCGGCGGGCCGCGTGGCGGCACCGGTGAGCACCACGACCGGCGCCCGCCCGCCGGACGCGGCGACCGATCGCGCGATCTCGTACGCGGCGACACCTCCGCCGGAGAATCCGCCCAGGACCAGGGGTCCTTCCCGCAGCGCCCGCAGGACGGCCTCATGCCGGCGGGAACCCGCTGCCGGGCGCAGCAGCGCGATCATCTCCGGTCCCCGGTAGGCCCGCACGACCCGGGTGTGGACGGAGTGCGGGGTACTCGGCGTCTGGATCAGGCAGACCGTTCCCGCCCCGGGGTGCGTGGCCGGGCGCAGCACCACGAGCGGGGGCACCTCGGTGTCGTCGGAGGGCGGCCCCGCGGTGCGGTCGGGCCCGGGGGCCAGCGGCCTCGGGAGGTCGTCGAGCAGCGCGAGCACCTCCCCGACGGTCGTCCTCTCCCCTTCCCTGCCGGGGAGTTGGCGGAGCAGGAACGCGGTGTCCGCGAGGACCTGGTCGGCGTCGCCGAGCCGCGTGCGGTCGTAGGAGGCCGTGACGACGAGTCCGCCGTCGTCGCCGTGGTGGGCCACGAGGGTGAGGGGGAAGGCGGTACGGACACCGAGGGTCTCGGGGGAGCCGACCAGGATGCCCTGCGCGGCGAGCAGCTCCGTGAGCCCGTCGGGATCGCACGGCCGGTGCTCGAAGACGAGCAGGCTGCCGCTCGCCCCGGTGTCCCGTGCTCCCGACCAGGACCGTATCTGACCTGCCGTCACCCACTCGTACGCGCCGCGGTCCACGGCTTCGTCGCGCAGTCCGGCCAGGACCGCGAGCACGGTCGCGCACGGGTCGACGTCGACGGTGACCGGCAGCGGATTGCGCAGGGGGGCGGGCAGCCGCTCGACGCCGTCGAAGTGGATGCCGCGGCCCGAGACGGTGGAGCTGAAGCGGACACGGGCCGGGCCCGCGGTGCCCCGGGCCCGGTACAGGAGCAGCGCCCACACGGCGTGCAGCACGCTGCTCTCGGGGCTGCCGAGCGCCGCCGCCCACGTCCTGAGCCGCTCGGTCTCCTCGGTGTCGAGGCGGGTACGGGCGTGGCCGACGCCCGCGCCGGTGAGGGCGGCGGCGGGCGGCTCGGTGGCGGGGGCGAGGTCGTTTCGGGACCAGAAGTCCCGTGCGGGCGCGGTGTCCTGGGCGGTGAGCCAGTGTGCGTAGTCGCCGATGTCGGGGCGCCGCTCGCCGCCGGGCAGCGCGCCGTCCGCGAGATAGGCGCGATAGAACTCCTGCAGCAGGCTGCGTACGCTCCAGCCGTCGAGCAGGGCGTGGTGGAAGGTGAGCAGCACGCGGGCGGGCGCGGGGGTGTCCTGCCCTGGCGGGCCGCCGGCCAGGACGGTGATGCGCAGGGGGCCGGGGCCGCGCGGGTCGAGACCCCGGCGGCGGTCGGCCTCGACGAGCGCGTACCAGTCGGTGGCGGCATGCGGCAGGTGGACGACTTCGGGCGTGATCCGCTCGTGCAGCACCAGCTGGGGCTCGGGACCGTCCTCGAAGGTGGCGCGCAGGACGCTCTCACGGTCGAAGACGGACTGCCAGGCGGTGGTGAACCTGTCCGGATCGAGCGGTCCGTTCCAGGCGAAGGCGAATTGTTCGCTGTGCCTGCCGGTGCCGGGGTGGGCGTCGGAGTCGGCGATCAGCTCGCGCTGCAGCGAGGTCGGCACGATCCTGCGGGCACCCTCTTCGTGCCGCGGGGTGTCGGTGAGCAGGTCGGCGAGCAGGCCGGCCGGGAAGTCGACGGAACTGCCCGCGGACGCGCGGGCGGTGAGCCGCAGCGTGTGGTGGCCGGGCCCGTGCTCCTCCAGACGGTGGCGCCACAGCGGCCTGCGGGCGGGGCGGGCGCTCTCGCGGTCGATGCGGTCGAGGGCGGCTTCGAGGCGGTGGGTGTCCAGTGGGCCCCGCAGCTCCAGGACGGGCAGGGCAGGACCGGGCGCACCGGCGAGATCGACGACGACGGTCATCGGTGCGTCGGGCCTGCTGTGCGGGGCGTGGTCGGTGCTCATGATCGTCCGGGGCGCCTGCGTCGCGTGCCGCGGCGTCTCGCCGCCGGTCTGCGTACACGGGCTCCGCGTACCTGCGGAGAGCCCCTCCTCCTCTCTCTCCACACGTGCGGTACGAGCGTGCACGGGCCCGCTCCTACGGCGCCGGCACGGCGCCGACACGTGATGGTCCGGTCGTCTGCGCCCCCGCTGCCGTTGCAGGGCACGTTAGCCGTGTGTGGGAGGTGCGCCGGATTCTTCCAGCCGACCTGGACGGACCTGCGACCGGCTGTCGAGACCGCCCTGGCGGGGCCGCTCGGCGACGCGCTCGTCGACGCGCTCGTCGACGCCTTCCGCGAGGCGTTCGGCGACCGCCGCCACGAGGCCCTCGTCGAGCATGCCGCGGGCCGTCGTGTCGCGGCAGCCGCCGAGGCCCGTGTCCTGGCGGGCCACACTCAGCAGGTAGCGGCCGAGGACGCGGTGCGTGGCGAACGACCACTCGCCGCGGGCGGCGGGCCTGCCGTCGGGCGTGTGCAGCTCGCCACCGGGTGTGTGCGACTCGCCGTCGCCCGGGCCGAAGCCGAACTCGGTGAAGCCGAGCCGCAGTCCCTGGCCGAGCGCCTTGGTGTAGGCCTCCTTCAGGGTCCACAGCCGCAGCATCTCGGCGGCGCGTTCGTCCGGGGGCAGAGGTGCGAGTGCGGCGCGTTCCGCGGCCGTCAGGACATGGCCGTGCAGCAGTTCGTAGGACATGGGCCGGTCGACGGGTTCCGCGTCGACGCCGATACGGCCGTCGCGGCTGATGACCACGGCGATCAGGTCGTCGGTGTGGGTCAGGCTCACATCGAGCTGGTCGAATCCGCGCAGGTACGGGCGTCCGCCGATCTTGTACGCGAGTTCCAGTTCGGCCGGCTCGACGTGCAGGGCGACGGCGGCCGTGAACTTCGTGACGAGCCGGGAGACGGCGAAGCGGAAGCGGACGGCGGGGTCGCCGGTGCTCCGGTAGCGCTGCCAGTCGCGGCCGAGGAGGCGGCGCAGCGCGGGGTCGGCGACGGCCGCGGTGAGCCACTCTCCCCAGGTGGCGTGGACGACGGCGTTGCCGTGGCGGCCCATGGACTCGCGTACGCGGTGCCAGGGTGCGTCCGGCCCGCTGACGTGGATCGGCGGGCCGATGCGGGCCGCCGCTCCGAAGGCTTGTGTGGTGGCCTCCGGGGAGGTGCGCGTGGTCCTCAAGGGCCCTTCCTCACCTGTGCGGTCGCGGTGCGTGCCCTACCGGTGGGTGCCGCCCGTGCGGGGGCCGGCGTGTCGAGGCCGAAGCCGCGGCCCTCCCGGTAGCGGCGGACGAGTTCGCCGAAGACCCGGTCCTGGCAGTCGTGGGGCAGGTCGGGCACCGGCAGGGCCAGGTTTCCGCCGATCCGGGACAGGGCGAGCAGCGCCCAGGCGGGGTCGGCGAGGAAGGGGTCGCTGCCGTCCTGGCTCTCCCAGACGCCGAGCACCGCGGCGGCGCCGACCACCCGGCTGTAGCGGTCGATGAGCACGATCACGGCGGGGTCGGTGAGCGCCGCACCCGACGTCGGCAGGCGGCGGCACTCCTCCCTGAGGGCCCGCAGTTCACCGACGAACCTCTCGGCAAGTACGGCGAGTTCGGCGATGTGGCCGCCGGCGCCACGGAGGGCGGCGAGCCGGGCGGCGGAGCCGACGAGCGCGGCACACATGAAGTCGCCGCCGCCCGCGACCGCGATCAACCCATAGTCCAGGAAGGGGAGTTCGGCAGCAGAATGGAACAGCTCGGGCGGCGGCTCCGGTTCGGCGAACCAGGAGCCTCTCGCGAGGCCCCCCAACTGGGGGGCGAGCAGGGACCGGCAGAGCACGGTGCCGGTGGGGCCGAGCCCGGCGACGGTCAGGTCGCGCATGAGTTTGCCGAGCGCGCCGTACTCCGCGCTCGCGTGCTCGTAACCGTGCGAGCCGAGGACGGTGGCGAGTTCCTCCAGGTCCTCGCGCAACTGGCCCGGCACCACGTACATCACGGCGGCGGCGAGAAGGTGGGCTCCCGCGGGCAGCAGGCTCAGTGCGCGCAGGGCGACCGTGGCCATGGCGTCGCAGGCGAGGAGGTCGGCGAAGACGCCCGCGAGCGGCTTGCGCCAGCGCTTGGCGACGGGCCCGCCGCGACCGGCGGTCACGGCCCGTACGGCGGAGTGCAGCACGGTGTCGACGGCCGGGGTGACGAGGCCGCAGAGCACGCTGCCGTTCACCTGGAACACGCGCAGGGCCAGCTCCGTGCCGTCCCCCGCACCGCCCACGAGCGCGTCCGCGGGGACGGCGCAGTCGGTGAACTCCAGGCCGGAGAACGGCACTCCGCGCATGCCGAGGGTCTCCACGCGCGGCAGGTGCCGCAGGTGGCCGGGGTGCCGGCCGGCGGGGTCGAGGAGCAGCACGGAGTGGCTGCGGGCTCCGGGGGCGGCAGCGGTGCGGGCGTAGACCACCTGGAGGTCGGCCCGTTCCGCGTCGACGACCATGTCCCTTCGGCCGTCGACGCGGTATCCACCGGCCTTCGCGTGTGCGGTCACGGTGCGGTCCTGGTGCGGTGACGCGTCGGCGGGGGCGGGTGCGTGGTGCAGGGCCGTGGCCCGCCCGCCACCGAGCAGCAGGTCGGCGGTGTCCCGGCGCTGGCGCCCGCTGCCTGCGGCCCAGACGGCACCGGCCGCGAACAGCGAGGTGACGCCGGAGCCGAACCCGAGCGCGATGTCGCGCCGGAAGACGGGGCGCAGGACGCGCACGAGCAGGTCGGCGCGGGTGAGACGGCCGCCGTACGCGGCGGGCACGAACTCCGCGCCGAGCCCTTCGCGGGCAAGCAGCGCCTCGGTCCCCGCGGGCGGTGTGCGCCGGGCGTCGGCGGCGAACAGGGCGTGCAGACCATGGGGATTGCCGAGGTCGTACGGGTCGCCGAGCAGCGCCTCGAACCGCGCGGCCCGGGCGGAGGCGTCCGCTTCCGCCCTGCCGTGCGCGGCGGCCGGCGACTGGACGGTCTCGGCGCTGATGGTCATGGGAACACCTTGACGAGATTCACTCAAGGACGCCTTGAACCCTCGTACAGCTCTGCACGAGAAAACTCCTCAAGTGGTTCTCAAGCGCTTCTCCAGCGTTTGTCGAGCGAAATTCAATTCACCTTCGAGCCATATTCGAGGGGAGCACGGAAATCGCCCCGGCCCGATCGGTGATCGGGCCGGGGCGATTCCCGGAGCTGTTGCGCAAAAGCGCGGTGGGATCAGCCGGTCTTGCGGCGGAAGAACCGCTTCTGTCCCACTGCTCCGCTCATGCTCTTCACTCGCAACCGGCCTTCCTCGTGCGCCGATCGCCCCTTGGAACGCCCCTTCTTCTCAAGGGCCTCCTTGAAGCGACGCTTGACTTCGGCCTCGTCCGCGTTCCGCTCGGGCGTATCGGTCATAAATGCCTCCTGAGCAATCGATGACAAAACCAGAGTGGCACACATATTCTGTCCCACAAATACCCGGAACGGAGGACGTCGAATCGATCAACGAATATCGAGCAAAGACGGCAGTACGGCATTGCACGCGTTCCCGGGAGAGGCGACGGGGGTGCCACTCACGTGTCCGCCGATGGTTGGTCGGCCGACGACTGCAAGTGCATCTCTCTTCACTTGAGGAACGGTTGAATCCCACTTCACCGTCGGCCCTGAACCACCGGCGCCCCTTCCGCGTCACCCAGCACGGAGAGCACCGCATACCGCCCCGCCGGCCCGCACTCCACCTGGCGACGGAACCCCGCCGCCGTCAGCGCGTCCGCCACACGCGGCAGGCCGGGTGCCGAAACCGCCTGCCGCAACCAGTAGTCCGGCGAGCGCCCACCTTCCTCCGACCGCGGTCCATGACCCGACCGCCTCTCAACTTCCGGGCAGATCCAGGTCCGTAGGGGCTCTTCGAACCGGCACCGTCGGGCCACCTCCAGGAAGTCGCCCGGCGTCGAGCCGCCCCGCGCGGGGGTGCGCACCAGCCGCCCCCGGGCGACGATCAGCCGTGCCGCGTCCTCCATCCCGAGAACTCCCGCCGCATGAGCGGCCGTCAGGCCCCCGGCCGCGTGTCCCGTGACCGCGGCGGCCCGCAGCCCCCAGGCCTCCCAGAGGCGGAACAGGGCCAGTTCGCAGGCGAAGGAGACCGCCTGGCCGAACTCGGGCTCCTCGATCAGTTCCGCGTCCACGCCCGCTTCCGGCGCGAACGCCACGGCGGCGAGCGGCAGCGGCAGATGGACGTCGAGTGCGGCACTCGCCTCGTCGAACGCCTTCCGGAACACCGGGTAGTGCCGGTAGAGCTCGCGCCCCGTCGGCCACCACGCGCGGCACTCCCCCGCGAAGAGCACCGCCACCCCGGATCCGTCCGGCGGTCCCGGCGGTCCCGGCGGTCCCGGCGCCCCGGGCGACGGCAGGAGGCCGCGCGTGACCGGTCCACCGTGTCGCGCCGGCGACGGGACGAGCCCGAGCCGGGTGCCCGGCGCATCCGGCACCAACTCCCCCCGGTCCAGCGGCGTCACGGCACGCAGCAGCCCGGTGAGCTCTCCCTCGACGGCCTCCCCCGGCGCCCGCCGCGCTCCGGTACCGCCTATCTCCGCGTACACGCGCCGCCCCGCGGCGAACGCGTCCGCGAGACGGCAGAGCACGAGTACGTCGTGTTCCCCGCGCCCGGCTCCGCCCAGCAGGGCCACGTCGCTCTCGCCGTCACCCAGGCTCCGCACGGCGAGCAGCGCGGCGGTCGCACCGTCGGCGCCCGGCACCGGGTCCACCGGGCCGCGCAGCCCGAGCACCCGGGCCAGGTGCGCGGAGATGGTGCCGCCGCCGAGCGCCGCGAGCTCCCGGGGGAAGAACGCACCCGTCCGGCGGCCCGTCAGTTCCAGGGGGGTGAGACGGGCGTCCCGTACGGCGGACCAGACGGCGTCGAGCACCATCCACCGAACGGCGACAGGATCCGGCCGATTGCGGTGACGGCCCCGGCCGACTCCGACGACGGCGACGGGCGCCCGGGACACGGCGGGCCCGACAGCCGCGGCAGGCCCTCCCCCGCTGCTCGACGTGACATGACCCATCGGCTCCTCCTCGGCTCTGGTCGCGACGGGTTCCGGCCCATCCGCGTGGACAGATCGACCCACTTTCACCAGTCCCGCTTGAAGTTCCCTTGAGAAGCGCCACTTCCGCTCGAGGGCCGCTCGAGGACGCGTCCACCTGCGTCGACAACACCTCCCGGGTGCAGCAGGGTTGATGGCACCGGCCCGGCTCGCTCTCGTCGCGCGGATGCGCCGATGCCGCGCCGCACCTCTCCGACCGTGCTCCGGCCGCCCCTTGTGGCCGTGGCCGGAAATCACCGCCCCCCACGACAGCAGTTCCCTTACTGTGTAAGTGTCTCGTACGTCGTAAGTTGCACGTACGCCGTAAGTGGCACGTACGCCGTAAGGCTGCGCATCCGCAAGGGAGAACTCGCCTTGACCAAGAACTCATCGCACGGAACGCCGGACGCGACGGGGACAGCGACAGGACCCCAAGCGCATCCGCAGCGCTGGTGGATCCTCTCCGCCCTGTGCCTCGCACTCCTCCTGGTCCTGCTCGACAACACCGTGCTGACGGTGGCGATCCCCTCGATCACCGAGTCACTGCACGCCGACACCTCGTCGATCCAGTGGGTCATGAACGGCTACACCTTGGTGCTGGCCGGACTGCTGATGACCACGGGGTCACTGTCCGACCGCTTCGGCCGCAAGCGGGCCCTGCTCCTGGGGCTGGTGCTGTTCACCGTCGGCTCCGGGGTGGCGTCCTTCTCCGAGAGCCCGACCCAGCTCATCGTGAGCCGGATCGGCATGGGCGTGGGCGCGGCCTTCCTGATGCCCAGCACCCTCGCCGTCCTGCTCCAGGTCTTCGACGAGAAGGAACGGCCCAAGGCCATCGCGATCTGGACGGGCGTGGCATCGGGCGGCATCGCTCTCGGCCCGGTGATCGGCGGGTTCATGCTCGACCACTTCTGGTGGGGCTCGGTCCTGTTGATCAACGTCCCGATCGGCATCGCCGCACTGGTCGTCATGGTCGCCCTGGTGCCCGAGTCGCGGGACCCGCAGGTCCGCAAGCCCGATGTACCCGGCGTCGTGCTGTCCGCGGTGATGGGCGTCGGCCTGGTGTACGCGGTCATCTCCGCGCCCGAGCACGGCTGGGGCTCCGCCGATGTGATCGTTCCGCTCGCCGCCGGCCTGGTCGCGCTGATCGGCTTCATCATCTGGGAGCGGCGGGCCAAGGACCCGATGCTGGACCTCTCCCTCTTCCGCAATCCCCTGTTCAGCGGGGCCGTGGGCAGTGCCGCGCTGACGTCCGTCGCCATGGCGGGCTCGCTCTTCCTCTTCACGCAGTACCTGCAGTTCGTCCTCGGATACAGCCCGCTCCAGGCCGGTTTCGGCGTCATTCCCATGGCGATCGTCCTGCTCGCGATGACCCCGTTCAGCCCGAAGCTGAGCGCCCGCATCGGCGCCCCGGCCACCCTGGCGTTCGGCCTGATCGTGCTGGGTCTGGGGCTCGTCACCCTGAGCTTCGTGGGCGCGGACACCGGCTACGTGGTCACCCTGTTCGGCCTGGCCCTGATGGGCGGCGGTGTCGGCATCGCGCTGCCCGCCTCGTCGAACACCCTCATGAGCGCCATTCCGCCGGAGCGTGCGGGCATGGCCTCCGGGCTCAACTCCACGATGCAGGAGTTCGGCAGCGCGTTCGGTGTGGCGGCGCTCGGCAGCCTGGCCGCCGCGCAGTTCACGTCGAAGCTGCCCGGCTCGCTGCCCGAGGACTCCGGACACTCGGTCGGCCAGGCGCTGGACGCGGCGGCCCAGGGCGCGAACGCACCCCGTGTCGTCGACGAGGTCCGGGAGGCGTTCGTCTCCGGCATCTCCCAGAGCCTGCGGTTCGGCGCCGCGGCGGCCGTGGCCGCCGGCCTCCTCGCCTGGTTCGTCCTGCGCAAGGGCAGCACCCCGGCGGCGGCCCCCGCCGAACCCGAGGAGGCGCTGGACCAGCAGCTGAGCCAGGACAACGCGGGCGTATCCTGACCGCCATGACGACGAACACCGGCGGAAAGCCGCGCCTGGACAGCATCTGGCTGTCCGGGCCGGCCCGTCGTCGGCCCCAGACCAGCGGCAGCCATCCCGCCCTGAGCCGCGATCAGATCGTGTCGGCCGCCGTCCAGATCCTCGACACCGAGGGCCTCGGCGCCCTCTCCATGCGCCGCCTCGCGACCGACCTCGGGGTCGCGGCGATGTCCCTCTACTGGCACGTCCCGACCAAGGACGCCCTCCTGGAGTTCGCACTCGACGAGATCTTCGGCCGGCTCGACCGGGCACCGAAACCCGATGCGGACTGGGGCAGGCAGGCCGAGCACATCGCCCACGACCTGCGGCGCGTCATCCGGGAACACCCGTGGTCCAGCCAGCTCGCCGGAACGTACGCCATGGTCGGGCCGCACGCCCTGGCCATGTTCGAGACCCTCATCGGTCTCGTCGAGCAGGGCGGGTTCGCGCCGCCCCACGCCTACCGCGCGGTGGGAACGCTGGTGAACTACGTCCTCGGCTTCGCCGCCGACGAGGTGAAGTGGCTGTCCCGGATGCGCGAGGCGGCCCTCGACCCCGAAGAGGTCAAGTCGCTCTGGCTCCCTCCGATGCTGGAGGCCGTGGGAGATCAGTTCCCGCGCATGCGGGCGAATCTGGAGGCCGGTGAATCCCGTGACTGGGACGACCATTTCTCCTTCGGACTCAGCTGCATGGTGGACGGCATGCGCATCAAGGCCGGCGAGACGGACTAGGACTCAAGAACCGCTCGAAGAACACTTCAATATTGCTTCACCATGGCTGGCGAATAGGAACTCATCCTATTCGTCAGCCATTTCTACAGTCTCCCTCAAGTGCCGCCAAAAATGGCTCCTTACCAGCAGACGAGCGGCCGAACCCCCAGGTCACGCCCCACTCGTCGCGTCGTTTGAAAGTTGACGCGACCACATCTCGTCTGTCACACTTTTCGAACGGGATCGGTGTGTCTGCACACAGGCAACCCCCGTTCATTCAAGGTCACTTCCGCGAATCATCAATCGCGTTCTGAAGACGAAGATCTTGGACAATCTTTCCTTCACTGGAAATCAGAGATTTGCCCCCAGAGCCGTATCGCACCCGCGATACGGCTCTGTCGCATTCACGGAGAAAGTGACGGAGTCGAGTCGAATGACGGACGTGAGCAGGCCCACCGGTAACGAAGATCGTCTGCGCCGAGCGATGGCAGCAGTGCTGCAGCTTCAGCAGCGCAACGCGGAACTCGAGGAACAGCGCGTCGAACCGGTCGCGATCGTGTCGATGGCCTGCCGCTTCCCCGGCGAGGTGACCAGCCCCGAGGAGTACTGGCGGCTCCTGCACGAAGGGCGGGACGCCATAGGGGAGTTCCCGGCCCGCTGGGACGACCTGGAGCTCTACGACCCGGATCCGCAGACCCCGGGCAAGAGCTACGCCCACGAAGGAGGGTTCCTCGCCGGCGTCGAGGGGTTCGACGCCGAGTTCTTCGGGATCCCGCCGCGCGAGGCGCAGTCGATGGACCCGCAGCAGCGGCTGGTCCTGGAGGCCTCCTGGGAGGCGTTGGAGCGTGCGGGCATCCGGCCCGAGACACTGGCCGAGAGCCGCACCGGCGTCTACCTCGGCGCCATGCGTGCCGACTACGCCGACGACCAGACCGGCCTGACCTACCTGGACGGTTACCAGGGCACCGGCGTCTCCAGCAGCGTCATCTCGGGCCGCGTCTCGTACGTGCTCGGCCTGCAGGGCCCCGCCGTCACGATCGACACCGCCTGCTCGTCCTCCCTGGTCGCCCTGCATTCCGCTGCGGCCGCACTGCGCGCCGGCGAGTGCGAACTCGCCCTGGCGGGCGGCGTGACCGTGATGTCCTCGCCCGCACTGTTCGTGGAGTCGAGCCAGTTCAAGGGCATGGCCGCGGACGGGCGGTGCAAGAGCTTCTCCGATGACGCGGACGGCGCGGGCTGGTCCGAGGGCGTGGGCATCCTCGTCCTCAAGCGCCTGTCGGCGGCCCAGCGTGACGGTGACCAGATCCTCGCCGTCATCAAGGGTTCGGCCGTCAACCAGGACGGCCGCAGCCAGGGCCTGACCGTCCCCAACGGCCCCTCCCAACAGCGGGTCGTCCACGACGCGTTGGCGTCCGCGCGCCTCGCCCCCGCCGACATCGACGCCATCGAGGCGCATGGCACCGGCACCTCGCTGGGTGACCCGATCGAGGCGGGTGCGCTGGCCGAGGTGTTCGGCCCCGGCCGGGCTGCCGACCGGCCCCTCTATCTGGGCTCCTCCAAGTCCAACATCGGGCACGCGCAGGCCGCCGCCGGTGTGGCCGGGGTCATCAAGATGGTCCTGGCACTCCAGCACCAGACGCTTCCCAAGACGCTGCACGCCCAGGCACCCAGCAGCCACATCGAATGGGACGGCAGCGGCCTGGAACTCCTCCAGGACAACCAGCCCTGGCAACGCGGCGAGCGCATACGCCGGGCAGGCGTGTCCTCCTTCGGCATCAGCGGCACCAACGCGCACGTCATCATCGAAGAAGCACCCGAGAGGGCCGAGGTCGCCGAAGTCGCCGCCGAGGAGGACTCGGGCGGGCCAACTCCCGGGGCAGTACTGCCGGTTGTGGTCTCCGGGCGCACCGAGAACGCCATGCGCGAGCAGGCCGGACGGTGGGCCGACTGGCTCCAGCAACACGACACCGCCGACCTGGGCGCCGTGGCCACCACCGCAGCCCTGCACCGCACACACTTCGACAGCCGGGGCGCCATCCTGGCCTCAACCGCCGAGGAAGCCGCCGAAGCCCTGCGCGCGCTGGCCACCGACCAGCCCCACGACCACACCGTCACCGGTACGGCCGCCCCGCGCGGGAAGATCGTGTTCGTCTACCCCGGCCAAGGCAGCCAGTGGCACGGCATGGGCACCGACCTCTACCACCACAACCCCGCCTTCGCCGAAGCCATCGACGCCTGCGACACCGCCCTCATGCCCCACACCGGCTGGTCCGTGCGCCAAGTGCTCACCGACCCCGACCACCCCGACAACCCGCCGCTGGACCGCGTCGATGTCGTCCAGCCCGCCCTGTTCGCCATGGGCATCGCCCTCACCGCCGCCTGGCAGGCACTGGGCATCACCCCCGCCGCCGTCATCGGCCACTCCCAGGGCGAAGTCGTCGCCGCCGTCACCAGCGGCGCCCTCACCCTCAACCAAGGCGCCCACATCGCCGCCACCCGCTCCAAAGCCGTCCTGCCCCACACCGGCAACGGCGCCATGGCCCTGATCGAACAACCCCACACCACCGTCCAAAACCTCATCACCCCCTACGGCAACGACCTCTCCATCGCCGCCATCAACACCACCACCTCCACCGTCATCTCCGGCACCACCCACGCCATCGACCAACTCATCACCCACCTGGACGAACAAAACATCTACACCCGCAAAATCAACGTCGACTACGCCTCCCACCACGCCCAAATGGACCCCCTCCTACCCCAACTCGCAGAAGCCTTCAAG